>NZ_JBQERJ010000012.1:0-114905 GCF_056534925.1 Ruegeria sp. P10
CTGCGGTCAGCGTGGTCTTGCCGTGGTCAACGTGGCCAATCGTGCCGATGTTGACGTGCGGTTTTGTACGCTCAAACTTTTCCTTTGCCATTCCTCAGGCGCCCTTTTGCGATTTGGGGGACCCTTGGTCCCGTGGTTACATCTGCGCGCGCGAGATATTTGGTTCAAAGGGGAAAATCAAGCACATCCTGAGGGAAAAGCGCTTATCCTGCCGGATTTTGCGTGACCTCGACAGATTCCAACGGCTGGATAAGGTCCGGCCGTTTGTCGAACCAGCCATTTTCCTTGTGCTCTTCAGCCAGCCATTCCTCGACCCGGTCGGCTATCTTGAGGGCCAGACCGCTCATCTGTTCTTCTTTTGTGCGCTCATGCCCCGATCCTTTGAGGGCACTTCCGCCGGTGGTGTCTTCCAGCACCTGGAATTGCTTACCCTTGGCCAGAAACTCTTTTTTCTTCACGTCATAGACGTTGACCAACACAATCGCAGTGCTTTTGGGGTTGTAGATCACAGGGATCCCCGGCGGGGCCAGCATGTAACCTTCAAGGCTGATGCCAAGGTCATAATCCTGTGAGCCTTCGTAACGCCCCAAACGAATATCAACCGCGTTCTGGATCGCTTTTGTCCATTCGTCAGGTGTGGCGTCCCGCGATACAGGTCCCTGAACGGCCTTGTCCGCAAAGGCATAATTCACACGAAGCTTGAATTCTCCGAGGGATTCAGGCGGCTCATACACCTGTGTCTGTGTGCAAGCGGCCATCAGGGCCAGTCCGGTGATCAGCGTCAGAATGCGCAACATGTGTCGTCTCGATAGGCCTGTTTTTGTTGATCTAGCGCACCGATACGGGTTGTGCAAAGCCGTATCGGCGGAAATTCACCCGCGCAGCAGCGCGATCACGAAAACTTATAGTCGCGCGGGAAGCCATAGGGCGGTTTTTTCCCGACACTGGCGCGTTTTGCCAGCCATTGCGTCATATCCGCCTCATGTCGGGTCTTGTCGCCGCCCATGGACCATTTGAGACCGTCTTCCCAGTTGAACGTCGTGATGTCGGACAAGCCCCCATCCAGCTCAAGCGTTCCCTGACGGCCCCGCGCCATATTGTATTTCTGCAAACGCACGCCCTTGCCGCGACCCATCTCTGGCAGTTCTTCCGTGGGGAAGACCAGGAATTTGCCGTTTTGGGACACGACAGCGACATGATCGCCTTCCACAGGCTTACAGATCATGGCCGTCTCATCACCCTTGACGTTCAGCACTTGTTTGCCGTTGCGCGTCTGCGCCAGCACGTCATCTTCCGGCACCATAAAGCCGTTGCCCGCGTCCGAGGCCACCAGCAGCTTGCGCCCCGGCTTGTGGATCAGGATGTCGATGATCTGCGCCTCGTTGGGCAAATCCACCATCAGGCGCAAGGGCTCGCCCATGCCGCGCCCGCCAGGCAGGTTGGCTGCGCTGACAGTATAGAATCGGCCATTCGAGGCAAAGACCAGCAACCGGTCGGTCGTTTCCGCGTGGAAGATGAAACGCGGGCCGTCGCCGTCCTTGAACTTCAACTCTCGCTTCAGGTCGATATGGCCGGTCATGGCGCGAATCCAGCCCATCTGCGAGCAGACGACCGTGATCGGTTCCTTGTCGATCATCGCCTCAAGCGGAACTTCCTCGACCTGCCCCGCCTCGGCAAACCGGGTGCGGCGCGCACCGCCTTCATAATCTTTGCCAAAGGTCTTTTTCGTCTCTTTCAATTGCTCGGCAATCTTGGCCCATTGCAGGGCGGGGTCGGCCAGCAGATCTTCGAGATTGGCGCGTTCTTCCATCAGCGCGTCGCGTTCGCGAACCAGCTCCATCTCTTCCAGACGGCGCAAGGAGCGCAGGCGCATATTGAGGATGGCGTCGACCTGAACTTCCGACAGCTCGCCCTCGCCCGGCTTAGGCGTGACGTAGTCAGATTCGTCGGTGGCGCGAACGTGGTCGATGCCCCAATCCTCGCGCATCAGCGCGGCCTTGGGGTCGTCGTCATAACGGATGATGTCGATCACACGGTCGAGGTTCAGGAAGGCGACGATAAAGCCTTCGAGCACTTCCAACCGGTGGTCGATCTTGGCCATGCGGTGACGCGAGCGGCGCAGCAGCACCTCTTGCCGGTGATCGAGGAAGGCTCGCAAAACTTCCTTCATCGAACAGACCTTGGGCGTCACCCCATCGATCAGCACGTTCATGTTCAGGCTGAACCGCACCTCGAGGTCCGAGTTGCGATAAAGCATGCCCATCAGAACCTCGGGGTCCACGTTTTTCGAACGCGGTTCAAGGATCAGACGGATATCGTCGGCGGATTCGTCGCGCACATCTGCGAGGATCGGGATTTTCTTGGTCTGGATCAGTTCCGCGATCTTTTCGATCAGCTTGGATTTCTGAACCTGATAGGGAATCTCGGTGACCACGATCTGCCACTGGCCACGGCCCAGATCCTCGACCTCGAACTTGCAGCGCAGTCGGAACGAGCCGCGCCCGGTGCGATAGGCTTGCGCGATGTTCTCGGGCGGTTCGACGATCACGCCACCGGTCGGAAAATCCGGGCCGGGGACATAGTTCAGCAACGTGTCGTCCCGCGCGTCCGGTGTTTTGATCAGGTGCAGGCAGGCGTCGCAAAGCTCCGAGATGTTGTGCGGCGGGATGTTCGTGGCCATGCCGACGGCGATACCGCTGGCGCCGTTGGCCAAAAGATTCGGAAACTGCGCAGGCAGCACCACAGGTTCGGTCAGCGTGCCATCATAGTTGTCGCGGAAATCCACGGCGTCTTCGTTCAGACCTTCCAGCAGCGCCTCGGCCACGATGGTCATCCGCGCCTCGGTATATCGCGAGGCCGCCGGATTGTCGCCGTCGATATTCCCGAAATTCCCCTGCCCGTCGACCAGCGGGTAACGCACGTTGAAGTCCTGCGCCAGGCGCGCCATTGCGTCGTAAATCGCGGCGTCGCCATGCGGGTGGTAATTACCCATCACGTCGCCGGAAATCTTGGCGGATTTGCGAAAACCTCCGGTTGCGCTGAGTCGCAGCTCTCTCATCGCAAAGAGGATTCGCCGGTGCACCGGCTTCAATCCGTCCCGCGCGTCCGGCAGGGCGCGGTGCATGATTGTGGACAGCGCATAGGTCAGGTAACGCTCGCCTATCGCGCGGCGCAGCGGTTCTGCAACCTCACCCCCGTGGTCGGGGGCCTCCATGTTGGGGTCGTCGATCGTATCGTTCATATATGATGTGATACGACGCAAGAACGCCTTGGTAAAGCAAGCAACGCGTATTTTACTGGGGACAAGTCGGGCTTTTTGCAACAGGGGGAGGCAAGTCGGTGTTTTCCCCGAATTTTCGACTCTGCCCTTCTATTATGCTACCATTCCAACAATTGAATGATTGCTGCCTTTTTTGTTGTTACGATTGAATTGGGGGATGCGCCATGACGCGCCTTGTACTTGTTACTTTCGCCGCGCTCGGCTGGGCTTTTTACGTGATGAGCGGAGGTCCGGACTTTGAGCCGCGCGGGGTCCGCACAGCGGAGCCCGAGCGTGTTGCCATTGTCCCGAAACCTTCAAGACCAGCTATCGAACCCGCGCCCGCGGAAACGTTGGTCGTGCGCGCCGCGGTGAAGCCTCCGGCGCCGGTCGCACCGGTCACTGAACCTGTCGCCGAATTGGACGAAGCAGAAACCAAAGCGCTGTTGTCGCAAGTCGCGGCTGGTCTGAAGGCAAACCCCTCACTGTTCGCTGACGAAAACGTCACTCTGACCCTTGCATCGCTGGAACAGGGTCTGGCCTCTCTCGAACAGGTCACCACCGACGCCGAGCTACCAACGGTCGAACTGCCCGCCCCTGTCGAGGCCGCCAAGGATATCCGTGAAATTTCGGGAACCCGCGTGAACCTGCGCGATGGGCCGGGGACGATCTATCCGATCATCGGCAAAGCCAGGATCGGCCAGCAGGTTGAGGTATTTGGGGACTCAGGTACCGGCTGGTTGCGCCTGCGCGTGTTGCCGGGGCAACAGGTTGGGTGGATTTCGGCATCACTCGTCCGGAAAACAACGAACTGACATCGAAGTGTCATTGCCCTGCCGCAAACCCCGCCATAGCTATGGGCGGGGATCAGGCTCGGAAGGTATATGCAGAAATCGATTCTTATCACGGGATGCTCGTCAGGCATCGGTCTGGACGCAGCACACGGGATGCGTGCACGAGGCTGGCGCGTTTTTGCATCCTGCCGCCAGCAACGCGACTGTGATCGCCTACGCGCACAGGGCTTTGAAAGCCCCAGAATCGACTACACTGATGCAGACAGCATTACATCGGGCTTGTCCCACGTTCTCGAGGCTACAGGCGGCTCTCTGGATGCCCTTTTCAACAATGGCGCACATGGCTTGCCCGGCGCGGTTGAGGATGTTCCGACGGATGGCCTGCGCCATATATTTGAGACCAATGTCTTTGGCTGGCACGAGCTGACCCGACAGGTCATTCCCGTCATGCGGGAACAGGGTCATGGCCGGATTGTGCAGTGTTCCTCGGTTCTGGGGCTTGTCGCCTTCCCGTGGCGCGGCGCATATGTCGCCACAAAATACGCGATCGAAGGGCTGACCGACACGCTGCGGCTGGAACTTCGGGATACCGACATCCACGTCGCCCTGATCGAACCCGGCCCCATCACCTCAAAACTCCGGGAAAAGGCGATCCCATTGTTCGAGAAATACATCGACTGGGAAAACTCGGCCATTCGGGAGAAGTATGAAGGCTCACTGCTTAATCGCCTTTATGAAAGCAGTGGGCCAGACCGATTTGAACTGCCCGCCTCTGCCGTCACGGACAAGCTGGCCCATGCGGTCGAGGCCCGACGCCCCAAACCACGTTACTATGTGACCACTCCGACATATATCGCCGGGATACTGCGCCGCATTCTGCCTACAAACGCCTCTGATCGAATCCTTTCGGATATCTGAGACGATATTTCCCGTTCGCTTTTCGACGCCCTGACGCTAGATGGGTGGTAATCGAAAAAAACCGGACGGTGACTTCAAATGGACCTTGTGATGGTCATTCTGCTTCTGGCTATGGCGGCAGTTGTCGTAGTGCTGGCTTTAGGCATCGCGAATTTCGGCAAAGGCGGCATGGAAGCGGCCAAGAAAAGCAACAAGATGATGCGCCTGCGCATTCTCTTTCAGTTCATCGCCGTGTTGCTGATCGTGCTTTTCGTGTATCTGCGCGGACAGGGAGTTCAATAAATGGTCGTACTCAACAAAATCTACACACGCACTGGCGATGACGGGAAAACCGCCCTGGGCAACGGAGAGCGCGTGGCAAAATATTCGGGCCGCGTTGCAGCCTATGGCACCGTGGACGAACTGAACGCTTTTGTCGGCGTGGCACGGACCGAGGCCGAAGGTGATGTCGAAACCGCGCTGTCGCGCATTCAAAATGACCTGTTCGATCTGGGTGCCGACTTCTGTCGCCCCGACATGGAAAAAGACGCCGAGGCCGATTATCCCCCCCTACGCATCGTGCCTGCCCAGATCGACCGGCTGGAAGCCGAGATCGACGCAATGAACGAGACGCTGGAACCTCTGCGCAGTTTCATCCTGCCCGGTGGCTCGCGCTTGGCAGCACATCTGCATGTCTGCCGGACCGTTTCGCGCCGGGCGGAACGGCTTGCGGTCGAGCTGACGAATATGGAGCCCGTCAACGACGTGGCGGTCAAATACCTCAACCGTCTCAGCGACTGGTTCTTTGTTGCAGCACGCTGCGCAAACGCAAACGGCAAAGACGACGTGTTGTGGGTTCCGGGCGCGAACCGCTGATCGCGAAATACAGAGTCGCGGGTAATATTCTTTCGCCACTTGGCAAAAAAATTGCAAAACGCGACGTCCCGACGCCATGACGTGACGATTTTGCTCTGTTGTGCCACTGCGGCAGGCGCTATCTAGTCGGTCGAGAGCATTGGTGGAGTCGCCTGCGCGGCTTACCGTTTTTTTGAGGAGAAAGCGCTACAATGAAGGTACTGGTGCCTGTCAAACGCGTGATTGACTACAATGTGAAGGTCCGCGTGAAAGCGGACGGTAGCGGTGTTGATCTCGCCAATGTCAAAATGTCGATGAACCCGTTCGACGAGATTGCGGTGGAAGAAGCTATCCGCCTGAAAGAAGCCGGCAAGGCCGACGAGGTCGTTGCTGTTTCGATCGGCGTGAAGCAGGCGCAGGAGACGCTGCGCACGGCGCTGGCCATGGGGGCTGACCGCGCAATCCTGGTTGTGGCGACTGACGATGTACACACCGATATCGAGCCTCTGGCCGTTGCCAAGATCCTGGCCAAAGTGGTCGAAGAAGAGCAGCCCGGCATTGTTCTGGCAGGCAAGCAGGCGATCGACAACGACATGAACGCCACCGGCCAGATGCTGTCGGCGCTGTTGGGCTGGTCCCAGGGCACCTTCGCGTCCGAGCTGGACATCGAAGGCGACACCGCCAAGGTCACCCGCGAGGTCGATGGCGGCCTACAGACCATCAGCGTCAAGATGCCCGCCATCATCACCGTCGACCTGCGTCTGAACGAGCCGCGCTATGCCTCGCTGCCCAACATCATGAAGGCGAAGAAAAAGCCGCTGGACGAGAAAACCGCCGCCGATTACGGCGTCGACGTCACCCCGCGTCTGGAAATCGTCAAGACCGAAGAGCCGCCGGCGCGCGCGGCGGGCATCATCGTGGGCTCGGTTGACGAGCTGGTCGAGAAACTCAAAGAAGCGGGGGCTGTGTAATGGCTGTACTTCTGCTTGCCGAAGTGAACAACGGCGAATTGGCGATGGATGCGACCGCAAAGGCCGTGACCGCCGCGAAAGTGCTGGGCGACGTGACCGTTCTGGCCGCTGGTGGGTCTGCCGCTGCTGCCGGTGAGGCCGCCGCCAAGATCGACGGCGTATCCAAGGTTCTGGTCGCCGAAGACGCATCGCTGGGCCACCGCCTGGCGGAATCGACCGCAGCCCTGATCGTGGGCCTGGCCGATGGGTATGAGCACATCGTTGCCCCTGCCACCACCGACGCCAAGAACGTGATGCCGCGCGTTGCAGCGCTGCTGGACGTGATGGTGATCTCGGATGCCTCGGGCGTGGTCGATGGCTCTACGTTTGAGCGCCCAATCTATGCGGGCAACGCGATCCAGACCGTGAAGTCGAACGACGCCAAGAAGGTCGTCACCATCCGGACCGCCAGCTTTGACGCTGCCGGCGAAGGTGGTTCGGCCGCGGTCGAGACCGTGTCGGTCGGCGAGAACCCCGGCCTGTCGTCCTGGGTTGAGGACAAGGTTGCCGAAAGCGACCGTCCAGAGCTGACCTCGGCCGGCGTTGTTGTTTCGGGCGGCCGCGGTGTCGGCTCGGAAGAAGACTTCAAACTGATCGAAGCCCTGGCTGACAAGCTGGGCGCTGCGGTTGGTGCGTCGCGTGCGGCCGTTGACTCGGGCTATGCGCCGAACGACTGGCAGGTGGGTCAGACCGGCAAGGTTGTTGCCCCAGATCTGTATGTCGCCGTCGGTATTTCGGGCGCGATCCAGCACCTGGCCGGCATGAAGGACTCGAAGGTCATCGTGGCGATTAACAAGGACGAAGAGGCGCCGATCTTCCAGGTCGCCGATTTCGGCCTGGTCGCAGACCTGTTCCAGGCGGTACCGGAACTGACCGAAAAGCTCGGCTGAACCGGATATCCGGATTGATCTGTAAAGGCCCGCCAACAGGCGGGCCTTTTTCAGTTCAGGTTCCGCAAGGCGATTAGCAGGTGTTCGGCAATTTCTCGATGCGCGGACGGGCCGATCATATGTTCCGCAATTGGCTGCTGAAGCGTTCCGAACATTACGTCTTCGAGAGCATCCGATCGCGCGGATACAGCGACCGAAACCTCGACGACATCTGCGCATAGCGGGCGTAGCATTTCGATCATGGCGGCGTCGGGCACGATATGGTCGACATGCGATCCGGTTTGCCGCTGCACATGCAGCCAAAGCAGAACCACGCCGGGTTCGACCCGTTCTATCAAGTCCCCGGTGGCGCGTATCCAGACCTCTCGCAGCTCCTGCGTTACGACTTCGAATCGTGCGTCTTCTGTTGCGCTCAGCTGCTCCAACAAATGGCGCACAAAATGGATTTCCGTGAAGTCAACATCCGGGTACAGCCCCAGCAAGTCCGCGGTGGGTTCAAGGAACCGATCGTTGCGACGCGGGTGCACGCGGTAAAACCGGTTCGATTGACGCAGAAGATCGGGCACCTGCAACACGCACAGGTCTGACTGATTGACCAGATTCAGCACCCCCGGATCAGTGGACAACGCTTCGATTCCGCAAAACAGGCTGCCGAAGTTTACGCATGGCTTTCCCAATCGCTTCTCAAGCACGGCAGGAAACGGGTAATCGACGAATCTGCCGAAAGTTTCCTCTCCTCCCAGACAGGCCACATAGGGCTGGTTCAACGTGCCGGGTGGACCCCGGAACCAAAGTTTCGAGTTGGCATATTGGCAGGCGGACTCCCCGCCGCTGTTTGTCTGATGAAAGCTCATATCAAGCCCCCGTTTTCTCACCCGGTGCCATCTTGCGGCCTTAGATATTGAGATTTTCCTAATGCGCGCATTTGAAGCGAAATTGACCGCCTTGATCCTCTTGCCGCCTGCCCCGGTCTGCCGATACTGTCGCGGTATCCTACAGGGCAAAGGCAGCTGAACATGGAAGTTAAATCGGTCGGGGTGATTGGCGCGGGGCAAATGGGCAACGGCATTGCCCATGTTATGGCGTTGGCGGGATACGACGTCTTGCTGAACGATGTCAGCCAGGATGCTCTGGACAACGCCATTGCCACAATCGAAGGTAACCTGGCGCGGCAGGCGTCGCGTGGCAAAATCACCGAAGAGGCGATGAAGGCTGCACTGAAACGGATTACGACCACGCTTGAGTTGCCGAAACTGGGCCAAACCGATCTGGTTATCGAGGCAGCAACCGAGCGGGAAACGATCAAGCAGGCGATTTTCGAGGACCTGCAACCTCACCTGCTGCCGCATACGATTCTGACGTCAAATACATCCTCGATTTCCATCACCCGCCTGGCAAGCCGCACGGATCGGCCCGAACGGTTCATGGGTTTTCATTTCATGAACCCTGTCCCTGTTATGCAGCTGGTGGAATTGATCCGCGGCATCGCCACGGATGAAGAAACTTTCAAGGCCTGCAAAGCGGTGGTGGATCGGTTGGGCAAAACGGCGGCCAGCGCCGAGGACTTTCCGGCCTTTATCGTGAACCGGATCCTGATGCCCATGATCAACGAGGCTGTCTACACACTCTATGAAGGTGTGGGGAACGTTCAATCCATCGACCAGTCCATGAAACTTGGGGCGAATCATCCCATGGGCCCGCTGGAATTGGCGGACTTCATCGGGTTGGATACCTGTCTGGCGATCATGAACGTGTTGCATGACGGGTTGGCCGATACCAAATACCGCCCCTGCCCCCTGCTGACGAAATATGTCGAGGCCGGGTGGCTGGGGCGCAAGACCGAGCGCGGCTTTTATGATTACCGTGGTGAAGTTCCGGTACCGACACGCTGAAGGGGGCCAACCCCCTCGCCCGGACTTTGTCCGGGCTCACCCCCGGGATATTTTTGGCCAGATGAAGACGCGGGTCAGGTCTGTTCCGACTTGCCCAGAGACATGGTGTGATTTCTGAGCCAGGCCATGAAACCGCGCGGGTCGCGTTCCAGCAGTTCCATGTCGCGGTCTGAAATCGGTTCGCCGATCACCGGCGACTGAGGTTTGTTGCAGGATCGGACGATCTCGTGCAGCAACAATCCCTGCCGGAGAATTGCAGAGACACGGTTGGCGATCTGATACCAGCGCGAATTGCTGCCCGGAAAGAAAATCGGCACGACACGCGCGCCTGAACGGCGGATCATCTTGGCGGTGAACACGTTCCATTCCCGCTCGATCGCAGGCCCGAACCAATCATCCGAGGACATCACAACACCGGATGGGAACAGCGCCACAACGCCGCCGTTTTTGAGATGTTTCATGGCTTTGCCGCGCATTTCCAGCATCTTGGCCTGCGCCTCGGGGTCATGTGGGAACGGAACCGGAATCATGAATGACGTGGCCGCTTCGTCCAGCCCTGTCAGGACCGAACGGGTCAGGATGCGGTAATCGCTGCGCACCCGACCGATCAGTTCTGCCAAAATCATGCCATCGACCATACCGTGCGGGTGGTTCGCGACAACAACAACCGGGCCGGTCTTGGGAATGCGGTCAATCTGTTCCTGCGGTGTGGTCAGGTCGATTCCCATAGTCTTGAGGGCACCGCCCCAGAACCGCTGGCCGCGATAGTATTCGTTCTTTTTTTCGAACTTGTTGACCATGCGCAAAATGGTCAGCTTGCCTGTGCACCACTCGATGGCCCGAATGGCGGTCGCTGTCCAGGCATCGTCGAATGAATTCGCATAGGTCAGCGTTCTACGGTCGTAGATCTCACCCTGATCTGTGGTCCCATCCACCACCGGGTTTGTCTTGGTCTCGTGCGTCGTTTCCGCCAATTCCTGGTCTTCCCGTTCTTCCTGTCCCGGCGGGGTGGCTTAGAACCCCTCTCCGAACTTGTCGTTCACAAGCGTTTCCAGAGCTTCTGCCAATGCCTCAGCATCCGGCCCGGACGTCTCGACGTCAATAGTTGTTCCGCGCGATGCTGCCAACATCAAAAGGCCCATGATGCTGTCGCCCGATGCAGAAAGTCCGTCTTTTGACACCTCAGCATGTGCATCAAACCCCTCGACTACCTCAACCAGCTTTGCCGAGGCGCGTGCATGCAGGCCCTTTTCATTGATAATTTTTAGGCTTCGGCTCGTCATATTCAATAATCCGTTTTTAATCCAATGTCACATTCTGCGCATTGATGTACTTCCGTCCAGCCTCCATTGCCTGACGGACGGCATCACCAATGGGCAAGTGGCGACTTTTGGCCAATTTGATCAGCATCGGCAGGTTTGCCCCATACAGAATACGCCGATCCTGAGGCGCGCAGGCACGCAGGCTGAGATTCGAGGGGCTTCCGCCAAAGAGGTCGGTGACAACAACGACACCATCTCCGGTGTCCACTTCGTCCGCGGCACGGCAGATTTCGGCCTGTTTTTCGTCCCGATCATGGTCAGCCTCGATCGCGACCGCCACGAGGCTGGCCTGTGGTCCGACCACGTGTTGTGTGGCGGCCAGGTATTCCTGAGCCAACCCACCATGTGCAACGATCACAATTCCGATCAATCCGACCTCACATTCAACGACCGACGTTCCATCTCGCGATGCCTAATTGCCACCTGCTGCCCGTCTTCCGCAAGGGCCTTTGCAACGGCCTCTGCCAGGGCAACTGATCTGTGCTGGCCCCCTGTGCACCCAAACGCCACGGAAAGATGCGCTTTGCCCTCGGCCCGAAAAGCCGGCAGCAACAGGGTCAGCAAGTCCAGCACACGTTCAAAAAACGGTAAGTAGTTAGCGTCTGACTGCACATAGTGCGCAACGTCAGGGTTTCGACCATCCGCTGCGCGAAATTCCGGGCGCCAGTACGGATTCGCCAGAAATCTGCAATCGAACACCATGTCCAATCCACGCGGCAGACCGCGTTTGTAAGAAAAGGATTCGATGGAAACCGCCAGATGCCGCCCGCCTTGCGGGGCGAACCAGTTCTCGACCTCTTCCCGCAGCTGATGCACATTCAGAAGGCTGGTGTCGATCAGTGTATCCGCAATCTCACGTATCGGCGCCAGCAGCTCTTTTTCGCGCTGAACGCCGGTTTCCGGGCTGGCATTCTTGGCGACGGGATGCCGCCTTCGGGTTTCTGAAAACCTACGCACCAGAACATCATCACTGCAATCCAGGTACAGAACCGTCAGATCGACCTGCGCCAAACGGCCCAGCTTTTCAGCCAATTCTATGAAACCGATCGTCGAAAAATCACGGTTGCGGGCATCTATACCCAAAGCCATCGGACGGTCGCTGTCAGCACTGTCGAGCAAGCGCGACAAAAGACCCATCGGCAGATTGTCGATGGCTTCAAAGCCCAGATCTTCCAGCACATGAATGGCTGTGGATCTGCCTGCCCCAGAGGGCCCCGTGACAAGTACGATCCGTCTTTGCGATGTCATGTGTTCGGCCATTCCGGGTTTACGTGCCCATTTCCTAGAAGCTGCATCATCGCTACAGCCAAGTTGGGCACGCCCGCGCCCCTAAGCAAGGGAACAGTTTGCCTCAGCACGGAAACCGTCAAAGGGTCGGGCAGACGCTCGGGCTCAGGCTGATCCAGATCCACCACGTAATCCAGCGGAACCGGACCGCTGGGTTCGGCTTTGATCAGGCCAATTTGGCGCGCCTCGATCAAACCGCGAATCTGCGATACGGCCGAAGCGATCACCCGATTCTGCTGCATCTCTAGATTGACTCGGTCATCGGCGACCAGTTTCGCGCCGAACGCCATCATTTGCAACGCCAGCCCGGACTTCCCTGTGCCGGACGCACCGATGATCAAAAGCCCGCGTCCGGCAACCGAAACGCAGGAGGCATGAACACAGGCGCTGTCCTGATCTTTCGCGAGTGACAACGAATCAATATGCATGGATTTAGACGGGCAACCCCACGACAAAGCGGGCACCCAGCGGATCCGATGTGATATCGGCCTCTGTCGGGCGGATGTTCTCAGCCCAGATCACCCCGCCATGCGCTTCGACAATCTGCTTGGAGATCGCCAAGCCGAGACCCGAGTTATTGCCGAAATGTTCCGCCGGACGCTGCGAGTAGAAACGCTTGAACACTTTGGTAAGCGCCTGTTCGGGAATCCCCGGGCCAGTGTCTTCGACAACCACCAGCACGCGGTTGTCCCGCTGCCGGACCCAAACGCGAATTGCGTCATTTTCCTCGCAGAACGAAATGGCGTTGGTGATCAGATTGACAAAGACCTGCGCAAGACGCGCTTCCAGCCCGTTGATCACAATTGGCTCAGAGGGCAGATCCGTAATGTAATCGATGCCCTTGGAGCGTGCATCTTCACCCAGATACTGGCCGAGATTGCCCAGCAGCTTAAGCAGGTCAAAGGGCTGCTCTTCTTCCTTGACCAGTTCCGCATCCAGACGCGACGCATTTGATATGTCGCTGACCAGCCGGTCCAGACGCCGTACGTCATGCTCGATCACGTCCAGCAGCTTGTCGCGCTGATCCTCGCGCTTGACCATCCGCAGCGTTCCCACGGCGGATTGCAGGCTGGCCAGCGGGTTTTTGATTTCATGGGCGACATCGGCGGCAAACTGTTCGTTTGCGTCGATCCGGTTGTAGAGCGCGGTCACCATACCCCGCAAAGCGCGGCTGAGACGCCCGATTTCATCAGGACGGGCGCTGAGGTCGGGAATGCGGATGCGCCCGGGATTGACACCCGTGCCCCGGTCTTTGCCCATCTCTGCCGCGGATGCCAGATCGGCCAGCGGGTTCGCAATGGTCGAGGCCAGGACAAGGCTGAGGCCCACGGAAACCAGCAGGGCCACGACAAACATCTGAAGAATGCGCTCCTGCTCGCGGCGGGCAAGCGCGTCGATTTCACCAGCCGGGCCGGTAATCGCCACCGCGCCGGCGGGTACATCCTGATAAAGAACTGGTGCCGCAGCCACGATGACCGTCTCACCCGCTCCATCTTGTACCGCCTGCACCTGGCTTTGACCGGCAATCGCTTGTGGAATAATGGTCTGAACACGCTGCGCCAACGTCGGTGCCTCGGTGTCAGTCGACCAGTTCAGCAGGTTTGACAAACCCGTCCAAACGGCATGCAGCGTGTCGCTGATCACCGTACTGCCGGTCTGCATCTCGGCCTCGGATTGCAGAAGAACCGGCATGTCAGAGGCTTGCGGAGCACCACGTGTCCAGCCGATCAGCGTGCCACTGGCGTCATAAACAAAAACCTCGCCCCCTTCGGGTAAGGTGAGGCCAGACAGGGTATCCTTGACGTCCAGGTTCCCGGCATTCTGCCCGGATTGCTGTGCGCCCTGACGCAACTGGGTTTCAAAAACGTTGCTGACAAGTTGCGCATCGCCCAGCAGATTGCGGGCGGTCTGCTGAACCTTCTCTTTTCGCGAGTCGTCCAGATACAACAACCCAGTGACCAGGATCACCAGAGCGATCAGATTGAACGTGATGATTTTGCGCGCCAGAGGAGAACCACGCAGCGAAAACAGGTTTCTCCGCGATCGCTTTTCCCTCAGCTCCGCTGACTCGGGGTCCTGGGGAATGACCCAGTCATCCCCAAGAACGACGTCACCGTCGCGCAATTCGCTGGCTTGTTCGGTGTCGCGCACGAGACCCCATTACCTCTTGCAGGCGGCGGCGCCTATTCTTCGTTGTACCGGTAACCGATACCATACAAGGTTTCGATCGCCGAGAACTCGGGATCAGCCGCGCGCATCTTTTTCCGCAGACGCTTTATGTGGCTGTCGATCGTCCGGTCATCCACATAGACCTGATCATCATAGGCGACATCCATCAGCTGGTCGCGGCTTTTGACGAATCCCGGACGTTGGGCCAGCGCCTGAAGCAGCAGGAACTCGGTCACGGTCAGGGACACATCATTACCTTTCCAGCTGACCGCATGGCGCAGCGGGTCCATCCGCAAGTCGCCGCGCTCCATGACTTTGGTGTCATTGCTGTTGGATGCGACCGCATCGCCGCTTGTCGCCTCTTGCCGGCGCAGCAAGGCCCGAATGCGTTCGACCAGCAGACGCTGCGAAAAAGGTTTCTTTACATAGTCATCCGCGCCCATGCGCAGGCCCAAAACCTCGTCGATCTCATCGTCTTTCGAGGTCAGAAAGATCACCGGCATCTGCGTCTTCTGACGCAGCCGTTGCAACAGATCCATGCCGTCCATCCGCGGCATCTTAATATCCAGAACAGCCATGTCCGGCAGTTTCTTGTTGAACGCATCCAACGCGGCCTGGCCATCATTATATGTTTCAACCTCGAAACCTTCGGCTTCGAGGGTCATGGATACAGACGTCAGAATGTTTCTATCGTCATCCACAAGTGCAATCTTTGACATCGGGCTCACCCCTATTCCTGCTCACTCGCGCAATAATTCGCTTATTTGTAAGGCATTGTTGGCGGTTTTAAGACGCCGAATCAATCCGTAACTGCGAATCATGCCTTTGTTGCGGCAGGTCTGCGGCAAATTTGCCTTTATGCCCGCAAAAATCTGCCCGCTTTTCCGACATTGAATTTCTGATGGCGCTAAACCCGGACTTGGTTGCGCTAACTGCGTCAAACCCGCCTGTTCATGCCATGAACGACCGTGATAAGACGCGCTCAGCCGCCGGTTTTCCCGGCTCACTGCCCCAAAGGCGCAACGGCCAACGACCTTCGCGCCGCCACAGGAGAAGACACACATGACATCTGGACGGGTTAACCCGCAATTCCGCCTCGAAGATCAGGGCATCGAGGGTCTGGGCAATGTCTATTACAACTTCATGGAGCCGGCGCTGATCGAAGAGGCGCTGAAGCGCGGCGAAGGCACACTTGGCAATGGTGGAGCGTTCCTGGTTACCACAGGCAAGTTCACCGGCCGGTCGCCAAAGGACAAACACGTCGTCAAGACCGACACCGTTGCCGACACCATCTGGTGGGAAAACAATGCCGAAATGAGCCCCGAGGGCTTTGACGCGCTGTACGAAGACATGCTGGCTCACATGAAGGGCCGCGATTATTTCGTGCAGGACCTCGTCGGTGGTGCGGACCCGGCTTACGCAATCAATGTACGAATGGTTACCGAGCTGGCGTGGCACAACCTGTTCATCCGCCACCTTCTGCGTCGCCCGGACCGCGAAGATCTGGATGAGTTCACGGCCGATTTCACTGTCATCAACTGCCCCAGCTTTCAGGCCGACCCGGCAAAGCATGGCTGCCGCAGCGAGACTGTGATTGCGATGAACTTCGACCGCAAACTGATCCTGATCGGCGGCACTGAATATGCCGGTGAAAACAAGAAGTCCGTTTTCACCCTGCTGAACTACATGCTTCCTGAAAAAGGCGTGATGCCGATGCACTGCTCGGCCAACCATGCTGTTGGCAACCCGGTCGATACGGCCGTGTTCTTTGGCCTGTCCGGCACCGGAAAGACCACCTTGTCCGCAGATCCTTCGCGCATACTGATCGGGGATGACGAGCACGGCTGGTCCGATCGCGGCACCTTCAACTTCGAAGGCGGTTGCTATGCCAAGACCATTAACCTGAATGCCGAGGCAGAGCCGGAAATCTATGCCACCACTTCGAAGTTCGGAACCGTGATCGAAAACATGGTCTTCGACCCCGAAACCAAGGAACTGGATTTCGACGATGACTCGCTGACCG
Organism: Ruegeria sp. P10; assembly: GCF_056534925.1. Lineage (NCBI taxonomy): Bacteria > Pseudomonadati > Pseudomonadota > Alphaproteobacteria > Rhodobacterales > Roseobacteraceae > Ruegeria > Ruegeria sp. P10. Next base: position 16,399 of record NZ_JBQERJ010000012.1, read on the forward strand.
CCAACATGCGCTGCGCCTATCCGCTTGAATATATCTCGAACGCATCCAAAAGCGCACTGGGTGGTCACCCGAAGAATATTATCATGCTGACCTGCGACGCGTTTGGCGTTCTGCCTCCGATCGCGCGGCTGACGCCGGCACAGGCCATGTATCACTTCCTGTCGGGTTTCACGTCAAAAGTCGCCGGGACCGAACGCGGCATCACCGAGCCGCAGCCGACATTCTCGACCTGTTTCGGCGCGCCGTTCATGCCCCGTCGCCCTGAGGAATACGGCAATCTGCTGCGGGACAAGATCGCCCAGCACGGCGCGACCTGCTGGCTTGTGAACACCGGCTGGACCGGCGGCGCCTATGGCGTGGGCAGCCGGATGCCGATCCGCGCGACACGCGCCTTGCTGACCGCCGCTCTGGAAGGGTCCCTGCGCGACGCCGAGTTCCGCAAGGATGCCAATTTCGGCTTTGACGTTCCAGTCTCTGTCCCGGGGGTTGCCGAAGTTCTGCTGGACCCGCGCCGTACCTGGGACGATCAGGCAGCCTTTGACAAACAGGCCGAAAAACTGGTGCAGATGTTTGCCGAGAACTTTGAACAATATCTGCCCTTCATTGACGATGACATCAAAGCCGTCGCAATCGGATAAATCAGGAAAAGGGGCCACAGCGCCCCTTTTTTACTACACTCACTGTGCTTCTCCCTAAGGTTGTTTGTCGCAAAAAGCACATACAATTGCGTTGTTTCAAAATGAAATTTGCGCTAGCCCTGGTAATCGCTGAGACGAAAAAACCCGGCACTTTTGCGCCGGGCACTGACTGAAATTAGATTGGGGGTTGCTCATGTGCGCACACTCACAACGCTGGATTGAGCAACCTAATCAGTCACCTAGTCTAAGTAAATGGGGATGAGTGTCAACACGAGACCGGCTGACTTGCGCGTCATTCAGCATGGCTCAAACAGTCGCAATTAGGCGGCAAATGACACGGCAAACGATAGGTAACATTATGACTGAGATCTCGAAACTCACCGAACTGCGCAAATTGATGCAAAGCATGGAGCGCACTTTAGGCCTGGAAAAACTATCTCCGGTTGAACGCGACATCTACTATGCCGCCGAAGAGCTTTCCAAGTCCGATCAGGAAGTGCGCACATTCGGCCTGATCGAGCACACGTTGGTTCAAAGTGTTTCGCGCCCAACATTCTTTCGCGCACTGAAGTCGCTGGTCGAAAAAGGCTATCTTTCTCAAAGCGGCAGCGCCAACCGGGGACGGTATATCGTTCATGCACCCAAATGATGCGATCCACCCGCGCAAGAGGCCGTGATTACTTTGCGCGGGTGGGCTACTGAAACGCTTCTGGCCTCATTGGCCTATGTGCTGGCGTCGTTCCTTACATTCGCCGTCCTCATGCCGTTACAGAACGTGTTTTTCCCGGAATACCCAAGCAGGGCGAGCCTGTTGTTTCTGCCGCATGGCGTGCGGGTTCTGTCGGCGTGGCTGTTGGGGTGGCGCGCCGTTTTCGCATTGTTGCCCGGCGTGTTCATCGTTTTTGCCTATTTGGGTCAAACGGATGTGTTCCTGCCCAGCCGCCTGATGGCCATGGCGATTGCGGTTCTGACGGCCCCGATCGTGTTCTATCTTCTCAAGGCAATCGGGTGGGATCTGTTTCCCCGTCCGGATCGCAAACCCTGTTGGATATGTGTGATGGGCATCGGAATCGTAACGTCCTTCCTTGTCTCCGGGTTGACCAACCTGGCTTTTGGCAGCGCGACGGTGGAATATATCGCATTCCTGATCGGCGATATCTCGGGTTTGTTCTTTCTGATGCTGGGCCTGTATTTTGCTTTCCGGTTTGCCGACAAGCGCTCGGGCTGACGTGTTACCCCACCAAACCGCGTCGAAGCAGGTTCAGGCCCGCGATCAGCAATACCAACAAGGTCGCCTTGCGAAAGCTTGCCTGATCAATACGGTCCTGCAGCTTCATGCCGATCCACATCCCGGCCAGGGCCGGAACGATCAGGGCTGCCGAAAACTCAAGTGTTTCTGCATACAGAATGCCTGATCCAAGATGTGCGACCAGCAACAAAACCGCCCCCAAACCGTAGATTACGCCCTGAATTCGAATCTGTTCGGTCTTGGGGGTGTTCAGCGCCGTCAGATAGGCAACTGTCGGAGGCCCCCAAACTCCTGACATGCCGCCAACAAACCCAGCCAAGCCACCAACCACAGCCTCGACTGCGGTCGAGGGTTGGTTCAGCGCCATTCTGAACCCCAGAACCTGTAACAGCGCAAAAACTGACACAAAGCCGCCCATCAGAACCAGAAAGACAGACCCTGGGATCAATGCGACCAACTGTGCGCTCAGCAGCAGAAGAAGACCGCCAACAACAAGGAAGACCCGAAAGCGCCGAATCGAGGCAAACGCGGCGACACGGCCACCGCGAAGGGCCTGCAGCCCATTGGTCACCAGCGTCGGCAGGATAAGTCCCGCCAGGGTCAGATCCGGCGGCAGAAATGAATTCAACCCTGATACCAAAATCATGGGCATCGCGAAACCAACCATGCCCTTGACCCACCCAGAGGCAAACGCGATTGCCATGGCCAACAACAGTTCCTGCGGGGAAAGAATGGAAAACAGGGTCATGCCCCCTAGATATCATCTGGATTTTCTTCTGCATTGCAAAAATGGTGGGGTAATTTTTGAACTTTTTCGCAGCGTAATAAGTATTTTTGTTGCGCTGCACGTGCAGCATGATATGACCAGACGACCGAGGAAAGGACGCGATTCATGGCCCACGACGGACAGGATATGACCGAGATGACAACTGCTGCAGTTTTGCCCGATCTTCTGAATTTGACCCGGGCTGCCCTACCCGCGGTAGAAGCTGTTTTTGAAAAAGCCCGTGAATCCGTGCGCGACATGGTCTCGGCGGATGGCCGTATCTCTGGCGCTCTGATCGAGGCAAACCAGACCGCCGCGCATGGCCTGGCCTGGCTGGCCACGTATAACCAGTCGCTGCAACAGATGCAGCGCTGGGCCGAAGCACTTCAGGCCGAAGGCAAGTTCGGTGAGGTCGAGCAGTTGCTTCACCAGATCGCCTTTGGCGAGTACCTGCATCAGGTCGCAGGCGGCATCCCGATGAACCAGGGCGAAGTCGTGCGCCTTCAGGATATGGGTCTCGGCTGGGATGCGCTGTCGGGCTTTCAGTCGTCCGAAGTACAGACCTTGATGGCGCAGGCGAATTCACAAGCCGCACGCAGCCGTTTGGTCGAGCTGATGCAAGATCAGGCCGGCGCCACAATGTTCGGCGCGTCGGGCCTGGACGAAGAACTGGAAATGATCCGCGACCAGTTCCGCCGCTATGCGCAGGAAAAGGTCGAACCGTATGCCCATGAATGGCACCTCAAGGATGAGCTGATCCCGCTGGAAATCATCGAAGAACTGGCGGAAATGGGCGTTTTCGGGCTGACCATCCCGGAAGAGTTTGGCGGTTTCGGACTGTCCAAAGCATCCATGTGCGTCGTTTCCGAAGAACTGTCGCGTGGCTATATCGGCGTCGGCTCGCTGGGCACGCGTTCGGAAATCGCGGCCGAGTTGATCATTGCCGGCGGTACGGACGAGCAAAAAGCCAACTGGCTGCCAAAACTGGCCAGCGCTGAAATTCTGCCGACGGCTGTCTTCACTGAACCCAACACCGGCTCGGATCTTGGCAGCCTGCGCACCCGTGCCGTGAAGGACGAGAACGGTGATTACCGGATCACCGGCAACAAGACCTGGATCACCCACGCCGCGCGGACCCATGTCATGACGTTGCTGGCGCGGACCGATCCCGACAGCACCGATCACCGCGGCCTGTCCATGTTCCTGGCGGAAAAGACACCCGGCACGGACGACAATCCCTTCCCCACCCCCGGCATGACCGGTGGTGAGATCGAGGTTCTGGGATACCGCGGCATGAAGGAATACGAGCTGGGCTTTGACGGCTTTCACGTCAAGGGTGAAAACCTGCTGGGCGGTGAAGAAGGCAAGGGTTTCAAACAGCTGATGGAAACCTTTGAAAGTGCCCGTATCCAGACCGCCGCGCGCGCCATCGGCGTGGCGCAAAGCGCGCTGGATATCGCCATGCAATATGCCGTCGACCGCAAGCAATTCGGCAAATCGCTGATCAACTTCCCGCGTGTCTCGGGCAAGCTGGCAATGATGGCGGTCGAGATCATGATCGCGCGCCAGCTGACCTATTTCAGCGCATGGGAAAAAGACCACGGCCAGCGCTGTGATCTAGAGGCCGGTATGGCCAAGCTGCTTGGCGCGCGTGTGGCCTGGGCTGCGGCGGACAACGGGCTGCAAATCCACGGCGGAAACGGCTTTGCACTGGAATACAAGATCAGCCGCGTTCTGTGCGACGCGCGTATTCTTAACATTTTCGAAGGGGCGGCCGAGATTCAGGCACAGGTCATCGCACGACGTCTGCTCGGGTGACCCATTCCGGCAGCCCTGTTTCCCCGACTGGCCCGGCGCTTGCGCCGGGTCTTTTTCCTGTTTTGTACAATCTGTACGCGGTCCGAACCATGCAGAGTGTGTTTTGTACAAAACATACCATCGCCCCTCGTAGCCCGCGTGACGGTCACAAATGACCCACGTGTTTCAAAACTTCCCCCTTTGATCCCGCCCCTTTCACCGGTAGAGCATCAGCCGAACACGAGACGTCGAAATTAACTTTTGGGATACCGCATGACCCGATCTTTCCTTGCCATGTGTGCTGTTCTTGCGGCTCTTGCTCTGGCGGCTTGCACCACGTCTCAACCGACGGTGAGCCGGAACGATATTGATGCGCTGGCTCAGTCGATCCAGGCGCTCGGGTCGGATGTCGATCCGGCCGAGGCTCAGAGGGCGGCCACAATCGCCTATTCCTACTCGCAGCAGTTGGCACGGGATTGGAATGTCACCGACCCGGCTATCATCCACAACGCCAAGGTCATCAACGGGTTCCGCGAAAAGGGCCTGTGCAATGACTGGGCCGAAGCGATGACCAAACGCTTGCGGCAGGAAAATTTCCTGACGCTGGACCTGAACTGGGCCACGTCGCCGCCGACCCCGTTTCGCATCATCCACCATTCGGCATCGATCAGCGCCAAGGGGGACACAATGTATGACGGTATCATCCTCGACCCATGGCGCAACAGCGGTGCCTTGTTCTGGGCGCCGGTGCGTGAAGATACGCGCTATAACTGGAAACCCCGGCAGGAAGTGCGTGCGCAACTGCTGAACGGGTCTCTTCCTTACTGATCCGGTTCCAACAACATCCCCTATGCGCTAAGACCCAGCCATGACTCGTCTGATCCTGACCCTGCCCTTGTTGGCACTGTTCCAATGCGACAAGGACGAAACCGTCGCCGCCTATGGTGCGGCGGACCAGATTTGGGTGCTGCAGGAGATCGATGGTCAGCCCTATGAGGCGAGCGCTCTGCTGCGGTTTCCGGAAGAAGGCAGGATTGCCGGCAACGCTCCGTGCAACAGCTATGACGGAACACTCAACGCGCCTTACCCTTGGTTTGAGGTTCAGAACCTCAACGCGACGCGCGCCGCCTGCGCGGGACTCGAGGCGGAAGGGGTCTACTTTGCCGCCCTCATGGCCATGACCCAATCCGAGGTGTCAGGCAATGTTCTGATCCTGCGCAATGAGGACGGGCACGAGATGGTGTTCACAGCCGCCGAGTGACCTGATCCACGAACCGAGCCCGCGCTTCGGGCAGCGGATTATGCCCCAAAGACGGAGCAACGCGGTGCTCCAGGAAATATCCGGTTGTGCGCAGGGCCTCTGCGACCTCGGCATCGGGCGCAGTGCCCTCACCTCGCAGACAAGGCGGCAGAGGCAACAGCTTGTCAGCCCATTCCCCGGCGCCATTGGCGCTGACGGAACGGCCTGTTTTGGGGGATACATAGATCAATCCTTCGGTCACACCGGTCACGGCGCAGGCTGTCAGATCAAGGCCAAAGCCAAGTTCGTCAAGCAACGCGACCTCCCATCGCAGATAGGCCAGAGGCCAGACCTCGTCCTGCCCCAACAGATCCATCAACTGTTCCGTCCGGGAATAAAGCGCGGGGTGTGGTTCCCGTTCGGGCAGACAAAAGGACAACAGCGAAACGACCGCGTTCAGCCCGGACAAGGCCAGCCGCCCTGAAAAAGCGGCTGCCGCGCGGGACCGCAGGGGTTCGACCTGAAAGGTGCCGATATGTTCTTCCAGCCGCGCACGCCACAGCACGTCCAATTGCGCCCCAGGTTGCAGGATCGGCGCGATCTTGCGGCTGGTCCCGCCGCGCATCACACCTGCGTGGCGCCCGTGGCCTTCGGTAAAGACCTCGATGATCGCCGCTGTTTCACCATGGCGGCGTAATGTCAGGAGTATTCCGTGATCGCGCCAGTCCAAAACCTGACCCTGTTGCTGGTTTGGTTGGTTCGCAGAAAATCCCAAGCGACGTTGGCACGCAAGAGCGGAAGTGCTTCAACCCCTTTTCAGCGCGTGTTCTTTTCCGAAGCTGCCATAGTTTTGTGACTTCGCGCCACCCGGCTTGTACGTGTTTTTACGACCCCCAACTGCGCTTCAACAAAAGGGGCCGCAGCATGATCGATGACGAACCGAAACCCGCCACATATTACGACGAACTCGAAATCTGGACACCGGATCCAACGGCGGCAGACATGCAGGTCTATGAGACATTTGCGTCAGCCATCGTCGAACTTGTGCAGGTTTTGGATGACAACAAGCCGATGTTGTCGAGGGATGTCTACGCACGCTTTTCTGCCTCTCTGCTGCACCTGTCCAGGGTGTTGGGCGAGTATGAAGACGGGTGGAACGGCGGACATGGCGCGTAATCCCAAGACATGCAAAGACTGAAGGGCAGAGCATCGGCTTTTCATTGCAACGGTCCAGTCCGATATAGCGACCAGACCTGACCACGGTGGATTCCGTTGTGCCTCAACATGAACCCGCCGCCATTCCTCAGATCACCAATGTGCCCCGGCAGAACGCGCCTGCTGCCCCTTGGTCGATGGAAACCCCTCTGTCGTCCGGGGTATCGCCAACTGCGGGCAAAAGAATGCGTTGCTTTAATCCCGTTCAGGCCATAATGTTCTACTTATGTTCCAAAACGGGATTCCCAAAATGTCTCTTAATTACGTCATGATCGGTTCCAACGACGTTGCCAAGGCACGCAGCTATTACGACGCGGTTATGCCCCGGATCGGCGGAAAGGTCGTCGCTGAGTATATGCCGCATGCCGTATGTTATGAGCTGCGCGGCGGCGGATGCATATGGGTCGCGACACCGTTCGACAAAAAAGACGCGACGATCGGCAACGGAAACATGGTTGGCCTGCTGTGCCAAAGCACAGAGGAAGTGCGTGAGGCGCACGCGGCCGCGCTTGCAAATGGCGGAACAAACGAAGGTGATCCGGGGGACCGCCCCCAATATGGCCCAAACTTTTTTGGTGCCTACGCACGCGACCCCGATGGGAACAAGATGAGCTTTGTCTATTTTGGCGACGCGGATTGATGGCCCCGAGCATCGTCTGCGACCGCGAACAAGAAAGACCCAAGCCAGCGTGAAGTTCAGAACGTCACACCCGCATGAACCAGAATTCCTATGACCATCAGCAGGTTCAGCACCATCGAGATACCGTTGCCCACATAGATGGGCAACTTGCCGACCACCAGACCATATGCGAACCACAGGAAGGACAGCCCGGCATAAAGCGACCAGGACAGAAGCGACTGACCAGTAGCGTGTTCGGAATGGGTGAAGTAGAGCTTGATCAGTTGCGGAAGCGTGGCAAAAGGACCAACAACCCCGACAAAGACCATGAAGCTTTCGAAACGCTGCATCCAGTGGCCGAGTTCCGATTTTTCCAGTTTCTCAGCAAGCGTTTTAGCCACGAAAGCACCTCTTGGTTGCGCCTGTCCACAGGGCAAGCCAGCCCTGCCAGTGTAATTGCCGGGGTAAAATAGTCATTTTGGTCTCTGCGTCAAAGACCCGTCTGTACCGTGGTCACTCCAGCCCTTCTTCGCCCAGCAGGTGCCGCCCCTGCCGGTCTTCGACCTCGATCACCCAGAGGTCGGGGTCAAAGCTGCGTTGGCGCTGAATGGCCTGGTCCACGTCACCTTCAAGGCCGGACGAGAGTTCGACCCATTTCCGTTCGCCACTCATCAGATCAAAGCTGCGTTGGAAGGCAACGGCCTGCCCGTTTAGTGTGTTCAGCTTGACCAGAACTGCGCCTGCGGTGTCATCGCCATGGGCAACCACATAGGCCGGGATATCCTGAAATCGCAGCCGCGCCAGATAGGCGTGAACCCAGAATTCCGCCGTCAGCCGCGTCATGCGTTTCCGTCTTTGAAATCCAGCCCCATTTCCGAATACCGCTCGGATTCTTCCAGCCAATTGGGCCGGACCTTCACTTGCAGGAACAGGTGAATCCTGCGGTCGAGGAATTCTTCCAGCTCGGCCCGTGCGGCCTGACTGACGGCCTTGATCGTCTCGCCCTTCTTGCCCAGAACGATGCCCTTGTGGCCGTCGCGCATGACATAGATGACCTGATCGATCTTGGCAGAGCCGTCTTTGCGCTCTTCCCAGTTTTCGGTCTCGACGGTCAGTTGATAGGGCAATTCCTGATGCAGACGCAGGGTCAGCTTCTCGCGCGTCATTTCGGCGGCGATCATGCGCAGGGGCAGATCGGCGATCTGGTCTTCGGGATACAACCACGGGCCTTCAGGCAGTTCAGAGGCCAGCCACTTGCGCAAATCCTCGACGCCGTGTCCCTTTTCAGCAGAGATCATGAAGGTTTCGGCAAACGGGTAGCGCGCGTTCAGGTCACTGGTCAGCGCCAGCAGCTTCTCGGACGGCACCTTGTCGATCTTGTTGATGGCCAACGCGATCGTGCGGCCCTGCCCGATCTCTTCCAGACCTTCTAGAATGCGCTCGACGCCTTCAGTAATGCCACGATGCGCCTCGACCATGAGCACAACGATGTCGGCATCCGCGGCCCCGCCCCATGCGGCGGCGACCATGGCGCGATCCAGTCGGCGGCGGGGTTTGAACAGGCCCGGCGTGTCGACGAAGACCAGTTGCGCGTCGCCTTCCATCGCCACGCCGCGGATACGCGCGCGGGTGGTCTGCACCTTATGCGTCACGATCGACACCTTGGCCCCGACCATGCGGTTCAGGAGGGTGGATTTGCCCGCATTGGGCTCTCCGATCAGGGCGATAAATCCGGCGCGTGTGGTCATGTGTCTGGCAATCCTGTCTGCAACTGCGCCCCCCTATAGCAGAAAGGGGCGGCGGGCCAGAGGGATTTGTCGCATTGCAGCCCTGCACTTGCAGTGGCAGGACAGGATTAGATGCCCAGCCAGTTCCAGCCCGGCAGCAAATCCTTTCAGTGAGGTTGTCATGAAACGTCGCGAGTTTCTTCTTGGAAGCGGTGCCGCCGCTGGTGCGTTTGGGTTGGGCGGATGGTCGCTGGCGGCAGGCAATGCGGCGCAGGAGCTGGTGCTGCAACCCGCCAGTTACCGGCTGCGCGAAGGGCTGACCACAGGGATGGTCAGCCTGTCGCCCGATGCGCCGCCGCCGATTCTGTATGGGCGGCAGGGCGAGCCTATGCGGCTGAGCGTTCGCAACACCTTGCCGGATTATACCTCGATGCACTGGCACGGGCTGCGCATTCGAAACGGGATGGACGGGGTGCCCTACCTGACCCAAATGCCCATCGGCGAGGGCGAAAGTTTCGCCTATGAGTTCACGCCGCCGGATGCGGGCACGTATTGGTATCATCCCCATTGCATGACGATGGACCAGATGGCGCGCGGGCTGACCGGCGTGATGGTGATTGCCGAGCCGGACGAGCCGGGGTTCGACAGCGAACAGGTGATCAATCTGCGGGATTTCCGTCTGGACGAGGATGACGCGTTCCTGCCTGCCTATACGGCGCGAGGTGCGGCGCGGGCGGGCACGTTTGGCACGGTGCAGACCGCCAACTGGCAGAGCGAGGCGGTCTATGAACACACGGCGGGTAGTCTGGTGCGACTGCGGGTGGTCAACACGGACACGACCCGCATCTATAGGTTGCATCCTGAGGGGGCCGAGACCCGGATCATCGCCTGGGACGGGCATCCGGTCGAGATCGATCTGCCGGTGCCAACGGCGGACGAACCGCTGTTTCTGGGCCCCGGTCAACGGGTGGATATTGCCGTCCGGATGCCCGAGGGCGAAGGGCAGTCGGCGGACCTGATAGCCAAGTTTCCCGGTCAACCACATCGCGCCATGGCGCGCTTGCGGGCGACCGGCACATCAGCGGCGCGCGATCTGCGAGAGCTGCGCCCATTGCGTGCAAACCCTGTCGCGCGCCCAGATCTTGATCAGGCCGAGTTGCATGAATTCGTGTTCGGCTGGACCCCGGAAGGCGGCGCCCCGAATGACGGGTTCTGCGGGTCGTTGGGCTATAGTTTCTGGTCGATCAACCGCACACCCTGGCCGGGCGATGCGGCGCAGGAAACCGGGCCGCTGGCCGTGCTGCAACGGGGCAAGAGCTATGTTTTGCGATTGCGCAATGAATCGCCCAATCTGCACCCGATCCACCTGCACGGGCTGGCCTTCGTGCCGCTGCGATCCAACCTGCGCACCCTGCCACCGCTGATGACGGACACGATGCTGCTGTTGAAGGATGAGGTGGCGGATATCGCACTGGTGGCGGACAACCCCGGCGACTGGGCGTTTCATTGCCATGTGATCGAACATCAGAAAACCGGGCTGACCGGGTTCATTCGCGTGGAGTGATCAATGAAAACCGTCGGCCCGACACCGGACCGACGGATAGTACGGGTCAGATCACGGGTGACGGCGCAGGATGGGGTTCAGCACGGCCACAAACACGATACCGTACAAAACGTGTCCGATCAGCGCGACCCATGTGATGCCGACAAAGTTCAGGAACGGTGGCAGACCGGCAAAGGTCGTGACACCTCCGATAGCAAACACCCACAGACCGAAACCATAGATTGCCGAGGCTACAAAGATGTGGGCCGGACCCAGAACCTTGACCCAGATTGGCTGGAAAATAAGGAACCAACCCAAAGGATAGGCAATCAGGCCGACAATGTAGAAATGCACAAAGAAGCCCAGAAAAGCGTTGCTGGGCAGGCCCAGACTGGACAGCAAACTCTGCGCCAGACCTTCGGGTGACAGGTTGGCCCAGCCGATCCCGGGACTGACAACCTGCCCCCAGAAATCGAAGGCCATGGTTGCCACAAACCCGGCAATGAACAGAAAGCCGATATTGACGAGCGAGAGTTTAGCACGTTGCATTAGATTGCCTTTTTTATGTTGTTTCCTGAGTGCTTTGACCTGCCGTAGCCTGACTGGTGCCAAAACGACTGATACCCAGATACAGGTCGTCTGTCGTGGCTTCTATAGTCTTCAAGTTAGATTGAAGTTTGTGACAGGTCGAGCTTAGACAGAGATCAGCCGACCCGCTCCAGCAAGGCCTTGGCGGCCGCCTGTTCGGCCTGGCGCTTGGAACCTGCCGTGGCTTGTGCCTCGGTTCCGTCCTGAAGGCGGGCGGCGATGGTGAAGACGGGGGCGTGGTCGGGGCCGCTGCGTTTGACCTCGACATAGCTGGGTGGTTTCTGGCCGCGCGCCTGCGCCCATTCCTGAAGCGCGGTTTTGGCGTCGCGGGCGTCGGCCTCGACCTTGTGGATGCGGTCCCCCCAGAGGGCGAGGATGACATCGCGGGCGGCCTCAAACCCCGTATCCCGATAGATTGCAGCGATCACGGCCTCCATCGCGTCGCCCAGCAGCGCTTGCTTGCGACGGCCACCGGACAGCATCTCGGACCGGCCTAGTTTCAACACCGCGCCCAGGTCAATCTGGCGGGCCACATCAGCGCAGGCTTCTTTGCGGACCAGTGCGTTGAACCGTGGGGCCAACTGACCCTCGGACGCCTTCTTGTCTGCTTCAAGCAGCGCAGTGGCCATGACAAGGCCCAGCACCCGGTCTCCCAGAAACTCCAGCCGCTGATTGTCGGGGCGGGTGGACGAAGACACCGAGCCATGGGTCAGCGCGCGCACCAGCAGTTCGGGGTTTTTGAACTCATACCCCAATCGCCGCTGGAACGCCTTTATTTCAGCCGAGAGCTTCATTTGACCGCCTTGAAGAACCGATCACCGCGCCATGTCCAGAAGAACAGCATCGAACGGCCCGCGGACGAGAACATGATCCGGTCGGCACGACCGATCAGGTTTTCGTAAGGCACGTATCCGACACCACCGGCAGATTGCGGCAGACGGCTGTCGCTGGAATTGTCACGGTTGTCACCCATGAAGAAATAATGACCCTCGGGCACGGTATAGATGCCGGTATTGTCCGATGCCTGGTTGCCGATATTCAGCACGTCATAGGACACACCGTTGGGCAGGGTTTCGATCAGGCGCGACTTTTCACAGGTACCACCGATTCCAACAGGGCCGTTTTCACAGCGGGGGCGCAGGCGCTGCGGGCCTTGCGGTTCGGCAATTTCAGTAAACACGCCGTCGGGCTGCTGAGGAACCGGAGTGCCATTGAGGATGATCTGGCCATTGCGGACCTGGATCCGGTCGCCCGGCAACCCAATCAGGCGTTTGATATAATCACGCCCGGTGACCGGATGGCGAAAGACGATGACATCGCCACGTTCGGGATCACCGCCCCAGATACGGGTATTGTCTTCGCCCTGCATCCAGCCACAGATATCTTCGGCATCCACGTTCAGGCCGACGCTGGGGATGATCAGGCTGGGGCAGGATGCGTAGGAATAGCCATAGGCCATCTTGTTGACGAAGAGGAAATCGCCGATCAGCAGCGTCTGCTTCATCGAGCCCGAGGGGATCCAGAACGGTTGAAAGAAGAGGGTGCGGAACACGCCGGCAATCAACAGCGCGTAGACGATGGTCTTGATCGTCTCCCAGACGGGATTTCCGGTTTTGGCGTCCTCGGCCATTCTGCTCGCTCCAGTTCTTTGCTTGGCTTCGCTGCTACATGCGGGGGGGATGGGGGCAAGTCAAGGCTGCGCGGGCTGATCTTGAACCGGACGCGCCTCGATCACCACAAAAGCCTGCGCCCAAGGGTGATCATCGGTCAGGGTGACGTGGATGATCGCCTCGTGCCCGTCGGGGGTCATTTCCTTGAGGCGCTCGGCGGCCCAGCCGGTCACGTGCATCACCGGTTGGCCGGTGCGCAGATTGGTGACGGCCATGTCCTTCCACGAAATGCCCATGCGCAGGCCGGTGCCGAGCGCTTTGGAACAGGCCTCTTTCGCGGCCCAGCGTTTGGCATAGGTTCCGGCCGTATCGGCGCGGCGTTCGGCCTTGCGCTGTTCGGTGTCGGTGAAGACCCGGTTGCGGAAGCGGTCGCCGAACCGGTCGAGCGTGCCCTGGATGCGGTCGATGTTTGCGAGGTCTGTGCCGATTCCGAGGATCATGACAACCGCACCGTGAGGATCTTGTAACTCGCCACCCCGAAGAACCCGGCAAAGGCGAAATCGAACCAGCGGCGGGCGCGGCGGTAGGTTCGAACCAGGCGTTCGGAGGAAAACAGAAACGCATAGCCGATAAAAATCATCAACGATCCAGCATAGAGCATGGTGAAATAGCCCAGCAGCATCGAAAGGCTGGCATCGCTGGGGGCGACGATGGCATAGATCGAGCCCCAGCTGAGGATCGCCTTGGGGTTCGTCAGGTGGATGGCGGCACCTTTGGCGAAGATCGTCGGCAGCGCGCCCGTGACCGGTCTGCCCAAAGCGACCTCATCCGCGGTCATCGCGCGGCGCAGGGCCTTGAGGGCCAGCCAACCCAGATAGGCCACGCCGACATAGCGGATCACTTCGAACACCCAGACATTGGCCAGCATGATCGCCGACAGGCCAAGCGCTGCAGCAATGCCCCAGGCGGCGGACCCGGCACAGATGCCCAGCGCGAAGACCAGACCAGCGCGGCGGCCTTCGTTCATGGCGGTTCCGGCAATGCCCATCGTGGCGGGGCCCGGAGAGCCCCCGGCCATCAGCCAGGCGAACCAGATGGCGACAAAGCCGGGGGTGATCACGCGCGCGCCTCGTCCATCAGGCGACGCATTGCCTGAATGGCCGGGGTCATGCCCAGAAAAATCGCCTCGCCAATCAGGAAATGACCGATATTCAGCTCTTTTACTTCTGGGAAAGCGGCAACCGGTTTTACGGTGTCATAGGTCAGGCCATGGCCCGCATGAACCTCGAGCCCAAGCGAATGGGCGAAGGTGGACATCTGGCGCAGCGACTCAAGCTCGCGTTCGGCATCTTCCATGCGACCTTCGGCATGGGCGTCGCAATAGGCGCCGGTGTGCAGCTCGATCACTTCGGCACCAATGCGATGCGCGGCTTCGATCTGACGCTGATCGGCGGCAATGAAGATCGACACGCGGCAGCCGGCCTCACGCAGGGGCGCGATGAAATGCGCCAGCTTGTTTTCCTCGCGCGCGACTTCAAGCCCGCCTTCGGTCGTGCGCTCTTCGCGCTTTTCAGGCACGATGCAGACCGCGTGAGGATTGTGGCGCAGGGCGATTTTCTGCATCTCGGGCGTCGCGGCCATCTCAAAATTCAGCGGCACCGACAGAACCTCCATCAACCCGTCGATATCGGCGTCCGAGATATGGCGTCGATCTTCGCGCAGATGCGCGGTGATGCCATCCGCCCCCGCTTCTTCCGCCAGTTTGGCAGCGCGCAGCGGATCTGGATAATCCCCACCCCGCGCATTGCGCACGGTGGCCACGTGATCGATGTTCACACCCAGACGCAGATGGTTCTCAGACATCACTCGATTCCTTTTGCATGTTTCTGCCCGAGCCTAGAGGCTCTGCCGAAGAAACGGCAGCCGAATCTTCGGCCAAACGCTTGATTTCCTCGAACTTCGCCTTGATCCTGGCGCGGCGGCGCTGCTGATACGTCAGGATCAGCGGCAGGCTGAGGTAATAGCAGATCACCCCCGCAACGACGCCCGGAATGATCCCACCGATCATATAGGGATAGAAGACGTCATCGTAGAACTGCGACAGCCCGTGCCAGTCGGCCACGCGATCCGTAAACAACGCCAGAAAATTGTTCTTGAGGTCCCCTATGGCGCTGGCGAATTTGCCCATCAGCCCTTGTGTGTCGCCTTCTTCGTATTCTGTCCCCAGCAGGAAATGCCCAGTCTGAAGACAGATCACCCCGATCGGAACATAGGTGAGCGGGTTGCCAAAAAACGTGCCGCTGAGCGCGGCCAGAATATTTCCCTTGATCAGCCGGGCACCGATGGCGGCGACAAGAAAATGCAACCCGTAAAACGGCGTAAAGGCCGCGAAAACACCCGCCCCTATACCGCGCGCGATCCGGTCAGGGGTATCCGGCAAGCGCCGGACGCGGTGTTTCACGTAATGGAAGGCGCGGGTCCATCCGCCACGCGGATAGACGAAATCCGATGCAATCTGGACTGGAGAGCGTCGGTCTCGGCGCTTGAATACCACCCGTGATCACCCCTTCTCAGCCAGCCGCGGTCGCGGTTTTGGTCCGGTCCCGATAACGTTCGACCGCTGCAACGTCGCTTTCCGCCTCCAGCATCAGCATGAGTGAATGAAGCTGTTCAAGGTCGCGCAGTTCGACATTGATCAGAAGGCGGTAAAAATCCGGTTTGCGGTCAACAAATTCCAGGTTCGAGATATTGGCCTTTTTCTCGCCGATCAATGTGCAAATACGCCCCAGAACCCCGGCATCGTTGCCAATGGTCAGATCCAGCGTCGCGCCATAGACGGCCGGGTGCGTGCCCGAATGCCAGTGCAGATCGACCCACCGGTCAGGTTCGCCTTCGAACTCGCTGAGCCGATCGCAATCGATGGCATGCACGACCACGCCCTTGCCCCGATAGGTGATACCGACGATACGTTCCCCCGGCAGCGGCTGACAGCAGGGGGCCCGGTCGAACTTCTGCCCCGGCTCCAGGCCAATCACCGCACGGCGCAGCGGAATGGCGTCGCCGTCGTCCTTGGCAAGTTCGGGATAGACGGCCTGAACCACCTCATGTGCGGTCAGTTCGGCGCTGCCAAGGCGGGCCAGCAGCTCGTGCCGGTCTTTCAGGCGCAGGTGTTTTGCTGCGGTATCCAGCGCCTTGTCGGTCGCCTTGCGGCCCACGTGCTCGAACCCGGAACGGGCAAGTTCCTTGCCCAGCTTGATGAATCGTTCCCGATCCACCTCGCGCAGGGCGCGGCGAATGGCGGTACGGGCCTTGCCGGTGACTGCAATCTCCAGCCACGTGACCTGCGGCGTCTGACCATCGGCGGTAATGATGTCCACGGACTGGCCATTCTTGAGCCGCGTCCAGAGCGGAACGCGGATCCCGTCAACCTTGGCCCCGACACAGGCATGACCGATCCGGGTGTGAATGGCATAGGCAAAATCGATCGGCGTCGCGCCACGCGGCAGCTTCACCACGTCGCCCTTGGGGGTGAAACAGAACACCTGGTCCGAATACATCTCGAGCTTGACGGCCTCGAGGAAGTCTTCGTGATCTTCCTCGTTGTCGAACTGCTCGGTCAGATTGGAAATCCATTTGGCCGGGTCGACGGCGAACGGGTTCTCGGTGCGCACACCGTCGCGATAGGACCAATGCGCCGCGACCCCGGTTTCGGCCACGTCGTGCATCTGGCGGGTGCGGATCTGGACCTCGACCCGTTTGCCGTCCCGGCCCGACACCGTGGTGTGGATCGAACGGTAACCGTTCGATTTGGGCTGGCTGATGTAGTCCTTGAAGCGCCCCGGCACCGCGCGCCAGCGCTGGTGGATGGCCCCCAGGGTTCGATAGCAGTCTTCCTCGGTCTGGGTGATGATGCGGAACCCATAGATGTCGGACAGGCGCGAAAAGCCCTGATCCTTTTCCTGCATCTTGCGCCAGATCGAATAGGGTTTCTTGGCGCGGCCGAACACCTCGGCCTCGATCCCGGCCTTTTCCAACTCGTGCCGCATGTCGCCGGTGATGCGATGGATCACGTCGCCGGTCTCGCGTTGCAGGGTAATAAAGCGACGGATGATCGACTGGCGGCCTTCGGGATTGAGAACACGGAAAGCCAGGTCTTCCAGTTCCTCGCGCATCCACTGCATACCCATCCGGCCCGCAAGCGGTGCGTAGATGTCCATCGTCTCGCGGGCCTTGACGATCTGTTTTTCGGGACGCATCGCCTTGATCGTCCGCATGTTGTGCAAACGGTCGGCCAGCTTGACCAGGATCACGCGCAAGTCCTTGGACATGGCCATGAACAGCTTGCGGAAGTTCTCGGCCTGCTTGGTCTCGCGACTGGACAGTTGCAGATTGGTCAGCTTGGTGACGCCGTCGACCAGTTTGGCGACTTCATCCCCAAAAAGTTCAGCCACCTTGCCATAGTTGGCCTTGGTGTCTTCGATCGTGTCGTGAAGCAGCGCCGTGATTATGGTCGCATCATCCAGACGCTGTTCGGTCAGGATAGCGGCAACGGCAACGGGATGAGTGAAATAGGGCTCGCCGGAATGGCGGAACTGCCCTTCGTGCATCTGCTGGCCAAATTCATAGGCCAGCGCAATGCGGTCAGCATTCGTCTTGGGATTGTAGTTGCGGACCAGCGCAATCAGATCGTCAGCAGAAATCATCCGGTCCGCACCTTCGTCTTCAGGGCTTACCCCTGCCCTTGAGCCTCCATCAGAGCGCGCAGGAGCTTCTCTTCCGACATGTCGTCCATGGCGGGTCTGTCCGTTTCGGCACCCATCAGCAGCGCCATCTGATCTTCTTCGGGCTCATCAACCTCGATCTGGGTCTGGTTGGCCTCGATCAGGCGCTCGCGCAGTTCGTCCGCGCTTTGGGTTTCATCGGCGATCTCACGCAGAGACACGACAGGGTTCTTGTCGTTGTCGCGGTCAACGGTAATCGATGCACCGGCGGAAATCTCACGCGCCCGATGGGCGGCGAGCATCACCAGCTCGAACCGGTTTGGAACCTTGTCTACGCAATCTTCAACCGTCACGCGGGCCATTGGGCGCTCTCCGTTTCTGAATCCATGTCAGGAAGGGGTTTATCTAAGCGCGAATCCGCGCCTTGACAAGCAGGAAATGCTGCATTTGCACGGATCACAGCGCCGTGACCGCCGCAACCTCTGCCGCGGGAAGGGTCTGGATCATCTCGCAGACCGTGCGACCCAGAACCGGATGACGCCAGTCGGGCACGATATCGGCCATCGGCACCAGGACAAAGGCGCGATCCTGAAGGCGCGGATGCGGCAAGATCAACTGATCCGGTGCCTCTTGCCTTTGCGCGTCGGTCGGCAGGGTCCGCCAGCGATCAAACGTGGCGCGATTCGGCAGGACCTGATCTTCGAAACAGACCAGATCCAGATCCAGCGTCCGCATCCCCCAGCGCTGCACCCGTTCACGCCCGAATTCCTGTTCCACCTCGTGCAGCACCTGCAACAGCTGCGACGGAGATTTCTCGGTCGCAATCAGCGCCGCAGCATTCACATAATCCGGGCCTGCCCCGGCGGGAAAGCACGGGGTGGAAAAAAAACGACTGACGGAGCGAATCACCACATCGTGACGCGATAACGCGTCAAGCGCGTTCTGAAGTGTTACAGCGGGACCATTTCCTCTCAAATCGAGATTTGCGCCCAGCGCAACAACGGCATTTGGCATGGATTTGCTCATGTGATACCCTACATTCGACCCATTGCATACTTGCGATAATCGACAGAAGTTCTAATTATAGGCGTACCAGGGCGCGTCATTTTATCACTCACTCACTCACGTAACGCGGCACGCACTGGATTATACCGGAAGGGAACATTTATGTTTTATAAAGACGAACGGCTAGCGCTGTTCATCGACGGCTCGAATCTTTATGCCGCGGCAAAAGCACTCGGTTTCGACATTGACTACAAACTTCTGCGGCAGGAATTCATGCGCCGCGGCAAGCTTCTTCGGGCCTTCTATTATACAGCGCTGCTGGAAAACGACGAGTATTCGCCGATCCGCCCATTGGTTGACTGGCTGCATTACAACGGCTTCACCATGGTTACGAAACCGGCCAAGGAATACACCGACAGCATGGGGCGTCGGAAAGTCAAAGGAAATATGGATATCGAGCTTACCGTCGATGCCATGGAACTGGCGCCGCGCGTCGATCATATCGTGCTGTTCTCGGGTGATGGGGATTTCCGCCCGCTGATCGCCAGCCTGCAACGGCAGGGCGTGCGCGTATCTGTGGTTTCGACCATCCGCAGCCAACCGCCGATGATCTCGGACGAACTGCGCCGCCAGGCCGACAATTTCATCGAACTGGAAGATCTGCGCGATGTCATCGGTCGCCCGCCGCGTGAAATGCCGACGGAGCATCGCAGCGTCGCTGTTGCCAGCAACAGCTGACAAGGCGACAAGCCTGTCATGATGGGGAAAAAATTTGCGCGGTCAGGACATCAGTCCTGGCCGCGCTTCTTTAACAAGGTACAGGTGCTTAAACATCACCCGAGTAGCAACGATTCGTGTCAGATGAATGACAATGTCCTGTCTGGACCAAGGCCGGGAAAAGACTTACCTGTGCCACAAGGAGACAGCCTGATGAAAAAGCCGCCACTGACACTTTACCTTGCCGCCCCACGCGGGTTCTGCGCCGGTGTGGACCGTGCCATCAAAATCGTTGAGATGGCTTTGCAGAAATGGGGACCACCGGTCTATGTGCGCCACGAGATCGTGCACAACAAATTCGTGGTCGATGGCCTTCGCGCCAAAGGGGCTGTGTTTGTCGAAGAATTGCAGGAATGCCCCGATGACCGCCCGGTGATCTTTTCCGCCCACGGTGTTCCGAAATCCGTTCCCGCCGAGGCTGCCCAGCGCGAGATGATCTATGTGGACGCCACCTGTCCTCTGGTTTCCAAGGTGCATGTCGAGGCGCAGCGCCACGCGGACGCGGGGTTGCAGATGATCATGATCGGCCATAAAGGCCATCCCGAAACCGTGGGCACCATGGGGCAGCTGCCCGAGGGCGATGTGCTGCTGGTCGAGACCGTGGACGACGTGGCCACGGTGCAGGTGCGTGACCCGGATAAGCTGGCCTTTGTCACCCAAACCACCCTTTCGGTCGATGACACCAAGGATATCATAGCCGCCCTTCAGGCCCGGTTCCCGGCCATTGTCGGACCGCACAAGGAAGATATCTGTTACGCCACCACCAACCGGCAGGAAGCGGTGAAAGCCGTGGCCCCCAAGGCGGACGCCTTGCTGGTAGTAGGCGCGCCGAACTCATCGAACTCGCGCCGTCTGGTCGAGGTTGCCTCGCGCGAGGGGTGCCAGTACGCGCAGCTGGTCCAGCGCGCCACCGAGATTGACTGGCGCGCGCTCGAGGGTATCTCGACCGTGGCTGTCACCGCAGGCGCGTCGGCCCCGGAGGTTCTGGTAAACGAGGTGATCGAAGCGTTCAGCGCGCATTATGATGTCACCGTCGAGCCGGTCGAGACCGCCGTTGAAAACGTCGAGTTCAAAGTTCCCCGCGTGTTGAGGCAACCGGCGTGAACGGAGTGCCGAAAGCGCCTCTCTATCTGGGGCTGGCGGGACTGATCCCGTTTATCTGGGGCGCCCTGACCTATCTGAATGGCGATCTGAATGCCTGGGGCGCGCAAACCTTTGGCCCGCGTTTCGTGGGCCCTTATGTGCAACTGTTCTATGGATCAGTCATCCTCAGCTTCATGTCCGGTGTACTCTGGGGTTTTGCCACCAAGACATCGGGCAGCAAGGCGGCCCTGTGTTATCTGTTGTCGGTTCTGCCCGCGCTTTGGGCCTTTGCCATGACAGGTGGTGGGCCGGTGAATGCGGGCACCAATCTGATGTATGGGTTCGCTGGTTTGTTGTTGCTGGATGCCCTGTTTTCCTACTGGCGCCTGACACCGGTCTGGTGGATGCGGTTGCGCATCCTGCTGACCGCGGTCGTATTGGCCAGTCTTGCAGTCGGAGTCTATCTGTGACCGATGAACGTACGATCACCGCTTATACCAACAGGGTGGCGGAATATCTGAAGATCCCTCTGCCGCCCGAGCAGCTTGAGGCCCGACAGGCTTTTGCTGATGCGGTCGGCCCAAGCAGCTATGTGCTGGATTTGGGGTCCGGGCCGGGATCGGACAGCGGGTTCCTGATGCGTCAGGGGCTGAAGGTTCGCGCGCTGGATGCAACGCCGGCCTTTGTTGAACATGCGCGCGAAAACGGTGTGGATGCTCATCTGGGTACGTTCGATGACGTCACCGAGACAGCCGAATATGACGGTGTTTACGCCAGCTTTTCCCTGCTGCACGCGCCGCGCGCTGATTTCCAGCGGCATCTGAATGCGATCCACAGGGCTCTGAAACCCGGTGGACAGCTGTTTCTGGGGATGAAGCTGGGCACTGGTGAACATCGGGATGATCTGGATCGTTATTATTCCTATTACACGGAGGCCGAGATCGAGGACGCCTTGAACAAGGCCGGGTTCACGATTGACCGCGCAGTCCATGGCATGGGCAAAGGCCTGGCCGGATCGTATGACGGATATATCCTGGTGTTCGCCCATGCCTGAATTGTTTGCCTATACAGACGGTGCCTGTTCCGGAAACCCCGGCCCCGGAGGCTGGGGCGTGCTGTTGCGCGCGATGGACGGGGACAGCGTTCTGAAAGAGCGTGAGCTGAACGGGGGTGAGGCCGAGACGACCAACAACCGGATGGAGTTGCTGGCCGCCATCAGCGCGCTTGAAGCGCTGGAGCGACCGTCGAAGATAACCGTCGTCACCGACAGTGCCTATGTGAAGAACGGCGTCACTGGCTGGATTTTTGGTTGGAAACGCAACGGCTGGAAAACCTCGAACAAGAAACCGGTCAAGAATGTCGATCTTTGGCAGCGTCTGGACGAGGCGCAGGAACGGCATGATGTGACATGGGAATGGGTCAAGGGCCACGCAGGCCACCCCGAGAATGAAAAAGCTGATGAGCTGGCCCGGGCCGGAATGGCGCCGTTCAAACCGAAAAAGGCACAGGCGTGACCGCGCTGACGCTGCTGGACTATGCCTCGGTTCTGATCTTCGCGTTGACGGGGGCACTGGTGGCCAGCCGTGCCCAGCTGGATCTGGTGGGATTTGCCTTCATGGCCTGCCTGACTGCCGTCGGGGGCGGCACTGTACGAGACCTTTTGCTGGATCGTCACCCGATCTTTTGGGTCGGGCAGCCGGATTACATCCTGATCGCAGTCGCGGCGTCGGTCCTGGTGTTCTTTACCGCACATCTGGTGGAAAGCCGCTATAACTGGCTGGTCTGGCTGGACAGTTTTGCACTGTCAGTGGCTGTTGCGGCCGGAACCGGCGCGGCATTGTCGCTGGATCAGTCCGGGGTCATTGTCGTTTTGATGGGTGTGACGACCGGATGCCTGGGCGGGCTGATGCGCGATGTGGTCTGCAACGAAGTGCCGCTGGTGCTGAAACAAGGTGAGCTTTATGTGTCCTGCGCCTTTACAGGTGCCCTGACGGCGGTTCTGGCTGCCCGATTGGGGACAGAGCCTGCGTTTTCTCTGGCTCTCTGCGCCTTGGTGTGCTGGGCGTTGCGTGCCGGGTCGTTGATGTTTGGCTGGCAATTGCCGGTCTACAAAAGCCGTCCGCCGCGCAACTGAGCCCGATAGTGGACGCCAAAGCGGCTGGCTGATACCCCTTTTGAAAGCACAGCCCGGAGGCCAACGTGACATTCAGACTTGCATCCATCACAGCCTGCCTGGCCCTGCTCGCCTCATGCGGCGCGTATTACACCCCTGTCAGTTTTGTTGCGCAGGGCGACCAGATCATCGCCTCGGGCACGATTGACGAGACAACGCTGTCTGCCTTTGAGGAAGTGACAGCCCAAAACCCCGAAGCCCGCACTTTGGTTCTGCAATACATTGAAGGATCGGTTGATGATGACGCCAATGTCATCTTCGCCCGCGAAGTGCACAGGGCCGGGTTCGATACTGTTGTTCCATCGAACGGTCTGGTTGCCAGCGGCGGCACCGATCTGTTCCTGGCCGGAAACCGCCGCGTGCTGCAACCGGGGGCCTGTGTCGGTGTCCACAGCTGGGCCGGGTCGGGTCTGGTGGCCACCGACTTGCCCGAGGACGATCCCGAACATGACCGATACCTGGATTATTTCAAGGATATCGGCGTGGACGAGGAGTTTTACTGGTACACTCTGTTCGCAGCCCCGGCCGACAGCATCCACTGGATGACCGCCGCCGAGGCGAACCGGTTCGATTTGACCACCAGGGGTGCTCCGGCACTTGGGTCTGCGACGGTGTGCGACGAACGGTAAGTCAACCGTTCAGCAAGCGCGCGCCGATTTCCTTGACGAATTTCGCGGCCACCATCGCCGTCATGCCATAGGGGTCGCGATGCGGGTTGAGCTCGACGATATCCGCCCCGACCAGCTGACCTTTGAACCGGTGGATCAGGTCGATAACCTCGCGCGTGCTCAGCCCACCGGGTTCATAGTGCGAGACGCCCGGGGCAAAGGCCGGGTCCAGCGCGTCCAGATCAAGGGACAGATAGACCGGGCCATCGAATGAAATCTGCAAGTCGGGGCGCCAGTTGCGCATGTCGATCACCTCGACGCCGAACTTGTTGGCCTGTTCGCGCTGATGGGCGTTCATGGTGCGGATGCCGACCTGCACCAGACGCTTGACCGGGCAGGTCTCCATCACCCGCGCAAAGGGGCAGCCATGGCCGAGCGGGCCGATATCCTGCGTGTCGTACAGATCCGGGTGGCTGTCGATATGCAGGATGTTCAGGCCTTCGTACCGATCTGCATGGGCCTTGATCAGCGGATAGGCCACGGAATGGTCGCCGCCCAGCGACAACAGGCGTGCGCCGGTTGCGATCCGCTTCGCCGCTTCGGCCTCGATCCGGTCAATCGGTTCCTGCCCGCGCATTTCGAACACATCCAGATCGCCGGTATCCCTGAATTTGGCGCTTTCACCCAGATCGGTACCATCTTCGGCGGTCAGGTTGGCGGCACCGGAATGCAGCGCTTCGCGGATGCGTCCGGGTGCGAAGGCCGGCCCTTGCAGGAACGAGGAATGCAGATCCAAAGGAACACCCATCAGAGCGACATCACCCGGCTTCAAATCATACGGCATCATCATTCCCCTTTTTCGTTGAATGTGATCTGGACGGAGGAAGGGCACCGGGTCAAGGGGTTAGCGGCGCAGGTAGGTCTGCCAGATCCAAATCACAAGCAACGCGCCCAGAACCGCCCCGACAAAACCAGACAGCCACCCCATAACGGTAACAAGAAACCGCAGCAGCGCCCCTCCGATCAGGGCCCCCACGATACCGATCAACATGGTCGTCGGGATATCCGCCTCGATCCGCATCAGGCGGGTGGCAAGAAACCCTGCCGCTGCACCGATGATGATCAGGGCGACGATTGGCATGTCACTTCCTCCAGTGGGTCGGCACGATGATCAGGGCACCAACAGAGGAAATCACCGCATCCAGCCCCGGAGGACCAAAGCTGATACCGAACATGATACGGACGAAATAGAACAGGAACGCCCCGCCCACACAGATGATGATGGATTGCAAATAGCCGTTATGGGTGAAACCGGTCTGTTCGGACAGATATCCGACGATCCCGGCAATCACGACAGTGCCCACCATCACCATGAACATATGGCTTTACTCCGAAGACATCCGGGTGCCGATCGGGATTGGCCAGCCCCGCACGAACGTTTCCTTATCCTGCGCGCCTTTGCCCGCCCTTTGCAAGCGCAGCAGTTCTATGGCGCCCTGCCCGCAAGCCACATACAGATCGTCATTCAGAACTTCGCCCGGCGCGCCCTGCCCTTCGGCCAGACGCGAAGCGAGGAGTTTTACCCGGTTGCCGTCGATCTCGGTCCAGGCCCCGGGAAAGGGCGACAGCCCGCGGACCTGCCGATCGACCTCAACCGCCGGGCGCGACCAGTCCACGCGGGCCTCGGACTTGTCGATCTTGGCGGCATAGGTGACACCAATCTCGGGCTGCGGATCAGGGGTCAGGCCGGGCAGCTTTGCCAACGCCTCAACGATCAAGGCCGCGCCCATCGCCGAGAGCCGGTCATGCAGTTTCGCAGTGGTTTCCTCGGGCCCGATATCGGTGGCCTGCCGCAACAGCACGGGGCCGGTATCAAGGCCCGCCTCCATTTGCATGATACAGACGCCAGTTTGCGCATCGCCCGCCATGATCGCGCGGTGGATCGGAGCCGCCCCGCGCCAGCGCGGTAACAGGCTGGCATGAATGTTCAGGCAGCCATGAGCCGGCGCATCAAGGATGGGCTGGGGCAGGATCAGCCCATAAGCCACAACCACCGCCACATCCGCGTTCAGTGCCGCAAAACTGTCCTGCTCCTCGGCCGGTTTCAGCGAGGTTGGGTGACGCACGTCCAGACCCAGCGCCAGGGCCCGCGCGTGAACCGGTGTCGGGCGATCCTTCTTGCCCCGCCCCGCCGGGCGCGGGGGTTGGCAATAGACGGCGGCGATCTCATGCCCGGCCTCGACCAGCGCATCCAGAACCGGCACCGAGAAGTCAGGGGTTCCCATGAAAACAACGCGCATCTTTACCCCTGTTTCTTGGCTTTGCGCAGCAGCATGTCGCGTTTGACCTTGCTGAGCCGGTCAAAATACATCCGGCCATTCAGATGGTCGATCTGGTGCTGGACACTGGTGGCCTCGATGCCGACAAAATCGCGACGGTCCACCACGCCCTGCTCGTTCAGGAATTTGACAGTCACCGCGCGCGGGCGTTTTACCTTGGCCGACACGCCCGGCAGGTTCGGACTGGCTTCTTCATGTTCACGCAGTTCGATCGAGCTGTGCAGGATTTCCGGGTTCGCCAGACGCACGGCCTTGCCCCGCTCGGCCGACCCATCGACCACGGCCAGACGCAACATCACTCCGATCTGCGGCGCGGCCAGACCGACACCGGGCATCGCCTCCATCGTGTCGATCATGTCCTGCCAAATCCGGCGAATGTCATCGGTGATTTCAGTCACCTCATCCGCCTTTGTGCGCAAGCGTTTGTCAGGCCAAGGCAGACAGGTGCGGACGGTCATGCGCGCGCCCGTTCACGTTTGAGCTTTTGCATCTTGCGGGTAATCATCTGCCGTTTCAGCGGTTTGAGGTAATCGATGAACAGCTTGCCGTTCAGATGGTCGATTTCATGCTGCACGCAAGTGGCCCAAAGACCGTCGAACGTCTCCTGTCGCAGGTTTCCCTTCTCGTCCATCCAGGTGACATCGACCACCTTGGGGCGGGTCACTTCGGCATATTGATCCGGGATCGACAGGCATCCTTCTTCGTATACATTGGTTTCCTCGGAAGAGGCGATGACCTCGGGGTTGAACATGATCAGCGGGCGCGGGGTCTCGCCTTCTTCCTTGATGCAATCCAGCACGATCAACCGTTCCAGCACACCGATCTGCGGGGCGGCAAGGCCAATCCCGGGCGCGTCATACATGGTTTCCAGCATGTCGTCAGCCAGCGTGCGCAGCTCGTCCGTCAGGTCGGATACGGGCGCGCAGACCTTTTTCAGGCGGGGATCGGGATGGATCAGGATAGTGCGTTTCATGAGGCTGATTTAGGCCATCCCGCCCCGCGCCGCAACGCCCCCCTTGCACCTGCCCGATTTGCGGTTAGCTTTCGGTCGAGAAAATGGAGCAGACATGACTTTCAACGACCTGATCGACCGCCGGGGCACCAACAGTTCAAAATGGGACAAGATGGAGATGCTGTATGGCGTCTCGCCCGAGGGCGGTCTGGCCATGTGGACGGCCGATTCCGATTACAAAACGGCACCCTGCGTGATCGAGGCCGTGCGCAAAGCCGCAGATCACGGCGTGTTCGGCTATTCATGGATGCACCAGGACTATCTGGCCTCGGTTCAATGGTGGATGAAAACCCGCCACGATTGGGAAATCGACACGGATTGGATTCTGACCACCCAGGGCTTGGGCAATGCAATCGCCCTGTCGCTGGATGTCTGGACCGATCCCGGTGATGGCATCGTGATCTTTACCCCCGTTTACCATGAGTTTGCCCACAAGGTGAACAAATCCGGCCGCCGGGTCGTGGAATGCCCTTTGGTGCGGGACGGGGAAAGTTACGGCCTGGATCTGGACGACGCCCAGTCCCGGTTGGACGGGTCCGAGAAGATGCTGCTGTGGTGTTCGCCGCAAAACCCGTCGGGTCGTGTCTGGACGCCCGACGAGTTGCAGGCCGTTGCTGCGTTTGCCGAACGGAACGGTTTGATCCTGGTATCGGACGAGATTCACCACGATCTGGTCTATCCCGGCGCCAAATTTGTGCCGATGGACGTGGCGGCCCCGGATGCACGCCCGTGGACCGTGACGCTGACTGCGGCGTCGAAGACCTTCAACATCGCCGGGCAGCGGACCGGCAACATGATCATTCCCGATCCCAAACTGCGCGCGGCCATGAAGCAACGGCTGCAAACATTGGATTACGATCCCGGCGCGTTGGGCGTGGCGATGATCACCGCCGCCTACAGCCCCGAAGGGGCCGAATGGGTAGATGCCCAGATCGCGCATCTGGAGGGAAACAGGCGTCTGTTCGATCAGACCATCACCGAGATTCCGGGGCTCTGGTCGATGCCCTTGCAGGCGACCTATCTGGCCTGGGTCGATTTCTCGGGCACCGGCATGGATCACGCCGAATTTGTCCGCCGATTGCGCGAGGACGCGCGGATCGCGACATCGTCAGGTCCGGGTTTCGGCACTGGAGGAGAAACGTTTGAACGGTTCAACCTCGCCACTCAACGGGCGCGGGTCGAGGAAGCTTGCCTGCGGCTGAAACGTGCTTTCGGGGATCTGCAATAAGTACGTGCTGGCCAGAGCTTGAAAGCCCTGCCCTGTTTTCACAGGTGCCGGTTGACTTGGTTGAGGCCGCTTTGGCCCGCGCGTGCCTGTCTTTAGGCTGGCACCGCTGGCTTTTGGCATCGACCAAACCCGGGCCAAATCGGAATACCGGTTGAAATTCGCCCCTAGTCGTCACGCCCCAGCAGGGCGATCGGCGCATCGGGCGCGCGGTAAAAGTCAAGCGGCGCGCTGTCATGGGCGGCCGTGCTGCGTTTGAATTCATACCGCATCTCACCGCCTTCATCCTCATCCGCGACGATGAGGCATTGATAGAGGTGGTTGGCCCCGTCAAAGATATCGACAAGCCCGCGCAGGCGCGGCGTGGTTTCCGCCTCAACCGTAAAACCGTCTTTCCACAATTTGAGTATTTTGTAGGTATTGTCGCCCATCTCCACCCGTAAACGGCTGGCTTTTTTCAATGTGGCGATTCGGGCCGCGTCCAACTCGGCGCGTATTTCCTTTGAAACATAGGTACTCATTAATCCGTTCCCCCGTGAATGACTTCTATTGTGCGGGACAAGTTGTAAAAATCCAGTGAACCACGTCACAGAAACACGATCCAGCCGAGGTTTGTTGCACAGAAATCCCGAACTCGACTGTGCGCGGATGCAGAGCATTTGCGCGGGCGCTCGCATAGGAAGATGCAAGCCCTGGCCCTATGTTTTTCGAAACGCACATGCGGAGGAAAAGACATGGGCCTGCTGGTCGACGGAAAATGGCACGATACCTGGTATGATACCAAGTCCACGGGCGGTGCATTCAAGCGCAGCGCAGCGCAGTTTCGCAATTGGTTGACAGCTGACGGCGAGGCGGGGCCATCAGGCAAAGGCGGGTTCAAAGCAGAACCCGGGCGCTATCACCTTTACGTCAGCTATGCCTGCCCCTGGGCCCATCGCACGCTGATTTTTCGCGAGTTGAAAGGGCTGAGCGATCTGATCTCGGTGTCGGTCGTGCATCCGGACATGCTGGATCAGGGTTGGACCTTTGAAACAGACGCTCACGGCGCGACGGGAGATGACCTTTACGGGCTGGGTTTTGCGCACCAGATCTATACCAAAGCCGATCCAGCCTATTCGGGGCGCGTGACCGTGCCGATCCTGTGGGACAAGCGGCAGGAAACCATTGTGTCGAACGAAAGCTCGGAAATCATCCGCATGTTCAATTCGGCCTTCAACGGGATCACCGGCAATACCGATGATTACTGGCCCGAAGCGATGCGCGATGAAATCGAAGAGGTCAACGCGCGCATCTATACAGACGTCAACAACGGCGTCTACAAGTCCGGCTTTGCCACTTCGCAAGCGGCCTATGACGCCGCCGTGGGCCCGTTGTTCGACACGCTGGACTGGTTGGAAGATCGTCTGGCCCGGAACCGTTACCTGATGGGGGATCGGATTACCGAGGCTGACTGGCGGCTGTTTACGACGCTGATCCGCTTTGATCCGGTCTATCATCTGCACTTCAAATGCAACAAGCGGCGCCTGATCGATTACCCGAACCTATGGGCCTATACGCGTGAACTGTACCAATGGCCCGGCGTGGCGCCCACGGTGAACATGAACCATATCGTGCGCCACTATCACTACAGCCATGACAGCATCAATCCACACCGGATCATTCCGGTTAACCCGGTGCTGGATTACACAGAACCGCACCACCGCGATCAGCGCCCTGCTGCGTAATGCTCGACCATCGCCGCCAGATCCTCTGGCGGTGTTTCGCTTTGCACATAAGCACAGGCGTTCGGGCTGTGGGCAAATATCGATCCATCCGAGAAGAAGGTGGTGTTGGTGACAAAGATCACCCGCGCCTGGGGGCGGCGATAGCTTGCGAAATCGGCCACAGCCAGTGCACTGCCAGTTTCCAGAACCAGATCCAGCACGATGATTTCGAAATCCGTGCCGTACAGCGCCAGAATGGCGGCTTCCTGCGTCTCGACCAGCGTGACCTCGGCGCCCTGCCGTTCCAGATGCCTTTTCCAGACCCGACCAAGGTCGGGATTACTCTCAACAATCAGAACTTTCATTTGCAACAACCTCGGCACTTGGTATGGTGAGTGGTGCCGACCCCCATGGTCCGTGATCTCGTTATTTCCTTAACAAAGTGTTAACAGCAGCCCCACAGGCCCGTGAACAGGCGGATTTGCTTGTGTAAGAGGCGAAAATCCGCTTGAAGCGGTCCAAAAGCGGTAATTTCTCGCAGAGAGAGCAGATGAGCACATTCGATGAAAGTCTGAATCCACGCGCGGTTCGTGACCACGGCGGCGGGTTGGACAAGGCAATTGTCAAATATGGTGGGCAACGCACCGACTGGATCGACCTGTCCACCGGCATCAATCCACATGCCTATCCCGTGTCCGGCCTGACGGCCGGGGATTGGGCCGAATTGCCGGATCACGGGGAGTTCGAACGGCTCAGCGATGCCGCGCGCCGGTTCTGGAACGTGCCGCAGCGTGCCGCGATCCTGCCCGCGCCCGGAGCGTCGGCGATCATCGCGCGTCTGCCGGCTCTGGCCGCGACGGGTACGGTACAGATCACGCCGCCCACCTATAACGAACACGCCGCCGCCTTTTCGGCGCAGGGGTGGAAGGTACGGCAAGACGGGCCCAGCGACGCCCGCGTGATCGTACATCCAAACAACCCGGACGGGCGTATCTGGCAGGAAAGCGACGTATCGGCACCACTTACCGTGATTGACGAAAGCTTTTGCGACGTCATGCCTGACAAGTCCCTGATCCATCTGGCAGACCGCCCCGGCGTGATCGTGCTGAAGAGTTTTGGCAAATTCTGGGGGCTGGCCGGGGTTAGGCTGGGGTTTGCCATCGGACGGCCGGATATGATCAGCCGGTTGAACGATCTGACCGGCCCTTGGTCGGTATCCGGTCCGGCCTTGCGGATCGGCACACAGGCTTTGATGGACAACCGTTGGGCGGAAGCCACGCATGCGCGTCTGGCTGACGAAGCCTCAAGGCTGGATGCGCTGGTCACGAGAAAAGGGGCCAAAGTGATCGGCGGCACCAGCCTGTTCCGACTTTATCAGGTCGACAACGCCGCCCATTGGCAAGGTCGTCTGGCACGGTCCCACATCTGGAGCCGCATCTTCCCCTATTCTGAAACCTATCTGCGCCTTGGGCTCCCGCCCGAGGATGGATGGAACAGGTTGGAGGCCGCCCTGTGAGCCCTGGCCTGATGCTGGTCTGTGCCATGTGTCTGGACGCAGCACTGGGGGAACCCGACTGGCTCTGGTCGCGCATCAGGCATCCGGCGGTGATGATCGGCAACCTGATCGGCTGGCTGGATACACGCTTGAACCACGGGGCCCTGCGCCGTTCAAAAGGGGTGGGTGTGCTTGTCCTGCTGGTTTGCGGCGCAGGGGCGCTTGGCTGGGGTTTGTCTCTGCTAGGGCCGGTGGTTGAAATCCTGGTCTGCGCGATCCTGTTGGCGCAAAAATCGTTGGTCACCCATGTGCGCGCCGTGGGCGAAGGGCTGATGGCCTCGCTGTCAGAGGGGCGGGCACGGGTGGCCATGATCGTCTCACGCGATACACGGGACATGACCGAGGCACAGGTGGCACGCTCGGCCATCGAAAGCGCCGCTGAAAACCTCAGCGACGGCGTCATCGCGCCTGCTTTCTGGTTTCTGATTGCCGGGTTGCCGGGGCTGCTGGTCTACAAGGCGGTGAACACGGCCGACAGCATGATCGGGTATCGCAATGAAACGTACCGCGCGTTTGGCTGGGCTTCGGCCCGGTTCGACGACCTGATGAACCTGATCCCGGCCCGCCTGACCTGCCTGATGATCGTGGCGCTGTCGGGCCAGTGGTCGCGCTGGCGCGAAATCGTGGCAGATGCGCACCGTCACATCTCGCCCAATGCGGGCTGGCCCGAGGCCGCCATGGCCCGCGCCTTGAAAGTCGCCCTGGCCGGGCCGCGCAGCTATGACGGCAAGGTGCGGGATCTGGCATGGGTCAATGGCAATGCTCAGCGCGAAATCGGAGCCTTGGACATTTTCCGCGCATGTCGCATGTTGTGGCGTGTTTGGGGGCTTGCGCTTGGGCTCGTGTCGGTGTCGGTTGGGATCGACCTGATTTACTGACGGACATTTGTCATGCGTTTTCTTTCCGGCCTGATCGCCGCCACCCTGTTTGCCCAACCTGCCCTGGCCCAATGTGGTGGCGGCTTCAATTCCTTTGTCAAAGGGCTAAAGGCCGAGGCCACGCAGCAAGGCTTTGACAAATCCACCGTGAACGCGTTTTTCAAAGGCGTGCAGCAGGACAGCGCCGTGCTGAAGGCCGATCGGGCGCAAGGGGTGTTTCAGAAACCCTTTATCGAGTTTTCCCGTCGTCTGATTTCGCAAAACCGGATCGAACGCGGGCAGGCGATGTCGCGCAAATACGACGCGGTGTTTGACCGGATCGAAAAGCAATACGGAATCTCACGCGGGGTGTTGCTGGCCTTCTGGGCGTTCGAGACCGATTACGGATCATTTCAGGGCGACTTCAACACCCGCAATGCGCTGGTGACGTTGGCCCATGACTGCCGTCGCCCCGACCTGTTCCGCCCTCAAATCTTCGCCGCCATCGAACTTTATCAGAATGGTGATTTCGACCCGGCCCGCACAACGGGCGCATGGGCCGGCGAAATCGGTATGGTCCAGATGCTGCCGCAGGACATTCTTGAAAACGGTGTCGATGGTGACGGCGACGGGCATGTCCGCCTGAAAACCTCGGCCCCCGATGCACTGATGTCTGGCGCCAAGATGCTGTCGCATCTGGGCTGGCGCGCAGGCGAACCGTGGCTGCAAGAGGTCACTGTGCCCGCGCAGATGGACTGGTCGCTGTCCGGCCCCGGCAAGCCCCGGTCGGTGGCCGATTGGCAGGCCATGGGCGTTCAGGCACGCAGCGGGTCGCTGGCAAACCTGCCTGCCTCGCTGATCCTGCCCCAAGGGCACCAGGGCCCGGCCTTTCTGGCCTATCCGAATTTCGACGTCTATTTCGAATGGAACCAGAGCTTTGTTTATGTATTGACCGCCGCCTATTTCGGGACACGTCTGGAAGGGGCACAGATCTATGATGCCGGCAATCCCGCACAGGGTCTGAACGGTGCACAGATGAAGCAGCTGCAAAGCAAGCTTCAGGCCAAGGGGTATGACGTTGGCAAGGTCGACGGGATCCTGGGCGCTGGCACGCGGGCGGCCGTGCAGGCGGAACAGAAGCGGCTTGGCCTGCCGGCCGATGCATGGCCGACAGTGGATCTGCTAAACCGGCTTTAGGCGGCAACCACGCTTACGCGACCCATTCCCGTTGCTGCGGAACACAGGGCGCAAAGGCGTGCGTCGTCACCGTGGCACCCTCGGTTTCGATTGCCGTGTTGGGCTGTATCTCGAGCCATCCCTCGTTGTTGGCATCCAATGGCTCGGACGAAATGATGATACCGTCTTTGCAGGCCTTGTAGTGCAAGCTGGGGGCAAACCGATCCGAGGCATAACGGGCCGCAAAAACCCGTTTGCCGTCCGACCAGCAGGCGGCAAACCGAAGATAGGGTGATGCTCCGCGGCGCCTGGAAAGGGCTTCGACCCGACCGACCGCACGGGCCATTGCACCCACAGGATCGGTGTCCAGCCCTTCGCCATGAGCGATGAGAAAGATCGCCTCGCTCTCGGTTGCGCCCATACGATGCTGGTACAGATGCGCCGGGATCATGGCGTCAAGCTCTTGCCGGATTCGTTCATGACCCCCGGCCTGACCGTTATGCATGAAACTCCACCTGCCGACGCCAAAGGGGTGACAGTTGTTGCGCGAGGTCGCCGTACCGGTCGAGGCCCGTACATGGGCCAGAAACAGCCGGGATTTCGTGTGATGCGCCAATTGCTTCAGATTGGCATCGGACCACGCCGGATGGGTGTCCTTGTAAAAACACGGCGTATCACGATCAGAATACCATGCCAGACCGAACCCATCCGCGTTTATCGGCGTTTTTCCGATCAATGCATTTCGGCTTTGAATGACAAGCGATTGTTCTTGCTCAAGGACCAGTTCGTCCAGGTATCGCTGCCGCCCAACCCAAGCCAAGAATCGGCACATTGCCTGTCTCCGTCCGTCAGTGAAAATTTTCGGGACAATACCACCTTGGTTATCAGATTTTCTCCCATACATTATCTGATTTTTCGGATTTCCCCTATCAAATGCGCAGAAACTGCAAGAACCTCAGATCAATTTCACTTACTACGCACCGGATACCGATCGCCTTTTTCGTCAATCAGGATCAACCTGTCCCCGTTGCGTACGTACAAATCGCATCGGCTGAACCCATTGCGGTAAGCGATGCACACGCTGCCATCATCGGCAATCGCGTAAGTTCCAAAGGCAGAATCTCCGCTTGCATATGTATAGGAATAGGCGCCCCCGGCCGAGAATTTGGCCTGTCCGTCGTCGAAAAAGGTCAGCGTCTGCCCCGCCAAAGCATCAAGCTCTGCGGCTGTAAGGGGCGTATCCCCGGTTTTGACGGGCCAGTCGGCTGCAAAGACAGGGCCGGCGGCGATGAGGGCGGGGATCAGAAAGCGCGTCATGCGCTCAGGTTAGCGCGATAAAGCCGCAATCGTCATAAATTTGCAGTGAGCGGTCAGGCGACCATCTGTTCGGCCTTCTTCAGATCGACCGAAACCAGCTGGCTGACGCCCTGTTCCTGCATGGTGACACCGAACAGGCGATCCATGCGCGCCATCGTCACCGCATGGTGAGTGATTATCAGGAACCGCGTGTCAGTTTGGCGGCACATCTCGTCCAGCAGATCACAGAAACGCGTCACGTTTGCATCATCTAGAGGCGCATCAACCTCGTCCAGCACGCAGATCGGAGCTGGATTGGCAAGGAAGACGCCGAAAATCAGCGCGGTCGCCGTCAGGGTCTGTTCTCCGCCCGACAGCAGGCTGAGAGTCGACAGTTTCTTGCCAGGCGGCTGGCACATGATCTCAAGGCCCGCATCCAGCGGGTCGTCACTTTCGACCATCACAAGATTGGCCTCGCCACCCCCAAATAGATGCTTGAACAGCATCGCAAAGTTTGAATTCACCTGTTCAAACGCAGTCAGCAACCGCTCGCGCCCTTCGCGGTTGAGGCTAGCGATCCCGCTGCGCAGCGCCTTGATTGCCTCTTCCAGATCGGCTTTTTCGCTGCTGAGCGTATCGAATTCTTCCTGAACTTCCTTGCTGTCTTCCTCGGCCCTCAGGTTCACGGCCCCCATCGCGTCGCGCTGACGTTTGTGACGGTTCACTTCGGATTCCAGAACGTCCGCAGCTGGCATCTGGTCGGGGTTCACGTCCAGCTGGTTCAGCAATTGGTTTGGGGTCAGTTGCTGATCCTCGGCAATCCGTTCGGCCGCCGCGACAACACTTTCCTTGGCCGCGTCACAACGCGCCTCGGCCGCGGCACGGCTTTCGCGCGCTTCTGATGCCAGACGCTCGGCCTCCCGTTCGGCCAAAACGATTTCACGATGCATAGCCTCGGCTTCGGCCAATTTGTCGGCGGCTTCGGCGCGCCGTGCTTCGGCGGCTTCGATCTGTTCGTTCAGCTCCTCACGCGCCTCGGCGATTTCGCCGGGCATGGCCATGGCCTCCGTCAGCTCTTCTTCCGAACTTTCCTTGCGCTCGGCAAGTTCGGAAATCCGCTTTTCAGCCGTTTCCAAACGGTGGCGCCACCCGCTGAGATCTTTCGCGACCTCCTGGGTGCGACGCGTGCGGGCGTCCCCCTCACGGCGCAGCTCGTCATGGGTCGAGCGGTGGGTCAGCATGGTGATCCGCGCCGCCTCGACCGTCTGCTTGATGTCTTCGACCTGCGCGCGGGCACTGTCCAGATCACCCAGACCGGCCAAAGCCGCTTCGGCCTCGCGCAGTTGCGCGCGGGCGGCCATGGCGTCGTCCTTGTGGCGGTCAACGGCGAGGGTCAGGGTTTCCAGCTTGCCCTGGGCCAGATTGCGGTCGGCCTCGGCCCGCGACAGTGCGCGCGCGGTTTCGGCCATGCGCTGATCAGCAGCACGGCGGGCCTCACGCGCGCGCCGGTCTGCTTCGGTCACGTCCGCCAATTGCTGTGACAGCGCCTCATGCGCGGCCCGGGCACCGTCAGCCTGTGCTTCGGCACGGGCAAGGTCCTGTTTCAGTGCTTCCAGCCTGTTGAGCTGCTCCAACCGCAGAGCAGCAGCACTTGGCGCGTCTTCGGCCCAGGCACGGAACCCGTCCCAGCGCCAAAGGTCGCCCGAGCGGGACACGAGCCGCTGGCCCGGCTTCAGCGATGCCTGCAACCGTCCGCCCTGATCCGCATCCACCAACCCGATCTGCGCAATGCGTCGGCTGAGACGATCGGGGCCCGATACATGAAGCGCCAGAGGCTCGGCCCCTTCAGGCAATGGCTGGTCGCTGTCATATCCAGCCACCTGCACCCAGCCGGATGGCCCGTCACCCTCGACCAGCGGCGCGCGAAGATCGTCGGCCAGAGCAGCACCCAAAGCCTTTTCATAGCCGGGTTCGACGCGCAGCAGGTCCAGCACCTGACCGCCTTCCGCCGTGTCGCGCTCCACCAGCTTGGCCAGCGCCGTGGTTTCGGCCCGGATCGCGCCCAGCTCGCCTTCTGCCTCGGACCGTCTTGCCCGGGCCTCGGCTTCGCGCGCCTGCGTTTCGTTGCGCAGTTCATCCGCCGCGGCAAGCGCCTCTTCGGCGGCTTCCACCGCTTCACGGGCTTCTTCTTCGCCCGATTGGGCGTCTTCAAACGCCTCGCTGGCGCGGATCAGGGCCGTCTTGGCCTCGTCCACGGCTTTCCGGGCTTCTTCCTCTTCACTCTCGGATCGGGCCAGTGTCTTGCGACTGTCTTCGACCAGACGCTGGGCGGACTGGTGCCGGGCGACAAGACGGGCCATATCCTCGGTTTGCTGCGACAGGTGGTCTTCGCGTTCCTGTAAGATCGAGGCTGCCTCGCGGGCGATTTCCGCCGCTTCGGCCACTTTCTCATCGTGACCTTCTGCTGCCTTGGCCAATTCGCGCGCTTCCCATTCCAGCCGTTCAATCATTTGTCCCGCATCGCGGTTCAGACCGGCTTCGCGTTCGATATCGTTGGCCAGCTGCTGAATCCGGTTGGTCAGCGTCTCGATCGTTTGACGGGCGCGGGTTTCCTGATCGGACAATTGATCGCGCTGCACCTGCTGGCGTTGCAGCACGGCGGCGGCAATGGCCTCCTCCTCGCGCAGAGGCGGCAGGGTTTCCTCGATCTCGGCACGTTTTGCGGCGGCGGCGCGGGCTTCGACCTCGGCACGGGAGGCTTCGGTGATCCGCTCACGGAGTTTTTCTTCGGCCTGCTGGCGGGCCATGTCGGCCTCTTTCCAACGTCGATAAAGCAGCATCCCCTCGGCCTGACGCAGCTGTTCGCCAATTTCACGATAGCGGGCCGCCTGACGGGCCTGACGCGCAAGCTGGGCCAGTTGTCCGCCCAACTGCTCCAGCACGTCATCGACGCGGGTCAGGTTGGCTTCGGTGCCTTTCAGCTTGAGCTCGGCCTCATGGCGACGCTGATACAGGCCCGAGATCCCGGCGGCCTCTTCCAGAATGCGCCGACGGGCACGCGGCTTGGCGTTGATCAGTTCGGCAATGCGGTTCTGCCCGACCAAAGCGGGCGAATGCGCACCGGTCGAAGCATCCGCAAACAACATCTGCACATCGCGCGCGCGCACATCCTTGCCGTTGGTCTTGTAGGCGCTGCCCACATCGCGGGTGATGCGGCGAACGATTTCGAGTTGATCGCTGTCGTTGAACCCTGACGGTGCCAGACGTTCCGAGTTGTCCATGGTCAGGACAACTTCGGCAAAGTTGCGCGCGGGTCGCGTGGCGGCCCCGGCAAAGATCACGTCTTCCATCGCGCCACCGCGCATGGATTTGGGGCGGTTTTCGCCCATCACCCAACGCAAAGCTTCCAGAAGGTTGGATTTGCCGCAACCATTCGGGCCCACCACACCGGTCAACCCGTCCGCGATGATCAAATCGGTCGGATCAACAAAGCTTTTGAAGCCGGTCAGTTTGAGCTTGCTGAAACGCAATGGCTGCGTGTCCCATGATTCCTGTGCATTGGA
This sequence comes from Ruegeria sp. P10, assembly GCF_056534925.1. NCBI lineage: Bacteria > Pseudomonadati > Pseudomonadota > Alphaproteobacteria > Rhodobacterales > Roseobacteraceae > Ruegeria > Ruegeria sp. P10. The sequence continues at coordinate 54,484 of NZ_JBQERJ010000012.1, forward strand.
AGTCTGCGCAAGGGATGGGGTCCGAGTCAACGGAGTTGCGCAGGATATGGGATATCAGCCCGAGTTATCCACAACATCTTGCCGAAATACGCAAGAACGCGCGCATCTCAATATGGGGTGCATTCAAAGACCTGATACCCGTTTTCCCCACCGACGTTTTCATAAAGACCAAAGTCGATGCATTCGTAATTGGGGGTCGAGACGGCCGTCAGCAAAAGCCGCTCACCCGCATCGCGGTCACACCCCAAAACCCCAACGGTCACGGCTGCGTCCCCCAGCACGTCCAGGATCGGACATCCCGAAACCTGCGCCATCGCCAAAGCGGCGCGATCCCGGACCGGGCCCAGCCGAGGGGCGTATTGCGCGTTGATCCGCACAGCCTCGGCCAGGTCGCCGCGCACACGCACATCAAAGACACTGCCATTCACAGCCACGCGCGTGGCGGGAACGTCGCGGAAATGCGGAGTGCCGGCGGCGCAGGCGGCCAGCAAGAGAGGTGCGAGAAACCGGATCATGCCGCAGAGTTGCAGCATTTTGGTTAACAGAACCTTTCCGAACATCAGGCCCGCAGCACCTCTCCCAGCCGGCGAATACCTTCGCGGATTGTCGCCTCGTCAGAATTCGAAAAACTGAGACGGATCGTGTTTGCCCCGCTGCCATCCGGGAAGAACGCCTGCCCCGGAACAAATGCTACTTTGACGGTGTCCAACGCACGCGCCAGCAGGTCAGAGCCAACCATCCCCTCGGGCAACGTGACCCAGATGAACATCCCCCCTTCGGGACGTGTCCAATCCACCCCGTCAGGCATATGCTGGTCCATCGCGTTCAGCATCACATCACGACGGGCGCGATAGGCGTTTCGTACTTTCGGAATATGGGTGTCGAAACAGGCCTGCGCCACCTGATGCACGGCCATCTGGTTGATGGTCGCGGAGTGAAGGTCCGCTGCCTGTTTCAGCAGCACCATCTGGGAAATGACTGGCTTGGCCGCAACCACCCACCCCATGCGCAAACCCGGCGACAGCGTTTTCGAGAAACTGCCGCAATAGATCGTCCGACAGTCCTCGATTGACCCTTTGCGGGCCTGCTCCAATGACAGTATGGGTGGGATCGGGTCCCCGTCATAGCGCAGAGCCTGATAGGCTCCGTCCTCTATCAACGCGCAATCCAGTTCCTCGGCCAGATCCAGCAACGCCTCTCTGCCCTGCAAGTCCACGGTTTCTCCTGTCGGGTTCGCAAAATCCGCCGACAGATAGGCAAATTTCACTGCGCCTTCGCCCGCTGCGGCCTTGTATTCCTTGGCCCCCTGATTGCCATTGAGCCGGTCAAAGCGCGGCTCGTAGGCGTTGAATGCCGCCAGCGCACCCAGATAAGTGGGCCACCCGACCAGGGCCGTGTCGCCGGGGGACAGGAACAGCTTGCCCAGATAGTCCAGCGCCTGCTGCGACCCCGAGGTGATCAGGATGTTGTCGATGTTACAGGCCACCCCGATTTCGCGCACGTGCTGCGCCAGCCACTGCCGCAATGGGACATAGCCTTCGCTAACCGAATATTGCAGCGCCTGCGCTTGAAAATCCGGCCCCAGAGCCTGCTGAAACGCCTGTGCAAACGCATCGGCGGGAAACAATGCGGGATCAGGAATCCCACCGGCAAAGGAAATGATGCCGGGTTGGTCGAGCAGCTTCAGCAATTCGCGGATCTCTGACGCTTTCATTCGCGAGGCCCGGGTGGCAAACAAAGGGTGTTGGGACATGAGGCTCCTCCGATCTCAATTCGGTGCAGCCTAAGCTCTCCCCCATTAAAGTCAATATTGCTGACCTAATTAATCAGCGGATGCGATCGGGGATTCTTGAACAGTACCGGCGTCCATGGTCAAATGAGTTGACCACTTTCGGAAGATGAGATGCCATTTCACAAAGTTCAGACGGAAAAGCTGTCGCTCGCAGTTGTTCGCCAGATCGAGCTTTTGATCCTGCGAGGCATCCTGCGCCCCGGCGAGCGCCTACCATCCGAGCGGGAGTTGGCAGAGCGCATGGGCGTTTCGCGCCCGTCCCTGCGAGATGCAATTTCTGACCTTCAGGAACAGGGGCTTTTGACTGCGAAAGCCGGATCCGGGATCTATGTGGCCGAGGTTCTGGGCTCTGCCTTTTCACCGGCACTGATCCGTCTGTTCGGCAGCCATGAAGAAGCTGTATTCGATTACCTGTCCTTTCGCCGAGACATGGAAGGGCTGGCGGCGGAACGAGCCGCGCGCCTGGGATCAGACAGCGACCTGAAGGTCGTTCAGGCGATCTTTGACAAGATGCAGGCGGCCCACAACCGAAACGCAGCGAATGACGAGGCGCAGCTGGACGCCGAATTCCACATGGCCATCATCGAAGCCAGCCACAATGTGGTGATGCTGCACATGATGCGGTCGATGTATGACCTTCTGGTGCAGGGGGTGTTCTACAACCGTCAGACCATGTTCCGTCAACGCGCCACCCGCGAGGCTATCCTGGACCAGCACCGCGCCATCAATGCGGCGCTGCAAGAGCGTGATCCCCTGGCCGCCCGAAATGCAATCGAACGCCATTTGGATTTTGTGGAACGCTGTATGGCGGACCAGCAAAAGGCCGATCGAAACGAAGCTATTGCGCAACAAAGGCTGCAACACGAAACCGGGCGGGGCTGAGCGCGGCCCCGATTTTGCAGACTAGGCAGGGCAAGGCCGGGACTAGGCAGCGCCCGACGCGGCTGGCAGCAGATGTCGGGGGAACGGCGCGCCGCTGCCTTCTCCCAAACGGTCCTCAGCGGCCAGTGTCGTCAGCGCCGGGTCGATGAACAGCCTTGCGCCGCGATCTCTCAGATGTTTGTGCAGCATTACATGTTCGCACACCTGTTGGCCTTTTTCGTCCCGGCAAGAATAGCGCAACCCTCGCAGCGCGCGGGATTTGTACAACCCGGCACCGCCGAATGCGCTGTCGACCGGGATTAGGGGCGTATCGGCAGGAATGTGGAACTGGCGGTCAAAAACAGCGGACTTCATGACAGACCGGCGCCATTTGCGACGCCCGAACAGCGGCCTGCGCGTGCTTTGAATGCGTTGCCATACGTCCTCATCACACCAACCCGAACAACGCAGGGCGTGGATATCATCATATGCTGGTTTGGGGTTGGCGAAAACGCCCTCCCACAACGGGGCGACCCGCTGTGCTGCTGTCAGAACCGCCTGAGCATCCAGGCAGGTATTCGGCCCATCCAGATCCAACACCAGCGTCAACTCCAGATCCCTGTCCTGATCCTCGAGTTTTTTGAGAACTGCGTTTCTGGCCGCCGTGATACGCTCGACCCGGTTTGGCAATTCTGACGCAAGACCATCCAGTCGCAGGATATCGACATGCCTGTTTTGCCCCGCATAGTCGGACAACACCTGATCCGTACCGTCCGTGTTGTCGTTCGTGGCAATGGTGACGGTGAACCGGTGCAACTGCGCAGACAGGTTTTCGATCCTGTTGATCGTGTCGATCAGCGCCGACCCGCCATTTCGGACGACGCCGACAATATTCATCGAAACTGCGTTGCCTGACACCGCCTGTCTTTCCCTGTTGTTTTCACGCCCCCATCAGGGCGCTCCTATCAACCTGATCCCCGGCAGGTCGTAGGATTCGGAGTGTTCCAAACAACAGAAACAGAAGCACGGCAAAAACAAAAGACCCGACAGCCAAAAGCTCTCGGGTCGTCTGTATCACGTGTCTGTCGGGGTCACCCGTCAGTGCAGCTTGGCATCCACATCTGCAATCGATGCATCGATCAGCTTGTTGGCCTGCGCTGCGGTCATTTGCTTTGCCAGAACCGAGCTGGCCGCCGAAACCGCAACCGAAACGGCCTGATCACGCACTTCCTTCAGTGCAGACGCTTCGGCCGAAGCGATCTGGTCCTGAGCTGCGGCCAGACGACGTTCGATCGACTTTTCCAAGTCAGCTTTCGCCTGTTCTGCTGCCAAGGCCGCGTCTTCCTTCGCTGCCGCGACAATCGCATCGGCCTGCCCCTGAACTTCACGCTGCTTGCGCTCGTACGAGGCCAGCAAACTGCGGGCTTCTTCATGCAGAGCACGGGCTTCGTCCAGTTCGGATTTGATGCCTTCGGCACGTTTGTCCAGCGCACCGCCGATCATACCGGGTACCTTGAAATAGAACAGGACCGCGATGAAGACGATGAAGCCCAGAAGGACGACAAAGTCGGTATTGCCAAGCGAGAAGAACGGGCCGCTTGCAGCCAGCGCGGGGCTGGCGGCACCAACGGTCAGGATAAGGGCAAGAGTGTTCCGCATGTCACTTATCCTTTCGTCTGTGCGTCTACTGCACTGTTGATGGCTTTGGCATCTGCCTCGCCGCCCAGTGCGGTGACCAGTTCAGCCGCCGTATCCTTGGCAACCACTTGAATGCTTTCCAGCGCACCGGCACGGATTTCGGCGATTGCCTTTTCCGATTCAGCCGCCTTGGCAGCGATTTCCGCATCCGCCTTGGCAATCGCATCATCCAGACCTGCCTGGATTTCCGCACGTGCTTCGGCAGCGATACGCTGCGCTTCGGCACGGGCATCGGCCAGCGCCTTGTTATAGGCCTCTTCGGCCTCGACCGCCTTGGCCTTCAGATCTTCGGCCGCAGCCAGGTCATTTGTAATGGTCCCCTGACGTTCAGCCAGGATTGCCGCGATGCGGGGCAGAGCCACGCGGGACAGGACCAGAAAGATGACGACCAGCGTAATGACCAGCCAGAAAATCTGGTTGGGGAACCAATCGAAGCAGAGCTGTGGCATCCCGATGGCAGAGCCATAGGAGTCGACGCACGAGCCAGCTACCTCTTTTGTAAGGGGTTCAGTCGCCATGATATCCTCCGTCGGAAACGTGTCTTTACAACAGGTGGGCCGCTATGGCTTGGACCCACCTGCGCGTAAGGATCAGGTTCCGCAGATTATACGGCGAACATCAGCAGCAGCGAGACCAGGAATGCGAAGATCCCCAGGGCTTCTGCGAACGCGATACCGATGAAGAGGGTTGCGGTCTGCGAAGCTGCCGCCGAAGGGTTGCGCAGGGCGCCGGCCAGGAAGTTGCCTGCAACGTTGCCCACCCCGATTGCGGCTGCGCCGGAACCGATTGCTGCCAGGCCTGCGCCGATGTGTGCGAGATCGCCTTCCATGATGTGTCTCCTTACGAATTGGAAGTTTCGATGTTGGGGTATCGGACCTTAGTGCGAAGGATGCAGCGCATCTTTCAGATAAACACAGGTCAGAATGGTGAATACGTAGGCCTGAATGAAGGCCACCAGGACCTCAAGACCATACATTGCAGTGATCGCCAGAACCGACACGGGCGAGATCACGGCAATCGCGGCGAAGCCTGCGAAAACCTTGATAACCGCGTGACCTGCCATGACGTTACCGGCAAGACGGATGGAGTGGCTGACAGGGCGTACGAAGTACGAGATCAGCTCGATGAGCGCCAGGATCGGGCGCAGCGCCAGAGGCGCGCTGGAGACCCAAAACAGGCCCAGGAATGCGGCGCCGTTCTTCACGAAACCCAGCACGGTCACGGTCAGGAACACAGCCAGTGCCAGCGGGATGGTCACGGCGAAATGCGACGTGGTGGTGAACGAGGTCGGGATCAGCCCCAGGAAGTTTGCGCAGACGATGAACATGAACAAAGTCATGACATAGGGGAAGTATTTCACGCCCTCCTTGCCGCAGATGTCTTCCAGCATCTTGTAGATGAAGCCATAGGCCAGCTCGGCCACCGACTGCATACGGGTCGGAACGATGGCGCGTTTCGAAGTGGGCAGCACCAGCAGAGCGATTATGGCCAGCACCGCAAAGAACAACCACAGGGTCACGTTGGTGACCGTGAACATGCCTACTGCACCGTCGCCGAACAGCGGCTTGACGATGAACTGATCCATCGGGTGGAATACCAGGCTGCTGCCTTCTGCTGCGGTGGTCTCGGTTGCCACGTTCAGTCCCTCTCGTCCTTCTCGGCAGCCGTTGCCGCCGTTTGTTTCTCTTGAGCCTCTTTCGCGCTGCGGAGCATAACCTTCACGCCCGCGACAAGGCCCAGCAATGTAAACAGCACCAGAAAGATCGGGATCGTCCCGAGCAGGCTGTCCAGCCCGTATCCGATGCCAAATCCGATCCCCAGACCGGATACCATTTCGATGACCATCCGCCAGGCAAGCTCGCCCCCGGACACGTCAGCATCCGCACGAGGCTTTGGCGCTTTGGCCTTTTTCGCCGCTTCGATCTTGGCCTCAAGCTGCGCCATACGCTGCTTTTGGTCATCATCGGTCACGGGCGTTTCCCTCGTACAATCTTGGGCATGGTGCTAAGGCGCGAAGCGCCCAGAGTCAACGACCTTGAATGCCCTCATTGACGCAGCCTAAAGCATTGAAAATTTTATGATTTTCAGAACCCACAGGGCGTGTCATTGGTTTCGAGGGCCACCATTGCGCCGCCAAGGCCCTGAATCCGCATATTCAACCAAATGGTTGACCAATCCCGGCAGCTATGGTTGAGCGGACGCATGTCCAACGATCTCGACACCGTCTTTGCAGCCCTCGCCGACCCCACCCGCCGCGCCATTCTGGCGATGCTGCTGGAGGATGACATGGCGGTGACGGATGTGGCCGAACCGTTCGAGATGTCGCTGGCGGCGATTTCCAAACACCTGGTCATACTGACCAAGGCCGGTCTGATCAGTCAGGAAAAACGCGGGCGGGTAAAATGGTGCAAGCTGGAACCCGACGCCTTGCGCGCCGCTTCGGTCTGGATGCAGGGGTTCGGACAATTCGAGCCCGTCAATCTGGACGCGTTCGAACGGTTTCTGGAAGCTGAACTGCCAAAGTCGGGCGAGGCCTAGCGCACCACAAAAACAGACATGCTGGCGTGTTTCGCCAGATAACCGGCGTGGCTGGAAAAAATATAGTCGGTGATCCGGGGCGCGTGGGTGCCGACAATGACCAGATCTGCGCCAATCTCCTCGGCCGCGCGGTTCAGATCGCTGTCCACCTCTGCGGCAACGTCGACCGAGTGGATTTTGCGCATGGAAACGTCTGATCCACTTTCTGCGGCCAACTGTTCGGTGAACTCCGCCAACTCCTTGTCGATCTCGGCCTCGGTTTCCGAGGATTCACCCATATGGGCCCCGGTAACGCTGACCAGAGTGATTTTGGCGCCCTGCCATTTTGCAACCTGCGCGGCAACATCGGCTGCTTTGCGAACTTCGGGCGGTAGATGCCGGTCAACCGGCAACATGATATGTTTGAACATGATCTCCTCCATTTGCCTGCCAAAGAGGTTATGGAAGAGCCCGCAGGGGCGCCTTGATCTGGCTCAACAAATTCCACCTCTGGAATGCATCTAGGATCTGTCGGGTTTTTCCAGCGAAGACATGGCTTATTCCACGGCGCGGCGAACAGGCACCGAGGGCGGGACTTCCTCTTTCAACAACATCAGCAGGGCGATGATTGTCAGCGCCACACCACCCAGGATCAAACCGGTTGGCACGCCTTTGCCCAGCGCAATCTCCCACAGAATGACCCAGCTGGGAACCAGGTAGGTATAGGCCATGACCTTGGCCGACGGCAGCCGCAAAGAAGAAAACTGCACCAGCACGAAGCTGGCTGCCGTTGCAAATAACGAAATATAGAACAGACCGATCCAGACAATAGCCGGAAGCCCGGCCCAATCGGTTGCCATCAGGTCCGACCAGCCGAAGACGACCAACAACAGACACCCGGCGACCAGCGTACCGAAGGTGAATACCACGGCGGGCTCTCCTCGGTTCAGCTTGCGTATCATGGGCGTATAGATCGCATGGGCGACGCAGCCCCAGAAATAGATGATTTCGCCGCCACCGATTTCAAAGGCGCGGAACATTTGCCAATCGGCCCGGAAAATCACCCAAAGCGCCCCCACGGCGCCAATGGTCAGGGCCAGCGCCATGCGCGGAGTCGTGATCTGGCGCAACAAGACCCAACCGGCCATGGCAGAGACAACTGGTGTCAGGGTGAACACCGCCGCTGCACTGACAGGTGGGGCGGTTCGCAACCCATAGAACATCAGGACGAAATAGGTGGCGAACAACGCCCCGAGCACCAGATAGCGCCAAGGGGCCTGCGCGGCGCTGCGCGGCAGGCCGGTTGTCGCCAAGGCGGCCAAACCAATCACGGCAGCGGCAATCGCAAAGCGAACCGCATTCAGGGCGGCTGGCGCGATTTCGTTGGCGATCATGGACCCCAGCGAAAAGCTGCCTGCCACAAGGGCTGAAAAGGCAAGCATGGCCAGATGGCCACGCATCTGCGGGCTCATGGCTGCCAGCCTTTGGCTTCTTCTTTCAGAAAGCTCAGAAAGGCCTGTACCTTGGTGGTGCGGTGCAAATCCACGTGGGTCACCAGCCACAAATTGCCGAACCATTCCGGCAGCGGATCAATCACCTCGACCAGATTGTCGTGGCGGGCAGCCTCCCAACGAGCCATGAAGCCGATGCCGGCACCGGCCAGAACGGCCTCGCGCATGCAGAAGTTGTTGGTACAGCGGAAGGTGATGCGATCGGCGGGTACCGTCGCGCGCAGCCAGCGTGTGAACGGCGCGCGGCTGGTCTCATCATCGGAACTGACGAAGTGATGGCGTGCAAAATCTTCGATTCCGGATGGCTTGCCGAACCGTTCGATGTACGAGGCGCTGGCATAAAGACCAACTTCCTCTTGTCGGAAAGGCTGGACGACATTGTCGGGTTGATCAGGGGCCGATCCGGCGCGGATCGCCACATGCGCCTCACCGTATTCCAACCGGAACAGCCGGTCGCCCGTCAGGTATCGCACGATCAGGTCCGGATGCATCTTTTGAAACGCGGTGAGCGTCGGCACCACCAACGGGGCAAGAGACCCCAGGGATGTCACGACCAATTCACCCGAGACATCGTCTCCGCGACCCTTCATCCGGCCGACAAGCTGGTTGAACTGATCTTCGGTCGCCTGTGCCACGCGCAACAGATCGTCGCCTGCTTCGGTAGGCGTATACCCACGGGCATGGCGCTGGAACAGTTTGACACCCAATCGCGCCTCGATCGCATCAATGTGACGGATCACGGTGGCGTGGTGAACACCCAGAACCTCTGCCGCGCCGCTGACCGTCCCCATGCGTGCCACCTGATAGGCGGTTCTCACTTCATCCCAATTATCCATGGCAATGTCGTCACTGTGCAATTTCCAACAATAACTGTTGATGTATCCGAGTTTTGTTCATCAACGCAACAATCATATTGGGCGCAGGACAAGATTCCCCTGACCAAAAGGACCAAAACAATGACCAAAACGATCCTTCACATCGACTCATCCGCCCGCCGCGTGAACTCGACCACGCGCGATCTGTCTGACCGTGTGGTCAAGCAACTGGGCGCAGACCGTATCATCCGCCGCGATCTGGCCACCCCCCTTCCCCTGCTGACAGAAGACTGGATCGCCGCCAATTTCACCCCCGCCGAGCAGCGCGACGATCTACAGCGCGACCGGCTGGCCCTGTCGGACGAACTCGTTTCCGAACTGCAAGAGGCCGACACCATCGTCATCGGCCTGCCGATCTACAACTTTTCGGTGCCAGCCGCATTCAAGGCCTGGGTCGACCTCGTGGCGCGCGCGGGCCTGACCTTTTCCTACACGGAAAACGGCCCCAAAGGCCTGCTGGAAGGGAAACGTGCGATTCTGGCCATCGCATCGGGCGGTGTTCCCGTCGGATCCGAAGCTGATTTCGCCACCAATTACGCGCGCCACGTTCTGGGTTTCATCGGCATTCATGACATCGACGTCATCGCCGCTGATCAGATGGCCGTGAACCCGGATGCGGCGCTGGAAAATGCCCACAAGGCGGTTGCGGAGCTTGCAGCCTGATCGCCTCTGGCCAACGAGCGTGGAAACGTCCAGTCTGCATGCGAGCAAACAGGCAGACTGGATGGGCCACATGAAGAAAATCGGCATTCTGGGCGGTGTGGGCTGGGCCTCGACCGTCGATTATTACCGGGCGATTGCCGAAGGGGCCGGGCGTTATCACGCGGAACGCGGCCATGGTTCGCCTTTGCCAATCCCACCGATGACCATCGAATCTGTTACGCAGGCCAGAACGCGCGCCCTGCGCGGTGTCGCCGGTGATGAGGCAAGCTGGGCGGATTTTGACGCGGTGTTCCGCGACGCCCTGCTGACTCTCGAACGCGCCGGGTGCGATTTTGGCATTATCGCGTCCAACACCCCCCATGCGCGGCTTCACGCGATACGGCAGGGTGTTTCGATGCCGATCCTCAACATCTTTGACGCAACCGCCGAGGCGACGGCAGGTACCGGCGCATCACGGGCTCTGGTCCTGGGAACAACCGTGACGATGCAGGCCACCAACTATGCGGATCGACTGGCCGCCGAAGGCATTACCGCGAATGAACGGTTGCCCGAACCCGAGATTTCCCAGATGCAGGCCATGATCGACAGTGATTTCTATGGTGGTGCAACCGACACGGCCCGCGCTCGTCTGCTGGCGTTTTGCGACAAGCACGCCAGCCCCGGAACCGCGATCCTGCTGGCCTGTACCGAGCTTCCACTGGCTTTTCCGAACCACCTGGACGATCCGGTGTTCGAAGCTGACGGGCATCTGTTCGTCAACCCGTCAGCCGCGCATGTTGCCGCCGCATTGAAAGAGGCGCTGATGTAATCAGGGCAACCACGTGACCGCGCAGCCGATGCGCTCGAAAAAGGCCATCATGTCGGCCCGCGTCAGGGCCACGGTGCGGTCGTTGACAAGGGGGTGCATGTAAATCACCTCGGCCTGCTGTGCCGCCGCATCCATGAAGAACCTGACATCATTCTGAACACCGTTGATCATCGCCAGCGGACTGACCGCGCCGGGGCGTATGCCGAGATTCTGAAACAACCGGTCCGCCGAGCCGAAGGACAGGTTGCCTATGCCCAACTCGGCCCCCAAAGCCTTGAGATCAATCTCGCGACTTTGTTCCAAGGTCACCAGAAAGTTGCGCTTTTTCTTGTCGCGCAGGTACAGGTTCTTGACCCTCAGCGCGTTCTCTCCCGGTGTCATGAACTGGTCTTCGACCGCCTTTGCATCCTCAACCGTACGCAATGGCACATGGGTATGCAGGCGATAGGTCAGCCCCCAATCTTCCATCTGCGCCAGCAATGCGTCCGAACTCAGCGGCAACGTGTCCTGATAGGTGGATGAAGCGTCCATGAAGCCCTCGCTTTTTTGGGATTGCTCATCGCGCAACAAAGCTTGGAATTCAAGCGCGGGACATACAATTGCCAGGGTGACACCCGCCCGAATGAAAATCGCGCGCATCACTGGCGCAGTCAGTGTCTGGCGTGCCGAACCTGGCCTTGACCCCGCCAACCACACTGCCCGAGATCAAGGACGGTGCTGTCCTTGCCCCGCGCGTTTCAGCCTGATTTCACGCAAGACGGTGATGAAACAAACTGGAACAGGGTGTTGGAACGGTGCTAGCGTACCGCCATGAAAGTGACCCGAGACACCCCGAACCAACTGATCATCGCCAATACGCCCTGGTTCATCGGTATCACGCTGGTCATTTTCATTCTGGCCTTTGTCGGCCCCAGTATTTTTCTGATGAGCACGGGCGGCGAAGGCATCTGGTTCGGCCTGATCTTCGCCCTTGGCGGAGGAGGTCTTGGGTTTGGTGCGTTTTGCGTTTTCGTAAGACGGGTTCAGATCATTCTGGATCGGAACAAGGACAGTATCCTGATCCGCCGCCAATCGGTTTTTGGTTACGAAGCGGTTGAACACAAACTGTCCAACCTGTCCCACGCAGAAATCGAAAGCACGACATCCCGAAGCAAAAACGGCACCTCGACGCTGTATCGCCCGGTCCTTGTTCTTGAGAAAGGCATGAGCGCGGGCCGCCATCCCATTGTCGAAGCGTTTTCCAGCGGCTCCGGCTCTCGCCGGTTGGCCGAGGCGGTGAATGACTGGCTTCCATCTAAGCCCGGCCAAGACCGTCGCGCAGTCGGGACGAACTAAGAGGTCAGGCCGCGTTCCAGCCACAATCGTTCTTCGGCTGAGACCAGCCGGGACATGCAGGAGTCATATCGCGCCATGTCCTGCTCGGTCAGCTTGCCTTCCCACTTGTTGCTTGTGCCCGAAGAGAAGAACTGCGCAAAGTCGTGAAAACCGCTGGTGAATCCGGGGGTTTGCTCCAGACGTATGGCATTGTTTTTCATCGATCCGAAACTGCCGGCCCCGGCTATGTCCTTGACCAGATCCGGGTTAATTTCGATGTCCATGATCCGTGCAAGCCGCGCGACCTGTCCCGGAAGATCCCGGCTGAGCTCGGCATAGTGCAGAAAATGGATGTTGGACAGGTCGCGATACATCCAAAAGGAATGGAAGTGATGAATGATCGATCTGAGGGTCAGGTCATCTGTGCCCTTGGACGACGCGGGCCGGTTCAAAAACATGTCGAAAGCTTCCGACAGATCGTCGGGGAACAGGTAATCAAGCCAGTCATGCTTCATATTCTCGACATGGCGGCGCATTGAAAAATGAACGTCAACCGGGTGGCGGTGAACAACCAGATATTGCGCATTTGGCGAGAACAAGATGCCATCAAGCGGGGTATGTGTCTTGATACAGCGCCGATGGCTTTGCGCGCTCAGTTCATCCGCCTGCGCGACCCGATCGCGAAAACTGCAATCAAGCCACGGTGAGACCCTGTTGTCGTACACACTGGGGTCGGCCGTTTCGGTGATGAGCATGCGCACCAGTGTTTGCGTCCAAGTGGTGCCGCATTTGGGCGGTGTGCACACAAAGACGTCGCTGGGCCGGATCTCGAATCCGGACCATATATCGGTGTTGGTCACTTCGCCGACATAGTCGGTCGTCTTTCGCGGCAGACCATTCTTCATCGCCCCCTCCCTCAGCTTCAATCACGCAGAATAGCCCGCAATGTGACACTCACATAGCTTATCTTGACTCACACGGCCCAGAGGCGTAGATGATCGCCAAACATCCGGAAGCCTTTCGATCTTCCGGTCCCTTGAGTCGTTCAGGGATCGCCCCCCACCAGCGAGTTTCGCCCGTGGGGGCGTTTGTGCATTGACCCGTCTGCCCTTATCTAAGGGGCGCCAAATCACAACCGGCTAAGGAGGCCGCAGGCATGTTTGAAAATCTATCCGAACGCCTCTCTGGCGTCTTCGACCGGTTGACCAAACAGGGCGCCCTGTCCGAGGAAGACGTCAAAACCGCCCTGCGTGAGGTCCGCGTTGCCCTACTTGAGGCCGACGTCTCGCTGCCGGTTGCAAGGGAATTCGTCAAGAAAGTTCAAAGCCAGGCCACCGGTCAGGCAGTCACCAAGTCGATCACCCCCGGTCAGCAGGTCGTCAAGATCGTGCATGACGCTTTGGTTGACACCCTGCGTGGCGAGGAAGACCCCGGTGCGCTGAAGATCGACAACCCGCCCGCACCGATCCTGATGGTCGGCTTGCAGGGTTCGGGTAAGACGACGACCACCGGCAAGCTGGCGAAACGTCTGAAAGAGAAAGAGGGCAAAAAGGTCCTGATGGCCTCGCTGGACGTCTACCGCCCGGCGGCGATGGATCAGCTGGCGGTTCTGGGCACCCAGATCGGAGTGGACACCCTGCCGATCGTTCCCGGCCAGAAACCTGTCGATATTGCCAAGCGCGCCAAACAGCAGGCGACGCTGGGTGGCTACGACGTGTACATGCTCGACACCGCGGGTCGTCTGCACATCGACGAAGTCCTGATGGATGAGGTCGAACAGGTCCGCAACGCCGTTGACCCGCGCGAGACGCTGCTGGTGGTTGACGGCCTGACCGGGCAGGTCGCCGTCGAGGTCGCTGAAGAGTTCGACGCCAAGGTCGGCATCTCGGGCGTGGTTCTGACACGGATGGACGGCGACGGGCGCGGTGGTGCGGCGCTGTCGATGCGCGCAGTCACCGGCAAGCCGATCCGCTTTGTCGGTCTGGGCGAGAAGATGGACGCGCTCGAAACCTTCGAGCCGGACCGGATCGCCGGTCGGATTCTGGGCATGGGTGACATCGTTGCCCTGGTCGAAAAGGCCCAGGAAACGATGGAGATGGAACAGACCGAGCGCATGATGAAGCGCATGGTCAAGGGTCAGTTCAACATGAACGACCTGAAAATGCAGCTGGAACAGATGATCCAGATGGGCGGCATGCAGGGCCTGATGGGTATGATGCCGGGCATGGGCAAGATGGCCAAGCAGATGGATCAGGCCGGTCTGGACGACAGGATTCTGCGCCAGCAGATCGCCATGATCCAGTCGATGACCAAGCGCGAACGCGCCAACCCGCAGATCCTTCAGGCCAGCCGCAAGAAACGCATCGCGGCGGGGTCCGGGATGGAGGTCAGCGACCTCAACAAGCTGCTCAAGATGCACCGGCAGATGTCGGACATGATGAAGAAGATGGGCAAGATGGGCAAAGGCAAGATGCTGAAACAGGCCATGAAAGGCATGTTCGGCAAAGGCGGCCCCAGCCCCGAGGAGATGGCCGCAGGCATGGACCCCAAGGCGCTGGAACAGGCGGCCAAGGCCATGGGTGGCAAAATGCCCGGTCTGGGCGGCGGCATGGGTCTGCCTCCGGGCCTGAGCGGGTTCGGAAAGAAAAAGTGACCCCCGCACGCTGTACCCAGCCCCCGTCCGGAAAGGCGGCGATGGCAGCAGCGCAATATCGCGCAGCCCTGCCGGTCATTCAGACCCGGCGGCTGGTACTGCGCGTGCCCACACTGGACGACCTGCCGGTGTGGACGTCGATCTGCAAAGAAAGCTTTGGTGACACCGCGCAAGCCGCGTGGACCGAGTTTTCCTATTATACTGCGGGCTGGCTTCTGCATGGTCACGGCCTGTTCACGGTCACGCTCAAAGGAAATGATCAGGCCATTGGCTTCGTCGTTCTGGGCTTGGAATGGGACGATCACGAACCGGAACTTGGCTATATGTTCGGCGCTGAACACCGGATGCAGGGCTATGCCACCGAAGCTTGCGCCGCCGTGCGTGATTTCGGATTTGACCTGCTGGGATCGGGGCAGTTCGTAAGCTATGTTTCGCAATCCAACGCCCGTTCGAACGCGCTTGCCCAACGACTGGGCGCAGCGCGTGATGCCGATGCAGAAAGCGCCTTCGGGCCAACCCAGCATGTCTGGCGCTACCGCGAGGTGCAGGCATGACATTCGCGTTGCCGATCCCGACGCTGGAAACCGAACGCCTGATCCTGCGCGCGCCGTCCGAGGCCGATGTCGATGCGGACACTGCCTTCTTTGCAAGCGATGCGGCCAAGTTCGTCGGCGGCCCTCTGCGGAAGGATGAGGTTTGGCGGGTGGTCGCCTCGCTGCTGGGGCACTGGGCTTTGCGCGGCTATGGGTATTGGAGCGTCGATGAAAAAGACACCGGCACCTATGTCGGGCGGATCGGGCTTTGGTTTCCCGAAGGCTGGCCGGAACCCGAAGTTGGCTGGACCCTGTTGAACCACGCCACCGGCAAGGGCTATGCGACCGAGGCCGCGCTGACCGCACGCGCCTACGCCTATGATGTATTGGGCTGGGAAACCGCGATCTCACTGATCGACCTGGACAATCACGCCAGCAAGGCCGTGGCCAAGCGTCTGGGCGCGCAGTTCGAGTATCACTATGACCACCCCAAGTACGGAAAATCCGAAATCTGGCGGCACCCGGCGCCCTCGGATCTGGTGAATGGCGGAATGGAGGCATACGCATGACCTCTTTCACCATTCCCACCATTGAAACCGAACGCCTGATCCTGCGCGCGCCGCATCTGGATGACCTGCCCGCAATGACCGCATTCTTCGCGACCGAGCGCAGCCATATGGTGGGCGGCCCGAAGGATTCGTTCGAATGCTGGAACTCTCTGTCGAACCGGCTGGGTCATTGGGCGTTGCGGGGTTATGGCCTGTGGCACCTGACCGAAAAGGCCGGCGGCACATTCGTCGGCTGGGCCGGAATGATCTACGTACCGGGCTGGGCCGAACCGGAACTGGGTTGGACCCTGATGGAAGAAGCCGAAGGCAAGGGGCTGGCCTTTGAAGCTGCATCGGCTGCGCGTGATCATGCCGCCCGGCATCAGGGCCTGAACGGTGTGATCTCTTACATCGCCCATGCAAATGATCGTTCGCGCGCTTTGGCTGAACGGCTTGGTGCAACGCTGGAGCTTGAGAATGCCGAACTTCTGGGCAAGCACGCTCAGATCTGGCGCCATCCGCAGATTGACTTGACCACCGAAAGGACCGGCCAATGACCAACCCCGTGACACAGGCTGCCACGCTGTTGAAAGAGCATCGCGAAAGCATCGACAGGCTGGATGCGATCCTCGTCTACACGCTTGGCGAGCGGTTCAAGCACACGCAGGCCGTTGGCAAGCTCAAGGCCGAACACGACCTTCCCCCGTCCGATCCCTCGCGCGAAGCTGCGCAGATCGCACGGTTAGAAGACCTGGCGAATGAGGCCGATCTGGACCCCGATTTCGCCAAGGCTTTCCTGAATTTCATCATTCAGGAAGTCATCCGACACCACCGGAAGCATCAAGAGTGAACCTCCGGTTCAACAAGCACCAGAACTAACCGGCACCCACGCCGGCTCAAACAAAGACACGCCTCTGGCGTGATGCCATTCAAAGGAGATACCACCATGGCAATGAAAATTCGTCTCGCCCGCGGCGGCTCGAAAAAACGTCCTTTCTATCGCATCGTTGCGGCTGACAGCCGTATGCCGCGCGATGGCCGTTTCATCGAGAAACTGGGCACCTACAACCCGCTGCTGCCGAAAGACAGTGAAGAGCGCGTGAAAATGAACATGGAGCGCATCCAGTACTGGCTGGATCAGGGCGCACAGCCCACCGACCGTATCGCACGCATGCTGGAAGCGGCCGGTGCCCGTGACAAGGCCGAGCGCAACAACCCCAACAAGGGAACTCCGGGCAAGAAAGCCCAGGAGCGCGCCGAAGAGAAAGCCGCCAAGGCCGCTGAAGCAGCCGAAGCCGCTGCTGCTCCGGCGGAAGAAGCCGCAGCAGAAGAATAAGCAGGCGCACGCGTGCGGGATCATTCCTTTACAGACGATTTTCGCACGCGGTTCGACCTGTTGTTGCGGCTCCGGCGGGATGTGCGCCGGTTCCGCACCGATACGATTGACGAGGCAGTGCTGGCGCGCTGCCTCGACGCATTTCGACTGGCCCCTTCGGTGGGGCTCAGCGAACCCTGGCGCGTGATCCGCGTCGAAAGCGAAGCGGCAAGGGCCGCAGCGCTGAAGAATTTTCGCACCGCCAATGACCACGCTTTGGCGGGCTACTCGGGGGACAAGGCGCAGCTATACAGCAGTCTGAAGCTTTCCGGGATGCAGGAAGCGCCTGTGCAACTGGCCGTCTTCTGCGACGACAGCACCGAAAAAGGGCTGGGACTTGGCGCCGGCACGATGCCCGAGATGCGGCGCTACTCTGTCGTGTCGGCGATCACTTTGTTCTGGCTTGCACTTCGGGTCGAAGGGCTGGGGCTGGGCTGGGTTTCCATTCTGGATCCCGACCAGATGAAGCGCGATCTGAATGCTCCTGAAACCTGGCGCCTGATCGGCTATTTCTGTGTCGGCCGGCCGGAACAGATGTCGGATACACCTGAACTGGAACAGGTCGGCTGGGAAACCCGGGCGCAGGGCCTGACGATCGAAACAAGGTAGGGCCTCATGTTCGGATTGATACGACTTCCCATTCTGCTGTTGATCGCCTTTATTGTGGGCGTGTTCTTCGAGCGCAACAACCAGCGTGAAGCCTGCAACGGGCTTGGCGAATGGAGAAACGGGATATGTTTGACGACTGGGGCAGCCAATGAGTGATCTGATCTGCGTCGGCAGCATTGCGGGGGCTTACGGTGTGCGAGGCGAGGTGAGGCTGAAAAGCTTTTGCGCCGTTCCCGAAGATATCGAGACCTATTCGCCGCTGACCGATGAAGCGGGCAAAGAGCGTTATCCGGTGGTACTGACGCGCGCCATCAAGAACGGATTCGCGGCCCGCCTTGGTGGCGTTGAAACCAAGGAACAGGCGGATGCCCTGAATGGGTTGCGCCTTTATGCAAGGCGCGATCAGCTGCCGTCGCTGCCCGATGATGAATTCTACCACAACGATCTGATCGGGCTGGATGTCTATGACACCGGAGGCACCTTGCTGGGCAAGGTCAAATCGGTGCAGAACCACGGCGCCGCGGACTTGTTGGAATTGCACGGGCCGGGCCTGAAAACCACGGTTTTGCTGCCTTTCACGATGCAAGTTGTGCCCACGGTGGATCTGGAACAAGGCCGTATCGTGGCCGACCCGCCCGAAGGCCTGATCTGATGCGTCGGGTCCTGCTGCATCTGGGCCTGCACAAGACAGGCATGACCGCAGCACAGTCCTTCCTCCATGAAAACCGGAAACTGATCTGGCCGCGCTTCGCGTTGGTACTGCCCTACAAAACGCGCAACAGCGGCTTGAGCGAGAGCGCCACGCGTCACTCGCTTTACCGGCTGGATTCCACATTGGCGGGTTTTGGAAGCCACCTGCACGCGTTTCTGGACGATCTGGATTTCGGCGCACGCCGGGGGTTGATCCTGAGCGAAGAGAATTTCGCAGGCTTGCGCCCCAGCAGAAACAAGCGAGAAGGATACGGTGCTGCACCGGAACTGGCGGAAACTCTGGTCAGCGTCGTGCGGCGTCGGTTTCTGGGTCATGAAACCGACATCACGATCTACATATCCTTGCGCGCCCGCGATCAATGGCTGCGGAGCCTGTGGGCACACGACTTGCAGAAATCACGCATGGTGCAGGATTTGGACGCCTTTTCCTCCGAACTTGCCCATTTGCCATCCCTTAAGGAAACTGCTGATGCGGTCCGGAATCGGCTGCCATCCGTTACGGTCAGAACAGAGTGGATGGAAGCGTTGCAGAACCACCGCCTTGGTGCAGGTGCGCCGTTGGCCGAATTTTTGAACCTGCCACCCGAGCTTTCGTCACAGCTTGTCGGGCCTGCACATGGCACGCCAACATTTTCAGACGATGTGCTACAGGAAATCCTGGCGCTGAACCGATCCTCGCTGGACGACGCCGCCATGATCACCCAGAAGAAAGCTCTGATTCAATCCGCACAGAACGAACTGGCCCGCCAGACATGACAGAGAAACCCAGCAGATCCCACGGCCGCAAGGCGATCCGTCCTTCCCTGAAACCACGCGAGCTGATGACGCCGAGCCCTGATCTGCACGGGGTCTGGAAAGCCAAGATCATCACTTTGTTCCCGTCCGCCTTTCCCGGTGTTCTGGGTGAAAGCCTGACAGGCAAGGCCTTGCAGGAGGGGCTTTGGCAACTGGAAACAGTGGATCTGCGACAGTTCGGAATAGGCAAACATCGCAATGTTGATGACACCCCGGCCGGGGGTGGCGCGGGCATGGTTCTGCGGGCCGATGTTCTGGGTGACGCGATCGAACATGCGATGGCAGGCATTCAAGGAAACTGGCCGCTGATCTACCTCAGCCCGCGCGGGCGTCGCATGGACCAGCGCATGATGCAGAATCTTGCCCGTTGTGACGGCATGACCCTTCTGTGCGGTCGTTTTGAAGGCGTGGACGAGCGCGTTTTGGAACATTACGGCGTTCAAGAGGTATCGTTGGGTGATTTCGTCATGACCGGCGGCGAAATCGCGGCACAAGCCCTGATCGATGCCACGGTACGGCTGATTCCCGGAGTGCTTGGAAATCAGGCTTCGACAGAAGAGGAAAGTTTTGCCTCGGGTTTGCTGGAACACCCCCAGTATACCCGCCCCGCAAATTGGAAAGGGCGCCCGATCCCCGAGGTTCTGATGTCGGGCCATCATGGCCGGATCGCGGAATGGCGGCATAAAATGGCAGAAGACATCACGCGCGAACGGCGTCCTGATATCTGGGCGGAATATGTCAAAGCCACATCGGAAACCCAGGACTAGACCCGCTCGTTGTGGCCGGGATGCCTCAGTTTCGATGTTTGTCAGAATGCCATTTGAAGTTGAACACACCTAAACTTATTCACTTCCATGCCCCATTGGTTTTTGGGTAATAAGAAGTGAAATAGAAGGCATTATGAAAAAGCTATTGCTTGGCACGTTACTGGTTGTCTCCGCCTGTACCACCAAACCGCTTGGGATGTCCGTTCCGACGCAAGCCGGTCACAATCTGCACTCTGCGAAGGTTGCCGTTGATTCCTGCTCTCAGGAAGCTGACGAGGGCGGCAACAGCGCCGTAATTGGCGGTTATGCAACCAATATCCTGCTTTGGGGCATTATCATCGGGCCTGCGGTCACCGCGCCATTTCAGGACGAGCTGCGTCATCAGGGCGAAATCGATCAGGTTGATCGCTGCCTGCGCGCACGCGGTTTCGAGCGGCGCGAACTGACCGCGGGTGAATCGTTCTGAGTGCGCAACGCCTTTGGTGATGAACGCGAACGGCGGCTGGACCACCTGGTCGGGGGCGGCACTATCGAAACCTACGGAACAGCCAAAAACTAGCGGCGCGCTTTCCAGCTGGCCCAAGTTTCTGGGGTGCCGTTGAACGTGTTGATGTCCACCCTGCCCTGAACCCCCGGCACCAGCCCGGTGCCGGTGTATTGCCAAAACCGCCAGACTGTGCGGGGATAGACCTGACGCGGATGGCCTGCGACGGATCGCAACCAGAACTCGGTTTTGGGCAAACGCCCGATATCCGTATCCGCAAAGAAATCCACTGTCGTATAGACGATGGGACGCCGGCCATAATGCCGTTCGAGAATGCCCAGAAAGCGCTGCGCTTCGGCGCGGACGGTTCTGCCATCGGGCCGCAACGTGCAGGTCTTGGAACGCGGCGTCCACTCCATGTCAAGAACATGCGGCAGATCTGCCCCTTTCGGGACGTTCTGAATGAACCAACGCGCCTGTTCCTGGGCCGATCGGCAGAAATAATAGTAATGATAAGCCCCCCACGGCACGCCCGCTGCCTGAGCACCGCGCCTGTGGTCGTCGAACAATGGATCCGCCACATCGCCGCCTTCGGTTGCTTTCAGAAATGCAAAGCTTACGCCCGAAGCTTTGGCCGTACGCCAGTCTATCGGTCCCTGCCAGCGCGAGACGTCAAGCCCGTGGATCGGATACAAGCCAGGGTGACGGCCTTCCCACTCATGCGGATCGGCGTCCCCAAAATCAGGATAGATTACGGACGGTGCCGTCCTGTCCACGCCAGGCGTGGGCTCCACGACCTGCGGTTTCGGGCCGCCGCGTCCGCACGACATAAGCAAAGCGGTTGCAATCGTCAGCATAAGTGCAATTCGCATCATGGGATCCTGTCTGAAATTTCTGCTCTTTCAATTTCCTTCAGAATGCCTGATCTGACCGCTGTGGCAACGGTGGGATTTTCGAAAGGCGGATTCCCACTGCTTCGCCATACGATTTGTTCTTGATCCCGGCACTCAATACCCTTAAACGACCGCAATCCGGTGCCGCATTCTGCGACTCCGGTGTTTTGGTTTGATTATCGGCTTAAAGCCCGGCTTTCTTCGGCGGGGATGTGTCAGATCAAACCAGACCAAAGGAACATTCGATCTGACCTCTGGCGGGCTGCATGCAGGACCCGGTGAAGACCAAGAGCTCTCAGGCCGTGCCCAAACTTCGTGGGCCAACCACGAGCATATAGGAGTACCTGCGATGGATCTTATCGCACAGCTTGAGGCGGAACAGATTGCCGCCCTGGGGAAAGACATCCCCGACTTCAAGGCCGGTGACACCATTCGTGTCGGCTATAAGGTGACCGAAGGGTCGCGCACCCGTGTGCAGAACTACGAAGGCGTCTGCATCGCGCGCAACAACGGCAATGGCATTGCCGGTTCGTTCACCGTTCGCAAGATTTCGTTCGGCGAAGGCGTGGAGCGTGTGTTCCCGCTGTATTCGACCAACATCGACAGCATCACCGTTGTCCGCCGTGGCCGCGTTCGTCGCGCCAAACTGTACTATCTGCGCACCCGCCGCGGTAAATCCGCACGTATCGCAGAGGTCACGAACTACAAGCCCAAGGCTGGCGCCGAAGCGTAAGGAACGGAAAGATGAAAAAAGACATCCATCCCGATTATCACGTCATCGACGTCAAAATGACCGATGGCACCGTGGTTCAGATGAAATCCACCTGGGGCGCCGAAGGCGACCAGCTGGCTCTGGAAATCGACCCCTCCGTGCACCCTGCATGGACTGGTGGTTCGTCGCGCCTGATGGACGCCGGCGGCCGCGTGTCGAAATTCAAAAAGAAATACGAAGGTCTGGGCTTCTAAGTCTGACCGGTTTCGATTTCGAAAGGCCGTCCCTTGGGGGCGGCCTTTTTGTTGGAAGCTTCCATGTGTCTTATGGACGCGAAACCGGACTAACCGAACAAGATGCGTTTTGGCAAAGGCCCAGGGATGCTACACTCCGGTTGACCAACGCTCAGCTTCCACGGAGATCCGGACATGCCCCAGTACAATGACATGATCGAGCTTTCAGTCGATGATATGGATCTGATTGAAACGGCGTTGCGCGACTCGATCGCTTCGTTGTCACATGTTGCTTCGGATGAACCAGAGGACAGCAGGACCGACCGGGAAGACACGTTGAGGCGCATTCACGAACTTCTGGGCAAGCTACACGATCAGAAGGTCTTTTTTCGCCCGCAGAAAGGGGTTTACCTCGGCGGTTAGGGGCTTGGTTGTCGCGGATTGCGGGTCAATGCCGCCGCACTGTGTACAGGGGGAACCGGCCCGCGCAACAACATCAGCGCCAGTGTCATTCCGGCCAGTGCCGCAATCGCGGCAACTAACATGGCATTGTCAAAGGCGTTGTCCTGCACATCCCGCAGGGCCTTCGCCAATGTGTCTCCCGCAGTCGGATCCATCCCCGAGATCAATTGCTGTATCTGGTTCGGCGTTCCGTGTGTCAGCGCATGGGCCAGATTCTCGCGCTGGGTTGACCCGGCAGGCAACGCGTCGATCACCTCGGACAGACCTCGGCGTCTGGTAATCGCTTCAGCCAGACCGCCCACCACGGCACCAAGGGTTGCTCCGAAGTAGAGACAGGCGTTGATGACCCCAGAACCCTGCCCCACATGCTGCTCGGGCAGCAGGCGCAGACCCAGACGTGGCAACAGCGAAAAGCAGATGCCCAACCCGACACCGACGATCAGCAGCTTCCACCAGATTTCGGAAAACTGCGTTGTGTTCGTTGTTGTCATCAGCAGCAGGAACCCGCAGGCCATCGCCCCCAGGCCAATGGCGATCGGCCATTGAAAGCTGTAGGGGGCAAGAAAGCGGGGTGCGGTGGCCGATATCAAAAACATGCTGAGGCTGAGCGGCATGATCGCCAGCCCCGCACCGATGGACGAATACCCAAAGGCATCGGGCGATTGGACGAATGTATTGAAATAGACGAAGAAGCAGAACAGCGTGAAGCCAGTAAAGAACATCCCCGCCGCAGCCATCAGATAACGCGGATGGCGAAAGTACCGAAGCTCGATCAAAGGATCGTCGCTGCGGCGGGATACGATGACAAGGGCAATTGTCGACACGGCCGCCACGACCAGGGGCACCAGTGTCAAAGGCGAAGTCCACCCGCCGCTTTCCCCGTTGCTGAGCGCAAAGGACAATGGCCCGAGGAAAAACAGAATGGCAACGGCCCCCGCATAATCGAACTTTGCCCCGGCAAGGCGGGTATCGGGAACGTATTTCCGTTTGCTGACATGCAGCCCGATGGCAAAGGCCACAGCCAGCAGAACCAGGTCGGCTGCAAAGACGGCGCGCCAGCTGACATAGTGGCCGAAAGCGCCACCGACGATGGGCCCGACACCGATCGCCAGACCGACAATCGCCCCCCAGACGCCGGTAACGCTGGCGCGCTGCTCTTCAGGCGTGGCCGCCGTCAACAGTGACAGGGACGTGCCGAACAAAGCAGCCGCGCCCGCGCCTTGCGCGCCGCGCCCGATAAGCAGCATCGCCCCATCCTGCGCCAACAGGGCAAAGGCAGACCCGATTGCAAAGACGATCATGCCAAAAAAGAACACGCCCATCTTGCCGGTAATGTCACCCAGCCGGCTGACGATGCAGACAAGTGTGGCGCTGGTCACGGAATACGTGGCCATCACCCATTGCAAACCTGACGGGGTCAAATCGAACTCGGCCCTGAGATTGGGCAATATGGTGGACACAGCGGTGGTGTTGAACCCCACGACCATCATGCAGATGGCCGTCATGGCCAGCACCACGCGGGCGCGGGACTGCGGAGATACACTTGCCGAGCTCTCATCGGCCATAAAACACCCACTGACCAAGAATGTTAAATACAATCATCATCAGTTTAACGATTTCTGGCCCTGCGCATAGAGTTGCGTCAGATCCAGTAAGACAGCGCAACGGGCAGCACCAGCACAGTACCGAGCGTCGAGACAAGAATGAACCCCGCCACATCCGGCCCGTATTCCGGAACATGCTGGTCGATAAACAGATAAGTCGCCACGGAAGAAGGCATCAGGCAACACAGGATCAGCGCACCCCGCTCGGTTCCCGTGAAACCAAACAACCAGATCAGAACACTGGCAATTGCAACCGCCATCGCCAGATGCAGGGCCGTTAGCAGAACCGCGCGACCCAGGCTTTTCACACGCAGCGTCGCGAGCGTATGCCCCAGGGTCAGCAGCATGAGCGGGATGGACAATCCACCCAAGATGTCAAAGGACTTTGCGACCGGTTGCGGCAGGCTCTGCCCCGTTGCCATCAGGATCAGGGCGAGGCCCACGGCATATATAATCGGGGACGTCGCCAGTTTCTTGGGCGAGAATTCTCCGGCCGGGATCCACATGCCGACGGTGAAGATGCTGATCAGCACAACCACCACGAACGCCATGGTATAGGCCATACCTGCATCGCCCAGCGCCAGCAAAGTGATTGGCAGGCCGATGTTGCCGACATTCCCGTGCATCAACGGCGTCAGAAAGGCCCTCACCGGCAAGCGAAGAGCCTTGAGCCCGACATACCCCAACACCCCGAAACCGGCCACCGCAAGGGCAGCGGCGGTCATCATGTCAAGAAACGTGCCCACGGCCAGTTTGGTGCTCGACAGATGAGAAATGATCAATGTCGGATAGCCGACTTTTGAGACGATCCCGCCAATGACCTTGTTGTCGAAAGGCGCCTGAATCACGGCAAGAACATAGCCAATACCAGCGCAGATCAGGACAGGCAGAACCACGTTCAAAACATTCAGGAACAGGTGCTCCAAGCAAAAAACTCCTTGCCGAAACCGTTTGTCGACAGTGAATCAGTGCCATTGCAATGGCAAGCGCCCTGTGTAACCCGTGCACGGCGTTGGGTTTTCCCGATTGGAGTCTGATATTGCCCGAAAGCGCCGCTTGAGGTTCTTTCCTTCGCCGCCGACACAACATATAGTGGCTGACAACAACGTGTAGTGAAGCACGGCGGGACTTGGGAATACAAGCATGGCACATATCATTGTGGTCGGGAACGAAAAGGGTGGCGCAGGCAAATCGACCGTGTCGATGCATGTGGCGACCGCGCTGGCCCGATTGGGGCACAAGGTCAGCACGTTGGATCTGGATCTGCGTCAGCGCAGTCTGGGACGATACTTCGAGAACCGCAACAACTTCCTCAAGAGCTCGGACCTGACCCTTCCCAGCCCGCGCCATCACGACCTGCCCGAGATCGATGCCGCAACGTTGAAACCGGGCGAGAACATCTATGACCATCGCCTGTCTGCTGCCGTATCCCAGCTGGAAAGCGACAGCGACTTTATTCTGATCGACTGCCCGGGGTCTCACACCCGTCTGAGTCAGGTGGCGCATTCGCTGGCCGACACCCTGATCACCCCGTTGAACGACAGCTTCATTGACTTCGACCTTTTGGCGCGGATCGACTCGAAGGGCGAAAAAATCCTTGGCCCGTCCGTCTATTCCGAAATGGTCTGGAACGCTCGTCAACTGCGGGCACAGGCGGGGCTGAAGCCGATCGACTGGGTCGTTGTCCGCAACCGGGTCGGTACGCAGCGCATGGTCAACAAGGAAAAGATGCAACGCGCGATCGAAATGCTGTCCCAGCGCATCGGCTTCCGCGTCGCCTCGGGCTTTTCCGAGAGGGTTATCTTCCGCGAACTGTTCCCGCGCGGCCTGACCCTGTTGGACCTGAAGGACATAGGCGTCAAACAGCTGAACATCTCGAACATCGCCGCCCGGCAGGAATTGCGTGACATGATGAAAGAGCTGAACCTGCCGGGTGTAGAGATTGATTTCTGATCAGCTGTCCCGGCGACCGCCATGCCGACAAAGTGAGCTGCGCGGCGGCTGAGCGTCACACAGCTCGCCCTGGCCGACCCGCGAGGCGATGTCTATCTCATGACGGAGAGTACGTTTTGCGTTGGATGCTCAGACTGCATTTCCCGGATCGCATGGCGAAGGGATCTCCGAGAGCGGGCTTCGTCGGTGGCCGGATGCGGTGAAAGCCGGGCGGTCAGCTGCGGCTGATCTTCGGCGACGTGACGGTCGAGCCCGCCGCCGACACCTCGGCACGGCTCGGGGGCGACGGCATTCAGAATTCCCGGCTTCGAAGATTTCCTTCGGTCAGATGTCGTCAAGCTTCGGCTTGCAGGCCGGCTTTACGAAGACTGTTCATCAGTTTCCTCTGAAACGAGTCATCGAATTGCCAGATTGAAAAAATGTCCCGCGCCTTTGATGCGAAATTTGGCTGTAGCGCCCGCAGTTCATTCAATGACGCCTGGGCCGCTTCTTGATTCCCCAACTCACCATTCAAGGCAGCCCCCCACAGATGCGTCCAAAAGAAGTTCGGCATGTCGATTTGATCCAGAATTGTCAGGGCCTGCTGGTGGTTTCCCTGATCGAACTCATAAATGACACGCGGGAAACGATACCAGTGCGGATGGACCGGGTTCAGGGCGATGGCCCGTTCCACGAAGGTCAGCCCTTCGTCCCATTCGCCACTGAAGGCCAATCTCATTCCGTAATGCGCCAGAACAGCCGTGTCATTCGGGCTCAGATCAATTGCGACCTGACCCGCCTGGCGAAACCCCTGAATATCGCCAAGAACAAAGCGCATGTTGGCCAGCATCAAATACCCGGCAGCCAAATTTGGATCAATCTCCACCGCCCGACGCGCAGCCGCATCCGCGGCGGCAAAAAGATCTTGGCGGTCCCCGCCAAGACTAAACCGGACTTGTTGAAGATACAGGTTGGACAGTACTGCCCACGCTTCGGCATAGTCGGGGTTTTGTTCAAGCGCTCTCAGGATACAGGCCTTGATTGCGTGGTGCCGATCAAGATCGATTGTGACCTGATAGCTGTAGTAACTCAACACGCAGTCAAGGGCATCACGGTTTCCGGGCGGGGTGCGCGCCGCCTTCTTCATCGCGTCTTGCGTAAGAACACCGTATTTACCCGCAAGTTTTCCGATCACATCCTGTATGACCATGTCTTGCGCGGCATAGATGTCACTGGGTGAGCTGCCAACCTTGTATTCGTGAACCCAGATGTAGCGCTGGCTCTTGAGGTCTATGAGACGGGCAGACAATTCTACCGTGTCGCCCATGTCCATGACACTGCCTTCCAGCGCGAAATCCGCGTCGAACTCTGCGCGCAAAGCTTGTGAATCCGTGCCCCCTTGCGAAAACCTCCGCACGCTGCCCAAAGGGAGAACCCAAATATCACGAAACCGGACCAGCTCGCTGGTCAGTTGCTGTGTAATGCCATCGGCGAAATAGCTTGGCCCCTCACCCAGAGTGTCGAATGGCAGTACCGCAACCACAGGACCCTGCGGCAACGGTTGAACCGAGAGCTGAGCCGTTTTTGTGGACGACGCAAAAAAAGAAACCCAGATCAAGGCGCAAAGCACCAAAGCCCCGAAAACAGCCAACCCAGCCCTGAAAAATCGCCGGGGGCCGAAGCCGGAAACATGAGGGGGCGCAGGCTGTGCCGGTACTGGTTCCGCCGGGGGGGCAACGCTTTCAAACCTTGGGGCATAGCCGCCCTTGGGAATGGTCAATCGAATGGGATCTGATCGGCCGGGTCCAGCATAGTAGCCGTCTATATCTTGACGCAGTCGCCTCGCTTCAAGCCTGACAATCGGATCAATTTGCTGATCGAAGGTTTCATCCCGGCCGAAAACGGACATGGCGATGGACACGCCTTTGATTTGGTCCGCGCGCCCGGCCAGATACTCATCCACGATATAAGACAGAAAAGCGCGGCGCTGGGGTGTGGCGGTGAAATCTTGATGCTTCAAAAGGCGGTGCAACTGCGCCCGAATGTCATTTTCCGAAAAGCCCAACTGAAGAGTCCCGGTCCCGTAAAAAGTTCCTATAAATTAAGCACTCAGAGAGCTACGGGAACGTTCATACATGGGATTGAACTCGGGTGGCAACATGTTCGCACTTCACTGATCTTTTTCTCAGGTTAGCAGGAACGTGCAGTTTGCCACGCAGGCAGGCGCCGGAGCCTCAAGGAAGTGGCATTTGTGTTCAAAACAGCTACCGTCCCGTGCGGACGGTCTGATTTTCCCTAGTGGTGTGATTTTATTGCTGCTTCCTTGTCGCTTTCGTTATTTGCATTCAACTCGACAGGAACCGTTTGAACATGGCACGCCGACATACACTTTTTTTCTCTACCGCGCTTTCGATTTTGACGGCTGGTGCCGCGGTCGCGCAGGATCACTTTGACCCCAAGGGCAAGATGCCATCGAAATTCACGGTCGAATTTCAGGAGCAGATGCGCGACTCTCTACCATTTGACGATCAGCGCGATTTTGAAGAAAGCCGCAAAGGTCTGATCGCCGTTCCGGATTATCGCCAAATCAAGACCGAAGACGGCACTGTCGCGTGGGACATCGGCAGCTATGACTTCCTGTTGGAAGAAGGGCAGGATTTCGACTCGATCCATCCATCGCTGCAACGTCAGGCGATCCTGAACATGAACTATGGTCTTTACGAGATTCTGGAAGGCAAGATCTATCAGGTGCGCGGCTTCGATCTGTCGAACATCTCGTTCATCCGCGGCGAGACCGGCTGGATCATCTTCGATCCACTGGCATCGAAGGAAACGGCGGCGGCGGCGTTGAAACTGTTGAATGACACGGTAGGCGAGTTGCCGGTCAAGGCGGTTGTCTATTCGCACTCACATGCCGACCATTACGGCGGTGTCCGTGGTGTCATCACGGATGAAGATGTGGCCAATGGGGTCGAGGTCATCGCACCCGAAGGGTTCATGGAACATGCAGTGTCCGAGAACGTCTATGCAGGAAACGTGATGAACCGCCGTCTGTTCTTCCAATACGGTGTTTTGCTGCCGCGCGATCCGCATGGTCATGTGGATCAGTCGATCGGCAAGAACATCTCGGCCGGAACCACCGGCTTGATCGAGCCGACCCGCTATGTCTCGGACGATTATGAAGAGATCACCATCGACGGTGTGCGCATGATCTTCCAGAATACGCCTGGCACCGAAGCCCCTGCCGAGATGAACACCTATTTCCCCGACCTCAAGGCGTTCTGGGCTGCGGAAAACATCACCGGCACGATCCACAACATCTATACCCTGCGCGGCGCGCTGGTCCGCGATGCGCTCAGCTGGTCGAAGCATATCAATGACGCGCTTTATGAGTTCGGGCAGGAAGCTGAGTTGATGTTCGCTTCGCATTCCTGGCCGCGTTTCGGCAATGATCGCATTCAAGAGGTCATGCGTGCACAGCGCGACACCTACGCCAACCTCAACAACGGAGTGTTGAATCTGGCTAACAAGGGTGTGACCATCAATGAGGTCCATAATGTCTATGAGGTCCCCGAAAGTCTTCGGCAGCAATGGGCTGCGCGCAGCTATCACGGCTCGGTCGAACATAACAGCCGGGCAGTGATCAACCGGTATCTTGGGTATTGGGATGCGAACCCGACCACCTTGACGCCTCTGTCGCCCCAGGACAGCGCACCACTGTATGTCGAGATGATGGGCGGTGCCGATCCGATCCTGTCCAAGGGGCAGGGCTTGATTGACGCAGGGCAATACTTGCACGCAACCGAGATCCTGAACAAACTGGTCTATGCCGAACCGGAAAATCAGCAAGCCAAGGACCTGCTGGCTGATGCGTTCGAGCAGATCGGCTATCAAAAAGAAAGCCCTTCGGTTCGCAACTCGTTCCTTGGTGCCGCTTACGAATTGCGCAACGGCATCCCGCAAGGTGCAACTATCGAAACCACCGGCCCTGACACGATCCGGGCGATGGAAACCTCAATGTGGCTTGATTTCATAGCCATCCGCGTCAACAGCGAAAAGGCGGCGGGTATGGAATTCACGATCAACCTGTCGATTCCGGACCGGGATGAAAACATCGTCGTCGAGATGAGCAACGCCACGCTGACCCACATCGTGGATCGAAAGGCACCCGACGCAGACCTGTCGATCGTCTTGAACAGAGCGGATCTGGAGAAAGTCATGACCGGAGAGAGCAAGCTTGTCGATATGCTGGCGGACGGAACCGCTCAATCCGAGGGCAACACCGATGTTGTGTCGCAATTGGCTTCGACTCTGGACCAGTTTGATCTTGGGTTCGAGTTGATGCCCGGAACCGGAGCCGCGGACCTGACAGCGCCAGCCAATGACTTTGCTCAACCGCCGCTGGCGAACTCAAACGGAGGCTGAGTTCTACATGGATTGAAACTGGCAAGACCCAAGTCGGCATGGATTCATGGCAGCAGGAATAAAGCTGGCAAAACCCAAAACCGGCTTGGGTCACCTTTTCCGGCAGATATCAGAATTATGTGAGGTTCTGTCGCTTGTCCCCGGTGCAGCATCGGTGGATCTGGGTTCGAACCAGATACTGGCTCAAATCCACAACATACGCGATTATCCGATCAATCCCGGCGGGTTAAAGGCGTTCCATCACGTCTTTCAGCTTCGGCACCGCTGGAAGGAATAGCCGCAGTTTCAATTGGTTTCCGATGGCCCGCCGGGGCTGTACACCGTAAACAGCTCTTTTGGTTCATTCACCCCGCGCAGCATGTAGCGACCGACAGAGACAAGCTCCTGCGCGCAGGGCTGTGCAGCGCGGGCGACATCATCCGAGATCAGGATCCTCTGACCCAAAGACCGGTGCATTCCCGCAATGCGGGCGGCCTGGTTGACAGCCGGGCCGATCACCGTGAAGTCCAGCCGGGTCTCGGACCCGATATTGCCATAGAGAATCTCGCCCGAATGCAAGGCCAGCGTATAGTTGGCCACCGGCAGACCCTGCGCGCGGCGCCTTGCGTTCAGTTCATCCATGCGGGACTGCAATAAGGGCACGGCCTCAAGCGCGGCACGGGCGTCTTCGTCGATCTCTCCGACATCGAACATTGCCATCAGGCCGTCACCCATGAATTTCAGGATGTTGCCGCCCTTGTCATGCACCACACCCACGGCGACGGCCAGATAGTCGTTCAGCATGTCGATGATCTCATGCCCCGGCAGGTCTTCGGACAGCGTGGTGAAGCCTTCGAGGTCGAAATTCCAGATCACAGCGTCGATTTGCTGCAAAGACCCACGCCGAATTTCACCCGACAGAACCCGGCGACCGGCATCCCGCCCCAGATAAACCCGCATCAAATCCTTGGCCAGTTCCTGGTTCTTGGCGGATTTGAGCGCCAGCCCCAGATGCGGCAGTACAGTTTGTATTTGGTTCAGATCGCTGTCTTCGAATCCGTTCGGTGCGTCGCTGGTCCAGGACATCAGAACACCATCGCTGACCTTTTTCGTACCGTCGGGGCGCAGTTGTCTGGCCCCTTCATATGACAGGCCGGTGGCATAATAATCGGTCGCTCCGATTTCACGCAGATCATTCAACAAGGGAAAGCGGCTGGGTTCATTATGGTCGACCAGTTTGACCCGGATTTCATCCTGATCACCGTTCAGCAGCGTATAGAGTGGGCTTTGCTGCCAAACTTCGCTGGGCGTTTCCGTGAACTCAAATTTCTCGGATTCACCGCCCGCGCCGTTGTACCAACTGTAACCGGTACCTCCGTAAACCGGATGCAGAGTCGACTGCGCCGCATGAAAGCGCATCAACGGAATACCCATTTCCACCAATCGGGCACAAAACCCTTCCAACAGCTCTTCTTGCCCCGCGCCCTCCAGCCCCTTGCTGACCAGCCATTCGATCAGGGAATGTGAGAAAACTGAAGCGGAATCTGGCAATGTCATTTTGTTGTCCGTATCAAGTATGATCCCCATTTGGGGGCAGGCCGCGTCAATTGCCATAGATCAGTCCAAACCAGCCAACCTTTGCAGCATTTGTCGCAATAACGCGGCCTCTTCCGGTTTGAACAGGCCTGACAGTTTCGCATCGTAATTGGCAGCAACGCCGCGCAGGTCACGATACACAGCTTGCCCTGCTGGTGTTAGTGTCAACCATTCCGCCCGCCGATCCGCTTCGTCCCGTGTGCGTTTCAGGTATCGACGCTGTTCCAGCTTGGCGACAGCACGGCTGATTTTGGTTTTGTGCATTCTGGCGCGCTCGCCGATTTCTTTGGCGGTCATCTCGCCAAACAAACCCAGATGGAACAATACCCGCCATTCGGTTCTGAGCATCCCATAGCGGCCCTTGTAAACTGCCTGAAACTCTAGCGAAGCCCGTTCGGCCGCCTGATTCAGCAGGAAGGGCAGAAAATTTTGCAGATAAAAGTCATCATTTTTTTCGGATTCATCGTGTGTCATGCTTGTTAGTTACAAAATCAACTATTACCCGACAAGCAGCAAACGGAGGAAAACGCAATGAATCGTCCGACTGATCCGCATACGCTGACACAGGCTGCGACGCCTGTCGGAACTCATGCAGGCTATATGCCTGGCTTTGGAAATGACTTTGAAACCGAGGCCCTGCCCGAGGCCCTGCCGCAAGGCATGAACAGCCCGCAACGGTGCAACTATGGTCTTTACGGAGAGCAGCTGAGCGGCACCGCCTTTACCGCCAACCCGCCCGAGCGCACCTGGTGCTATCGAATTCGCCCATCGGTAAAGCACTCACACCGTTATGAAAAAATCGATCTTCCCTACTGGAAATCGGCCCCCTGCATTGATCCGGATGTGATCAGCCTTGGCCAGTACCGCTGGGATCCCATCCCGCATTCCGATGAAGGTCTGAACTGGATGACGGGTATGCGGACCATGACGACCGCAGGTGACGTGAACACGCAGGTCGGCATGGCAAGCCACATCTATCTGGTCACGGAATCCATGGTGGATGACTATTTCTTTTCGGCTGATTCCGAATTGCTGGTTGTGCCACAGGAAGGACGCCTGCGATTTGCGACGGAATTGGGAATCATCGACCTGGAACCCAAGGAGATCGCTATCATTCCACGCGGTTTGCTGTACCGGGTCGAGGTTCTGGAAGGCCCTGCGCGCGGCTTTGTCTGCGAGAATTACGGTCAGAAGTTTGAACTGCCGGGTCGCGGACCAATCGGTGCCAACTGCATGGCCAACCCGCGCGACTTCAAGGCGCCGGTGGCCGCTTATGAGGATCGTGAAACCCCTTCTACCGTGACAATCAAATGGTGCGGGCAATTCCACACAACCAAGATCGGCCACAGCCCGCTGGATGTCGTGGCATGGCACGGCAACTATGCGCCCTACAAATACGACCTGCGCAACTATTGCCCCGTCGGCGCGATCCTGTTTGACCACCCCGACCCGTCGATCTTTACAGTTCTGACGGCTCCGTCCGGCCAGCCCGGTACGGCCAATATCGACTTTGTCCTGTTCCGTGAACGCTGGATGGTGATGGAAGACACGTTCCGCCCGCCGTGGTACCACAAGAACATCATGTCCGAGCTGATGGGCAACATCTACGGCCAATACGACGCGAAACCGCAGGGCTTTGTTCCCGGCGGCACAAGCCTACACAACATGATGATCCCACACGGCCCCGACAGGGAGGCCTTCGACAAGGCGTCATACTCGAACCTGGGGCCGGACAAGCTGGACCAGACAATGTCGTTCATGTTCGAAACCCGCTTCCCGCAGCACCTGACCTCGTTTGCCGCCACCGAAGCGCCGTTGCAGGATGACTATATCGACTGCTGGACATCGCTTGAGAAGAAGTTCGACGGAACGCCGGGCAAGAAATGAGCCACCCATCGGTTCAGTTTCATTGCCGTCGTCCTGCCCGCGCTGAACATGCCGGAGTTGAACCGGTTGCCGAGCCAACGTGCCTCGGCAACCGGTGTGCAGTGACGCCTCGTGCATATGACATGCCACAACCGCCGCGGCTTCGTGCTTTTGCTATCGCCGTTCCAAAGCTAAAATCCTCTCGAACCTCTTAGAACACAACAAAATAGGGGCAAGATATGCCTTTGATGACTTCGTGGGTGGCGTCGGCCAATGACGCGACACATCCGTTCCCACTGAACAATTTGCCTTATGGTGTCTTCTCGACCGAAGGTGATGATCCCCGCTGTGGTGTGGCCATCGGTGACATGATCCTCGACGTCACCGCCGCCGAAGCCGAGGGGTTGATCACCCTGAGCGATGAGCCGCTGTTCGACATGCCGTTCTGGAACCCTCTCATGGAGGAAGGCCCAGCCGTCTGGGCGGCCCTGCGTGAGCGGCTGATCAGCCTGCTGACCGAGGGTTCAGATGAACAAGCCAAGGTCGAACCGCTGCTTGTCAAACAAGAAGATGCGGAAATGCATCTGCCCTTTGCGGTCAGCGAATACACCGATTTCTACGCAGGCCGAAACCATGCCTTCAACGTGGGCACCATGTTCCGGGGGCCGGAAAACGCCCTGCCACCGAACTGGCTGCACATTCCCATTGGTTACAACGGCCGCGCATCTTCGGTCGTGGTATCAGGCACGGATATTCGCCGCCCCTGGGGTCAGCTGAAAGCCCCCGATCAGGACTTGCCCGCCTTCCTGCCCAGTCGCCGTTTTGACATCGAGCTTGAGATGGGCGCGATTGTCGGAACACCCTCGGATGGTCCGATCACCGTTCAGGAAGCGGATGACAATATCTTCGGCTACGTGCTTCTGAATGACTGGTCTGCGCGCGACATCCAGGCATGGGAATATCAGCCGCTGGGCCCGTTTCAGGCAAAGGCCACGGCAACCTCGATCAGCCCGTGGATCGTGACCAAGGCGGCGCTCGAGCCATTCCGCTGTGACACGCCACCCCGCGAGTTCGAGCTTCTGGATCACCTCAAGGATTGCGGCCCGATGCTTTATGACATCGATCTGGCGATCACCATGGCACCTGCCGGACAGCCCGCCACGACGATTGCCCGGACCAATTACAACCAGATGTACTATTCCGCTGCGCAACAATTGGCGCATCACACCACATCAGGATGCCCCATGAACACGGGCGACCTGCTGGGATCGGGAACCATTTCCGGGCCAACCAAACCTGAACGTGGCTCGTTGCTGGAGCTTAGCTGGGGCGGCAAGGAACCTCTGACATTGGACAGCGGTGAAACCCGCAGCTTCATCGACGATGGCGACACGTTGACCCTTACCGGCGCAGCTCGTGGCGACGGCTACACGATCGGCTTCGGTGAATGTGTCGGCACCGTTTTGCCCGCTCTTGAAAACCCATATTCACGATAAGGAACCCACCATGGCCAAGGCATTCGCGTCCCAGGGGGACATGTCGGAAAAAAAGATCAGCTTTACTGAAGTCGGAGATGGGCTTTATGCCTTTACCGCCGAAGGCGACCCGAATTCGGGTGTAATCATTGGCGACGACAGCGTGATGATTGTCGAGGCGCAGGCGACTCCGCGTCTGGCAAATAAGGTGATCGAATGCGTGCGTTCCGTCACCGACAAACCGATCACGCATGTGGCTCTGACCCACTACCACGCAGTGCGTGTTCTGGGCGCAAGCGCATTCGGCGCACAGCAGATCCTGATGTCGGACATGGCCCGCGCCATGGTCGTCGAGCGGGGTCAAGAAGACTGGGACAGCGAATTCCAGCGCTTCCCACGCCTCTTTGAAGGGCATGAAAGCATCCCTGGCCTGACATGGCCCACCACCACCTTCAGCGATACGATGACGGTGTATCTGGGCAACCGCCGGATCGACCTGATGCATCTGGGCCGCGCGCATACAGCTGGCGATATCGTCATCCATGTGCCGGATCAGAACGTGATGTTCACCGGCGATATCGTCGAATATCACTCGGCCTGCTATTGCGGCGACGGTCATTTTAGCGATTGGGGCGACACGCTGGACGAGATCAAGTGGTTCGACGTCGACGCCATCGCACCGGGGCGCGGTGACGCGCTGGTTGGCAAGGACATGGTGAATGCGGCCATCGAGAACACCCGCGATTTTGTCGAAAGCACATACCGGCCGGCGGCGAAGGTTGCCGCGCGCGGCGGGTCCCTGAAAGAGGCCTGGGACGCAGTCCGCGCTGAATGCGATCCGAAGTTCGCCGACTACGCAATCTACGAGCACTGCCTGCCGTTCAACGTGGCCCGCGCCTATGACGAGGCGCGCGGCATTGACACGCCCCGCATCTGGACCGCCCAGCGCGACCTCGAGATGTGGGAAGCCCTGCAAGGCTGACGAAAAACGGTCGAGTTTGATCCAGATCGTTTTTTGCGGCGGGATTCGATGAAACCATAATCTAAGACCTCCGGCGCCCGTCGCCGGGGGACAGGACATGCAGCACATCGGTGCATCTGTTTCGGGGGGAGCCCATGAACAAGATCTTTGAAACGCCGCTTTACGGATATGAACGCAGCCCGGATCAGGACAGCCCGACGCCCGTCAGGCGCAAGGTGATCGTTATCGGTGCGGGGCCGGTTGGTCTGGCCGCCGCCATCGATCTGGCCCAGCAAGGGGTCGAAGTTGTGGTTCTGGACGAGAATGACAAAGTCAGCTTCGGCAGCCGCGCCATCTGTTTTTCTCAGCGCACGCTGGAAATCGCAGACCGGCTGGGTTGCGGCCAGCAATTGGTCGACAAAGGTGTGCTGTGGGACCGGGGCAAGGTCTTTTTCGACGACCGTCAGGTCTATGATTTCAACCTTCAGCCGGACGAAGGTTATGCCAACCCGGCCTTCATAAACTTGCAGCAATACCATTTTGAAAACTTCTTTGTGGAACGCGTGCGCGAGTTGCAGACAGAAGGCGCACCGATTGAAATTCGCGGGCGCAACAAGGTTGACGCAATCGGTACGCACGAAGATCACGTTCGGCTGGAGGTCGAAACCCCCGAAGGCCCTTATACACTCGAGGCCGAATGGCTGATCGCCTGCGATGGTGCCGCGTCCCCCACCCGGCGCATGCTGGGCATCGATTTCGAAGGGCGTGTTTTCGAAGACAATTTCCTGATCGCGGACGTGATCATGGATGCCGATTTCCCCTCGGAACGCTGGTTCTGGTTTGACCCGCCGTTCAATCGCGGGCAATCCGCGCTTTTGCACAAACAACCCGACAATGTCTGGCGTATTGACCTGCAACTGGGTTGGGACATCGACAAGGAACGCGAAAAGCGCCCCGAGAATGTGATCCCGCGCCTCAAGGCGATGCTGGGCGATGACGTCGAGTTTCAGCTGGAGTGGGTCTCGATCTATACGTTCCAGTGTCGCCGCATGGAGAGCTTCCGCAAAGGGCGTGTCCTATTCGCAGGCGACAGCGCGCACCAGGTCAGCCCCTTTGGCGCGCGCGGTGCCAATTCCGGCCTGCAAGACACTGACAACCTGTGCTGGAAACTGAAACTGGTGCTGGATGGGAAAGCCCCCGAAAGCCTGCTAGACAGCTACAACGCGGAACGCGTGCACGGGGCTGATGAGAACATCCAGAAATCCAGCCGCTCCACCGATTTCATCACGCCGAAATCCGAAATGTCGCGGGTTCTGCGGGATGCGGTTCTGGACCTCAGCGAGAAGTACGAATTTGCGCGTCCGTTGGTGAATTCGGGACGCCTGAGTCAACCTTGCACCTATGACGGCTCGACCCTGAATTCTGCCGACGCGCTGGATGGCCCAGCCGAAACGCGCCCCGGCTCGGCCTGCCCGGACGCGCCGCTGGGTGATGCGTTCCTGTTGCCCAAACTGGCAGGCAAATTCACCCTTTTGACGATTGACGCGGATGCCCCGGAGGTGCTGGAAGAAGACGGGGTCGAGGTCACGCGGTTGGCGCTGTCGGTCAAGGATGACCAGACCCTGGCGCTGAAACGTCGCTATCTAGGCGACGCAACCAGCGCGGTTTATCTGATCCGTCCTGATCAGCACGTGGCGGCGCGCCGGGACAGTTATGAAGAAAACAGTTTCCGCCATGCAATCCGCAGAGCCTGTGGTAAGGAGTGAGCGAGATGTCTGACCTGATCCTTTCCCCGAATATCGACGATGCTGACGACTTCTATGCCGAGCTGCTGGCCGCGCATGAAGGGCTTGAAAAAGCCGACAGTGACGCGCTGAACGCCCGACTGGTTCTGGTGCTGGCCAATCACATCGGCGACAAGGCGGTGTTGTCTGACGCTATTCGCGCCGCCACCCTGGCCGACACGTGACGGATTCGAATGTGAGCAAAACCGTCCTTTATGACTATTGGCGGTCCTCGGCCAGCTATCGGGTGCGGATCGCCCTGAATCTGGCCGGGATCGACTATCGCGCGGTTGTCGTCGACCTGGTGGGCGGCGAACACAAAAGCGATGCACATATTGCGCGAAATCCACAAGGGTTGGTTCCGGTGCTGGATATTGACGGGCAGCGGCTGACTCAGTCTCTGGCCATTCTCGACTATCTGGACAAGACACGTGAATTGAACCTTCTGCCCGACGATGCAGCAGGGCGCGCGCGCGTGCAGGCGCTGGCCTATGCGATTGCGGTGGACATTCACCCTGTTTGCAACCTTTCAGTTGCTCGCCATGCGACCACCCTCAGCAAAGATCCGACCGACATGCCCGGAGAGTGGATGCGGCACTTCATCCGGCCGGGGTTGCAGGCCTTCGAGACCATGTTGGGTGAGTTTGAACAAACCCCCTATTGCGTTGGTTCACAGCCCGGCCTCGCCGACATCTGCCTGATCCCGCAGATCTACAATGCACGCCGGTGGAAGGTCGACTTGTCGGACATGCCGCGTCTGCTGGGTGTCGAAAAGGCCTGTGCCGATCACCCCGCATTTGTCGCGGCGCATCCTGACAGGCACGCACCCCAATAAGCTTGCACAGGTCCTGTGTGCCGGTGTGCCTAGGCGTTCGTCGCAATCGGACTTAGCTTTGTTTCATCAAAGCAAAAGAGGTTCTGATGCCCGAGATCACCGGATACCACGCCCATGTCTATTTCGACGCCGATACGCAGCACACGGCGCAACAGGTCTGCGAAGAGGCCGCCCGTCTGTTCCCCGTCCGGATGGGGCGCATGCATAGCCGCAATGTTGGCCCCCACCCGCGCTGGAGCTGCCAGTTGAGCTTTGCCGCTGATGCCTTCGATCAGGTCACTCCGTGGTTGATGCTGAACCGGCGAGGTCTTACCGTTTTCACCCACCCGGAAACCGGCGACCATCTGGCCGATCACCGCGATCGCGCGATTTGGATGGGTGAAATGCTGGATCTGGACCTGTCGATCTTTGACACGCTTCAGCCCAGCGCCCGCGCCTGATCCCGCAGAACGAATTTCTGCACCTTGCCGGTTGAAGTCTTCGGCAGGGTGCCAAACACCACGGTCTTGGGCGCTTTGAAATGGGCCATGTTGTCCCGGCAAAAGGCAATCAGCTCCGCCTCGGTCGCGGTTGTACCAGGCTTCAGCTCGACAAAGGCACAGGGGGTTTCGCCCCATTTCTCGTCTGGCCGGGCCACAACCGCCGCTTCCATTACTGCCGGGTGTTTGTAGAGAATGCCCTCGACCTCGACGGAGGAAATGTTCTCGCCGCCTGAAATGATAATGTCCTTGGACCGATCTTTGAGCGCGATATAGCCATCCGGATGCATGACGCCCAAATCGCCGGATGCAAACCAGCCGCCCTTGAAGGCCCCATCGGTGGCATCAGGGTTCTTGAGATACCCTTTCATCACCACGTTGCCCTGCATAAAGATCTCGCCCATGGTTTCGCCATCCGCGGGCACGGGCTCCATCGTTTCGGGATCGGCCACCATCAGGCCAGACAGTGCCGTATACCGCACGCCCTGCCGTACTTTCAGGGCAGCACGGTCTTCGGGTCCCTTGTCGTTCCATTCATCCTTCCAGGCACAAACGACCGAGGGCCCGTAAGTCTCGGTCAGGCCATAAACGTGCGTGACTTCGACCCCCATCGCCTCCATCGCTTCGATCACGGCGGCCGGCGGCGGAGCACCAGCGGTCATCACCTTAATCTGATGGTCAAAGTCTTTCAGTTCATGCGGCGCGTGGGCCAGCATGTTCAAAACGATAGGAGCACCGCAGAAATGGGTGACCTTCTCGTCGCGGAATGCCGCATAGATCGGCTCGGCACGCACGGCGCGCAGACAGACGGACACGCCCGCATTGGCGGCCATGGCCCAGGGGAAGCACCAGCCGTTGCAGTGAAACATCGGCAAGGTCCACAGATAGATCGAATGCTTGGGCATGTCCCAGTCCAGCAAATCCGATTGTGCATTCAGGGTGGCGCCGCGGTGGTGATAAACCACGCCCTTGGGATTGCCCGTTGTGCCGGACGTATAGTTCAGGGTGATCGCGTCCCATTCGTCCTCGGGCAGTGACCAATCAAATTCCAGGTCGCCCCCTGATATCAGGGCGTCATAGGTCAGGCTGCCAAGCCTTTCACCGCCTTCAAAGCTGGGATCCTCGATGTCAATTACCAGAATATCATGATCAACCTGCTCCAGCGCCTCCTTCACGACGCCGGAAAACTCGGGGTCAACCAACAACGCCTTGGTTTCGGCGTGGTTCAGGATGAAAGCGACTATCGAAGCATCCAGACGCGTGTTGATGGCATTCAAAACGGCGCCCGCCATGGGCACACCAAAATGCGCTTCGTACATCTCGGGGATGTTTGCGGCGATAATTGATACGGTATCTCCCTTTCCGATACCCCGCGCATTCAGGGCCCCCGCCAGCCGGCGGCACCGGGCATAGGTTTCAGCCCAGGTATACCGCCGCTCACCATAAACGACCGACGGGTAATCGGGATAAACCTGCGCCGTGCGCTCAATGAAGGAGAGGGGCGACAAGGGTGTGTAATTCGCCCGGCATTTGTCCAAATGACGCTCATAGATATTGGTCGCTGCCAACTGCTGATCCTCCCTGCACTCGGTTTGCGCGACTTGAGCATAAACTTGGTGCTCTGACAAATCCGTAGTATTACGGTCCCCTTATTGACTGGCAATACGGGATGGTGCGATCTGGCCCTACTTAGATCCGGCCATTCGCGGTGATCTGAAGTATCTTAAACATATGCCGGGGCACGCCATCTCCGCACCCCGTGCACCGCACCTCACTGAAAGGACTTGTCATGGACGGCACGTTCAACGAAAACGATCTTTCCCGCGTGGTCGAAGCCGACCGCGCCCATATCTGGCACCATCTGATTCAGCATAAACCCTTTGAAACCAATGATCCCCGCATCATTGTCGAAGGCAAAGGCATGCGCGTCTGGGACCAGAAAGGCAAAGAGCATCTGGATGCGGTTTCCGGCGGCGTCTGGACTGTGAACGTCGGCTATGGCCGCGAATCGATTTGCAAGGCCGTTTACGACCAGCTGATGAAACTGTGCTATTTCGCCAATACCGCAGGCTCGATCCCCGGCTCCATCTTCGCGGAAAAACTGATCGACAAGATGCCCGGCATGAGCCGCGTGTATTACACCAATTCGGGCTCTGAAGCGAACGAGAAGGCGTTCAAGATGGTGCGCCAGATCGCGCACAAGAAGTACGGCGGCAAGAAGACCAAGATTCTGTATCGCGACCGCGACTATCACGGTTCGACTCTGGCAACCATGTCGGCAGGCGGTCAGGACGAGCGCACCGCTCAATACGGACCTTTTGCACCTGATTTCGTCCGCGTGCCGCACTGCATGGAATACCGCAAGCACGAGCTGGATGGCGCACCGGAAGAGAACTTCGGCGAATGGGCCGCAGATCAGATCGAACAGGTCATCCTGCGCGAAGGTCCCGACACCGTTGGCGCGCTGTGCCTTGAGCCAGTGACCGCAGGTGGCGGCGTGATCGAAGCGCCCGAAGGATACTGGCAGCGCGTGCAGGAGATCTGCAAGAAATACGACGTGCTGCTGCATATCGACGAGGTTGTCTGCGGCGTGGGCCGCACCGGCACATGGTTCGGTTATCAGCAATACGGCATCAAGCCGGATTTCGTGACCATGGCCAAAGGCGTCGCCTCGGGCTATGCCGCGATTGCCTGCATGGTCACCACCGAGGAAGTCTTTGACATGTTCAAGGATGATGCTTCGGACCCGATGAGCTATTTCCGCGACATCTCGACCTTTGGTGGCTGCACTGCCGGTCCGGCGGCTGCGATCGAAAACATGCGCATCATCGAGGATGAAAACCTGCTGGGCAATTGCGCGGCCATGGGTGACCGCATGATGGGCAACCTTCAGGCGCTGATGGAAAAGCACAAGGTTATTGGCGACGTGCGCGGCAAGGGCCTGTTCCTGGGTGCCGAGCTGGTCGCAGACCGTGGTTCTAAAGAGCCGGTGGACGAGAAACTGGCGCAGGCGGTTGTGGCCGACTGTATGAACCAGGGCGTGATCATCGGCGTCACCAACCGCTCGATCCCAAGCCGCAACAACACGCTATGCTTCTCGCCCGCCCTGATCGCCACGGCGGATGACATCGACCAGATCACCGACGCGGTCGATGGCGCGCTGGGGCGTGTGTTCGGATAAGTTACCTTAACGGAACCTATGAAAACCGGCGCTAAAATGCGCCGGTTTTTTCGCTCGCATGGCATCTACGCGGACTTTCCTGCCATTCCTCTAATTTCTCAGACTTCTGAGAATTCGTTGATAGAACGCGCCGTTTGCATCTTCAGCGGTAGGTTCGTTGATCAATTCCCAATCCAAATCCAGTGGTCCAGCCGGAACTAGTTGCCGCGCGATCTCGGCTGGTGTGGTTTCATCGCTGGTTCCGCTCTCCCAATCGTGAAAAGCCGATGAGTATCGAACGACCGCCCCGCTGGTGGGCAAATCGAGCGAACCTCCCTCGGCAAAAAACGTCAACCCGTCACCCATTT
Source organism: Ruegeria sp. P10 (assembly GCF_056534925.1). NCBI lineage: Bacteria > Pseudomonadati > Pseudomonadota > Alphaproteobacteria > Rhodobacterales > Roseobacteraceae > Ruegeria > Ruegeria sp. P10. The sequence continues at coordinate 97,762 of NZ_JBQERJ010000012.1, forward strand.
CTTCCCCTATGAGCTTGAGCCTAGGTCCCAATCGATGTTTGAGGATGGCGACAAAAACTATCGCAGCCGAAAACGTGAATTTATCGACAAGCACAACAACCTGCCTGCTTGCGTTTTCAGAGATGGCGTCGATCAAGGGCATCGTTTTAAGAAAGTCGCCACCGGTGTTTCCACGAATATCAATCAAGAGCGTTTTTTCCGAGCAAACGCGTACTTGTTCTGCTGCACCTGAGATGGCTTTCGGCAGCGCACCTTCTCCTGAATCGAGAAAACTGGGCAACAGTATCGAAAGCCCAAGTCCCCGCCAGCCCTTAGTCTCCACAAGTCTCTCGGGTGTCCAAGCCGGATCGGCCCGGCCATGCTCGTTTCTCGGGTAGAGCGTTGATGCAGGAACCGTATGACTGTTTTCCACTTTGAATTCGGATATCTGACCGTTCTCGTCTTGCACGCGATACTCGGTCGTTTCGTCTTTTGAGGAAAAACCGAGACGAGCCAAAGCATAGGGCCACACCAGTATAATCGATCCGATTACCCGTTTCCTTTGGCGCGTTCCTGCCAGAAATGTTCCTGAAGCGGCTTCGATTCGGCTTAATGGTGTACCGTTGACTGCAACCAGCTTTCCTCTGGGCGCAGTTGTTTCTGGTGCCTTACCAACTAACTGGATGGCAGTTCCGATGCTCACGAATCTCAGCGGGAGCACCGAGATGGCATCATTCGGAATCAGCCGTGTGTGCCCGTTGTCGGGAAGTGCCAGTAGGCGCATTGTTGAAAACAGAAAGGCCTCTTTTAGACCTTCTGAAGCGTATCTTCGGGCATCACTAATGCAACTGTCTATCGCCGTCTGTTCGATCCGCCGAAAGCTGGGATCACGTGGCAAGGCAGTTTCTAAAACTTGCTCAAAGTCTTGTACCAGCGACATAGTTTAAGGTGCGCACGACTGCCGGACGATGTCCAGAGTGTGCTTAACACCGACGTCCAATCCATGGAAAACAAAAAAGCCGCCCCAAATGGGACGGCCTTTCTTTCACTGTCTCTCGAAAGAGGATCAGGCAGCCAGAGCGGCCTGAGCTTTGGCGACGATCGCGCCGAACGCTTCCGGTTCGTGCACGGCCAAATCAGCCAGAACTTTGCGGTCCACTTCGATACCGGCCAGGTTCAGGCCATTGATGAAGCGGGAATATGTCAGTGCTTCGTCATGCGAACGGACAGCAGCATTGATACGCTGGATCCACAGCGCGCGGAAGTTGCGCTTGCGGTTCTTACGGTCGCGGGTTGCATACTGGTTCGCCTTGTCGACGGCCTGACGGGCAACCTTGAAGGTGCTCTTGCGGCGGCCATAGTAACCTTTGGCGGCCTTGATGACCTTCTTGTGACGGGCGTGAGTTACGGTTCCACCTTTAACGCGGGACATCTCTTAATCTCCTCTTAGCGGTCGTAGGGCATGTAGCCCTTGACGATCTTGGCGTCGGGGGCGGACAGGGTGGTGTTGCCACGGGCGTCGCGGATGAATTTCTTGGTCCGCTTGATCATGCCGTGCCGTTTGCCGGCCTGGCCAGCAAGGACCTTACCGGTCGCAGTCACCTTGAAGCGCTTTTTGGCGCTCGACTTGGTCTTCATCTTAGGCATTTCCGTCTCCTTTTTCGGGTTCGGTTCCAGACGCGACTCGGCATGCCATCTCGGCCGGTCACGCGATCAGAAGCGCCGTTTACGCAAGTTCGGTCATACTGGCAAGGGGGTTTGGATCAGATTCTGCGCTTTTTGCCGGCTGATCGGGCACTGGGGCGACAAAGGCCGCCCCAGTGATTGGGTTTAGTGTTCGAATTTCCGGATTTCACCGGTTTTCAGGCGCTCGGAATACGAAGCCAGCTCCTGACGCACCACTTTCATCAGGAAGTAGAGCGCAAAGACGTTGACCACCGCCATCGCAAAGATCGCCGCATCCGAGAAGTCGATGACCGGGCCAAGGTTGGCTGCGGCACCGATGACGACGAAGATGCAGAAGATGATCTTGAACACCAGCTCTTTGGTGTGACCCTCACCAAACAGGTAGGTCCAGGCCTTGAGGCCATAGTAGGACCAGCTGATCATGGTCGAGAAGGCAAACAGGATCACCGCAACCGCCAGGATATACGGGAAGAAACCGAACGCGCTGCCGAAGGCGGCAGAAGTCAGGCTGACACCCGAGTTGCCGTCAACAGTGGCAATCGCCGTGCCGGCCTCATTCAGCATGTAGTTTCCGGTTTCCGGATCGATGATCAATTGCTGGGTGATGATGATGACCAGAGCGGTCATTGTGCAGATCACCACTGTGTCGATGAACGGTTCCAGCAAGGAAACGAAGCCTTCCGTGATCGGTTCCTTGGTCCGAACAGCCGAGTGCGCAATCGCTGCCGAGCCAACACCCGCTTCGTTCGAAAACGCCGCACGTTTGAAGCCCTGGATCAACGCCCCGACCATGCCGCCTGCAACACCCAGACCGGTGAAGGCGCCGGCGAAGATCTGACCAAAGGCCCAGCCGATCATATCCGCATTCATCAAGATGATGACCAGAGCGGTCAGAACGTAGAGAACGCCCATGAACGGCACCACCTTCTCGGTCACCCGTGCGATAGACTTCAAGCCGCCGACGATGACCATGAAAACAACCGCTGCGAAGACCAGCCCGGTAATCCAGCCCGGATAGTCACCCACGATTCCCGCGATCTGCTGATGCGCCTGATTGGCCTGGAACATGTTGCCCCCACCCAGCGCGCCAAGGATACAGAAGATCGAGAACAAAACCGCAAGGATCTTGCCGCCCGGCAAGCCCAGTTCGTTGAACCCTTTGGACATATAGTACATCGGGCCACCCGAAACGGTGCCATCTTCGTACTCGTTGCGGTATTTCACGCCCAGCGTACATTCGGTGAATTTCGACGCCATCCCCAGAAGACCGGCCAGGATCATCCAGAAGGTTGCGCCCGGTCCGCCGATGCCGACGGCGACGGCAACACCCGCGATATTCCCCAGACCGACTGTTCCGGACAGCGCCGTGGCCAGAGCCTGAAAATGGCTGACCTCGCCTGCATCATTGGGGTCGGAATAGTCACCTTTGACAAGACTGATTGCGTGGCCAAAAAACCGCATCTGCACAAAAGCAAAATACAGCGTGAAGACCGTCGCAGCGATCACCAGCCACATCACGATCCATGGGAAGCTGGTCCCGGGGAATGGCGCGAAGATGAAGCTGACGAATGGACCGGTCAGATCAGCGAATGTCTGATTGATTTTTTCATCAAGCCCCGGAGCATCTTGCGCAAAGGCAGGGCTGGCGACAATGGCGGCTGCCATCGAGGCGCCGAGTTGTTTGAGCATTCTCATTTTGTCCCTCCCTTCAGTTCACAACCGTGACCGGAACATCGGCATGCATCACAAGGTTCTGGGTCGAGCTGCCGAAGATACGTTTCTTGATCCCGTCCGCCGAAGACCGGCCGACAACGATCTGCGAGCCGCCCATTTCCATTGTAATGGCGTTCAAGGTCTCGGCCACGTCGCCGTGGCGAACAACACCGTGCGCTTCAAAACCAGCCTCTCTGAGGGCCTCAACGGCAGGTGTCACGATACGTGACGTCGCCAGATCAACCTCTTCTTCCCGTCGCTTGTGACGCTGTGCGTTTTCTTCCGGTGTCTGAAAGGTGTAAGGGGACCATTCGATCACATAAGCGACCACCAGTTCACACGACCCGATCAACTTTGCCAAATCCTTGGCAAAGGCAATCACGCGCTCACCGGTCTCTGTCCCGTCGAGTCCTATGACAATCTTTGTTGTCATGTCGTTCCTCCATTATTTTTCATTTGGCCGAGGCCCGTGCCCCCGGCAGGGCAGCCGGAACTTGGAACTTTCAATAAGACCACCCTTTGGTAAGTATCAGGAATTTTCACTAGGAATTGGGGATTTTTTTGGTCTATATTCAGTGGAAATTGTCGTTTTGCACTAAAATAACAGGAAGTTTTACTGATTAGTAGAGAATTGGACAATATCGATCAACGCATCCTGCACGAGCTTGAGGCCAATGGCCGGCTCTCAATAGTTGAGCTTGCGGCGCGCGTAAACCTTACGAATACGCCCTGTTCCGAACGTGTGAAACGGCTGGAAAAGAACGGCTATATCAAGGGCTATAGCGCCATCGTCGACAAAGAGAGAATGGGCCTGGCCCTTCTGACCGTCGTACAGGTGTCGTTGACCGCAACGGCCGAGCAATCCCTGGAAAAATTCAACGAGGCCGTACGCGATGTGCCGGAAATCGAAAGCTGCCTGATGGTGGCAGGGTCGTTCGATTATCTTTTGACTGTCCGCACCCGCGATATCGCGCATTTCCGGATGATACTGGGCGAGAAAATCAACAAGCTGCCCGGGATTCACCAAACCAGCTCATTCACGGTCATGGAGGCCGTGAAAGAGCCGGTTGGTCAACGGGTGTCCGGGCTTTGATACCCGTTCTGGTTATTCGGGATCCGTGCTGTAGATCAGTCGCTCGTCACAAGGTGCCACGCGCAGAATGTTGGTGGTACCCGGTACGTTGAACGGCACCCCGGCGGTGACAACGATCTGGTCAGTTTCAGTTGCAAAGCCCCCTGCCCTTGCGGCGCGCGCTGCGTTTACAACCGCGCTTTTGAACCGTTCAAGCTCGGGCGTCATGACGCAGTTGCAACCCCAGCTCAGGCAGAGTCTGCGCGCCGTTCCCATCAGCGACGTCATCGCGATAATCGGAACACCGGGACGTTCGCGCGCGGTCAATGCGGCTGTCGTGCCACTTTGCGTAAAGCAGCAGATCGCTTTGATATCGGTTTTCTCGGCTATTTCACGCGCGGCGGCAACGATCCCGTCCGCAACGGTGGTTCCCTTGGCGGTACGCGAGGCTGCGATGATCTGCGTATACGTCGGGTCGGCTTCGACTTCGATGGCAACCTTGTTCATCGTCTGCACCGCTTCGATCGGATAGGCACCGGCAGCCGATTCCGCGCTGAGCATGATGGCATCAGTGCCTTCGTAGATCGCCGTCGCAACGTCCGACACTTCGGCACGGGTCGGCATCGGGCTTTCGATCATGCTTTCCAGCATCTGTGTGGCGACGATGACGGGCTTGGCTGCCCCACGGCATTTACGGACCAGTCGTTTCTGGATCGGAGGCACGGCAGACACGGGCAGTTCCACACCCAGGTCGCCGCGTGCCACCATGATCCCGTCCGACGCATCAAGGATGTCGTCAAACGCCTCAACTGCCGCAGGCTTTTCAATCTTGGACAGGATCGCTGCGCGACCATCCGCAAGCGCGCGAGCCTCGAAAACGTCCTTGGCGCGCTGCACGAAGCTCAGCGCCAACCAGTCCACACCCAGTTGGCAGACAAACTCCAGATCCTCTCGGTCCTTGGCCGACAAAGCCGCCAGCGGCAGCACCACATCAGGAACGTTGACACCCTTGCGGTTCGAGATCGTGCCACCCACCTCGACCGTGCAATTTGCAAAATCCTGCCCACAGTCCTGAACGATCAGTCGGATCTTGCCGTCATTCACCAGCAGGCGCGCGCCCGGCTCAAGCGCCGCAAAAATCTCGGGATGCGGCAGGCAGACACGTTTGGTGTCGCCCGCAGCAGGGTCGAGGTCGAGCCGGAAGGACGCACCTTCTTCCAGCTCCTCTGCTTCATTGGCAAAGACACCAACGCGCAGCTTGGGCCCCTGAAGGTCGGCCAGAATGGCAATCGGGCTGTCCAGATCCTTTTCCACCTGCCGAATGATCTTGTGCCGTTCGCGGATCTCATCATGGCTGCCATGGCTCATGTTCAGACGAAAGACATCCGCGCCAGCCTCGTGCAGGGCACGAATTGTGTCATAGTCATTTGACGCTGGCCCCAGCGTCGCCACGATTTTCACATTTCTCAGGCGTCGCATTGGCATAGACCTCCTTACGTCATCTCAAGTTTGCAGATCAGATTTCGCGAAATGTTACCGCAAACATCATTTCGATGCTTATTGCGCAATTCCCTTTCCAAAGCAACTGCCCTACATCTGCGGCAAACAAGATGACAGGCTCATGACATACACTCCATTTTTCGTCCACGGTGCGGATCGCCCGTCTCGCTGGCTGATTACATGCGACCATGCAACCAACACTGTTCCCCCAGACGTAAATGGTGGCGACCTCGGCCTGCCGCGCGAGGATATGGAACGCCACATCGCCTATGATGTGGGCGCGTATGAGGTGTCTAAACACTTGGGCGAGATCCTGAACGCACCGGTGATTGCCGCCAACTTCTCGCGGTTGGTCATCGACCCTAACCGGGGTGAAAACGATCCCACGCTGTTGATGAAGCTCTATGACGGGTCAATCATCCCCGGAAATCGCCATGCAGATGATGACGAACGCGAGCGTCGCCTGAATATGTGCTACCGCCCTTACCACGAGGCACTGGCACAAATGGCGGCCCTGCCCCATGCTGTGATTGTTTCGATGCATTCCTTTACGCGCCAGCTGCGCGGTCGTGAGCCCCGCCCATGGCACATTGGCGTGCTGCACACCTCGGACGAGCGGTTCTCTGGCCCGCTGATCGAAAGGCTTCAGGCCGAGGAAGATCTGTGCGTTGGCGTCAACGAGCCGTATACCGGAGTTCTGCCGGGGGATGCGATCGACAAACACTGTACCGCGTTCGGACGCCCCAACGCACTGATCGAGCTGCGCAACGACTTGATCGCAGACCATACGGGTCAAAGGGAATGGGCCGAGCGGTTGGCGGTAATCCTGCAGGACGCATTGGAAGCCAGCGACCTTTGACCGCAAGTCCTGCGCATGCTTTTCCGCGCATCACGCTGTTGTGAGCACGGCCTTCATTTCCCATATCAACGGGGAAAGGGGGTCATCATGACACAAGAGTTTTTGACGATGTTTTTTGGTTGGATGGCCGTGCTCAATATCGCGGTGCTTCTGTTTACCACCCTGATGGTTCTGCTTTTGCAGGATTGGATTGCCGGCATTCACGGCAGGATGTTTCGGATGGAACGCCCGGATGTGAAACGCGCCTATTTCAGGTATCTTGCGAACTACAAAATCCTGACGCTGGTTTTCTGCATCGTGCCGTGGCTGGCTTTGAAACTGATGTGAAAAGGCGCTTCGGCACGTCCGTTTCTTGTAACGGGTCCACTGGATTGTTAGGTCAGAAGCAACTCAATCGCCATCCGGAGCCAGATCATGGACAAGCAAACCGAAATTGAACTTCAGGCTGCCGCATTTCGCCGGTTGCAAAAGCACCTGATGGAAGACCGCACGGACGTTCAGAACATCGACATGATGAACCTCGCCGGGTTTTGTCGCAACTGCCTGTCGCGCTGGTATCAGGAAGCGGCAAACGAAAAGGGAATCGAACTGGGCAAGGATGAAGCCCGCGAGATTTTCTACGGCATGACGATGGATGAATGGAAATCGAAATATCAAACCGAGGCCAGCCCCGAGAAACAGGCCGCCTTCAAGGTTGCGTTCGAAGAAAACGTCGGCACGAAAGACTGACAGCTCAGAGCTCATGCTCTGAAACCTGATTTGCCGGCCTTTTGTGATTAGAGTATTCCGCGACGAATCCCTCGTTGGAGCGGGATCGGAAGCGATGAAAGCAGCGAGATTTACGGACGCACAGAAGGCGTTTGTTTTGACGCAGGTCGAAGAAGGCAAGACGGTTGCCGAAGTGTGCTGAGAAGCTGGGATCAGCTCGGCAATCTACTTCAAATGGAAGAAGAAGTATGCGGGGATGTTGCCATCCGACATGCGGCGGTTGCGAAAGCTTGAAGGCGAGAACGGCCGTCTGAAACGCATCGTGGCCGAACTGACGCTGGATCGGGAGATGTTGCAGGACGTCATCAAGCGAAAGCTCTGAGGCCGGATCGGAAGCGCGAGCTTATCGACGGTGTTCGGGAAGACTGGCGAGTGTCTGTCAAACGCACCTGCAAGGTGTTGCGGTTCGACAGATCGACCTGCCAGTATGTTTCCCGGCGCACCGATCCGGCCGTCCTGAATCGGCGTATCAAGGAGATCTGCGAGACCCGTGTTCGCTATGGATACAGGCGTGTGCACTATGTGTTGCGCCCGGAGGGTTGGGCAGCCAACGTCAAGAAAGTCCACAGGATTTACCACGCAATGAGGCTGCAATTACGGAACAAATCACCAAAACGGCGGGTGAAAGCCAAGCTGAAAGAGGATCGTTCGGATGCCGCGAGGCCCAATGATGTGTGGGTCATGCCTTGCCCGATAGGCGATTGCGCAAGTGCAATCTGCCGAAAGGGACTTCGTTCATGATCAGCTTGCGACTGGCCGCAAGCTACGTATTCTGACCGTGGTCGATACGTTCTCGCGCGTCTCACCCGCCATTGCCCCAAGGTTCAGCTAAAAAGGGCGAAAACGTTGTTGTAACGCTGGATCGAGTGTGTCGGCAGATCGGATTCCCAGCGACGATACGGGGGGACAACGGCAGCGATTTCATCTCTCGGGACTTTTGGATCTATGGGCCTACCACAACGGCGTTACGCTCGACTTCTCCCGCCCTGGCAAACCGACCGACAATGCTTTCATCGAAGCGTTCAACTCAAAGTTCAGGGCAGAATGCCTGAACACGCATTGGTTCCTGTCGCTGGCAGATGCTTGCGAAAAGATGGAGGAATGGCGTAGATACGACAACGAAGAAAGACCGCACAGCACCATCGGGAACATCCCACCGGCAATGCTGGCAAACCCACATGGCGATACCAGCCCGCCATGCTGAGACAAGGTGGAAGACTCTATGCCCAAGTGGCAGAAGGTTGGGTATCAGAGCAACTTACAGAACGAGCGATGAGTTGCACGAACTTCTGAGTTGAACGAACTGCTGAATCGGGTTGTTGTTTCATACGACCATGGAGCCAAGAACCGCATCCTGGACATGCAGGGCGCTTTGATCACTATGCCCAAAAAAGCAAAACCCGCTGATGAGGCGGGCCTTGATTCCGACGACTGTTCGCTAAAGTTGGTTGCGGGAGTAGGATTTGAACCTACGACCTTCAGGTTATGAGCCTCACGGGCACTGTTTGCTGATATTTGTTAAAGCTGTTTCTTTATTTACTTATCAGTATGTTGCCACTTTTTCCGATTGCTTCATGTATTCTCAACATTGTTCAAATTTGCTCCCTGATGTAGCACCAGTGTAGCACCGTCAACTTTTTGGTAGCACCAAGACAATTCAAGGATACACCGTGGCCAGTCACCGTTTGAACTTCACCAAAGCCGCCCTTTTGAAAGCACCCGCCGCGAAGAAAGGTTCGAGGGACTACTACTATGACGAACGGGAAGCGGGGTTGATACTGGCAGTGACAGCGGCAGGATCAAAGAGCTTCTACTTGTACAAACGGATTGAAGGGCGTCCAGAACGGCTACTTCTGGGCAAGTTTCCAGACATGACTGTGGAACAAGCCCGCAAGGCAGCAGCAAAGGCCAAGGGTGGCATTGCGTCTGGGGCTAACCCTCAAAAAGAGAAAAAGGCCGTGCGTGATGAAATGACCTTTGGAGCGCTCTTTGCCGAATACATGGACAAGTACTCCAAAGTTCACAAGAAATCATGGAAGTATGACGAGCGGGAAGTAAACAAATATCTGTCGCATTGGTTCCGCAGAAAGATATCCAGCATTGATCGGGCCGAGGTAGAAAGGCTTCATGCGAAGATCGGCAAGGACAACGGCTTGTATCAAGCCAATCGTTTGCTTGAACGTATTCGCTCCATCTTCAACAAGGCGATTGAATGGGGATGGAAGGGCGTGAACCCCGCTGTCGGCATCAAAAAGTTTCGGGAACAAAGCCGCGACAGATTCTTGCAGCCTGACGAGTTGCCCCGGTTCTTCGAGGCACTGGCAAATGAACCCAACGAAGTCGCACGGGACTTCTTCATGATTTCCCTTCTCACAGGTGCGCGGAAGTCCAATACGCTGGCGATGATGTGGAAGGATATCAGTTTTCAATCGGCGACATGGCGGATTGAGGAAACCAAGAACGCCGACCCACTGACTGTTCACCTTCCCCAGCAGGCAATTGAACTGCTGATCGAACGGAAATTGAAGTCAGACAGCCCCTATGTGTTCGAAGGCTCAGGCAAGAGCGGCCATCTTGCGGACCCCAAGAAGGCGTGGAACCGGATTCTAGAAGAAGCTGGAATCGACAACCTGCGCATTCATGACTTGCGCCGTACCTTGGGCAGCTATCAAGCGGCAACCGGGGCCAATGGATACATCATTGGGAAGTCACTTGGGCATCGGTCGCAGCAATCTACCGCAATCTATGCACGACTGAACCTTGATCCGGTCCGGGAGAGTGTGGACAAGGCGACCGAGTTGATGTTTTCAAGAGCAACCTAGCGTGGGAATGAGCCCATAGCTGCCCTTCACGATGCCATGTATTTTATGAAATTGGGATGCTTGCAAAGTAGATGATATGTCGAAAACCTCGCAGAAAATCTCATAAAGCGGTCACTCAAAGTACCGCGAGTGGAGGCGCTAAGCACCTAAGTCTTCCCTAAATTAGCTCTTCTGGAATTCCTTCCCCTCTTCACAGTGGGCATTGTAATAGTCGATCAATTGGTCTTGGAACCTCATGAGAACCGCCATGTCGTGCTGCATCTCAGGGATTCTCGCTATTTGGTCACATTCCGGAATGAGGTGTTCTGCCAGACTGAGTGCCATCAGCTTTTCGGTGTGGCGATCAGAATCCGCCATTTCGCGCATTTTGTCGTACAGTTCCACGATTTTCTTGTCCTTCAACTTCGCCATCTTAAGGACGAAATAGAAGAATTTTTGATTGGAAACTTTGAGCTCTATGGCAACAGCCAGCTTAATATCATTTGCACGATTTCCCGCACCAGAAAACAATCCAAACATCTAACTTCTCGCACCATTTCAAATTGATAGCACCGAACATCATATTGATACTTTCGTCAAGTCGCTGTTTTCTGACATGGATCGGTCGTTCAGGAAGCTGAATTGGTCCCAAAGCACATCTCGCGTTGCTGATCCTGATGCTAAGTGGAGCGCTAGTCCGGATTGCATGTGCCATTCCAAATTCACCGTCAACACTGTCAGCCTTGTCAGCCTCTGGCGTTTTGCTTGGTTTTCCTGAACAAGCGGCATTATGGAACAGGCTGACAACACCCTACCCGACAGTGAACCAGCATCGACCGTGCCTTGGCAGCGCCTCATGGCGGGCCACGGTTTCTTATCGGAACTTCACCGCCTATATGATGCCCGGTTCATGCTCGAACTTGAGATGCTGGTTGGCCCAAAGGCCAATGTTGACGAACTGCGCAAAGGGGTTGAGGCAGCGGCGCGAGCCTACGTCCGCGAGCGCCGCAAAATGCGCCGACGCAAACCGGGGGCAATAGAATACCGCCGCCTGTCCGCATTGTCTGCCAAGCTTGAGCCGGTTTTAGTGGACCTTGCCCGTGTGCAGGCTTCACCAAACTGTTCCGGGAAACTGGCCGACGCGCTGGAAACGCAAGCCCGATCAGCCGACCCAAGCGCCGCCGGAATTGCAAACCTGATCGACGGCGCATTTGGCCCGGGCGATCCTGTTGGCCATATCGCGGCGTTTCTGGAACTGTTGCATAAGGCGACCGCAGAAACGGTTGCTTTGGGCGAGCATGACACCCCAAGCAGCTATCATGAGGCCGATCTGGATCGTTGGTCTCGCAGGCCGAAGAAAACCGAAAGCCAGCCGATTGCGGCGTTAGCCCGCGCCTTCCGCCCCTATTGGGAGCGCAATGCCATGCGCCCCTTTAATGCGGGCCGCTACGATCCGGCCACAAAGCAAAACAAAGCAACCGCAGTAGATGCGATTCATTTGATCGGCCAAAAACTTGATCCGGACCTGACGCGCGCGCGTGTGGTCACGGTAATGCGGGTGATGTAGTCATATTTTCGCCACATTATGTGGCATTTAACCGGCATGTTTTCTTACGTAGGAAGTAGTTTTTCTTTCCTGCTTCACGCGTTTCGACCTGCCCAATCGCTCTCTAGGTTTCTCTTCATCGATCAAAATTGATGGAGGTTATCATGATCGCAAAACAGGCAGACACCCTGCTCAAACCCGAGCAAGTCGCGGAACGCCTCGGCGTGTCCACAACCACCCTTGCTACGTGGCGCTGCACCAAGCGCTACCCGCTGGCCTATGTCAAAGTTGGCCGCTTGGTCCGCTATCGCATGGGAGATGTAGAAGCGTTCGAGATCGCGCGTCTTCAGGAGGTGGTTGCGAATGACTGGTAATTGGAAGCCTATCGAATTCGCGGCCATTGCTGAACTGGCCCGGATCAATCTGCAAACTCTACTGGCCGAATGGTTGCCAGATGGCCGGATCATTGGGCGCGAATGGGTGGCGCTGAACCCCACCCGCGCAGATCGGTCGCGGGGTTCGTTTCGGATCAATCTCGACAGCGGACTGTGGGCAGACTTCGCGACGGATGACAAAGGCGGGGATGCCATCAGCCTCTTTGCCTATCTGAACGGGGTGCAGCAAGGTCAGGCCGCACGTGCGCTGGCCCAGCGTCTGGGGGTGCAGGCATGAGCGCGCTACCCGACCTTCGCCACCCGACAGCCGGTGTCGCTGATACCCAGCATGTTTATCGCAGCAGAACGGGTGCGCCTGTGCTCGTCGCCAATCGCTATGAGGGCAACGGCAAGGGCAAGTTCTTTCTGCCCTACGACGTGACCAAGGGCGCATGGAAAGCACCCCAGTTGCGCCCGGTCTATCATCTGGACCGGATCGCCCAGGCGAACCCGGATCAGCCGGTGATCTGGGTTGAAGGGGAGAAGTGTACCGATGTTCTGACAGGCTTGGGGTATCTGGCCTCTACCAGCTTTGGAGGCAGCAAGGCGCTGGCAAAAACTGACCTGTCACCGTTGGCAGGCCGTACTGTCATTATCTGGCCTGACCATGATGAGCCGGGACAGAGCTATGCCGCCAAGTTGGCCGAAGAGCTCGTTACATTACATAGGGCGACACCTCTGATCCTGCCGATCAGTGACGCACTGATTCAAGCGCATGATTCATCAGATCTGATCCCTAAACCAATACATAGGGGCTGGGACGTGGCCGATGCCATTGCCGCAGGTTGGGGGCTAGGCGAGATTGACGCCCTGATAAACAGCGTTGCGTGTGATTTGCCGGATGCAACTGCCGCCTACCTTACAAGTATGGTTCCGCCTGCCGCTAATGATCCGCATCCCCCTATGTATCATAAGGAAAACCCTGACCCATATACGTTACCTATACATAGGGATGAACCTGCACCTATACGTAACGATGACAATGCGGCGCTGGTGGATGGGCTTGAGCTTTGGAACACGCCACAGGGTGAGCCCTATGTAACGTTACGGGCCAAGGGTCACTTTGAGCACTGGCCTGTAGGTTCCGCGACCTTCCGCAACTATCTGGCCTATGCCCATTACAAGGCCGAGGGCAAAGCCCCCTCCAATGCCGCGCTAGATGACAAGCGCCGGATGCTGGAAGGGGTGGCCCGGTTCGAAGGCGAGACCTACCCCGTATCCAGCCGCATCGCCTCCATCGGGCGCACGGTCTATCTCGATCTTGGCGACACCGACTGGCAGGCTGTGGCGATCACCTCCGAGGGCTGGCAGGTGGTCAGCCACCCGCCCGCACGGTTTCGGCGCTCACCAGCCATGCAGGCGCTTCCAGTACCGGAACGGCATGAGAATGGCATCGACTTGTTGCGCGATTTTCTGAACGTGGACAGCGAAGATGATTTCCGCATGTTGGTGGCATGGGTTCTGGGGTGTTTCCACCCCAAAGGCCCCTACCCTATCCTGACTCTGTCAGGCGAACAGGGCAGCGCCAAAAGCACCACTGCACAAACGCTGCGCGACCTGATCGACCCGGCCCAGCCCAGCACCCGCAGCACGCCCAATTCCGAGCAGGATTTGGTGATTGCCGCGATGCACAATCATGTTCTGAGCTTTGACAATCTCTCTACCATCCGCCCGATGATGGCGGACGCCTTCTGCCGGATTGCTACGGGTGGCGGCTTTGGCACCCGTAAGCTGCACACCGACAGCGACGAAGTGCTGTTCAACGCCACCCGGCCTTGCCTGCTGAACGGTATTCCCGATCTGGCCGCACGACCTGATCTGGCGGATCGCGCCATTGGCGTTCATCTGCCGGTGATCCCACCCGGCAGGCGCAAAACCTTGGGCGCGTTCAACCGCGACTTTGCCAAGGCCAAGCCCTACATTCTGGGCGCGCTGTTGGACGCGGTATCCCGCGCATTGGGTCAAATTGACTCTGTAAGCCTCTCAGAAGCCCCTAGGATGGCGGACTTTGCTAAATGGGTCGTTGCTGCCGAAGACTCCCTTGGGTGGACTCAGGGCGCGTTTCTGGACTCCTACGCGGCCAATCGCGCCCGCAGCGACCAAGCCGCCGTTGACGCCAACCCGGTCGCGCTGGCAATCCTGTCGCTGATGGATGGGCGTCAGCGTTGGGGCGGCACTGCAACCGAGTTGAAGCAAACCTTGCGGGATCGCTTTCCTGCGCTGACAGAGGACAGCCAGAGCTTTCCCCGGTCCGAGGCGCGGTTTGGGGCAGCGCTACGTCGGGTTCAGCCCGTGTTGCGGCGTCAGGGGGTTAACATCGCGTTCAGTCGGGAAGGCAAAGCCGGGATGCGGGTGATAGAATTGAGCAGTCGGTGAAAGTTCGTACAACAATTTTTTGGCTAACGCGCTCGATCCCTTGGGTCGGGCGCCTTTTTGTTGCTCCACCTATTGCGTTTGTCTGGTTCGACTTTCGTCTGCTACGCGGACGAAGCTGCCGTTTGCTGCGGCGCAGAGCTCCGGAATCAATTGAAGGATTGCTCAGCAGGCGGAGCTGACGAACAGAGTTATCTTTCGCTGTCGGGCCTAAAAGCGCGGACCCTCATCGCCCATCTCAGGGCAAAAGCCTTCTTCCACTACAGGATCGATACATAACTTGCGGCGGACGCTCTATTTATAAAAAATGCCAAAAGAAGAAAATACAGCAATACGGGAAAAACAATTATAGCCTTCCTTATCATAGATTTTAGGGCGCTATTTTTGTTTGGGCTAAAAGTTTCGACCTTGGTGTCACTTAAAGGTGGGAGTAGATCCCTTTTGCTTTGCTTAATCATAGTCAACTCGTGAAAAACTGACTAATCTTTTTCAAACCCCACATTAACCGAAGATTAACGCTCAAATTATTTCAGTTTTAGCGTTTTTTTTGACCGCTTTTGGAGACAAAAGCTCCAAGCCAATTACTATTGTCAACAGTATTAATGCTTCCCCAGCGATTCTTTTGGGAGTAGTGGCTAAGCTGTTAATGTTAAATTAAAAATATCCACTCCGAAATGTCGGATAGTTGCCACATTCTGGCCTCGTTTTGACAACACTCTTAAGTGTGGAATTTGCGCGTCGCCACTAATCTGTATTTCGCTAAGTAAAAAGGATTTCTTACGTGTTGAACTTCCTTAAAGTGAGTGTCTCCGCACTCGTGCTGTCTGCATTTGTAGTCGCGCCAATCGTGACCGTTTTCACCACCGATTACGCATATGCAAAAAATGGTAACGGAAAAGGTGGGGGCAACGGCGGCGGAAAAGGGGATAACGGAGGTGGCAATGGTGGCGGAAAGGGCGGCAACAGCGGTGAAAAAGGTGCCAAAAAGGGATGGGGTTCCGACAAAACGCTAAACGGGACAAGAACGAAGTCTGCCAGCAAAAGTCATAAATCAAAGAGCGGCAGTCGTTTGGGTCGGGCTGTGAAGGAAGACTTTCAGGCCTTGGGTCGTAACCTGAAGCAAAACGGTGTCAAAGGTCTATTCAAAGGGAACAAGGCACGGACCACCACAACGCGAACAAGTAAAGCGAGTGTCGCGCAATCCCCGAGACCACCAAGCAGAAAAGCAAAACTCCTTGATGATGGCACGCTTGCCCCGCGTAACCTCGGCAAACTAAATGGTGCCATTAACTCCAGTGTAAATGCAAAACTCGCGCATATCGCGAACGGACAGTATGCGAAAGGTACAGGGCCGGTGAGCCTGGCCGCTGGCCTTGCCGTAGCCGACGCAAATTTCAATCATGTCATGGGTGAAGATTACGACTTGAGCCCTGAAGAAGTGAAGGAAATTGCTGCGGCGTATGACTATTTGGACACGGCTCCGATGACGCTGGAGGAAGCTGAACAGGTTCTTGCCGATGAGGCGGCCACCCCCGGTACGATTGCGCCCGAAGACTTGGAAACCGCACAAGCGGTGAAAAATGCGCACGACGTAACAACAGATGAGGACGGAAATAAGATAGGGCAGCCGACCGACGATCAGTTGGCGGCTGCGGAGGCGGTGCATGACGCGGAAGCCAGCCTGTTGGGGCACTACAAAGGCGACTTTTCTGACGACACAATCATCGCGGAGGAACAGCAAGACCGCGTCCTTGGCGCCGTCCGCGCCTCCAATCCCGATGAAGAATCGGTAAAAGCCACGCTTGGCACTTCGGACGACGGAAGCCTTTATGCCGACGGCCAGGAGGACGATGATGTTGATGGAGAAGCGGAGGGAGCAGATCAAACCCCGGATGAAGAGCCGGAAGACGAATTTGCAAGCAACGGATAAATGTAATGTAAGAGGCCTCAGAGCGGGAATTTAGATGCCTTCTTTGATATTGCCAGCCTCCAGTTGGATTGAACCCGATTTATGCATTAGGTGCCACTATCGCTACTAAGTGGACAACCTAAAACACAACTTCCGCGAAACAACCATGTTCGCTTTGGGCTCTGAGCCGACATTCGCGGTTTTGGCTGACGGTGCTGACAGTGCAGACGGAAACTGCGGGTTAGTTTTCATGATGGGGTAAGATTCGGCTTCAGGAAGCGTCAGAATGAGAACGCTTTGATAGCTGATCTTTGCTGTGTAGCGTAGCACCGGTGTAGCACCGTGGTGAGATGCCCTAAACGCAAAAAGCGCCCCTTGGGGCGCTAAATGTTTGATATCTGACTGGTATTTTTTTGGTTGCGGGAGTAGGATTTGAACCTACGACCTTCAGGTTATGAGCCTGACGAGCTACCGGGCTGCTCCATCCCGCGACAGTTTTTGTGA
>NZ_JBQERJ010000013.1:0-88987 GCF_056534925.1 Ruegeria sp. P10
TCAGTTCGCCTTCAGGTTCGGCAATGTTGACGGGTTCTTCGACTTCGGTTTCTGCCTCAGTCTGAGGCAGCTCTGTGGCGGGAGGTGTCGCTTCTGCCTCGGTCTGAGGCTGTTCTGTAGCGGGAGGTGTCGCCTCTGCCTCGGTTTGAGGCTGCTCTGTGGCCGGAGGGGACGTCTCTGTCCCGGTTTGTGTTTCTCCGGTATCGGGCTGGCTCGTCCCAGTGTCAGGCTGGCTTGTCCCGGTATCAGGTGGGTTCACCCCGATATTGGGTTGGCTCGTTCCAGTATTGGGCTGGGATGGAGCGCTGATCACAGTATACCCGTTGTTTTTGAGCCAGTCGATGTAAGGGCCCGTAATGCTGTTTGCGAGGTCCGAACCCGCATTTGCCAAGTCCGCCGGGCTTCCTGGTATGACGACGTACTGATTGTAGCCATCCGTCTGCGCCGTGGCCTGATAGGTAAAGTGCTGGTCGTACTCTGTGGGCTTGATTAGGACATTGTTGCCGACGTTCCAGTCCGGCTGACCATTATGCCCCAGAACCTGCGACGTGATGTTTTGGGTGATCGTGACGTTTTTGGAGCCGTTCGAGACAAAGATGAGCGGAATTTCAATGCCGCCTGTCTGGGTTTTCTCGTCTACGTGCAGAACCGAGTTCTTGGTGATGGTAATTCCGTCGACGCCGTAAACCGAAATGCCGTGCAGGTGGCCGTTGTAAATCACGTTCCCTTCGATCAGGACGTTGTGGTGCAGCACATTTGGGTCGCTGAGATCCTTGCCGTCACCGCCAAACCAGATGGTCTGGGTGTAGTCTCCCTGTCCCATGTCAAAGACGTTGTTGCGGATGGTGATGTTGTCACTGCCGCTGCCGTTTGCGCGCTGGATCTGGATCATGTCACGGTGATCGCCTGCGCCTGCAGCGCCGCCGAAATCGTGAATATAGTTATTCTCGACCAGGATATTGTCTACATTGTCGAACACCAGACCATCTGAGCGGATCGAATGAACGTCGTTCCCGGTAAAGCTCACCCCATCGGAATTAAGAGCGATGGCGCCCTTCCACCATTTCGAGAATTCGGTATTGATGACGTCGATATTGTTGGAACCGGAGATCATCAGACCGGTGCCATATCCAGTGCCATCTGCAGATGTTCCGGTGCCGCTGGCAAAATCACCGTCGAAGTTCGAATTCTGGAATGTGATGTTCGAACTGTTGGTGACGCTGAATTTATTCTGGAAGTGATAGTCTCCAGAGCTGTACGTGTAATCGAATTTGATCGTGTCGAACGTTACATTCGACGCCCCATTGAGATGCACTTCAGAGAAGCTTGCGCTCGCATTCGGATCAGCGGATTTAATCGTTACGTTAGATGAAAACTGTTTACCATTCAGGCTGAGCTTGCCGTAATTGCCGGCCGCAAGCAGTATTGTTTCCCCACCTGTCACCTGTGACAAGGCCTGGTTCAGCTCTGCCGCAGAGGTTACCGTAATTGTCGTCGACATATTTCACCTTCTGTTTCATAGGCGCTGTGAGTGGCAGCGCACGAGTTCCCGCACACCCAGGACAAATGGAACAGCTGCCCGAGGGCAGTAGAGTGGCCTAAATATGGCTATGTTTGGAAATTGTTGCCTGTATTGGGACAATGGCGTCCCTTTGCCTTCATTTCCGAGTGAACTCGATACTCGATACCGGGAATTGTTCCATTTCCCTTGGCGGTTGGCGTCTGTTTGGATAATTGATTCCCGTTAAGCAACAATGAACACATAATTGCCACTATTCCGGCGCGTCCTTGCGTATCTCTGGTAGGTGTCGGCAATGAATTGCCCGGTGCCCCTACGGCAACTTACAGATTTAATTGAGACCACCCCGGAAAAGCACCGCTGAGTGTCTCGGAAATGTCATGCGATCCGAGGGGCACCACAATAGACAGTATGCGGGGGTTCGACTAAGCTTTCGAACGGTCGCAGATCAGAAAGGTACGTCATGTCCAGATCACGTATTCTTGCGCTGGCAGGTGCGATCCTGCTGTTCTTTAGCCCTGCCTTGCATGCAAAGACCCCTTGCGACAGGCAGCAATTCAAACCCAGATTCACGGCCCAAACCCAAGGTCAGGCTATTTCCGACGCAGCAACGCTGGCAAGTGCTTTGCAGAATGCCCGTGGCGGTGAGGTCTATCTGCTTGCACCCGGAAACTATGGTACTCTGAAACTGGGCAAGGCTTTCCCGTCACCGGTGGTGATCAGATCGGCTGATCCTGCCAGCCTCGCGTGTTTCAGTGTCGCCATTCTTGACGGGGCCGAGAATGTCCATCTGGATGGCATCAGGTTCGACTATACCTTCAAGAACGCTGACCCGTATCACCTGGCCAACTTTGTTGTTCGCAACAGCCGGAACATCACTATCTCCAACTCCGTGTTCAGCGGGGATGTTGCACGCGGCACCGGAACGCCAGAAGACGGGGCGGGGTTTGGTACAGGTCTGTTGGTGTTCCACGCCGCCAATGTCGATATTTCAAATTCCGAGTTTCTCACATGGTGGAAGGCGATCATCGCTATTAATACAGACGGCATAAAGATCACTGACAGCGACGTGCATTCGATCCGCTCGGATGGTCTGGTGTTCGACAATGTCGACGACATCCTGGTGCAGAACAATTACATCCATAACTTTGGCGGGGCCGATGGCGTTGGCGATCACCGCGATATGATCCAGATCCAGCGGGCCAATAACAGCGGAAGCGCCAATATCACGATCCGGGACAATGTCTTCGATGTAGGTGCCGGCGACTTTGCCCAGACGATCTGGGCTGGCGGAGATGGAAAGAACATCGGAGACCCCGAGGTGCGGCATCGGAACGTGCTGATCGAAAACAACATGATTTACAACGGCCATGTCCACGGCATTTCCATCTACGGTTCCGACAACATTTCGGTCAGAAAGAACTCTCTGATCAATGTGCCCGGTGGCCATTCTGTGCCGGTAATCAATATCTCACCGGACTCGACATCCGTTGTCATCGAACAGAACGCCGCGGCAAACATCATGGGGTATGAAAACCAGCGCGATTGGGTGCTTCTTAACAATGCCATGATTCAGGATCAAAACCCGTCTCAGGAAGGGTATTATGATCAGCAATTCATCTACCATGCGTTGGGGCGGGAAAAGGGGTACAATGAGTTTGGCGTGCGTCCCGGCAGTCTCATGGATCGCCTGAATGCCGGATCAACGCTGGCAAAGAACTATCCCACTCAATGAAGACTGACATGGATGATTTTCGCTGGCGTGTTTAATGGCAAGGGCGTGGCTATGAAAGCCACCAGTTTTTTTGGTTTTTGAAGAGTTACTTGAGTTAAGGGCAGGAAATTCGAATGATTGCTGTGTCATCAGCCAAAACGAGAGAACAGGTGACAAAACCGCTTGTCCTGATGTTGCTCGTCATATCTTTTGCGATGCCATTCTATTTCTTTCTTGGCGGGCTGAAACTCAACGGCTATCGCGTGATCCTGCTTCTTTACATGTTCCCTGCTGTTTTTGGATGGCTGAGCGGTAAGGCAGGTAGAATCAGGGCGGTCGATTTCCTGGTGATCGGCTTTGCGTTCTGGGCCAGCCTGACTTTGGCCGTCAATCACGGCATTCAGGAACTGTGGCAGTTCATCGGAATGTTCATGATAGAAACGCTAACCCCCTATTTTATTGCCCGAACTTATATTCGCAATTTGGATGCGTTCCGGTTTTTTGTGAAATGCCTCTTCATTCTGATCATGGTTCTCTTACCGTTTGCGGCTTATGAAGCTGTCACGGGTAAGATGCCGCTCCTGAATCTGTTTGGGAAGGTGATGAGTGTTTATCAAAAGTGGTATTTTCCACCGAGACTGGGATTGCTGCGCGCTCAGACAACGATGCCGCATCCGATTTTGTTTGGAGTGTTCTGTGCACCGGCTTTTGCACTTACCTGGTATGTGTTGGGATGGAATAAATCCTTTAACAAAAAGGTTGGTCTCGTTTCCATCGTTGGGGGCACCGTCTTCTGTTCCTTGTCCTCGGGTGCTTTCATGAATGTCATCCTTCAGATGATGCTGATGGCGTGGAACAGGATATTTTGGTTCCTGAAGAATAGGTGGAAAATTCTTCTCTATATTTTCTCCTTTTTGTACTTCGTCGGCGAAGTCAGTTCCAATCGGACTATGTTTCAGATCTTCGCAACACACTTCACTTTGACACCGGGCACCGCATTTACGCGGATCAATATTTTCACCTTCGCCTCTGACGATGTTCTGCAGAACCCGTTGTTTGGAATCGGGTTGAATGACTATACGCGACCCCACTGGATGGCCATGTTGACCACGGTGGACAATTTCTGGCTGGTGATAGCATTGCGGCATGGGTTCCCGGGGCTATTTCTGCTGTTGGGTGCGGTGTTGGTTGTCTTTTTCCAAGCCGGCAACAGGAATTTGACCGGCGCCGTCGCAGACGCCCGTCTTGGGTATTTGATTGCGTTGCTGGGCCTATGTGTTTCCGCGATCACGGTGCATTTGTGGGACTCTACCTTCTGTTTCTTCATGTTTCTTTTGGGGGCGGGGGTTTGGCTTTTTGATGCTGATGATCAGGAAAGCCAGGGCGGCGACAGTGTACAGACACCGACTGAAGGCAGGAAATTGCGTTATACGCGGTTTCCACAGATTGTTCCGGCCGAGCTACCAGCAAGGCGGGCTGTCAGAACCGGTTCAGCCGGTCGTCATCCAGCGCCGCCGAGACATTCCCAAAGCCCGCCGCAAACGGCGCAGGGGCGGCATTTGACCGGATAAAGTGGCACCCATCTCGTGCGTGGACATGTCACCACGCAACGAAGTCCGTGGCCGCAGAAAACTGTTTGCGCGCCAATTGCCGCCATCGCTGGACCAGGCGGCGGTGTACCCCGCATCGCGCAAGGCCCTAAGGACCCTTGCGTCATAGCGCCCGAAGGGGATGCCCGCCTCTGTCACCGGATGTCCGCAGATTTTTTCAAGCTGCGCCCGTGATGCGCACAGCTCTTCGGTCAGTGCAGCATCATCCAGGGTGGGCCACATCGTGTGACCGATGCCATGACTTCCAATTGTCATGCCTGCGTCGCGCAGGGTATGAAGATGTTCGACATCCAGCGAGCCCACCTGCCCGATCCGATCGGTGAGTACGAAAAATCGCCCCCGGAGGTTGCGGGCCGCAAGGGCGGGCAGGGCGATACTGTAATCTGACAGATTGCCATCATCGAAAGTGATCGTGAAATGGTCCGGATCGGGGGCATGGGCGATCCGGTCGAGCGCATATTCGAATTGACTGACTGACAGCCAGTAAGGGGCCTCACCCGGTTCCAGGGCACGTTCCGGTGTGCCGATGCCGTGAAAAATGATACTCGTTCCAGTGGTCATTAGCGTGCTGTTTTCAAGCGGGAATGAAGCGTTTCGGCGGTGCCTATCAAAGCCGAACCCAATCCGGCGGGTCGGTACTCATAAGGTCCGGCCGCCAACAAGTCCGTTCCACCGGTCCGTTGTTTGAATTCTGTGACGGTCGGATTGATATTAGGGTCGATACCGTCCAGATCGTACCATTTTATGCCCTGTGTCCGATGCCTCAGGATGGATTCCCACATCAGATAATGGCCGGCATTGCAGCGGCGCCCCACATCCGTTGTCGCGCCAAACAGATAGACTGCGAAATTCCCTGTCCGGCCGATTGTCATGCCGGCTATGTCGACACCATCTTTTTGGGCAAACAGAACCTCGTGGGAAAAATCAGCGCCCTGAAGTGGATAGTAGAATTCGGGGGGGATATCAGGTTGCTCGAACCCTTTGGTGGCCTGTACCTGCTGGTAGAGTTCATGAAATCTGCCTGAGGCTTCGGAGATCGGGGCGCTTTCCAGCGACAGATCGCTTTTCAACGATTTGCGCAGATGGTTGCGCCATTTGCCATGTTGCGCCTTGAGCAATGTTTCTTCGTCCTGTTCGCAGTCGATGACGACTGTCCGATAAGGCCGAGAGCGATCGGTGGTGCAAAAACCCGCTGCTGCGGCAGACTGATCTATTGCTGGTACGTCGTAAAAGGGCAGTGCGGGAAGCCGCAGCCGAAGGATATGCCCGGTTTTCTGGGCATAGGCGCGCAGTGCCGCAAATGTTGCATCCAGCCGGTCCTGGTCGATTTCGGGCTGCTCGCGGTGATGCATCATGGGGCCTGCTGCGATCCAGGCGATACCGCGCCCCAGGCCGGGCACGCGCTTTACGCGCAGGCAGGCGGCAGCGGTCAGCTGACCTGCCTGATCTGACAGGGTGATAAAATCAGTCGTGGCGCCGATCCGTTGTGCTGCGGCCTGCGCATACGTCAGGGTCTGTTCGTATGTCAGATCGTGAAAACCGGCGCTGATCCGGGGCCAGTCTTCCGCGGTGACTTTCTGAAACGAGAGGGTCGTGTTCATAATTGCATCCGTATCCAGCTGCTCCAGAGGCTGTTCGGCCGGATTCCCAGCCGCGGGCGGACTTTCAGGAACCAGACACGGTAGTAAAAGAAATGCAGTGCATCCGCCCACAAAAGCAATAGGCGGGCTCGTAATCGCGCTGAAGCCCGATCAGGTGCCAGAACGATATTGTAAAGCGGCACCAAATCTCCTCCGTAGCTCAGCTTGTATTCATACTCGCCGGCGCCGGCTTCAATCAGGTGCGCATCCTGATCGATCAACTCTTCAACACGCGTGACCAGACCGACGCGGCCCAGGCCTGCCTTTGCAAATTCGGCATCGACTTCCCGTGCATTCAGCCACCAAAGCACCTTGCCGTTCAGGGTGTAACGCAACTGGCTGGACAGCAGCGTTTCATCCCGCCATTGTTCATCGATTGCCGCATGGCCTTTCGGGCTCAGGCCTTGCATCAGGCTGCGATAGAACGCTGCCGCAACCGGCCAGTCGGAAAAATGCCCCCCTTTTCCGGCGGCCTCCCATTGTCGCGTATGCAATGCGATGAACCGATCCATCATTGCATCGACGGTTTCCGGCGTGGAACTAACAGTGCGCAAGACCTCACCTGCCGGGGTCAGGCGTTTGATGTCCCGCCGGACCTCACGGCGGCGGCTTTTCGAAAGCGAGGCCATAAACGCATCAAAGGTATCAGGCAGAGTCATCAGTGTATGCCCGCGGGTGCTGATGTCGCGCAAAACGGATAGGCCACGCCCATTCAGGGCACGCAGGTTTTCCAATTGCCCTGCGCGTTCTGACAAGGGCGACAGGCTTACGACGCTACATTTCAAATGATCGGTCAGGTGTTCAATGACAGCCCCGAGAACTGTGTTTTCGTAACCGGCGGCAATGGGCAGTTCCATGACCGCGAAATTAGGATCCACGCCCGCCAGCCGGGCGACGCGCACCGGAATGGGGCCGGCCCAAAGGGTTTCAACGCAAAAGGGCAGAACGCCAACAATCTCTGAACCGTTCCGCAGAATATAGCTGACGGGATGCCGGCTGGCGGCAAACGTTTTGCCGTAATGGTCCCACCAGGCAGATTGCCAGTCGGACAGGAAATATATCTCGGCACCCAACGCTGAGACAAAACTGTCCCAGCTAGCTTGTATGCTCAGCTTGTGTGCAGGTATTTCGACACACTCAAGCTCGATATCTGCATTGTTGGAAATGGCGTCCCTCATGCCATCGGTTCCTGACCGAAAAGATGATACCGGATTGCCGCTCCGGACAGGCGCAGCCTGGCCTTGTGATCGGGCGTGGTGCGTAGAAGCCCGATCAAGCCAAAGGCAATCCCGCGTAACATTGCACTGCTGAGGAAGATCGCGCGCGTTATCAGTTCACCGCTTCGGCCGTAGTGCTTTCTGGCGTAGATCGTCTTGCTTTTTTGCTTTTGCACATACATGCGCGATTTGATCTGAGCGGTGCTTTTCGAGCCGCCTTCAAGATGCAGAATCCGTGCCTCGGGCGCGAAGACGCAGCGTTTGCCAACATTGCGGATACGTCGGCACCAGTCAGCTTCTTCCGAATAGATAAAGAACGCGTCATCCAGCGAACCGACTTCTTCGAAGACCGGGCGTGGTACCAGCATGAACATGCCCGACACCACATCCACGTCGCGCTGCGTTGTCCGGTCCCAGCCCCCATATTCCGGCCAGCTAAACAGCCGTTTCAGTCCGAATTCGATCACTGCCAAGCTGAGCGGTCCGGGATCGGCAAAACAGGTTAACTGGATGGTTTCAGGGCCTTCGAAGACCTGACAGCCGACGCATCCGACATCCGGATGCGCGTCGAGCCAGGCGCTCATAACATCGATAGCATGATCTAGGATGATCGTATCGGGATTGAGCAGCAGCAGCTTGGCGCCTGTAGCAATCTCGAGCCCTTGATTGTTGGCAGCGGCAAAGCCCAGATTTTTGGTATTCGCGATCAACCGGACCTGAGGAAATTCATCGGCCACCATTTCAGGTGAGCCATCGCTGGAGGCGTTGTCGACAACGATGATTTCGTGCGGCAGCCGGGTCTCATGCGCAATGGACGCCAAGCAGTCCCGAAGAATGTCCCGGGTGTTCCAGTTCACGATAATGATAGATACAGCGTATTCGCTACTCGTGCCGGGCGGCGATGAAACCATGATGCTTCGCTCTCGTTAACCACTTACATTCCAAATTTTTAACACTGCCACATTCTGTGAACACTTAAAACGTGACCGTACCGGGACCGTTGTTGTCGAAAAGTAGCTATAAAAGTCAAATCATTTAGATCAGTATATTGAGGTAATATTTTGACGGTGCGAAACCTTGAAAGACAAGACTGTATTAAGATCGGGTGCGGGTAAATTTTGGCCTCTGAGTTTGGCATCGAATGACTGACCGTGGGAACGCACTTTATTGCGGCGATCCTGTCATGCGGTTGTCCGATCTGTTTCGCCGGGATTCTGCTGGCGGGTACACAGCCCTGTTCCAGGACCGGTCGGTGTTTTGGAGCTATAATACCCGCGTGGCAATCCGGGCGTCCTGTGACCTTTTGGGGTTGCAACCCGGGGATGAAGTTCTGGCCCCCGCCTATAATTGCGGTTCCGAGGTCGACCCGCTGATTGATGCGGGCCTTTCGGTTCGGTTGTATCCGGTTTCCGAAAACCTGCGTGCCGATCCCGCACGGATTGCGCCACTTATTACCGGGCGGACGAAGGCGATATATGTGATCCACTATTTTGGTGTGCTGCAGCCATACCTGGAGGACCTGCGGGCCTTGTGCGATCAGCATGGGCTGCGGATGATCGAAGATTGTGCATTGAGCCTTCTCAGCGGTGCTTCGCCGGCAGAAGGCCGCACCGGAGACGTATCGGTTTTCTGCTTCTACAAGTTTGTGCCTGTTCCGGGTGGTGGGGCCATGGTCATCAATGCGCCGGACCTGAGCGCTAGGCATCCGTTTCCGCGGCCTGCCCCGGGCAAGGACGTGGCCAAAACACTTTTGCGCGCTGGTTTGGCAACCGTATTGGGGCTGTCTCGTATGCAGGCCATGCTTCAAAAGGCACGCGGCCGACAAGAACCGCTGCCCCACAGTGACGGGGATCAACCGGAAGACATTCCGGGGCACTATTATTTCGACCCGGCGCTGCGCTGCGCACAGATGAGTGTCTTCACATCCCGTCCATTGCGGGCCTATTCCGTAGCAGAAACCATTGCGGTCCGACGGGCAAACTGGCAGCGGTACCGGGATGCTTTCAACGAGTTTCCCGAGATACGCATGCTTGTTCCGGAGCTTCCGGTCGATGCCTGTCCGCTGAATATGCCGATCATAGTCGCGGGGCGTGACCGGGTCGTACGGGCGCTGAAAAAAAGCGGGATTGGTGCCACTGCCTGGTGGGCGGGCTTCAACCGCAATCTCGACTGGTCAGGGCAGGCCGAGGCTATGACCCTGAAAGACAATGTCGTATCTTTGCCAGTGCACCAGTACCTTTCGGCTGCGCATATCGATCACATAATAGCGCAACTCAAAAGTGAAGTTGTGGCCTGATCAGGCGGGCGGTTTATGCAGAGTGAGGTCAGCGTAACCGGGGCCATCACGCTGCCTTGGACAGCTTGCGTTTGAGTTTTGCGGCAAGCTCCAGCGCCAGGCTCTCGAACCCTTTTGGCTTCCCGGCAAGGCGCCAGAGCAGCAGATGTGTGCCAACATAGACAAAAACTCCGACGAGAACTTTGACCGAGAACCGGATACGTAGCAGCGGCAGGTCTTCCGCTGTCTCGTAAGCCCATCCCACTGCGTCGCCACTGCCATAGGCACTGCTGACAAATAGAACGGCAAGCAACATGGCAAAGGTCGACGCAAATGTACGCCAGGCCATCAGGATCGGTGCCAAAAACCCACCGGTTCCGAAATCCTTGGCCATGATCAGCGCCAGACCGATCGCAAACAGGCTGGCGGCTCCGGAGCCGAGGATCGCGCCGGTAAAGCCGTAGTTCGATCCCAGCACCGTCAGCGCAGTTGTGGCGATCAGCAGGATTGTGTTGCGGAGAAACAGGCGCTTTGTAGAGCCTTCGACGTAGCTTGCAGACCGAACATTGGCCTGCAATGTCTCGATCGCTTTCAAAGGGGCAAGCACCCAGATGACCTGTGCAGCGGCCAGCCACTGATAACCGGCCACGACAACGATCAGGTGATTGGCAACCAGAGCCATGCCGACACTGGCTGGAACGATGATCCCTAAGAGGATGGCGTTGGCCCGTTCGAAGGCTTCCCGGCTGGAGCCTTGGGTCCGGGAAGTATTGGCAAGGCTTGGGTAAACGACCCGTTCCAACGGGCCGATGATCTGGCTGGTGAACAGGACCACAAGGCGATAGCCGACCCTGAAAATCCCTGCATCGGCCAGACCCAGCATGCTTCCGATGACAATCTGGGGCATGTTGTTGATCAGAAACTGGGTGATCTGGGCCCCCAGTGACCATGATGACACATCAATGCAGTCATGCCAGCATCGGAGCGTTAACCTGGGCCGCATCGGGGCAACGGAAAAGGACCAGATGACCCGGATGACCTGAGTGATGACGCTGGCGACCACGATGGCCCAGTAATCACGCCAGATCCATGTGAGGCTGATGGCCATCAATGTATATGCAATTCGGCTGGTCGTTTCTTCGCCTGCGATGAAACCGAACCGGAGATCTCTTTCCAAAAGTGGGAAGCGTGTGCTTTTGATGGAAGTTGCGATGGCAATGAAGCAAAGCGCGGGGATCAGCGATGTCAGTTCCGCAAGCCCGAAGAATGTCATCAGAGGGGCGCTGGCCCAGATCAGGAGTGCCGAAAAGATGCCCAACAGCACCTGCATCGTAAACACGGTGTTCAGGTGATCGTCAGTGATTTCGGGCTGGCGGATCAGAATCATGGAAACAGCCCGCTGGACGATTTCCAGAAACGCGGCCGCGATTATGAAATAGGCAATGATCCCGAAATCCGTTGGCGTCAGAAGACGGGCCGTCACAACCAATGTCAAAACGCCTAGAAACTGGCTGAAAACGCCTGATGCAAACAATGTTGCGGCCCCCCTGGTAAGGGTCGCGCTGTGATCGGGTGTGCCCGGGGCGATAGTCACGCCTGGTTCAACTGGAGGCTTCAAAAGGCTTGCCTTTCCATACTCGGAACAAAAAACTTATCAACGTAGCAATGTTTCTAATCTGGCTACCCTCAACGTCGCTTCAAAAACCCGCACTTGCTGTTCTAGAAATTTAGTCGGCTGGCTGCTAGTCAAACCTGTAAGTATATTTTTGTGTTGAAATCGCATGTTTTTCCAGTTTCAGAGAGGTACACCATGTTTCAATCAGTACCGTCGCGGCGAGTCGGCGCAGAATATCACATAGAAAAATGAAGTTTCGCCTCAGTGTCTCAGATTGGATTCTGACTGCGCAAGGGTAACAAGTAGAAGAGCCCGGAGTTTTCTGGACCCGGTGCCTGTTTTCAAGATGGTATAACAGTATGAAGATTGCGATTTTTGGTCTGGGGTATGTGGGGTTCACGGCAGCGTGCTGTCTGACCCGTGAGGGGCATGAGGTGATCGGCGTCGATGTGAATGCCGACAAGGTCTCGGAAATCAATGCCGGGCAGCCTCCGATCAAGGAACCCAAGGTGGCCGAACTGCTGACCGAGGCGCTTGCAAAGAACCTGATCCGCGCCACGGTTGAAATCCCCGACCTGTCGGATGTGGATCTGGCCATCGTTTGCGTCGGCACGCCCAGTTCCACTGACGGGTCGCACAACATGAATTTCGTGGCCGAGGTGACGCGGCAGATTGCCAAGGCCGTTTCGCCCGACCGCGCGCGACCGCTGACCGTGGCGTACCGATCCACCTTCCGGCCGGGCACGGTGCGGCAGCTGATCGAGCCGATCTTCCAAAGCTATCTGGGCGATCGGACGGGTCAGGCGATCGAGATTGTCTATAACCCCGAATTCCTGCGCGAGGCTTCGGCGGTGGATGATTTCTTCAACCCGCCCAAGATCGTTGTCGGCACGGCAGACGGAAATCGCTCGGCGGTGATGGACGAGATGCACGAAGGCCTGAATGCGCCGGTGTTCTATACCGCGTTCGAAGAGGCCGAGATCACCAAATTCGTCGACAACACCTGGCACGCGACCAAGGTGGCCTTTGCCAATGAGGTGGGCCGCATCTGTCACAGCATGGGCGTGTCGGCAAAAACCATGCACGAGATTTTCGTCTCGGACACCAAGCTGAACATCTCGGCCTATTACACCCGTCCGGGGGGCGCGTTCGGGGGGTCCTGCCTGCCCAAGGATGTGCGTGCGCTGCAACATATCGCCGGTGAGGTGGGGGCGCATACGCATCTGATCGACAGCCTGTTGCAGACCAATCAGGCGCATAAAACCTATCAGGCGCAGGATATCATGGCGCGGCTGCCCGAAGGGGGCCGGGTGCTGATGGCCGGGCTGGCCTTCAAGGCCGGAACCGATGATCTGCGCGAAAGCCCCAATGTCGATATCGCCCGGCGCCTGTTGCAGGCGGGCTATCAGCTGTCGATCTATGATCCGGCCATCAAACCGGCCGATCTGCGGGGGCAGAACCTTGGTTATGCCTTTACCCACCTGCCCAACGTGGGCAGCCTGCTGGTAGACCGCGCCACGGCCGAGGCCGGGCCTTGGGATCTGGTGGTCGGTTCAAACCGGATCGTGAATGATCTGAACCTGGGTGATGCAGAGGTGGTAAGAACCTATGAATATGACTAGCCCTGTGCCCGCCGTTCAGCCGATCTCGTTCGAAGAGCTGCGCCAGAGCCAGCCCCTGAAGGGCCTCAAGGTTCTGATCGTGGTGGAAAACCTGCCCGTCCCCTTTGACCGCCGCGTCTGGATGGAGGCGCGCACGCTGGCCGCCGCAGGCGCGCTGGTCTCGGTCATCTGCCCAACCGGCAAGGGCCATGAGGAACGCGTGTGGGAAGATGAGGGCATCAAGGTCTATCGCCACCCGCTGCCGCTGGATGCCAGCGGGGCGCTGGGGTATCTGCTGGAATATGGCGCGGCGCTGTTCTGGGAAAGCTGGCTGTCGCTGAAGATCAAATTCACCCGCGGCTTTCACGTCATCCATGGCTGCAACCCGCCCGATCTGATCTTTCTGGTGGCGCTGCCCTTCAAGCTGTTTGGCGTGCGCTATCTGTTCGATCACCACGACATCAACCCCGAGCTTTACGAGGCCAAGTTCAACAAGCGCGGTTTCTTCTGGAAACTGATGAAGACGTTCGAGCGGCTGACCTTTGCCTCGGCCCGTGTGTCGATTGCCACCAATGAAAGCTATCGCAAGATCGCCATCGAACGCGGCGGCATGGCGCCCGAGGATGTGTTTGTCGTCCGATCGGGCCCCGACCTCAGCCGGTTGCAGCATCTGCCGCCGAACCCGGCCTGGCGCAACGGGCGGAAATACATGGTGGGTTATGTCGGCGTCATGGGTGATCAGGAAGGGATCGACCTGCTGCTGGAATCCGTGGCGCATCTGGTCAAGGTTCAGGGTCGCGACGATATCCAGTTCTGCCTTGTGGGCGGGGGCCCCAGCCTGGACAAGCTGCGCGAACAATCTGCTGAAATGGGCCTGTCAGAGTATGTCACTTTCACTGGCCGCGCCCCCGATCATGATCTGTTCGAGATCCTGTCAACCGCCGATGTCTGCGTGAACCCGGACCGGGTGAACGAGATGAACGACAAATCCACCATGAACAAGATCCTCGAATACATGGCCTTCGAGAAACCCATCGTTCAGTTCGACGTGACCGAAGGGCGGTTCTCGGCGCAGGAAGCCTCGCTTTACGCCAAGGCCAACGATCCGGTGGATATGGCCGACAAGATCACCGAATTGCTGGCCGATGACGAACGTCGTGCCGCCATGGGCCGCTATGGCCGCGCCCGGGTCGAGTCCGAAATGGCCTGGCCGCATCAGGTGCCCGCGCTGATCGCGGCGTATCAGCGGATCTGGAAGGGGTAATCGGCCAGAGCGCTACTTTGCTACTTGTTTTGTTCCTGCCTGCCCATGCGCTTTCCTCGGAAACCGAAGCTTCATGGCCGGAGCCTCAATGAAGTGCCATGACAGGACCGCGCATAACAGGGAGAGGGGGAAAGACATCGCCATGTTGATGACTGGCGTCACGACGCCAGACTGCGCCACCAGTTGCTGGATCGGGAACGCGTAGATGTAGACCCCGTAGGAATAATCGCCCAGCTTGTTGTAGCGCAAGAGAAGCGGGATTTTGACATAGCCGGCAAAAATCACGGCATAAGACAGGCTGATCGCAAAGACAGGTAGAAACAGTGGTGTGAACCAGGCCATAAAGGACAACGCGGCGGACAGGGCCAGCAGCGACCAGGACAATGGTACGTGCCGGCGCCAGATGTAAAAAACCATTCCCGATAGAAAAGGCAGACCAAGCCTTGTGAGGACCTCGATCCTTGGATTAACGTCAATGAATACGACGATGACTGTATAGAAACACAGGAATAACAGCGTTAGACTGGCAAAAATCTTTTTGTTTCCCAAAAATCCAAGCAAGCCACATAAGAGGACGCCCACATAGCAGGTGACCTCGTACGAAAGAGACCAGAGCGAGCCATTGATCGCAGCACCATAGGGGTTGGATTCGAACACGCCCGGCAATGTGTATTGCAGTTTGAACAACAGCATGTTGCGGATGAAGTAGCTACCGGCTTCGCCCCAAAAAACAGAAGGGGGCGCTTGTGTTAACAGAAGCCCGGCAACCAGAATGGTGATCACGGTTACCACGGCAAGCGCTGGGAACAGCCTCAGGGCTCTGGCTATCAGGAATGATGCTGCAGACGGGTTCCGGTCGAAACTGCGTGTAATGAAAAAACCCGAAATTGCAAAGAAAGCCCATACGCACATCAGACCAAGCGACAGCCCATGCAGTGTGGATTCAAACGGCTGCCCGAACTCGGCGCCTAAACTCAGAGGATAGGCATGTGACACCAGCACAAGACTGGCCGCGATGATCCGGATCAGATTGAAATTGTTATCCCGCCCGTCTGATCGATCTGCGATAAACAGCGCAGGCTTCCCCGAAATCACATGCACATTATGCTCACTCATTTGCGGTTCTCTAGGTCACTGGCACTATCATGGGATACACAATTATTTGGAAGCTGATCTTTGATACAATATCCATGGTGCGGTTGTCGCAAGAATATTGAATCCCTGGATCTTTGGCGGAAACGATTCCGTCGAGCAAACGACAATTGTGTCAGCTTTGGCGTTTGACAATGTGGCTATTGCGGATGGCACTGTATGATGTGCGTCCGAGGCAACGCTCTGAACCACGTTTTGCACCTGGGCCAGCGGCCCGATGATGTGCAGCGGGTGCTGGGTGGGATCGGCGAAGGTGGGGATCGCGGTGCCGTTAAAAATCATGAGAAAGGACAGGGGTCGACAATTGGGCCGAAAAAAGCGTGGATTCCTGGCGTCTTCGACATAGGCACCCGCGCCCAGGCTACGCGTATCATGGCTGTTCAGTGCTTCAAGATACGAGACGTAACTTCTGCTGTCCTGATACCATCCGATGCTCAGCATCAGGTTTCGTGCCAGAAACAGCCCTGCGATCATCACAACGACAATTTCGCGGGACGGTGATTTTACATCGGGAGCCAGAGACAGGCTTGCGGCCAGAAGCGCCAGAAGTAAAAGCGGGATGCGTTCGCCCAAATGCCCGACACCGAACAGGGTCGGGGGTACGATCAGGATCAGCAGAACGCACAGGGCCACTGCAAGCTTCATGCGTCTGTCGATCTGCAAGATCCCGGTCACGAGCCCGCCGATCAGTACGCCCCACAATACGATGCCAAAGCCCCAGTCGATCGATTGCCATGTGGTTTCGGCCACGCGAAGGAAGCCATCAACTCTCAGATAGGCTTCGGTGCTCAGCCGAACCCATAATGTTCCCTGTTCGGCATGGGCGAGAATACTTTCTATCGGTATGGTGCTTCCCGCACCTATGGTTTTCGTTTGGGTAAACAACAGGGTTGGTATGACGGCGACCAGCGCAAGCCTTGAAGCTTTGTAAAAAAGCGTACGCCCCCCCGGGTGGCCGGGTCCAAGAGCAAGTGACAGCTCGACCGCACCCAACAGTAACCCCCACAGCGCAAAGGCCAGCCCATGAATGAAAAACAGGAGCACACCTATGCACATAGTCACGGTCAATTGCCGGACAGGCCGGTCCTGTGTCGCAATCCAGTATCCGATTGCGCCCAGCAGAACCCCCAATCCAAGCAGGAAATTCGAAAAACCCCAGATCAGAATATGGTTATACGCCACCAGACCGGCCAAAAAAACGGTCAGTACCGAGAGTTGGCCGTGCAAAACACGTGACAGATACAGAATACCCGCGAACGGGGCCGCAATGATCAACCCCGCTATCAGCTTAGCCCCCAAAAGCGGGGGCAGTACATGCATGATACCTGTGCCCAGAATGTCCAGCCCGAGATTGGGCAGCAGTTGCCAGGCGGCTTCGTAGTTCTGTTGCAACATGACCGAGTCCGGCAACTTGGCCAGAATATAATAGCGGGCAATATGGGCGTAGAAATCTGTCAGCGGTAGAACAGGGGTTACGCACAGGGGAACGAGGCAGGCAAACAGAGTCAGTGCCAGAACCGGGCGCAGTGAACGGCGTCGAAGTGTCGTAATCGTTTCTGCCGCAGGCACATTTCCACCCACATACCAAGAACTAAAAAACCTGATCCCTCAGATATCAGTAACAGATCATTGTGCAATCTATAGTGCTTAATGCCATCTGACACCCGGGATGCAATGACTTCAGGGGAAAGATCTGGTGGGCAGGGCGCTGCGATCACATCGAGCTTGCCGTCTTTCTAAAACGGTACAAAGCGGGGCAGGCGGTTCAGGCTTGGCTCCATGAAACGTTGCAACCTTGCATCCGCATCCGCTTCGGTTTCACCGGGCAGGATGGGGGTCACAAACCGGACCAGAGCGCCATCGGTGCGCCCCATGGTGAAGCCGTCCTGAATAACGCTCATCTTGGCGCGGAAATCATTGACCATACGCTTGCCGCGCTGTTCGAACCAGTAATAGACCAGCTGTTTTGACAGCTCTTTCTGGATCACGGCGCGGTTGACCGTAAAGCGGCCATAAGGCGTGTTGCCCGGGTTGATCTCATACGGTTCAAGGCTGAAGATTTCCCAACCGCCCACCGGCAGGCACACTTCGGGCGAATGGATGCCGTCGCCGTCGGTCTGCTTGTCGTAAAAGGCCACGAACATGTTCACGAAATCGCCCGATCCGGTGTTGATATAGGTGGCATTGAGGTAATCGCTGGCACCCAGAACCTGTTCTACCTGTGGATCCAACGTGGTGGGCGACCCGGACCAGGGGCCAAGCTGCCGTGGATACAGTACAAACGGGTCACGTTCCACAGGCCGCACTTCGGAAGCGGGCCGCAGGGTCCAGGCGGTTGAAACCGTAAGCGTCAGAAGGGCCGCAACCGCCAGCGCCACCGATGCGCGAATGCCAAAGATACGCAAGGCAACAGAACCCAGCCCCTGGGTATCCAGATCAATGGTCTCGGCAAAGGGTTGCGGATTCGGCGCCAGGCGCTGCAAGCCGATGGCCATCAGGAACAGAATGGCGACGCAGAGCAGGAAGATGATCCAGCCTTCAAAGAAATGCATGAAGCCTTCAGCCTGCTCGATGCCGTGCTGATTAACCAGCACGCCGATCACGCCAATGCGGATCGAGTTCATCAGCACGGTCAGAGGGGCCGCCGAAACCAGCAAAACCACCTTGTGCCAGATCGGGCCACGGTAAAGCAGGGCAAAGAGATACGAGAAGCTCAGGATCGGGAACAGATAGCGCAGCCCGGAACAGGCCTCGGCCACCTGCAGTTTGTAGACCCCCAGATCGATGATGTTGCCTTCGATGAAAACCGAAACACCGGCCATCTGCACGAACCAGACGCCCAGTTCGGACGAAATCCATTGCAGGAAGATCGTGAGCTTCCAATAGACGAACTGCGGCAGCGGCAGCATGAACACCAGATGCAGCACGGGCAGCTGGTGGTATTTGCCCCGCTGCCAGCCGAACACGGTCAGCATGACGCCGCCCACCCAGATGATCATGGCATAGGTGACGATATCGGGAATACGGGCCAGGTTGCCCAGAATGGCGATGATCAGGGCCACGGCAATCACAAGCACGCCCGGCCAGCGATCATGCACAACCGGGTTGGGGGGCGGCATATCCCGCAATTCACGCAGGAACAGATACAGCGAGATGATCGGGATCAGCGGGCCATGGCTGTATTCGGGGGTGCTCCAGGCGGCGCCCAGAGACACGATCCCGATCCAGAAGACGGGTACCGATCCAAGCAGCAGCAGGACAAACCAGAACAGCCCGACGGTGTTCATGACCGGCAAGCCTCTTCTGGCCGCTTCAAGGATATTACTGCGGCTGTTTTTCGAATCGAGGTGATGCATCACGGTCCATCATGCACAATAAGGTGTGGCCTGAAATTATGACGGCTCAAGTTCCCGCTATTTTGATCCGTTTTCGGGACATTGGGCGCGGGATGTCCTGATTGTCGATATCATGAACCGCGTGAATGAACGTCAGGGTTTGAGAGAAAAGCGTCGGCCCAAAGTCAGAAAGACCGAGTTTGAGGTTGCCTTAAAGCCGTTCTGATCGTCCATTTCATATTGGTACCCCACGTTTACAGCCCAGTCTTTCGTGACCGCCCGTGTATAGGACGCACTGAACGTACCGCGCTGGCGCGGGTTGGGTTGACCGGTTCCCTCGTCTTCCTGGTCGATGTAATCGACGCTGAAAGACAGACCCGATACCGGGTTGATGAAATAGTCATATGTCAGAAACACCAATGTTTCACGTGTTTCTATGCTCTGCGTACTGGTGCCGACCCGGCGTTGCACCGTTGCTCCGATCCGGGAACTGGCCAGCTGATAGCTGTAGTCGAGCTGCCCGATCGGTGTGACTTCGTCGAATGGTCCTCTGGTCAGGCCCAGGTTGAAGCTGAATAGTCCGTTGGCGCGCTGAAAACTGCGGCCGGCCGTTGCGTTTATCCGTGACCCATTGACCCCGAATGTCTGGTCAATCTGAAAATCCGCCGAACCATCTGGCAGGGTTTTGTTCCATGCGAAATCCCAGACGAAATCCTCGGTCACGGTGTTGGTATTGGTTGTGCGCTGCGTGTCATCCACCTGACTGTAACCGATATTCGCACTGACGGTGGTGACAGGGGATATGTCATAGGTCCCCCCTACTGTCACAACCGTTGTTTGCTCATCGGTTCGCACGTTGTCTTCTGCCGAGAAATCAGTGTAGCCGAGACGCAAGTTGGCTTGGAAAACCGGTGACACCCGCAATGTCGTGATCGCAGTGTAATCGCTTGATTTGTTGTCGAACAGGTTCGGATCGATCGTGTTTGTATAAGTGCGTTCGCTATAGCTGTAGATGAATTGGAACCCGATTGGATCATTCAGGCCGGTTTGCCAATTCAGGTTGCCCAAGGAGTTGACCTGATCCCCGATGGTTCCGGTCACATCGGCGGCATCGATTCTGCCATCCAGATTGGTGTCGGTCAGTGAACGATTAAAAGCCAGATCCTGTTCGCGGTAATCCAATAGCAGGTCAAGCTGGCTGTTCTGGCGCGACCGCTGATACGACAGGCGGGCAGACGGGTCCGCAAAGCTGGAATCCGTCCCGATAATCGGCTCATTGGCGATCCGGTACAGTCCGGAAAGGTCAAGAGCCAATCTCGAATCCGAGGTCTGCTTCAGAATACCCAATGCCAGCGTATTCTCCCACCAGGTCGTGGACCCAAGCGAAGGATCGGTCAGGCGAAGATTGCTGTCATGTCTGAGCGACGAGAGATAATCCAGGGTCACACTCAGGCCGGTCCCGGTCCCAATCTGCTGACCGGTCGGCAGGCCGACCCTTCGGGCCGGGTTTCGCTGTGCCCGTTGTGCGATCAATTGCTGGCTGGGTGTCTGCTGCACAACTGTCGGTGCGACGGTTGTCTGCTGCACGGATGTTTGCTGTGTCGAGGTTTGTGTTTGCTGCGCAGTCGTTTGCTGTGTCGAGGCCTGCTGCCCGACAGCTGGTGTAAACGAACTTATGACAGCGATCCCGCCCCCCAGAATGGTGGACAGCCTGCTCCTGGATTTCCCCACCTGTATCAGCCCCTATTCGAACAAGCGGCGTGCTGGTACGACAACCACGTCTCCGGGTCTAAGCACTGTATTGCCTTGGATGCCACCGCCCGAGCCTTTGTAGTTATAGGTGTATTTTCTCATCACGCCTGTTTTACTGTCAGCCCGGCGCAATTCGATGCGCTTGCGAGCCGCGAAATTGGTCAGACCACCGGCCTGAGCCAAAACCTGAAGAATTGTCGTGCCTTCGGTTGCCAGATGCTTGCCGGGCACATTGACCTCACCCATGATGAAAACATCGATGGTTGGTCCGGATGCGGCCTGTCCGCCCAGAAGCGGCGGCGGAGCCAGCGACGCCACTGAAATAAAGACTGTCGGCGGCGTATTGAAATTCGAGGCCAACGCCGATGAGAGCGACGCGCTTAATCCGCTGGTCGACTGACCGGCCGCACGGATCGAGCCGGCAAGCGGAAAGT
The DNA here is from genome assembly GCF_056534925.1 of Ruegeria sp. P10. Taxonomy (NCBI): domain Bacteria; kingdom Pseudomonadati; phylum Pseudomonadota; class Alphaproteobacteria; order Rhodobacterales; family Roseobacteraceae; genus Ruegeria; species Ruegeria sp. P10. Next base: position 21,129 of record NZ_JBQERJ010000013.1, read on the forward strand.
TGATGGACCCGTCCGGCAGAACCAGAATGGTCCGATTCAGGGTGGGGTCTTCGAGAACTTCAACCTGCAGCGCATCACCCGGTTGGATTTGATAGGATTGCGCCCATGATGCGGTGGCCGCGATCATGGTAAGGGCAAGAGCGATTAATGACCCGATGACTGTACGCATATTCAAATCTCTCACTTTTTCCTACTTATGCCTTCCCACAAGCTGCAAAACAATCAGCAGGGAGTCTGATACATACAAGATGCGGCAGAAATGCAGCGGCGTCATTAGCTCTGCGTTAGTGGCTGTTGGTGGGTACAGCGTTCAGCTGTTCAATCTCAGCCTCTACCAATGACGCGACTTCCGTAGAAACCCCGCTGAAAGCCCTGGCTTTATGGAGAAGACGCAGCGCATCTTCGTTCCGCTCCAAAGCCGCATATGTTTTCCCCAGATGATATAGTACCAGGGGATGCTCAGGGAACGCCGCTGCCGCAGGTTCAAGATAGGCGACCGCCTCTTCATAATTTCCCACCCGGTAGGCGACCCAGCCATATGTTTCTTGAAAGACCGGTTCCTGTGTGCCGCGCAAACGTTGCGCCAAAACTTGCGCGCGCCGCAGGCTCTCCTCATCGTTACGATGTGTTGTCAGCAGGCTTGCAAGATTGTTGGCTACAATCAGAGAGCGATTGGTGATCGGATAGAGCTTTTCGTATGTTGCGATTGCCTGGTCCAGATCCCCGCTGCGTTCGTACTCCGTCGCCTGCAGCATGAGCAAGGCCGGGTTTTCAGGCAGATTGGTCAATGCCTCGGTCAGAATTTCCCTAGCCTGATCGGGAGCGTTCCGTTCCGTTGCCAATCCGTGCAACGCAATCCATGCCCGCGTCGTAGTCGGATATTCCTCAAGAATGACACGGTAGAGCTGCTCAGCCTCACCGCGGTCGCCTTCACTGATCAACGCGCGGGCTTTGATCAGGCGGATTGGCAAAGAATCCGGGTCTTCTGCAAGCAACTGGTCAAGATGGGCGAAGGCTTCGGCCGTCTGCCCCTTTGTAAGCATCAGGCGAACAAGCGCGATATCGGCGGGCAGGCCAAATTCGGGATCATCCGCCAGCTCGTTCAGGAAAGAGGTCAGCTCATGTGTGCGTTGCTGTGCGGCCAGCATGTGCGCCCTGAGCTCATTCGCGGAGCGCCGTGTTCCCGGGCTGTCCAGATCCCTGATGGCATGAAGGACGGTTTCCAGGCGGTCCCAATCCTGCATGCTCAGATATACTTCTCCCAACAAAAGCAGAAGCTCGGAATGTTCCGGAGTCTGGCGCAGGGCTTGGGCCAAAACACGTTCGGCGATCACCAGATCACCTTCCGCGATCAGAAATCGGACATAGCGCAGCGTTTCGTCCGGTGCGTTCCCCGAAATTTCCGTCGCCAGCGCCAGCATCTCGCCCATCAGTTCTCTGTCTCCGTTGCGCTCATGCGCCTGGGCCATCAGGGTCATCAATTGCGGGTCACGGGGCGCCTGACCGAGCGCTTCGCGCAAAAGCACAATCGCATCGCCGGTCTTGTCCTCGTCAATCAGCCAGGACGCCTTGAACTTGAGAGCGCTGACCTGGGCTGCATCCTCGGACAGGACTTTTTCAACCAAAGCGCGGGCTTCATCGGGCTGGCTGACCTGGAACAGCATGAGGGCAAATTCTACCTCACTAGCGCGGGTCTGTATGTTTCTTTCCGCGCCTTCCAGCAGTGTCTGCATCTCGGCGATCGCGGCTTGTTCATCACCCGATCGGAATTTCAGCGCTGCACGCACCGTCTTGAATTGGAACGTGTTCGGGCCGTTCTGAGCGATGATCGTATCCAGCTCGGCAATTGCCGCTGCAGAGTCGCGGTTATCGTTCAGAAAGGCGATCAACCGCTGTGTCGGCATGTGATCTTCAGCGAGCGGATCCACCTCGGCCCGCAGCATCTGTTCTGCCGCATCCAGATTCCCCTGATCGATATAATGTTCCACAAGCAACTGCTCGACGCCCTCATCGTCAGGGAATGTCACGGCCATCTGCCGAAGAAACGCCTCGATTTCTGCGGGCATATCCAGTTCCTGAAGTGCGCGGAGCCGGATTCCATAAAGGCTTTCTTCCATTGGATCGGTGGCTATGGCCACCTCTGTTTCCTGCAGAACACCCGGCCAGTCCTCATCGCGGATCAGATGGTCAATTACGATCTGGCGCGCGGTCATCAGTTCCGGATGGCTTTTGATCATCTCGCGGGCTCTATAGACGGCGACGTCCACACTTGCGAAATCCCCATCCCTGACCGCGTCGGTATAAGCCAGCATATTATTGATGGATTTGATTTCGATATCATCCGGAGCCAGAGCACTTGCCAATGCGCCGTGACGCCTGACATCTTCCCAATTCCCCACTTCCAGAGCCATCTCGGCAAGGTTCCGATGGCCCTCAAGGTTGTCTGGGTACTGCTCTATCAGCCGCAGATACTGACCATATGCAACCGGGATGTTGCCGCGCTCGCGCTCCACCCTGGCAAAGGTCAGTCGCGCTTCTTTATGCTGGCCGTTGAGGTTGAAAACATTTCTGAACTCAACAAGTGCGCGTTCGACATCACCGGCTTCCAGATGGGCCAACCCGGCCTGGAAATGCGCTTCGGCCCGCTCCTCGGCCGAGTCGCACGCGCTCAGCAGGAGCGTCGCCGCAAAAAGAGCTGCGATCAGCCGTGCGCCAATAGGAGGTACGATCCAGTTCATTGCTGTTCTCCTGCAAAACTTAAGGAAAAAGCATACAACCAATCAACCTGTTCGGCTGCATGGCCCGTTCTCAGCAACCCGTGCCGCGCAGGACCACAAAAATGGTCCGGAACACGATTGAAACATCTGTACTGAACGACATGCTTTTCCAATACTCGGTATCGTGAAACGCACGCTCAGCAAATGTGGACTGATTGCGTTTCGAAACCTGCCAGGGTCCCGAAAGGCCGGGACGCATGGCGGTATAGAATTTTCCTGGATAAAGCTCTTTCTGGTTCACCATCATCGGGCGGGGACCGACCACGGACATTTCACCTACAAAAACGTTCCAGAACTGCGGCAGCTCATCCATCGAGGATTTGCGCAGGAAAGTTCCGAATTTGATGATACGCGGGTCATTGCGCAGCTTCTGATCGCGGTCCCATTCTTCCTGGGCTTCGGGGTTCTTCGCCAGATGCTCCTGCAGCACGGTTTCAGCATCATGCACCATGGTGCGCAATTTAAGCATCTTGAAGGCTTTGCCATTCTTGCCGACACGTTCCTGCCGATAAAACGGGGTCACGCCCTGACACGCAAGAAACGCGGCCAGCAACAGCACCACCGGCACGACAAAAGGCGCTGCAAGCACTGCGAACGCTATGTCAAAAAGACGCTTGCCTCCGCTTCTGTATATCCCTGGATATGACACTGTGGCAGGCACAACAGAAATACCGGAGTAGCCCGCGCCAGCGTTGGCCACTTCTTTCGAATGACTTGTCACTATTTAAACCCCCAACACACAATTACTCACGAACCACTCACCAAACTTACGAACCGAACACGCTCGACCTCAACCACACATATTTAAAATCTTATATTTTTATACCACTTCGACCCTGCACTTACTCACTTGCGAGGCCGCTTTCCCGTATCCAACTGTTAACAAATTCCACCTGCCTTGCAAAACATTAATGCTGGCGAACGTGTTCTCTGGTCGCTGAATACAGGTGCTTTTTTATAGTATCGTGAAGATGCGATCAGCTGATCGGCCGCAAATTCATGAACTTTCGTTTCCCCGCGGGACACAATGGGCGAAAATTTCACCCTTTAGGTTTGATTTCCGCCCTTAGAATCTTTTTTAATGTGTGATCACATCAGGTTCTGGTCGCCTCTTTTTTGGTCAACCTAATAAGGACACAACGGAAACAATCGCACCGATCACTCCAGATTGAGAAAGCGGAAAGGTCAATTCACCGCGTGTGCAGTTTAGTGGTGCCTGCTATCTTGATTTTGTGACAAACTAGTACCCAAGTACTTTTTGTTTATGTGATGTGTTCTTTGTGTAAGGGATTTCTGGTGGTTCAGAGCATGAGTTTGGATAATCTCCGGGGGGCCAGTACGAGGTTTGACAAGGCAGAAGGCAACCGAGGTGCAATGGCGTCCAGCGACGGGTTTTATCTAGATTATTTCGGGCTTGACCGACGGCCCTTCACGCTGCTTCCGGATCCCGGATTCATGTACTGGTCGCCGCTGCACAAGCGCGGTTACTCGGTCCTGCAATTCGGCATCATGAGTTGTGCGCCCATCACCGTGCTGACCGGGGAAATCGGGGCCGGGAAAACAACCCTGATACAGCATCTCCTCAGCGAGATGGAGCAGTCGATCACCGTAGGGTTGATCTCGAATGCGCAGGGCGGTCGCGGAGAGCTGCTGCAATGGGTCCTGCACGCGCTGGGTCTGCCGATCGAGGCGGATGCAAGCTATGTACAGATATTCCGGGCGCTGCAGGATTTCCTGGTCGCGGAATATGCCGAGGGCCGGCGGGTGGTTCTGATCTTTGACGAAGCGCAGAACCTGACCGTCGAAGGGTTGGAAGAAATCCGGATGCTGACCAATATCAACTCGAATACGGATGAGCTGATCCAGCTTGTTCTGGTTGGTCAGCCTGAATTGCGCGACATGGTTCTTGATCCCAAGATGCGCCAGCTGACACAGCGCGTTGCCGCAAGTTTTCATCTTGAACGGATGGATGAGTCTTCGGTCAAAGCCTATATCAGCCATAGGATGAAAACGGCTGGCGGTTCAGGCGATGAATTCACCGAAGAGGCCTGCAAGCAGATTTTCAAACAAACGCGCGGTGTTCCGCGACTTGTGAATCAGTTCTGCGACTTTGCCCTGCTTTATGCCTGGACGAATGAGGCCGAGAAGGTGGATGAAGAGGTTGTGGAGCAAGTGGTCAAAGATGGCGTGTTCTTTGGCGGAAACTCACTCGAGAAGGAGCTGACAGTCTGATATGGGCCCGGTTCGCTATTACTTTTCCATTTTCCTGAGGCGGTTTCCGTATTTCCTGATCGTCGCCCTGATCGTGTCTGTAGCGTCATTCATTGTCGCTAGAGCATTGCCCGCCACGTATGTCTCGACGATGCGCCTTATTGTTGAATCGCCTCAGATTCCGGGCAATTTGGCTGCCAGCACCGTCACGACACCTGCAGCGGAACAGCTTCAGATCATCGAACAGCGCCTGCTGACCCGTCCGATCCTTCTGGAAATCGCGCGCGAGTTTCAGGTTCTGCCCGACCAGGATGAAGCAAGCCCCGATCAGGTTGTCAAAGCCATGCGCAAGAACACCTCGATCTGGATTTCCAGCGGTCTCAATCAGGCCAATCTGATGACAATCAGTTTCGAGGCGCGAACCGGTCCGATCGCAGCTGGTGTGTTGAACGCGTATCTGACGGAAATCCAAAAGCTGGACGTCTCGTATCGCAAGGAGCGCGCGACCGACACGCTGGCCTTTTTCCAGCTGGAAGTTGATCGCCTGAGCAACGAACTAAGCAGGCGCAGCGCCCGCATTCTCGAGTTCAAGAATGATAATTCCGATGCGCTCCCCGACAGTCTGCAGTTCAGGTTGGCTCAGCAAGGGGCATTGCAAACCAATCTTGAACAAACGGATCAGCAGATATTTTCCCTCCAGGCGCAGCGGGAAAACCTCATAAGCATCTTCAGCTCGACGGGTCAGGTTGTCGGGGTTTCGCCGCAAAACCAGACCCAGGCACAGCAGCAACTAAGTCTGTTGCAGACTCAGCTCGACAGTCAACTCGTGGTCTATTCCGAGAGCAGCCCGCAGATCAAATTGCTTCGCGCAAGAATCGAAAAGCTTGAGCAGGTTGTCGCTGCCGAACAAGCAACAGCCCCGACGCAACCTGACGTACAGACGGGCAATTCGTCCCTTGACCTGCAGCTGGCGCAGGTCGACTCACAGATTGTTGCACTCGAAGACCAACGCCGCGTGCTTCAGGACCGGCTCGACGCACTCACCCTGACGATTGATCAGACCCCGGCCAATGCCATCACGCTTGCAGAACTGCAGCGCGAACACGACAATATTCAAACCCAATATAATGTCGCGGTCAGCCGGTTGGCCGAGGCCTCGACCGGAGAACGAATCGAGGTCACGTCCCAGGGGCAGCGTATTTCCGTCATTGAACACCCGTCCACGCCAACCGAGCCGTCCAAGCCAAACCGATTGATGATCGCCGGAGGGGGCGCTGCCTTTGGCATCGCACTGGGGCTGGGGCTTGTGGTTCTGCTGGAGATCCTAAATCGGTCCGTACGTCGCCCCGAAGATCTGATCAGCAAGCTTGATGTCTGGCCGATCGCCACGATCCCCTATGCCCCCTCACGTGGCGAAGTGATCATGCAGCGAACCGTATGGGGGGGGGTCATATTGGCCATTCTGATCGGGGTTCCCGCAGCGGTCTGGGCGGTGCACATCTATTATCTGCCCCTCGATCTTATTGCCGAGAGGGTCATGGATAAACTGGAGACATTCTGGTGAGTATTGTCTCGATTGATTTGGTGGAATTGTAATGGACCGTCTTCAGCAAGCGATTCAGAAAGCGCGTGAAGAACGCAACAGCCGGCAGCAGCCTCAGCCTGCGCCGTCCGCTGAGGTACAGCAGCCCCCGGCACCGCAAGACCGCGGCGATGAAGATGTTTGGCTGGCTGTGCCAGAGATAAAGATCGATCAGCGCCACATCTCTCGCAACCGTTTATTGTCATTTCATGGGGGCGCGGACGCCACCCCCTACGACATGTTGCGGACCAAGATGCTGCAGCAGATCTTGTCCAACAAATGGCGCAGGGTGGCATTGACCTCCCCGTACAGCGGGTGCGGCAAAAGCACGACGACGGCCAACCTGGCGTTCAGCCTGGGGCGGCAGGAAGATCTGCGGACGATCGTGATCGATTTCGACATGCGGCGCAGGGGGCTGGCCGAGATTCTGAAGCAAACCGGCAACCACAGTATGGCCGACGTCATTCAGGGGGTGGTGCCGTTTCATGAACATGCGCTGCGGTATGGCAAGAACGTGATCTTCGGGCTGAATTACACGCCCACGCGCAACCCGGCGGAGATCTTGCAAAGCCGACGGGCAATCGAATTCCTCGAACAGCTTGAGGCGGATTACAAACCCGACGTCATTCTGTTCGACACGCCCCCCCTGATGATGAGCGATGACAGCCACGGGTTTCTCAGGAATGTCGATTGTGCCCTGCTTCTGGCGGCCGCCGAAGAAACCAGCATTGACCATATTGACGTTGCCGAACAGCAACTGGCGGAACTGACCAGCGTCATGGGGATCGTGCTGAACAAATGCCGATACATCAGCGGGACGTTTGGCAATGAGTACGGATCCTACTGATACGGCTCCGGCCGATGCGGTGATCATTCCCCATTACAACGATTTGCCCCGGCTGGAACGATGTCTTCTTGCCCTGAGAGAGAACGATCTGACGGCGACCGAAATCGTTGTCGTTGACAATAACTCTCCGGTGTCGCTGGACACGATGCGCCAGGCCTTTCCCGAGGTGCGTTTTGTGGTGGAAACCCAAAAGGGCGCGGCCCATGCCCGCAATCGCGGGGTTGCAGAAACCAGAGCGCCCCGGCTGTTTTTCATCGATGCCGATTGCGTACCCGCGCCGGACTGGTTGAGCGTCGGGCGTCAGGTCGCGGATCAGGCCGATCTGATTGGTGGCCGGGTAGATGTCTTTGACGAAACCCCGCCCCCGCGCAGCGGCGCAGAAGCGTTCGAGGCCGTTTTTGCATTCAACTTCCGCAGGTATATCGAGGTTCAGGGGTTTTCCGGCGCCGGCAACCTGCTGACCCGACGCGATGTGTTCGATGCGATCGGCGGATTCATCAACGGTGTCTCGGAAGATCGGGAATGGACCATGCGCGCGGTCGCGCGCGGGTATAGCCTGATCTACCGGGATGACTTGCGTGTCAGCCATCCATCCCGGCAGAACTGGCCCGCCCTCAAGGCCAAGTGGCGGCGCACGACCCAAGAGGCATATCTGCTGCATGGCACCAACGCCGCCGCGCGCATGCGGTGGGCGATCCGTGGATTGGCCATGCCGGCCAGTGCAATTGTGCACACCCCGAAAATCCTTACCAGCGACAAGCTGGCCTCGGCGGGCGAAACCAGTCGGGCGGTCATCACATTGTTCCGGCTCAGATGTCAGCGGATGATCTGGATGTTGCGCCAGGCGGCAGGTGGCAACATCTGATCAAAAGAAAAGGGACCGCGAAACGGCCCCTTGTCCTGTTTGTCAGGTTTGTGTGTCGCTCAGGCGGCCCTGCGGCGACGCGTCAGAGCCAAACCACCAAGCGCGGTCAGAAGCAGCAGACCACCGGCGGGCAGCGGAACTGCAGCCACGTCAAAGTCAAACGTAACCGGCACCGGATTGCCATTGGCATCGGTCGCCCCTTGAGAGTTGGCCCAGCTAAACACCAAATTCTGGCTCAAGGTGTTCGGGCTGACGCTGCTGAACAGCGTGCTGAGTGTCGTCTGAACACCACCCAGAACCGACGTCGATGCCAGCACGTTGGCCGGGTTCAAGGCGTCGACCCAGCTCACCGTCAGACCTGTGAACGTGTTCAGCAGATTGATGGTGATCGAAGCGTTCGCAACACCAAAAAGAGGATCAATGGGCGACTGGAAGTTGATCATGTAAACCCCGGGTCCACCCATTGTGGAAACCGTACCGGAGAAGAGCGTGTCGGAGGTGATGTCATATCCACCCCCTGGCAGAGGACCACCACCCGCTGACACCGAGGTCAGAGCGCTGGCCGATCCGGCCATCATCACAGCAGTAGCAAGCCCCGCCGCCATCATCTTAAAAGTTCTAAACATACAAAGTCCCACCTTTGATTTTTATACACACAACCCGCTCGAAATCTCGGCAGGGCACCTACTGCATTTATTAATAATTCATTTCTATTTGATTGCGAAGGATTTTTCTCGGAATTGTGGCTTTTTTTGGGCGCAAAGGCCGATTGCTCGGCACAATGGGCGCTCGAATTATAGTTTGTTTCCCCATCGTGAACCAGAATCACCCGAATAAGGCGAATCTGCGTCTGGAGAACATGCCAACTTTCCGGCGATTCCGAGCGTTTTCACACTGCACCAAACATAATCCAAACCGGTTCAGGCAATGCAGAACCAACCCCGATCACTCTGTCATGAAATGCAACCGGCACGCCTTTTCACATGACGGGCGCCCCCGTTCTGCGCAAGGCGAGAAACAATACAAACCATTTCAGCGCACTGTCTACTTTCGGCCCGCCGCAAGGACCCTGCGGATCACAACAGAAGGGAAAAAGGCCACAAACCCGGGTTCCACCATATTTATTCTTCGACGGTCCGAAAGTTTCGTGTAGCTTTGGATTGTTATTGTACCAAGTTCAGGCACGCATTTTCAATCGGAAGCCCTTGTTTAGCCGTTTGTCCATTGTGCCTGCCTATTTAGCGAGGAGACATTGCGCATGGGCGTTGGCCAGAACATAGCCGCTGAGAATGCGAACTGGACCTTTGGGGGCAGTGTTCCCGATACGTTTGTAGACCACATCAAATTGTCTGTTCCTCTTTATGAAATGGGTCACGGCCTGATCTGTCAGGTTTCCGATTTCTTCGTCCGCAATGACAGTCTCTGCTATGAAATCGGCACATCGACCGGAGAGTTGATCCGCAAGCTGGCAGAACATAATGCGGGAAAGCCTGACGCACGCTGGATCGGCATCGATGTCGAACCTGAAATGGTGAAAGTCGCCGAAGCTCATTGCGCGGATGTCCCGAACATTTCCATTCTTCATGACGATGCCCGTCATATGGAGATGGAAAAGGCGGACATGATCGTCAGCTATTATACAATGCAGTTCATCCCGCCCCGGTACCGGCAGGAACTGTTCACCAAGATCTACAACACCCTGAACTGGGGCGGTGCGTTTGTCATGTTCGAAAAGGTCCGGGGGCCGGATGCGCGGTTTCAGGATCTTGTGACCCAGCTCTACAACGAATTCAAAATCGGCAACGGATTCTCAAGCGAGGAAATCGTCGAAAAGGCGCGCAGCCTGAAAAGCGTGCTGGAGCCGTTTTCCACCCAGGGCAATCTGGATCTGCTGGGCCGGGCCGGTTTCAAGGATGTGATGAGTATTCAGAAGTATATTTGTTTCGAAGGTTTTCTTGCTATCAAATGATTGCTTAACGCGATTTTGGGCGGTGGCCACAGTGGAATTCGGCCCCACAGCCCGCTGGACAGAGGCAGCCAGGAACGCTGATGAACACGTCTGTTTCAAATCTCAATGACACGCGCCCGGTCCAGGTGTGGCTGCATCCCGCGAGACCAGACCAAATGCTGCGGAAATGACATGAGCGTATCGGCACCTTCGGACAAACTGGCCTTGCAGACCCGGTCGGCCCTGCTGGCTACGCTGGCGGTTCTTGCCTGCCTGTCCGTGTTTCTGGTCAACGGCGGTCCGCTCTATTATTTTGACACAGGCAGTTACATCCGGCAGGGCAGCGTGGCCCTCAACAGCCTTCTGCCGCCGGTGAACGAGACCAGCACGACGGGCGGCACTTACACCGCAGATGAGGACGGGACTGCAACCGGCTCCCGCTCGCTTATTTATGGCCTCATCATGGCCGCGTTTTTTCGCGCCGACGCCCTTTACGCTGTTCCGGTCATCCATCTGGTTGCCACGCTTTTTACGGCCTGGATGCTGGCGCGGACGGCGGGCCGGTCTCTGGGCGGTGCGCAGAACACAATGCTGATGACGGCAATCCCGCTTCTGGCGGCGGCCAGCACCTCTTTGCCGTTTTACATCGCCTATATGATGCCGGACATATTCGCACCAATTCTCCTGATCGCGATTGCCGCACTCACCGCCTTTGGGCAGACAATGCGCCTCTGGGAGCTTTTTCTGATCTCGGGGCTGGCTCTGTTCTGCATTGTGCTGCATCCGTCGCATCTGGCGATCACAGGGCTGATGATCCCTTTTGTCGCCCTGACGGCTCTGGGTCGCAGGATGCCGGGGCGCTGGCGCGCAACGGTCCTGATGGTGATGCTCCTGACGCTTGCGGCGGCCGAGCGCAAGGCCTTCCAGATCACCGTTGAAGCCCAGATGAACAAGGAAGTTGTCTATACCCCGCATATCACTGCGCGGCTTATCGTTGACGGGCCGGGGATGGACTATCTGAAGGATGTCTGCCCGGATGCAAGTATACCAACCTGCGCGCTGTATGAGGCGCTTTCATGGTCGGATAACCCTTACAGACTGACCGCATCCCATATCATTTTCGAGCGCTCCTCTCAGTTGGGGTCGTTCCGTCTGCTGTCGCCGGAGGAGCAAAAACAAGTGGCGCTGGCACAGGGGAACTTCGCCAAGGCAGTCTTCCTGTCCAGGCCGATTGCGACGTCTTTCGCATTGGCCAAAAACGGCTATCACCAGATTATGCGCTATAGCGTCAACATGACAATTCCGACGGATGTGGAATTGGCCAACGCGCGCACCCTGGCTCGCCTCGACGAGGCGCAGTACGATTTGATTCAGAAAGGGAATCTGGCCTGGGACAGGGGCTGGATAGAAACGGCCGATATCGTGCACGGCGCGATCTATGCCGTGTCTTTTGCCTTTATCGTGTTTGTTCTGCTGCGGCCGGGTCGTGTGTCGCGTGACATGAAGCTGTTTGCGCTGTTCATCCTGATCGGAATAGCGGTCAACGCACTGGTCTGCGGGGGAGTATCTCAACCCGCGGATCGTTACGGCGCGCGCGTGATGTGGTTGTTGCCCTTTACAGCGGCCTTTCTTTTCCTTGTTCAGCGCTCAGGCGCTTCGCGTATCATTGCCGGAGATCCTTCGTGAGTTCAGATCACCCCCTTTCCATCAGCGTGGTCATGCCGGCCTACAATGCCGAACATCTGCTGCCGCGCGTTTTGCCGCCATTGATTGAAATGCTGAATACCGGTCAGGTGCAGCAGGTTCTGGTGGTGGATGACCAATCCCCCGACGGCACCGCGGCGCTGGCACGGGAAATGGGCGCAACCGTGTTGACCACGCCCGTCAATGGCGGGCCAGGGGCTGCCCGCAACCTGGCCGCCCAACAAGCCACGGGCGATATCCTGTGGTTCGTGGATTCCGATGTCATCGCCTGGCCGGACGGGCCTGACCATATTCGCCGGGCGATGTCCGAAGACAATGTGGGCGCCGTGTTCGGATCCTATGATGATGCCCCGGACGGGCAGGCCTGGTTTTCACGCTACAAGAACCTTCTGCACCGCTATCACCATCAACGCGCCCGCCGCGAGGCGCGCACCTTCTGGGCCGGGTGTGGCGCCATCCGGCGCGACGTGTTTCTTGAAGTCGGTGGGTTCGATGTCAAAACCTATGAGGTGCCTTCGATCGAAGATATCGAACTGGGCTACCGGATAGCGGCCACCGGTCGCCGTATCCTGGTCGAGCCGCTTTTGCAGGGCAAACACCTGAAGGTCTGGACCATCCGCAACAGCCTGAGCACGGATATCTTCTGCCGTGCCCTGCCCTGGGCCCGGCTGATGATCTCGCGCGAGGGGTTGACCGATGACCTGAACACCTCGATGGCCGAGCGGGCACGGGCCGCAATTGCTGGGCTAGTGCTGTTGTCGATATTAACCCTGCCGTTTTGGCCGGGGGCATGGCCCCTGCCCTTATTGCTGCTTGCAGCCGCCTTTGTCGCCAATTTCGATCTGGTGCGCGCCATGTCCGGGCATGGCGGACCGTGGTTCGCATTCAAATGCCTGCTCTATCACCAGGTCTATTATATCTACTCGGCCACCATCTATGTTTGGTGCCTGCTTGAATATCACGTACTGGGGCAAAAGCAGAAACTGCGTGTCACGCGGAACTAGAGACCCGCGTGGCGTGACCGGGTCTTGAGGCCAATAATCAAAATTGCTTTGCTGGCAATTGTTCAAACGGTAATTTTTCGACCTGATCGAAACGTGGATTTCGCTCATGGACATAGAACGTATCGTAGAGCGAGTTACGTACAAAATGATAGCCGTTGACAAACAGCAGTTCATTTAGCTCTGGTGTCGGGCGTTCAATTGTCATTGCTAGAAAACGGTATTTGTCGAAAGGAAAATCACGCAGTATCCGTGTTTCTGATCCTTCGACGTCCAAGCTGAAATAGTCGATTTCTTTTGGCGCCTTGTAACGATCGAATACCTCATCCAACGGCACCGCTTCAACTGTAACTACTTTACCTTTCTCCCGAAACTTGGCCAGTTTCGAGGCTCGGCGTTCGTTCATATTGTCGGCCTCATCTACCAGCAGGCTACTGCGTTGACCGTCGATCATGAATTCCAACTGGCCGGGTTCGGGGTCAACGGCCAACGGAACCGGAGTTGCCGTGCGCTGGTGCCAGTTGGTAATTCGGTGATAGTTGACGGGGTTTGGTTCGATCAGCAACCCGGTCCAGCCATAATGCTTTTCCAGAACAAACGTGTTGGAATCCGAAAATCCGTCAGCCGCGCCAAGCTCAACAAAGAAACCATTGCGCTTGCCATTATAAACTTCGTTGATCACCCACATATCCTGCCCCCGGTCCGAAACCCGTTTGGGCAAGTAGCCAAGATTCTTCATCGCAAAACGGCGACTTAAGTTTCGAGAGCTGACCACGCCGATATACGCAAAATAGGCAGGTTTCTGGAGGAACGGGTATGTTTCAACCAGTTTGGTAAGATTCTGCTTCATAAAGTTCTCCACTTAACAGCCCATTGTCATTGCCCGGGCAATTACATAATTCCACAGCTGCCGGCTATCTTAGTCCGACGACCCTCGCGATGTCCCACACCGGATACGGGGCCTCACGCGCACCGCGTCCGAAAATGATGTCAAACGGCACATGAAAGACTGGTGCGATACTGATCGGCTGATCGGCATTGCGCAGATCGCTTTCGTAAATTGCGCTGTCCCGCGCCACCAGCACCCAGTCGTCGACCGTATCGCCAATTATGCTTTCACCAGGGTGCAACGGCGTATCTGTCGCTCGAATAAAATAATCCGCCGCAGTATCTTTAAGTGTTGGCATCCTGGCATGTACGTAAACCGACAGTGCCCCGGCCATGTAGCGTTCTTCTAGCTCTGCCTCTGTCCAGATGGGCGGGAAGGCCTCGTCGATCAGTGTCTGTACTGCGTTGATTTCCTCCGTATCGGGAAATGGCCCAGATTCGACTTCGAACGTGATTCGATCGGCCAGATTTCGGGTCAGAGTGAAAGGGCGCAGCGTTTCAGGCCAGCTGATCCAGAGACTGACCGCCAACCCGCTCAATGCGCAGACAAGAGCTGGCGTAGGGGCCGCCTGAACCAGACGCAGACGCCAGAACACGATCAGCGGTATGATCATGGCAGGCGTGAAATGATGCGGCAGAATACGGTAGGCCTGTATATAAAAGAACAGAACATAGGCAATAACAGATAGCGTCAGCGCCTTGGACAACTTGTCTTGCCAAGGCCAGGCCAGCAAGGCCAAACTAGGCAAAATTCCGCTGGGTAACAACCAGAACAGAGTACGTTCAGTTTCAAATATCGAAATGAAGCGTAGGCGGTTTAAGATGCTGTCGGTATTGAACTCTGTGGACTGGTTCATCACTCCGAACCGCCCCAACAGCATTTCGAACAGCGATGCCAAAATCAGAATGGCCAGAGCAATCCCCCCTCCAACGATCACCTGTCGGATCGGAAAAGGGCGGGTTAGAAGAAAATAGGATATCAGAAAAAATCCGATTAGAAGAATACCGTTCGGCGCGGTCAACAAACCCAGCGTTGATACAGCCGCCATCCAACCGAATTTCTGTTCGCTAAAAAACAAGATATAGCCCAATACGCCCAGCAAGATCATCGGCTCGCGGACCATAGGCAGAGCAATGTCAGCGAAATACGGATTGTAAGATGGGTTGAATGCCATCACGAAAGAAAACAAAAGTAGAGCCATGCCCAACCCAAACACCGTCTGCATGTTGCTGCGTGTCTTGGTGGGGGGGACAAAGGCCAGCATAACCCCGAACAGGATCGAGATACCCGGCAGATAGGCAAGGCGAATAGAAACTTCATACGGCCCGAATATCCGCATAAACCCGGCTTGCATAAATGTCTCTGTCATCATTTTGGGGGTTGGGTACCCTCCGATTGCACCAGAGTCCGGAGGCCAGAATGGCAGGCCCCTGATAATAAACAGCATTGCGTTCAGAAAGCTGTGCGCGCCGTCGTCATTCAACACCTCCCAATAGAATTTCGGAGACATCAGCAACAGCACAGCCAGAGGTAGCAGGATCATACCGATAATATCCCAGCTTTTGCCCCGAAACATCTGTGGCTCAAAATAATGTGCGGGGAACAAGTAAAGGCTCAGCAGGCAAAGCATCAGGATCAGTAAAATAAAGGCTGTTTCCGTCATCTGAATGCCACTGACAACCTGAACCAGCGCCGCAATAGCGGGGACACCGAACAGGGAAAGCGTAAACCCTTTAAGCAACCAGTGCTCAAACCGATCGCTGGGCGTGCGGACAGCCCATGCTAAAATCAGCCCCGGGGCCAAAAAGAGCGCGGAAGCGGACAAAGCGACCAACGGAACCCAGATGTAAAGAAACAACGCCTCATCCGTCACGAAATAAGGAGAGGCTCCATCTGCCAAAGCAGCCTTTGCAGACAATGTCGCCGCAATATCCTGCCCCACCAGTATGATACCGGTCAGTACAATAAGAAACAGAGAAAGGCGAAATACCATCACGTCTTATATAAACTCGTTAAATATAGCAGGTAAAAAATTAACCGATGGCAGACATCCCGTTACCCTGCAGAATACCGTTTCCTTCAACCATCAACTTATTGATAACATACAAGTCATGTTGCGTTGTCAGTTTTTTTTGAATGAGTGGATCACACGCCCAACGTAGCATCAATGCAAAAAATTACGCCGCATTAGCGAGACATTAAGAACAAAAGAAACTGATTCAATACTTAGCGGCGGAGCTAGCACAGCAATGGCAAAGGACAAGCCCAGTCTGTTTTCAGTTCCGGTTGGCACAGTTGATATTCAGCACGAAAACAGGCCTTGAACGGTACGCCGTGCGATCTGGCACGACATACCCAATCTGCAAACCACAGAAAAAGTCTTTATGGCCGTACCGCTTCACCAGCACTACCCGAGCTGGCGCCGCCTCCCATCATATGGCAGCGGGAAAACCGCTTACATGATCAAGATCCCAATTCAGAGCGCCGCTCTGTTACTGAGCTTATCTGAAGATGTCTGGTTCTTTTTCTTGGGTTTGGCTTCAAACTCTTCGTGATAGGACCGCTCAACATTGACATCCCAGACGTCATGATCCTCGCCCAGAATATTGCGCGCGGCGTACATCGCCGACAGCATGGAATGATCCTGGTTGTTGTAGCGGTGCAATCCATTGCGACCCACGGTCTGGAAGTTTTCCAGCGTCTTCAGCCAGTCGCTGACCGTGTCCAGGGCGTCCTTGTATTCGCTGTCATAGACCGGATAAGCCTTGGGCTGCCGGATAACTGCGTGATCGATGACATCACTGGCCTTGGCCAGACCAAGCTTTTCAAGCTCTTCACTGGCAAGATGCCTGAGATCCTCGTCACTTGAGGACCACAACCCGTCACCCTTCTGACAGAAATATTCCATCCCGATCGAGGCAGTGTTCTGATCGGGCAGCATTTCCGCGGACCAGGCGCGGAAATTCTGGATGCGACCCACCTTCACCTGCGGGCTGTGGATGTAGATCCAGTTGTCCGGGAACGGATCCGCGTGATCCAGGATCAGGGTCACGATCAGGAAATCACGATACCGCAGACGGTCTGCCGCCTCGACGACCTCGGGCGGTGGCGGCGGATCAAAAGCATGGATCAGATCACGAACGGCCATCGAATTGACGAACTCTTCACCCTCCACCCGCTCGGTGTGTTTTTCGCCATCTTCAGTCCAGTGGCGCACATCGATCGAGGTGACGCGATTGCCATCACGGTTCACCTGGATCACTTCGGAATGGGTTTCGACCGAGCCCCCCTTTTCCCGGATCAGGTCACGGGTCTTTTCCCACATCATGCCGGGGCCCAGGCGTGGATACTGGAATTCCTCGATCAGGCTGGCGGTGTCATTGGCCCCCGAAATCGCATTCCAGACCGCCTTGGGCAGGGACAGGTTCTTGATCCGCTGCGCGGCCCAGTCGGCGCGGATTTCGGACGGCGGAATACCCCAGACCTTCTTGGTGTAGCTGTGGAAGAAATGCATGTAGAGCCGTCCGCCAAAACGGTTGATTACCCATTCTTCGAACGTGTCTTCCTGCGGCTTCGGCCGCAGCTTCCATTTGATGAAGCTGCCGATGATCTTGTAGGTCTCGTAGGGGCCGATATTGCCAAGGGCGTTGAAGATACGCAGCGGGTAATCGTAGAATTTGTTGCGATAGAAGATGCGGCTCAGGCGTTGCACGGTGATGAAATCATCCCCCATCACCTCGTGCCACATATCCTCGACTTCGCGCACCTTGGTGAAAAACCGATGCCCGCCAATGTCGAAGCGATACCCTTTGTGCGTTTCGGTTCGCGAGATGCCACCAACCATGTCCGAGGCTTCGAACACCCTGGGAACATGTGTGTCGCTCAGTTTCTGAAGTTCATAGGCTGCTGTCAGCCCTGCTGGACCACCACCAATGACGACAACGGGAACAATATCTTTTTTCAAATGACTAACACCCATACCAAAACACTGACCTAAAGCTACAAGAGGTTATCCGAGATTCACAACAAAATCCTGTCAGTTCCCGAAACGGGGCTCCTGCGCTTTGAGTTCCACCCCTTCCGTGCAGAAAAATCAACCATTCCGTTTGACGAACCGCACTCGCGTCCTTCTCTGCAAATCGATGGCAAAACCCAAACCGGGTCGCCTGTACCGAAAGCCGGTTTGGGTTTTGCGAAACCGACGGTCTTTCACACCGCCCGAAACAGCACGCGTTTTCCACAATGCCCTGAAACATAACGATGATTGCTGACTGGCACAGCCAGCCGAAACTCCCCGCCCGGAAGCGAAACATAGATTGGATCCATACACCTCTTGCACGGCGCCTGACCTGAACCATGACCGTTTTTTTCAGGCTGCGTCTGTGATGTCCTTCACTGTATCGACGGACCGAAAGGGCGCATCAACAATGCTGTGACTTTTCTCGCATTGTGTATAGTTGAGCGCCAGAGCAGCAGGAAATTCAGCACCTCACGACTCGTCGCTTGGTGAATCTTGACAGGGTGGCACCGCTGCCGTCCTAATACGTGAGAATGTTTGCAAAACCCAGGTGTCTCAAACCTGGGGGACGATGAGTGAATTGGTAGCCAGTCTCGTTGTTAACGAGGGAGCAATTTTATGAAGTGTGTTATTCTGGCCGGCGGCTTGGGAACCCGGCTCAGCGAAGAAACCGTCAAGATTCCAAAACCCATGGTCGAGATCGGCGGCAAACCGATCATCTGGCATATCATGAAAATCTACGCGGCACACGGCATCACGGATTTCATCGTCTGCCTCGGCTACAAGGGTTACGTGATCAAGGAATACTTCGCGAATTTCTTTCTGCACAGTTCAGACGTCACGATCGATCTGGCCAATGGCGGGCTTGAGATTGCAAACAGTAAATCGGAACCATGGCGCGTGACGCTGGTCGATACCGGAGAGGACAGCCAGACCGGGGGGCGGCTGCGCCGTGTCATGCACCTTCTCAAGGATGAAGAGGCCTTTTGCCTGACCTATGGCGACGGTGTTGGTGATATCGACATTCGTGCCGGGATCGATTTTCATCGGGCGCATGGCAAGCTTGCAACCGTCACGGCAGTTCCTCCGCCCCGCCGCTTCGGCCAGCTCGAACTCCAAAGCAACCAAGTTCTGAATTTCTCCGAGAAACCCGTCGGAGATGGTGGGCTGATCAATGGCGGGTTTTTCGTGCTGTCCCCGAAAGTGGGCGATTACATTGACGGCGACAATACCGCTTGGGAACGCAGCCCCCTAATAAATCTGACTCGCGATGGCGAGCTGATGGCCTTTGAACATAAAGGCTTCTGGCAGCCCATGGACACCATTCGCGAACGTCAGGAACTGGAAGAGCACTGGGCCACAGGCAACGCACCGTGGAAAATCTGGGAATGAGTGCGAGCGCGTTTTCTGGACGCAGGGTGCTTGTTACCGGGCATACCGGCTTCAAAGGCGCCTGGCTGGCTGCTTGGCTGGCCCAGGCAGGTGCGAAAGTCACCGGGTATGCCCTCGCCCCCGAGACGAAACCCAATCTCTGGGCGTTGCTGGATCAATGCAAAATACGGTCGGTCATCTGTGACCTGAATGATCGCGTTGCCCTGGACCGGGTCATCGCCGAAACCGATCCTGAGTTCGTCTTTCACCTAGCCGCGCAATCGCTGGTGCGGCGATCCTACCGCACGCCGGTCGGGACCTTCGCCACCAATGTTCTGGGCACGGTTCAGCTTTTGGACGCACTGCGTGCAGCCCCGAGCCTACGCGCTGTGGTGGTCGCCACCTCGGACAAGGCCTATGAGAATGTCGAACAGGTCTGGGGCTATCGCGAAACCGACCCGATGGGTGGGCACGACCCCTATTCCGCATCAAAAGGGGCGACCGAAATTGCGACCGCCGCGATGCGGCGCAGCTATTATTCGCCGGGTGCTGCCGATCCGCACCCGGCCCGGGTTGCCAGCGCACGCGCAGGCAACGTCATTGGCGGCGGCGACTGGGCCGAAGACCGTTTGGTTCCCGATATCGTGCGCGGCTGTCTGAGCGATGAAGGGCGTGTCGTATTACGCTATCCCGGCGCAATCCGCCCCTGGCAGCATGTTCTGGAACCTCTCAAGGGGTACATGATGCTGGCCCAGAAGCTCGAACAGGACGCCGCCTTCGCAGCTGGCTGGAATTTTGGCCCCGAACGTGACGATGAACGCCCGGTTCTGGATGTAGCCCAGGCGGTCATCAAGGCGCTTGGGCAGGGCCGGATCGATATCGACACCCCGGCGGATACGCCGCATGAGGCCAAGATGCTTCGGCTGGATGTATCGCAGGCGCGAGCACTGCTTGGCTGGCGCCCGGTCCTGAGTTTTGACGACACCGTCAGGCTGACGGCAGACTGGTATGCGGGCTGGGCCCGCGGCACTCCGGCAACCGAGCTGTGCCACGCCCAGATTGCCGAATTCGAAACACTGAGTATGAGACAGGTATGACCGGCACGACCCATCCCACCTGCCGCCATTGCGGCGCGGATCTTGAGATGACGCTTGTCGATCTCGGACTGTCCCCTCTGGCCAATTCCTATGTCGACCCCGCGAAAGCGGACAAACCGGACCCGGTCTATCCGTTGCACGCCCGCGTGTGCACCGAATGCTGGTTGGTTCAGGTGGATGATGTTGTACCGGCGGAAGAGATTTTTTCGACCGATTACGCCTATTTCTCCAGCTTCTCGGATAGCTGGCTGGCCCATTGCCGAGATTACGTGGAAAAAATGGTCGACCGGTTCGATCTCGGGCCGGATGATCTGGTGATCGAGATCGCCTCGAATGACGGATATCTGCTGCAGTATTTCGTTGAAAAAGGCATCCCGGTTCTGGGGATCGAACCTTCAGGCAATGTGGCGGCGGCGGCACAGGAAAGGGGTGTGCGCACGCTGGTCGATTACTTCGGCGAGGCGCTGGCCCGAAAGGTTGCTGCGGTCGAGAAACCCCCGGCCCTGATTGCCTCGGCCAATGTGCTGGCGCATGTGCCTGACATCAACGATTTCGTTGCCGGCATCGCCACGCTGCTGACGGGGGACGCGGTCTATACAGTTGAATTTCCGCACCTTCTGAACCTGATCAAAAGCGTGCAGTTCGACACGATCTATCACGAACATTATTCCTATCTGTCGCTGCTGGCGGTCGAGACAATCTTTGCCAAGGCGGGCCTGCGCGTCTTCGACGTCGAAGAGCTGCCAACCCACGGCGGATCGCTGCGGGTGTTCGCCTGCCTTGAAGGGGCCAGCCACCCCGAAGGGCCGGGCCTGGCCAAGGTCCGCGCGGACGAGATGGCGGCGCAGTTCGACCGGCCTGAAGGTTACATGAATTTCACCACTCAGGTCGAAGCGCTGCGCGATGGGTTGCTTGCCTTCCTGCGTGAAACAAAGGCGCGGGGCGACACGGTTGCCGCCTACGGTGCCGCTGCCAAGGGCAATACGCTGCTGAACTATGCCGGGATCGGCCCCGATCTGATCTCTTACTGCGTCGACCGCAACCCGGCCAAACAGAACACGCTGCTGCCCGGCAGCCATATCCCCGTGCATGGAGTCGAAGCCCTGCGCGAGGCGCCGCCGGATTACGTGCTGATCCTGCCCTGGAACATCCGGGATGAGGTCATCGGGCAACTGTCCGACCTGAAGGTACGGTTCGTGACCGCCGTGCCGGAAGTCAGGATCAGCTGATGGCACGGATTCTGCTGACCGGCGCAACCGGATTGATCGGACGCGCGACGGTTCCGGCTCTGACACAGGCGGGCCATGAGGTGGTGACGCTGGGCCGCAACCCGGCAAGCGACATCCCCTGTGATCTGCTGGACCCCAGGGCCACCACAGCAGCCCTTGAAACAACCCGCGCCAACTATCTGGTGCATCTGGCCTGGCATGACGGCGCGCGCGACCGCTGGACTTCTGGGGCCAATCTGGACTGGATGGCCGCCACCCTGCATCTGGTGCGGGAGTTTGCACGCACAGGAGGCCAGCGCGCGGTCTGCGCCGGAAGCTGTGCTGAATATGACTGGTCGGTACCGGAGCTGATCGAAACCAGCCCCCTGCGCCCCCGAACCCTTTATGGGGCGGCCAAGGCCGGGGCCGGTCTGGCATTGTGCGCGGGCCAGCAGACGCTTGGCCTGTCCCTGGCATGGGCCCGCATCTTTTTTGTCTACGGGCCGGATGAACCGCCGGGGCGACTGTTTGGCGATCTGATGTCAAACCTCGGGGCGGGACGGCCGGTTGATTGCACCGATGGGCGGCAGGAGCGGGATTTCCTGCATGTCGATGATCTTGCCCGCGCCTTGTTGCGCGTGCTGGAAAGCGATCTGACCGGCCCGGTCAATGTCGCCAGCGGTACGGCGACCCCGGTTCGAGACCTGATTGCAGAGGTGGCAAACCAGATGCACCGGCCCGATCTGATCCGCTTGGGCACCATCGCCCGCGCAGCGGACGATCCGCCCCGGCTGGCGGCGGACGTGACCCGGTTGCGGGACGAGACCGGTTTTATGCCACAATATGACATCATCTCGGGCGTGGCCGACATTCTCAGATTCGAAGGGGGACAGACGTGAAGAAATTGCTTGTCCCCCGCAAGAAATCTTTCATGCGTTTCGCTATGGTCGGAGTATTGAACACGGCGTTTGGCTATGCGCTCTTCAGCATTCTCAATCTGTCTGGCCTACCCCCGCAAGTCGCGCTGGTGATCTCGTTTTCCGGTGGCGTGCTGTGGAATTTCATGACCCATGCGCGCCTTGTGTTCGATACAAAGGGCCTCGGTCGGTTGCCATTTTATTTCCTGTCCTATCTAGCGGTTTATGCATTCAATGCCCTGTCTTTGGAGGGCCTGCTGTCCCTGGGATTTCAACCAATCATTGCGCAGGGGATGATCGCCCTTCCGGCCGCAATCTTGGCCTTCATCCTGATTTCCCGGGTACTGACAGACCGCTTTCCATGGCAACAGGAGATGTGAAAAACGCTTGAATATAATATTCTGGCATAAAAGCCATTGAAGACCGATCTGACCATGGAGTCTGAAATTTGACATAAGAACTGTACCGCGAGGATAGTTAACTAATGCGTCTTTACCTTGCCGATCTCGGCCACAACCTCGTTACTGCAACATCGGACACCTACCCGTTGGGTGTCGGAAATCTTGCGACTTTCGCCCAGGCCTATGCGAAAAGCCCAGCACCGATCGAGGTCGCGATCTTCCGTGATCCCCAAGAACTCAAAACCGCAATCGACACGGCCGCCCCGGATGTAATCGGCTTTTCCAGCTATTCCTGGAACCACCACTTGGCCCTGTCCTTTGCCGATTATGCCAAGGCAGTTAACCCCGACAGCCTGACCCTGATGGGTGGCCCCAACTTTCCACTGACCGAAGAAGAACAGGACAGCTGGATCCGGACCATGCCACAGATCGACATGCATGTGCGCGGCCCCACCTATGAGGGCGAGCGCGCTTTCCTCAGCACGCTGCAACGCTTCATCGATGTCGGCGCCCGACGCGAAGGCATGTGGGAAGAGGCCGTCGATGGCGCGCTTTACGTGCACCCCGAAACCGGAGAGATCCTGCGCGGGGCCGAGCCGCCCCGCATCCGCGATCTGGATGAAATCCCCTCGCCCTATCTGGCCGGGCTGATGGACAAGTTCTTCGACACCGGCCTGTTTGCACTGATGCAGCTGGCACGGGGCTGCCCGTTCACCTGCGCGTTCTGCAATTCGGCGGTCAAATCGAATTCGAAGGTGTTCCGCCATTCGTTTGAACGCACCAAGGCCGATCTGGATTACATCGTCGCCCGCATCAACCATGCCAGCCCGCTGTGCTTTGCGGATGACAATTTCGGCATGTATGTGCAGGACGAAGAGGTGGCCGATTACCTGGGCCATCTGATGGATCGGTACGACTGGCCCAAATACATCCGGACAACCACGGGCAAGAACCGCGGCGACCGGATCATCAAGGTGATGCGCAAGGCCAAGGGCCGGTTGCCGATGACCTCGTCGGTTCAGTCTCTGAATCCGGAAGTTCTGAAGAACATCAAACGCGACAATATCAGCCTGGACACCTATGCCGAGGTACAGCAGGAGCTGCATTCAAAGGGCATGCAATCCTATGGCGAGCTGATCCTGTGCATGCCGGGTGAGACCAAGGAATCCTTTATGGATGCTGTCGACAAGCTGATCGAAACCGGTGTCAGCCGGGTGGCGGCACACCAATTGATGCTGCTGCATGGCGCGCCACTGGCCAATCCTGACAGCCGCGAGAAATTCGGGTTCAAAACCCTGCACCGGGTCGTTGCCCGATGCCTGGGCAAATATACCGGGCCAACCGTGGTCGAGACCGAGGAAATGGTGGTCCAGTCCGAGAATTTCTCGTTCCAGGATTATCTGGACACCCGTGTTTTCCATCTGCTTCTGACAATCTTCTATTATGAAGACAATTTCGAAGAAGCCTTCCGGCTGGCGCGTTCTCTGGACATCCGACCGTTCCAGATCATCAAACATATGCAAAAGATTCTGGATCAGGCACCGGAGCCGTTCCGCAATGCATTGGCTGGTTATCTGGAAGAGAACCAGGCTGAGCTGTTTGAAACCCGCGCCGATTGCGTGGCTTGGGCTCAGGACAATTACGATGACCTGATCAGCGGTGAACTGGGGGGCAATCTGCTCAGCAAATACTCGATGATTGGCCGGTTCATTGTACTGGACGAAGCGCTTGTTTTCCTGAAGCGGGCCATCTCAGACCTGCTGGATGAAGGTGATCACGAAGCTCATGCGATGCTGGATACAATCATCAACTACTACAGTGCCGTGATGCTGCATGTGCCCTTCTCGGAAACTCTGGAGCACGAACCGATCTGGAGCTCATCCTTTGATGTCGAGGCCTGGCGGAACTCGGGATATGAGGGCGCCCTGACCGATCATCAGTTCGACGCGCCACGCAAATTCCAGACGCAGGTCGACCCACGCGTTAAAACAACTCTGCTGTCACGGATCGAAACCTTTGGCGAGCATGCCTCGGGGCTCGGCCGGTTTACCCGAACGATGTTTGCCAATGATTTCCGGCGCGACTTCGTGACAGGCGAAAACCGACATGCAGCCGAATAGGCCCCGGGCCTATTCCTCATCCCCCAGATAGACAACGTCGCGGCCCGGGAAGGCCGCGATGATGTCTGCGTTCTGCTCGGGGCCCATATCGCGCAGGAAAATCGGCTTGCCCTCGGGCAGGAACGGGTCGTTGAGATAAAGTGCAGACCCGATATCGCCCTGTGTCGAGACAAAGACCAGAGCGTTTCCAAGCCCGGCAGCCTGCCGTCTTATGTCGCCGGTATAGCCACCATATCCATTGTATTTCGACACCCCCCGCCATGGGGTGAAACTGACAACAGACACCGCACACAGCAATAGGATGACGCACTGCAGGCGGCCACGATGCCGTTCGGGCAACCGGTCATTGATTGCCTCGACCCCAGCAGCTGAGAGAACCAGAATTGGCAATAATGCCGTATGCCAGTACCGAGGGCCAAGATAGAATGTGCCCGTAAACCAATAAAAGAACAGCACGCCGACAAGCGCCACTAACACCACAAACATCGCCCGGTCGAAACCGCTCAGCCTTTTACCCCAGATCAAAAGAACCCAGATCGGAACCAGAGATCCGAATGTCCAGCCCAGAAGCTCAAGGTTGAGCGATGCAATCGCATTGATCAGGTTCAACACGGCTTCGGCGGGGCTGTGTCCGATCCAGATATCCAGCGCACCCCAGCTCTGGGCAGGCGGGCCTACATTCTCGCCAAACCCAAATGCGTTTTGCGTGTCCGGCCACAGGCGACTGAGATAGTCGGCTTGCGCGGTCAACAACGGATCGCCCGTGATCGCGTAGTTGAGCAGAAAAACGGCAGACGCGGACAAGACACCCCCGATACCACAGGCAAGCACCTGCCCAATCCCGCCGGGCAGTCGGCGTAGCAACCACAAGCCAGTCAGACCACCCACGATCAACCCGTCTAACGGTCGGGTGACAAACCCCCATCCCAAGGCCAACCCGGCGACAAATGCCAATAATACCGCCCGACGAACCCCCTTTCCGGCCCGGATTAAACACCACCAAGCCAGTAAGATCGTCACTAGCATAAGCGCGTGGTTCATCAGCGTGGCCCCAACAGCCAGCACCCAAGGTGAGGTTGCCATAAGCAACGCGACCATATCCGCGCGTTCCCGGCTGACGGCCCGCCGGACAATTTCATGGGCCAAGCAAACCGATATCCCGGTCAGGATCGGATTGATCATCCATGGCGCCCCGATCAGAACCCCAAGGCTTAGAACGATGGCCCAGCCCTGTGCCGGAACACTGATCCATTTGCCCTCATGTATTTCGAGAAGATAATATTCCAGCGCGGGGTGTGCCGCTTCGGGCGGGGCCGGAGCCCAGAGCGTGCCAGCCGCAAAGGTCTGTGCCTGAAAAAGATAAGCCAGCTCATCTTCGACATGGGGAACCCGGTCGAACGCCGTCCATGCAAGAATGCCGCTGGCCACCGCTGTAAAAACCGCTAGAGCGGACACCGGTATGCGCGGCATGCAATCAGGACCCGCCACGGCGAACATGGAGACCAGCGTGGCCATCTGAACAAGAGATAATGCACCGCCGACGCCGATCTGCAACCCAAAAGCCACATAATAGCCATAGGCCACATAAGGTGTTGCAGACAGGCAGAAAACCGCGACCAGAACCATCAGAAAAAACAGTCGGGCAAGCCCCGCTCTGGTAAAAAGATACCTGACGGCCTCCCTGCCTGAAGGGCGCATCAGAACAGCGCCCGTCAGCACTGCTTGTGCTACCAGCATCATCAGCATGATCAGATTTTCAGGCGGATTGCTCGAGATATCCAACCTCGGAAACCAAAGGGGTTGTGTCAGCCTCAACCTGGCGGAACTGCCTAAAAGAACCAGAGCGGCCAGAAAACCAAACAGACCCTGCCCACGTGCCCAAAAAAAGCTCAGCAACAGCAAAGAGCCGGCGAACATGCCGAAAAACCACCAGCGTAGCTCAACCAACGTCGCATTGGTGACAGGGGCGTCAGCAGCCAATGCAGGTCCTGTGCAGATGACAGATCCCAGTGCAAGACAGCACAGAAATCCCCGTTTCATGCATAAAATCACGCCAAGTGCTCGTCTTTACTCAGTGCGGGATCCAAAGCTGGGCCTTCGATATTGATCCGTTCTTGCTCAGTAACGATAGGACCACCTCGCACCTGATTATGGATCGATGTGATGTACTCCCCGAGCATCCCAATAAACAGCATCTGAATCCCTGAAAGAAAAAACAGGGAAACGATGATGGTTGTTGTCCCGCGCGGCGCTTGGTCGGGATTGATGAAAAAGAGCACTGCGGAAATTAGAGAAAACAGAATACATGCTGCGGCGATCACCAGCCCGCTGATCGTGCAGAACCGCATGGGTGCACGCGTAAAGGAAAAGATTGCGTTAAGAGCCTGATCCGTCAGCGCCATCAGGCTATGCTTGGTCAAACCGTTTTTCCGCGCCTGCCAGACATAAGGCTTGATGATCCGGCGAAAACCGCAACTTGCAATGATTCCGCGGATATAGGGATAGTGATCCTTGTGTGCCAAAACCGCCTTCAGCACTTTGCGATCAATCAACTGAAACTCTCCGACCGATGGCTCTAGCCAGACATCCGACAGGCCATTGACGATCCGATAGAAAAGGCCGCGTGCGTTGCGCATTACAAACCCCTCCTCGCGGGTGCTGCGGGCACCAGCCACCACATCGTAACCGCTTTCCCACAATTCAACGAACTCGGGGATCAGCTCGGGCGGATCCTGTAGATCAACGGGCAGCATGACGACGACCCCGTCACCGGTTGCATAGCGCAATCCGTTGAAGGTTGACCGGAACACCCCGAAATTACGGGCATTGACCACAACTTTCACGTCTTGGTCCTTTGCGGCAATCTCGCGCAGAATGTCTACGGTGCGGTCAGAGGAAGCATTGTCGATGAAAATATGC
Organism: Ruegeria sp. P10; assembly: GCF_056534925.1. Taxonomy (NCBI): domain Bacteria; kingdom Pseudomonadati; phylum Pseudomonadota; class Alphaproteobacteria; order Rhodobacterales; family Roseobacteraceae; genus Ruegeria; species Ruegeria sp. P10. The sequence continues at coordinate 49,004 of NZ_JBQERJ010000013.1, forward strand.
TCGCGCCTGTAGCCCGGCAGCTTCTCGTCGAAAATCGACTTTACGGCCTCATAACAATTCGCCACGTTGTCTTCTTCATTGAAACATGGAGAAACAATAGAAACGGTTTTCATAGCTCTATTTAACATCAAACAGCACCGCTTACCCCACCAATACCTGGGTATAATTGTACCATCCCGCGAAGTTTGGGATTCGCACAACACCTAACCTAAAGGAATACCATGGAATAACGAGCGCGCATCGCAACATCAAAAGTCAAATTCGCCCTTCTTCTGCGACAAGGCTATCTTGCCATTGTTTCCCGAACGATTACTGCGTTTAGTGTTCCCAGACATTGTAGACAGACAAACATTCAGATGAACCGCAAAATCCGCAATTCACTTTTCAAACTCCACACCTGGCTGGGACTGCATCTGTCGCTTTTCTTCGCATTCATGTTTCTGACCGGCACACTGCTTGTCGCCGGGCTCGAACTTGAATCAATCGGCCGCCCGGACATCTGGAACACGATCGACAAGGAAAAGCGCACCGCCAGCTTCGGCATGATTTATGACGGCATCAAAGAGACCCACCCCGAGAGTGGCGTTTTTCTGATGATCAAGCGTCCAACCCCCTGGTTTGCGGATCGCACTTTTGGTCGCACGGGTTGGGGAGAGAATGTCAGTTTCTGGACAGACCCGGTAACCGGTACCATCGTCGGTGAGACGCGGCCCAATGGGTTTCGCGAAATCCTGCGAGACTTGCATGATACTTTCCTGACCGAAAAGCGGGCTGTGTTCATGCTGGTCAGCGCAACATCCGTGATCTTGCTGTTTCAGATCATCAGCGGCTTCATCACCTATCGGCGTTTCTGGAAAGGGTTTTTCCGCTGGCCCAGCCACGCTTCCGGATTGCGCGCATGGGCGGGCAGTACACACCGGCTGACAGCTCTATGGTCAGCGCCACTCCTGATTTTGACCGCCGTGACCAGTTTCTATTTCCTATTGGGCAGCCTGGGGTATGAAGGCACCCAGCCACAGCCCAAACCACCCGTCCCACGTGAAACCGTCCTGCCAGCCAATTTCGGTTCAGACCTTATCGATCAGGCCGAAGCGCACGCGCGCCAAGCCTTGCCCGGATTCGAGCCTTTCATCATGTTCCTACCAGATAAACCAACTGGTTCTTTCGGGTTCACCGGACATGTCGCAGGGCATTCGGTTTTTTTTGGGCCAAGTAACGTATCGATTGATCCCGTGACGCTTGAGGTTCTGGGAGCTTACACCCCAAGCGAGGTTAGCGGGCTCGCCTACTGGAAGCCTTTGATGAACATGCTGCATTTCGGCACCTGGGGTGAGGCATATTCGATGGCGCTGTGGATCGTCCTCGGGCTGATTACGACCTGCCTCGCCGTCACCGGCGCTTTGATTTTTGCAGGCCGACTTGCCCCCGAAGCGGCGCATCTCGGTCCGATCAGGCGGATCTGGCGAGGCATGGGATGGACCCGGTGGGCGTATTTGCTGCTCATGATGGGTATCATAGCGGTTGCTGTTCTCCGCTTCGGCCCCGGATCCCATTCTAAAACCAGCGCGTTTGCAGTTGATGCGCCGCCCTCGGTGGTCTGGATGCTCATGCACGCACCACTCAGACGTGACACCCCCCTGGATATCGAATTGCGGATCAGCGAGCCCAATGTCGAAACCGTATCCATCGAATTCAATGGGAACGAGGTGCAGTCGCGTGAGGTCATGCAAACAGGCGAGACTGCCATAGCATCTTTTCAGCTACTGCCCTCGGACATGGAAAACACCATCGTTGCCCATCTGCAAAAACCGGATACAGACACAAGAACCGCCACCTTCCGCCTAGGACGACCCCTTTGGTAAGCGAAGCCCCGCCGCCTTTAATCAACCGGGATACTCAGTCCGCCGGGTTGTGTATCCTGCAGACCTGTTCCTTCTTCTCTTTCGGGGGCGGCATTCAACGCCATATCAATGACCTCAGCACCTCGCTGATGGCACATGGGCACAAGGTAATCAAAGCCGGAACTCCCGGGAAAACCACTGCCCCCGAGGATGGTAGTCTGTTTCTGCCCTTGCGGTTCGACCGTGTCAGCGATCACGCTGCCAACGGCCAGCTTGGCCTTGTGACGCGGCTTTACTGGCTGGTACGCTCGGCCCTGACCCTGCGGCGGGCGCTCAAGGACCATAAGGTCGATATCATCCATGCGCATGAAACCGCCCCGCTTCTGACGGCTCGTCTGGCCAGTCTGGGAATGGGAATTCCCATTGTGATGACCTATCACGGCTCGTCGCCCGACCGTCTCAACGCGGTGGCCCGCGCCTGCCGACAGCAAGCCGATCTGGCGATCTGCCCCAGCGAAACCGTCATGCAATCCCTGCTGGAACGCCAGGTCGATCCCGACAAGGCGCGGGTGATGCTTTTGGGGGTACGTCCCAACCCGCCCGCCGATCCGGCAGCTGCGGATGCCCTGCGGCGCGAACTGTTGGGCGCAGATGGCACACATCTGGTTCTGTCCTTGTCCCGTCTGGACCGCCAAAAGGGCCTCGACGCGATGATCGAAGTGGCCCGGCGTGTGCGGCAGGATCTGCCCGGTCTGCGGATCATCGTCGGGGGCGAAGGCGTGCTGCGCGGCCAGGTCGAAGCCTGGGCCGAACAGGCCGGGGTTTCCGACATCATCCGTTTCCCCGGGGTGATCTCGGATGTCGCCACCTATCTCGCGGCCTCGGATCTTTATATGCTGACCTCCCGGTGGGAGGCCCTGCCGATTTCAATTGTCGAGGCGTTCCGCGCCGGGCTGCCGGTGATCGCCACCGATTGCGGCGGTGTGCGTGAATTGGTGGATGGCGATGTCGGGCGCCTGTGTGCGGTCGATGATCTTGATGCCCTGTCTCAGGCGCTGCGCGATCTTTGCATCGACCGCGCCGAATATGACCGGCTAAGCGCCAATGCCACGGCGCGCGGTGCAGAAGACAGGTTCTCGCCAGCCCATGTGCATAGCGGGTTTGAAAAGCTGTACCGGCAACTGGCCGGGCGGGGATAACCCCCGGTCAATCCGCCGCGCCGTTCTCGAAAGCACCAGCTTCCAAGGCATGGGCCAGATCGGCCCGCCCTGCACGATGCGCGGCCTGCGCGAAAGCCGCGCCGAACCGGCCCAATACCTGATCTTCACGCCAGAGCGTCTCAAACCCCTGCCGCGCCGCTGCTGCCATCTGATCCCGCGCGGCACCTCTGTTCTGAAAACGGCGCATGGCTGCGATCAGATCATCTTCGGTTTCGAACAGTTCCCCGCCCCCTGCCCGCTCCACGATCTCGGGGAACGGACCCAGCCGCCGGGCGATCACCGGCGTGCCCAGCCGGAAGCTTTCGATCAGGATGATGCCGAAGGTTTCATAACAGACCGAGGGCACGATCAGCCCCAGTGCGCCACGATAGTAAGCGTTCAACTCGTCCGGCGTCTTGCGGCCCAGGAATTTGATCCGGTCATTGCCTGCGGCCTGTGCCTTCAACTCATCCGCATAGTCACCATCACCCAGGATCAGCAGATCCGCGTCGGGATAGCGGTCAAAGGCCGGGAACACATCCTGCAACCCCTTGATCTTTTCCAACCGCCCGACAAACAGGAAATAGGGGCGTTCCTGCGCCGCCGGTTCCGGCAAGGCGCTCTGATCCAGGTCGGGCAGGAAATAGGGCAGCACCTGCATGTCCTGCCGCAGGCCGAATTCACGATGTTTGGCGCGGCTGAATTCGCTTTTGGCAATGATCAGATCCATGTGATCCAGCGCCCGGTCCAGCGCACCGGTATACCGCCAGAGCTGCGGCGGACGTTTGTGCTGCAACACGCAGCGCAGGCACTGGCGCTCATCGCACAGCTCGCGCCCATGCCGCCACAGAACATGGGTGGGGCAGACCAACCAGTGTTCATGCGCTTCATAGATTTTCAACCCCTCGCCCATCGGCAACAGGCCGGGGCCGCCGATCAGGGATGTGTTGTTGTGCCAGATGATATCCGGCTTCCGCTCGGCCAGTAACTCGCGGATGCGGGCAGCATGGACAACCGGACGGCCCAGTTGCTGGGTCAGCAGGTTCGACATCATGCCGTTGCGGCTGCGCAGCCCGATCCGCCGCACCCCGTCAGGGGTGCCTTCGGGCTGCGGTTTGCCGCCCAGAATCAGATAGCTGTCTTCGTCATGCACCACCGTCACGTCGTGCCCGCGCGCCACTAGCGCCCGCGCCATGCGCTGAATGCCGATGGCGTCACCGCCAAAGGAATAGGGGGGATAAAATGTGGTGAACATCAAAATGCGTAACGATTTCATCTATCTCTCAATTCCTTGAGTGTCAGCCGCAGGCAGGTGCCCGCCTTGCGGCCCAAGCATCGAAACCAGCAGGCGCAGCCTGTCCCGCTGGAACAGAAAAGCCAGCAAACCATAGGCCAGAACACCCGTCACCGTACCGGCAAGTAAAAGCAAAGCCGGGGACAGGCCGTCCAGTTGCCACATGACCCCCTGCACGGCCGCCACCATCCCCCCTGACAGCAGAAGCGGCGCAAGATGCTGCCGCATCAAAGCCGGCCCGGACAGCCCGGCAATATGCCCCAGATTGGCAAATTTGAGCGGCCAGACCAGCAGAAAGACAGCCACAAAACCGGCTGTGACGACCGGCAACCCATACGGGGCCAGCACCACAATCACCCCCGCCGCCAGCGCCACCTCGACCCAGGACAGAACCGCCAGACGACCGGGCTGACCGGCCGCCAGACAAAAGGTCTGCTGCACCTTTTCGGCGCACAGATACATGCCAAACACCGACATCAGGCTCAGGACCGGAGCCGCCGGAGCCCATTTCTGACCGAACAGCAGCACCAGCGCCGGTTCCGACAGAACCGCCAGCCCGGCAAAGGCCGGAAAGGCCAGAAACCCGGTCAGGCGCATGACGTCGATCAGCAAATCCGTCGCCGGACCACCATCGCGCGCCGCCGCACCAAAGGCAGGCTGCGCCACGGTGCGCAGCGGTGTGATAATCAGGAACGAGGCGGTCTCGATCACGCGCCAGGCGATTGCATAATACCCCGCCGGAACCGGCCCCAGCATCGCGCCGATGATCACCGCAGGCGATTGCACCGCAGCCAGTTCGGCCGCGCGCAGGCCCAGAATCCGGTGACTGAAATGCAAGACCCTGCGCATGTGATCCCGCGACGCATGGAATGCCGGGCGCCAGGAGACCGCCCCCCAGGCCATCACGATATTGGTGGCTGTCATCGCCAGCCGCTGACCGACCAGGCTCCAGACCCCGTATCCGGACAGCGCCATGCCAATGCCCACGACCCCTCCGACCGCCGCGCCGAGCGCTGCACGGATGGCCAGAACACGGAACCGCATTTCCCGGCGCAGGATCGCAACCGGCACCGCCGTCAGTGAAATCATCAGCACCGTTGGGGACAATCCGATCAACAATTCGCGCGCAACCGGCTCATTGTAGAAATATGAGACCGGCCCCGCCCCCAGATACAGCGCAACCGTCAACACACCCCCCAGCAGCGCCAACAGCCAGAAAACCGAGTTCAACCGCTCTGGTGACAGCGCCTCATGGGTCAGCAGAATGTCGGAAATCGTTTCACGGACCAGGAATTCGGAAAACAGCACAAAGGCTGTAACCATCGCCAGAAGACCAAAGGCCTCGACCCCTAAAATACGGGCAAGAATGGCAAAAATGATGAAATTGAACGCCTGCTCGACCCAGATACCGGCCGACATCCAGGCAACTCCGCTGCTGAAACTCTGCCGCCCTGACACCCGTTTCCTTCCTGTTGCCCGAACCCCGCCAAGTGCCGATGGACACATGGCTCAAACACTCACACCTGTTGCGCACAGTATGCGCAATTGCAAACTTGACGCCTTAACGGTCGAATTTGGTCAAATTTATTGTCTATGTTCAGTCTGTACGTGTTCGAATACTATACGCAATACAGGGAATTATGCCCGTCATGTTCCAGGCGCCACGCAATTCTTGCAGCGGGGGCTGGGGCAGGGATTATTGAGTGAATAAAAGGTTTTCATTTTCATGAACAAAGTCGCAGAGCCGATGGAGACGAACAGCACCACACCCGAAGAGCTGATCGCATCGGAAACCGCCGGCATGAGCCTGAGCGTGGTCATCCCCGCCTATAACGAGGAAAACGCCGTCCGCCACACGGTCGAGGACGTGCGCACCCATCTCGAACCGCTGGGCATTCCCTACGAGATCATCGTGGTGGACGATGCCAGCCAGGACAACACCCGCGCCGAGGCCGAGGCCAGCGGTGCCACCGTCACCTTCAATGATGTCAATTCCGGCTATGGCGCCAGCCTCAAGCGCGGGGTGCGGATGGCGCAGCATGAATATGTGGCCATTCTGGATGCCGACAGCACCTATCCCGCGCGCTACCTGCCCGGAATGCTGGCCATGTGCCGCGATCAGGACATGGTCGTGGGCGACCGGGGCGCGGCGATGAAGAACGTGCCGCTGCTGCGCCGGCCCGCCAAGAAATTCCTGTTCGCCTTTGCCTCGTTCCTGGCCGAGCGCAAGATCAACGATCTGAATTCCGGCCTGCGGGTGTTTCGCAAATCCGAGCTGATCCCGTTCCTGCCGCTCTTGCCGCAGAATTTTTCCTTCACCACCACGATCACGCTGTGCATGACCTCGAACGGCAAGCGGATGATCTATACGCCGATCGAATACGGCAAGCGGGTGGGCAAATCGAAAATCCGGCCGATCGACTTCATCAATTTTATTATCCTGATCTTGCGGATCAGCACATTGTTCAATCCGCTGCGGGTTTTCATCCCTATGGGGCTGGTGTTTTTTGCTCTGGGGGCTGTGAAGTTCATTATCGACCTCACCTACCTGAACCTCAGCGGAACCACGGTGTTCGCGTTCCTTGCTGCGATCATGATCTGGTCATTGGGATTGATCGCCGACATGATCTCACGGCTGCATCTCAGACCCTGATTGGGCATGATACAAACCTTCTGAAGCAGTAAAGGAATGCACACGTGACGGATGTCTCCCCTTCAGATGGCAGCACTGAAAGACCCCATATCATCATTCTGGGCGCCGGGCCGGCCGGTCTGGCCGCAGCCCATGCCCTGACCGGGCAGGCGAAAGTGACCGTGATCGAACGCGCGCCCAGTGCCGGGGGCAATTCGGCCTCATTCCCGATTGAGGGCGTGATCTGTGATTACGGCTCGCACAGGTTTCATCCGGCGGCAGAGCCCGAGGTTCTGGCCGATGTGAAATCCCTGCTGGGTGACGATCTGCTGCTGCGCCCCCGCCACGGGCGCATCCGGCTGGGCGGCAAATGGATTCACTTTCCGCTGAAACTGACCGATGCGCTGATGCGCCTGCCCAAACCCTTTGCCGCGTCGCTGATCGGCGACATGGTGCTGAAACCCTTCCGCAAGAAAAGCGAAGGCCCCGAGACATTCTCGACCGTGCTCTATGACGGGTTGGGGCCGACAATTTCGGACAATTTCTATTTCCCATACGTGCGCAAGCTGTGGGGTCTGGATCCGGACAAGCTGGCGGTGAAACTGGCCGAACGTCGGGTGGGCAGCGGATCGGTCGGCAAGATCCTGATGAAGATGCTGCGCCTGTTGCCGGGGCTGCGCAGTGAAACGGCGGGGCGGTTCTTTTATCCGCGCAAGGGGTTCGGGCAAATCTCGGACGCGATGCGCAACAGTGCCGAGGCCAATGGCGCCACCTTCCTGTTCAATACCGAAATCACCGCCATCGAACGGGACGGCAATCGCATCACCGGGTTGACGATCCGCGACGAAGAGGGCGAGCGGCACCTGACCGGCGATCTGATCCTGTCGACCATCCCGCTGACCGGGTTGACGCGCCTGATCAGCGACCCTCCGGCAGAGGTGGTCGAGGCCGCCCGCGCCATCCGCTTCCGCGGCATGATCCTGCTGTATCTGGTGCTGGAGACAGACCAGTTCACCGAGTTCGATGCGCATTATTTCCCGGAACTGTCGATCCCGATCAGCCGCATGTCCGAGCCCAAGAACTATAACGCCAGTGGCGCGCCGAAGGGCGTCACCGTTCTGTGCGCCGAGTTGCCCTGCGACCCGGATGAAAAATGGTGGTCCATGTCCAACGAGGAGTTGGGGCAAGAATTCACCAAATGGCTGGGGCAACTGGGCCTGCCCGTCACCGTGCCGGTGCGCCGCTGCGAAACCCGGCGGCTGAGCCATGCCTATCCGGTCTACGATGTGGGCTATGAAGACCGGTTCGATACGGTTGATCAGTGGCTCTCAAATATGGACGGATTGCTCGTATTTGGACGGCAGGGCCTGTTCGCCCATGATAATACGCACCACGCATTTGCCATGGCCTATGGCGCGGCGGATTGCATCGACGACAAGGGCAATATCGACCGCGCGAAATGGAACAGCTATCGTGAGGTCTTTGCCACCCATGTGGTGGAAGACTGACCATGCCCGCCTGGCAGGCCGATATCCTGATGTATCATTCGATCTCGGACGCGCCGGGGCCAACCTCGATCGCACCCGACATCTTTGCGGCACAGATGCAGGCGCTGGCGGCGTCCGGCCTGCCGGTGGTGACGCCGGACGCGCTGGCCAACCCGCCTGCCCCCCGTGTGGTCATCATCAGCTTCGATGACGGGTTCCAGGATTTCGCCGATACCGCCTGGCCGATCCTGCGCGAACTTGGCTTCTGCCCGATCGTCTATCTGCCCTCGGGCCTGATGGGTGGCGCCGACAGCTGGGCCGGGGGCAACATCCCGCCCCGCCCGCTGATGGAATGGGACCGGATCGAAACACTGGCCGGTGAGGGGGTTTGCTTCGGGGCGCATAGTGTCAGCCATCCCGATCTGTCGACGCTGGATGCAGAGACCTTGGAGGATGAAGTCAGCGGATCCGGTCAGGATATTGCCGCCCGGCTTGGTCAACCCGTCCGGCATTTCGCCCCGCCCTATGGCGCGTCGAACCCGAGTGTACGCGCACAGATTGCCCGGCACTACGACACCTCGGTCGGCACCCGTCTGGGCGTGGCCGGACCGAAAGATGACATCCACGACCTGCCGCGGCTCGAGATGTTCTATTTCGCCGACATCGCCCGCTGGCAGGCTCATCTTGCCGGGCGCGGCGGGGCCTATCTGGCGGCCCGCAAACTGATGCGCGGCGTGCGAAGCGGGCTGAGCAGGGTGCTGCCCATCAACTGAGTGTCAGGCTTCGGGTGCAAGCGTTCCGATCCGGTGGGCATTCGCCATCACACTGAATGTAATTGTCGTCGCGGGGATGGTCGGCAGGACAGAGGCATCAACGACGTGAATGCGCGTCGCGCCATGCGGGCGCCCCAGCACATCGCTTTCACCCGGGCCCGGGTCATCCGACATCGGCAGATCACCTCCGACATGAAAACTGGCCCCCGGTGCCCCGAACCGCGCTGCAAAAGACAGGCTGGTCAGACCAAGCCCCCGCAAGGCCCGGCCATAGCGCGCAAGCGCTGCCCGCATTGTCTCGGCAGTTGCGGGATTTTCTTTCAGTTCCGGGCGTAACCGCCCATCCTCTGCCAGACGCAAGGCTATTTCATGCGAATGATCGGAATGCAGGAAAACCTGCGCCACGATCAGACGTCGGGCCAGCGCCTCAAGCAGCGGCCCGCTGCCGGGTATCCGGCGGCCATAGTTCTGTTTCAGATCGCGGGCATAGTATTCATTCCAGGTATAGATCTGCGCGTGAACCAGTTGCCGCGACACGGTCGGGTCATCCAGTTCGGCAAAAAGCTGCGGCAGCGTCTGATAGGGCAAAACATCGGGCCGCCTGGGTGCCCGCCAGCGGTGCAGCATCGGCAGAAAGGCCTGCTGGCTGTCTTTCAACACCAGCTCCTTGCCCCGCAAGCCGGGTGACGCCAACAGGATGCGCGCGCTTTCAAGAACTCCGGCGGCCAGAAACACCCGATTTCCGCGGACATCGCTGCCATCTGCCAGAGTGACGACAACATCGTCGCCTTCCTCGCGGACCTGCCGCACCACGTGATCCGCGCGGTAAGTAAAGCCCGGCTCTGCCTGCAGTGTTGTACGCGCCTGCCGAGCCGACCAGATCAACGACCACGGGCACCCGTGCAGACACAATCCACAGGTCTGACATCCCGGTCCAACCGCCTGACGCGCAAGACCGACATGCATTCCCACCCCCTGCAATGCCTTCGCCTTCTGCCTGGACCGGGCCAGCAGCATCTCGGCCTGCGCGGTTGGCGGAATGGGAGTTCGACCTGTCATATCGCAGGCGGGAAAGAGGTCTTGCAGCCCATCTTTTTGCCCGGACACAGGCATTATGTCCGCCACCGCGCTGTAATGTGGGGCAAGATCATCGGTCGTTATGGGCCAGTCGTCGATATCCGCCTGCCGATACGGCAAAACCGCAGCGCCCCAGACATTGGACAGCCCGCCCGCCGCCCGCGACGCGCGCAAAGCAAACCAATCCGCCCCTTCCGCCAGTGTACGCGCAGGTGAGGCCAGCGCATAACCGGATCCATAGCGCCACACCTCGCCCTCCAGGGCCTGAAACTGAGGCTCCATCCAGGCTGTACGCGCCTCGGCACTCCAGTCTTCGGCGCGTGTTCGAGACATCTGCTGCACCCGGTCCGTGACCCCGGGCCCTGGTTCCACCCCGGCATCCAGCATCGTGACGTTTCGCCCTCGCGCCAGCAAGGCCCGGGCGACGGAAACCCCGGCAGGCCCGGACCCTATGACAACATCGCTCACTGCGCCTTTACTGCCCGGACCAGAACCAGCATTTCATAGTTAGGATCATGGGTGGACAGTTCTTCGGGCGCAATTTCACTGGCCCCAAGGCCATGCAGGTTGCAGATGCAGGTAAAGACGTTGCCAACGGTCGACACCTCGACATTCTCTGCCGGGAAGACCGCCCGGAACAGGCGGCGCTTGGACTGGCTGGTGAAATGCCAGTATTCGCCCCAGTCATCCACGCCTTCGCGCCGCGCCACACGGGTCATCCCATGCGAGGTGCACAGCACCACGCCACCGGGTTTCAGAATGCGTTCCAGCGTTGCAATCGCCTTGTCGACCTCAAAGATCATCTGAAGGGTCTGGGTGATGATGATGCAGTCGAAACTGTTGTCGGGAATATGCGGCGCATCGGTGATATCCGCCACGATGGTCGCTTGTGGATTGCCCTCGACATAGCTCAGTACATCCGCCTGCGTGACCCGGTCACCGCCGAATTTCTTCGTATAGGCCGGATCGCCGAATTCCAGAACCCGGCCACGGATATCGTCGCTGTGGTTTTGCAGGAATTCTTCCATGTAATGGCGTTCGATGGTCAGCAGGTCGCGATCCTGCCCGAACACGGCACTGATCGGCGACAATCGCCGCAAGCCGCCGAAATCGACCGACCCAACCGGCACCGACTGAAGATTGTGCAACCGTTGTTGTTTACGGATCCATTTGCGCAGCCGGTCCGGCAGCAGCACGGTCGCGGTGTCGCGCACCAGCTTTTCAACTCTTTGTCCCGGTGTCATCGTGTTTGGCTCTTCATGCGTAGGCTTTGGCGCGTTTCTCGGCCATGATATCGGCGATGATATCATCCAGCGTGCGCGCCGGGCTGAACCCGGTGAACCGCCGCAGCTTGGACACATCGGGCAGACGGCGGGCCATGTCTTCGAACCCTTCGGGATAGACCTCTTCGTAAGGCACCAGCCGGATTTCCGAGGTTGAGCCCGTCATCGCGATGACCTTTTCGGCCAGCCCCCGGATCGTCACTTCCTGTTCACCACCGATATTGAAGACCTGCCCCCGGGCTTCGGGGACATCGAGCAGACGCACAAGCGCCTCGATCACATCGGCCACATGGCTGAAACAGCGCGATTGCTCGCCGGTGCCATGAACCTGAATGGGCTGACCGGCCAGGGCCGCTTCGATGAAGTTCGGAACAACCATGCCATAACGCCCGGTCTGGCGCGGACCGGTCGTGTTGAAAAAGCGCAGGACGATCACCGGTAGATCAACCTCGCGCGCATAGGCCAGTGCCATGAACTCATCCAGCGTTTTGGCGCAGGCATAAGACCAGCGCAGAATGCTTGTGGCGCCAATCGTTAGGTCGTCATCCTCGTTGAACGGGAACTTCGATGCCTTGCCGTAGACCTCGGAACTGGAGGCGATGAAGACCAGGGGCTTGTGGCGCAGGGCCGCGCGCAACACGTTCTGCGTGCCGTCCACATTGGTCGCAATCGACTGGCTGGGCTGATCCATGATCAGCTTGACCCCGACCGCGGCGGCCATGTGAAACACCGCGTCAGCAGCCCCGACCAGTTCCTCGACCAATGTGGCATCCAGAACGCTGCCTTCGACAAAACGAAAGGCGGAATGATCCTGAACGGAAGACAGGTTTTGCAGCGATCCGGTGGACAGGTCATCCAGCACCGTCACCTCATGCCCATTGCCAATCAGGCGCTCGGCCAGATGTGATCCGATAAAACCGGCCCCGCCCGTGATCAAAATTTGCATGAAAAACCCTCGTACCAACAGAATCCACTCTAATGCCACAGGCTTAGCATAGGGATCGGTGGCCACCAAATGGTAGATACCGCTATGGTGCGCTGACAGGCCGGGCCTGCACAGTTTTGGAAAAAGGGCTGAATTGTTGCACAACGCATTAAGAATGTTGAACCTGCGGACATGACCGAAAAACACGTGGACCCCCGCCCCGGCGACGGGCTTGCAGGCCAGCGCGTGGTCGTGACCGGCGCCACCGGCTTTATCGGCCGGCGCCTGATCGATGCGCTGCTGAAACTGGGATGTGACGTGACCGCCTTGCTGCGCACACGCCACGGGGCTGCCACGTTGGAACAGGCCGGAGCAAAGGCACTGGTTTGCCCGCTGCACCTTGGCCCGGCTCTGACGCAGGCGCTGGACGGTGCGGCGGCTCTGTTTCATCTGGCTTATGATTTCCGGGCCTCCGGCGCGGACAACCTTGCAGCCTTCGACGCGCTTGCCAAAGCCGCCGAAGACGGGTCTTGCAACCGTATCGTGCATCTGAGTTCCGCCGTGGTCTATGACAGCTGGCCCAACGGGCCGATCACCGAACGCAACCCGATCACGCCGGAAGATGTGCAAAGCTATCGCGGTGCCAAAATTGCGATGGAACAGAGACTGTTGCAGGGGAAATGCGACGCCGCCATCTTGCAGCCGACCATCGTCTATGGGCCCGGCAGTGCACTTTGGACCAACGGGCCATTGGCGATGATGCGCAGGGGCGGCATCATCCTGCCCGACCCGCCCGGACAATGCCCGGCCGTGCATGTCGATGACGTGGTACAGGCCGCCCTGCGCGCGGCCTCATCACCCCGGACCGGGGTCGAGCGATACCTGATCAGCGGACCGGACACGCTGGGGTGGAAGACGTTTTTCGAAGGCTATGCCCGCCTTGCCAGATGCGGAGAGGTGCGGATTGATCCGGCTGCGAACCCGGCCCCGCCCCCGTCGCCCAATGGCAATGCGCCCGCAGGCCCCTCTCTGGCGGGGCAGCTCAGCGCGCATCTGCGCCGCCTTGTCGGGCGCCGCCGGGTCGAGGCCGCCGCAGACTGGGCACGGTCCGTTCAGGCCCGGCTAGCAAAACCCCGGCCCGTGATGCCTGACATGGCGGGACGCAGACTTTTTGCCGGTCAGCCAGAGGTTTCAACCCGATATGCACAGGATCAGATCGGGTATGTGCCTCGTGTTTCCTTCGACGAATGGATCGAGCATATGCGAAAACAATCGGTACGCTGATTCAAGACTGCCTTGTTTTTGGAAACACCCATTCCGGGTCTTTGCCGGGAACGACAAATTAGTTGGCTTCGTTCCCGATCTGTCCTATCCGATGAAGAGAGAAGGTTTCCAATCTGCTAAGCTAATTTTAATTCAGTGTGACTTTGTACGATCAGGATAGATTATGAACTACGAAACCTCGCACCATCAGTCCCTCAAGCAGCTTATCGCGGCGCGCGATGCGCGGGTTGCCGTGGTCGGGCTGGGCTATGTTGGCCTGCCGCTGGCGCTGACGGCTTATGATGAAGGGTTTGATACCACCGGCGTTGATCTCAACCCCGACCGGGTGGCGCGGATCAATCAGGGGGGTCAGGTCATCTCGTATCTGGCACCGGATCGGATCGCACACGCGGTGGAGAGTGGGCGCTTTCGCGCAACGCAGGACGCCGCAGCACTGGCCGAGGCCGATATCATCCTGATCTGTGTGCCGACCCCGCTGACCGACGCACAAGATCCCGACATGCGTTTTGTCGCCGCCGCCGCGCAGACCATCGCACAGCATCTGCGCCCCGGTCAGATGGTGGTGCTGGAAAGCAGCGTCTGGCCCGGCGCCACGACCACGCTGGTTCAGCCGATCCTCGAAGCGGGCGGTTTGCGGGCAGGTTCCGATTTCTTTTTGGCCTTCTCGCCCGAGCGCGAAGACCCCGGCAATGACAAGTTCGACACGCACAGTATCCCCAAGGTGGTCGGCGCCGACGATCCGCTGTCGCGGCAACTGGTCGAGGATTTCTATCGCGCCATCGTCACCAGCGCCGTACCGGTCAGTTCGGCCGCCACGGCCGAAGCGGTGAAGCTGGTCGAAAACAGCTTTCGCACCGTCAATATCGCGCTGGTCAATGAATTGAAGACCGCGCTTGAAGCAATGGACGTGGATGTCTGGGAAGTGATCGAGGCTGCGGCGACCAAGCCGTTCGGCTTTATGCCCTTCTATCCCGGTCCTGGAATTGGTGGGGCCTGCATCCCGGTGTCTCCGGCCTATCTGGCCTGGCGCGCCGCGGATGCAGGATCTGATACGCCGCTGATCAATCTGGCCCGCGCCAGCAATGACGCGGTGCCGGAAATGCTGGCGGCACGGATGGCGGCGGAACTGGCCGCGCGCAACGGGTCTGCATTGGCGGAAACCGGGCACCCCCTGACCGGACAGCGCATTCTGCTGATGGGCATCGCCTATAAGCGCGATGTCGAGGATACCCGCCGCAGCCCGGCGCTGGTGCTGCTGGACGAGCTGGAAAAGCTGGGGGCCGAGATTGACTATCACGATCCGTATTTCCCCCGCCTGCCCGAAGGTGGCGAATACCCGCAGCTTGCGGGCCGGACATCCCAGCCGCTGACAGCAGAAAATCTGAAACGCTATGCTGCGGTGGCCGTGATCACCGATCACAGCGCCCCGGATTATGGTCTGGTCGCGCGCGAGGCCGCGCTGGTCTTTGACACGCGCAACGTTTTTGAAAAGCAGGGGATCAGGGTGGCAGACGGGCGCTTGGTCAAGATGTGACCCCCAAAAATCTCTGATCATTCCATGGCCGAAGCGCACGCGAGTCTGCCATTCCATCCAAATGATCGCGGATTGACAGAACTGTGTCATAGGCGGACCTTTGCACATTTTCTGGGATCGTCGGCGTTCTATATTGCTGTCACAAAAGTTTTAAGGAACTATCTGTTCAGACATATTCATGTCTCAATAAATTATAAGCAGTGTTGCGCGAGTAGTGGAGCAAAGCTCCATCAGGTAAAAAATAACCAAATTTTAACCCTTAGTGGTTCAAAGTTTTGCCATGATTTCATCGCGGAATCATTTTGGGCATCTGCTCAATGGCATGACGGCGCCCACTTGGGGTTGGCAAGACCAAGACCATAGCCGGAGGACTTGGAGAAGATGATTGGAATTATCGGGATAGCCATTCTAGTTGGCCTGTGCGCCGGCGGGTTTGCTTTGATTTCCGGTGCGTCCATCCTGATGGCTCTGGGCAGCTACATCCTCTTTGGCTGGCTGTTCATCATTGCAGCCCTCATTGTTATCGGCGCTGTCAAAATCGTGAAGACACGCGTGCAGAAACAAAACCCCGCCTATTCCAGCTAAGCGCCTAGTCCCGTCCGGCGACCCTTTTGGCCACATAGCCCAGAAACGCCCGCTGCGGGTTTCTGATCTGTGGGCGGCCTGACGCGGCCCAATAAGCCAGCCAATCCGCTTCCAGCGCATAGACATCGTGGCCAGGCGCCATCGCCCTGGCCTCCTCCAGCGCCTGCGGCGGCAGGATCGGCTTGTCCGGCCCCTCGACCACCTGACCCCGGCGCGAGAACCGGATCAGGTCGCCCGGCTCTTCGGTCATCTCATAATCGGGCAGGTGATCGGCTGCGATCATGTCACGGATCATCTTGCGGAACACCCGCCGGGGTGAGGCCGAGCCGGACTTTTTCAACAGCACCTCGACCGAGATCCGCCACTCGGGCTGACGCCCGCAATGTTTGCGTGCCAGCTCATAAATCCGCCGCTCCAGCGGTTTGCGCAGGCGGAAGTAATCGCGGCTGAGGGTTAGCACCGATTTCGCCAGCACCGCGCGGAACAGCCAGTCCGACAGTTTCACGCTGACGCTGGCCATCCGCCCCGCCCTTGTGTGACGCACGATTTCCCAGCTTTCGATCAGGCCGAACCCCGTGGTGGTTTCCGTTTCACCGGTCACAATGTTCGTGGTGATCCTTGTGCCGGCCAGCCGCTCGAACGCTTCGCGCAGACGCTTGTAACCGTCACCGCTGGTTTCGCGGTTGGTGGCCACCAGCAGATCATGCGCCTTCAGATGCAACACCCGGCTGACAGTCCGGCCCGCATTGATCGCCGCCATCAGCTGGCTGATGCAAAAGATCAGGATGTCCTTGTCGTGGATCGTCGCCAGACCGCGCACCGAAGGCGTCACCGTGATCTCGACCCCGTTATGTTCGTAATTGAGGATGCGCCGGTCCGGCCGGGTCGAGAGCGAAAACATAGGATGCTCCATCGAACCCATATCTGTCTTGGGCAGCGCATCGAAGATATCGCATACAAAAAAATCGCCCGTTGGGTGCCGGTCAGGCAACAACGCCCCTGACCCGCTCATACTGCCCTGCCCATATGTCCTGCCCGAATCTTTGTTCGTGGTTTTATTGACGCTCACCGTAGAGTTATCCACAGGATGCGTAAAGCCGCCGGAACGTGGGTTCAGAGTCACTGCAACGTGGGATCAGAGTCACCCTATCGTGGGATCAGATTCAGTATGACCCAAAAGAAATACAAAAACCGCTTTTTTTTCTTACACTTAATAGAATTCAAATTCAGCCGTAACTAATAAAATAACAGGATTCTAACTGAACATTTTTTTGCTATAGGCCCAAAAACAGCGTCTCGAAGGCTTTCTACCCCTTAATTTTGCTTAGAAAATCCGGTTTTGTACTCATAATGCTTTCACATGCTTCCTTTTGTGGTATATTGGCTAAAACATAGCACATGGGCAGTATTTCAATGCGAGCAGCAACGTCCGAGGGGCTTCCCCCGTATTTCAATATCGACCCGGATCTGGCCTATGCTGAACTGGGCGACCCAACCGGAACACATGAGTTCTCGCAAATCGCGGATGCCTGTGCGCGGGGGCGTAGCGACCTGGCGAACCGGGGGCTGGAAGAAAACGGTCAGAAAAAGCTGCGCCTGTTTTCAACCTGGGAAATCACCAAATATCTGATCCCTGTCGCGTCTGCTCATTTTCGCCGGGTCCTGAAGGGCAATCCGGATTTGCCCCAGGGACAGTCCGAAACCGAAGGCGGTGCCAAGTGGTTTACGCTGGATGAGGTTCTGCGGCTGCGGGCGCATTTCGCCTCGGAAGGATCCAAAGCGAAAGAATACCGCCCCTACCGCCCCGAGGGTCTGCCCGCCAAGATCGTGTCCGTGGCCAATTTCAAGGGCGGTGTTGGCAAAACCTCGACCTGCGCGCATCTGGCCATGTCGGCAGCTCTGGACGGTTACAAGGTGCTGGTCATCGACCTGGACAGCCAGGGTTCGATGACGTCGATCTTTGGCGGCAAGGTCAGCGATGAATGGCAGACGGTGTTCCCCTTGCTTGCCCGCCACTACGCCACCCATCTGCGCCGGGACAATCAGGGACGTCTTGACCGGGGTGAGGCCCCGCATCCGATCGACGATACCCTGTCCGAGGCGCTGAAGACCCGCAGCAGCGATCTGATCCAAACCACCCACTGGCCGAATATCGATCTGATCGGAGCGCAGCTGAACCTCTATTGGGCGGAATTCCAGATCCCCGTCTGGCGAATGCAGGGCCGCAGCTGGAAGCTGTGGGATGCGCTGACGGATACGCTGGACGAAGATGGGGTGCTGGACGATTACGATATCATTTTCATCGATACCCCTCCCGCCCTTGGCTATCTGACGATCAACGGGCTGGCCGCCTCGGATATCCTTCTGGTGCCCATGGGGGCCTCGTTCCTGGAGTTCGACTCCACGGGTCGCTTCTTTGACATGCTGCATTCCACCTTCCAGTCCATCGAGGATGGCGAGAACATGGCCGCCCGCGCCCTGGGGCGGCCCGAGATGGCGTTTCAGTGGGATGCGGTGCGCACGATCATCACCCGCTATGACGGCAGCCAGCAGGCGGAACTGGCCGGGCTGATGCAGGCCTATCTGGGCCGGACCCTGTCGCCGCACTGGCAGGGCTACACGGCGCTGATCGGTCAGGCGGGGGAACAGGTCAACGGTATCTACGAGGCCGATTACCGCGATTTCAACCGCGAGACCTATGTGCGCGGGCGGGAAACCTTTGATGCCACCTATGCCTCGTTCAAGAAGCTGCTGATCGGCGTCTGGCGGGGCGAAGAACGGGCCCGGCAGGCCGAAGAGGCGGGAACACCGGAATTGTCGCTCTGAGCGCGATGTTTCGCGCGCGAAACACGCCTGCCACGTCCCGAAACAGAGTCTGATCCGCGCAGGAAAAGGAGAAACCAATGGCAAAACGTAAACGACTGACCCCTGCCCGACCGGATTATCTGGAAGACAACCGCCCTGCCCCCGGGCTGAATCCCATGTTCCCCACAGACGCCCCCCGGACCACGCCGCCGGTTGCGCAGGTGGCCGGGGCCACGGCGGCTCAGGCGGCGCTGGAAGAGCTGTCTGGAGAATTGCGTGCCGCGCGGGCCGAAGGGCGCTTGGTGCAGGATCTGCCATTGGACGCCATCGAGGAAGCCTATCTGGTCCGTGACCGTATGGCGGCCGATGACGCGGATATGGAGGCGCTGAAGGAAAGCCTGAAGGCCCGTGGCCAGCAAACCCCGATCGAGGTCGTGGAACTGGAGGGCGGGCGGTACGGGTTGATCTCGGGCTGGCGGCGTCTGACAGCGCTGCGAGCTTTGGCGCAGCAAACGGGCGAGGCCCGCTTTGAGACCGTGCGTGCGTTCCTGAGGCAGCCGCAGAGCGCATCTGATGCCTATGTGGCCATGGTCGAGGAAAATGAAATCCGCGTCGGGCTGAGCTATTATGAGCGCGCCCGGATCGTGGCGCGCGCGGCAGAGCAGGGCGTTTACCCGGATGAGACTGCGGCCCTGCGCGGGTTATTCGCCTCGGCCAGCCGGGCGAAGCGATCCAAGATCGGGTCTTTCATCGCGATCTATCACGCGCTGGATGACCATCTGCGCTTTGCGTCAGCTATTCCTGAACGGTTGGGGTTGTCGATTGCGAAAGTTCTGAAAGAGGAGGCAAAAGCAGCTTCCTTGATCACCACCGCTCTGCGGAAGGCCGCGCCTCAGAGCGTGGAAGCCGAGATTTCAGCTCTGACCCGTGCAGTGAACGGCCTGGGGTCGAATGGGGAAAACCCACCTGCTGCCAAGCCCCCCCTGAAAGAGACATTCGGCGGCATTCAGTTGAAACAGAGTCGAAACGGTGCACAGGTCACCCTGTCCGGCGAGGGAATGTCCGAGACATTTCTTGCGGAGCTGAAAGCCTGGCTGCACGCGCGCGGCACATGATGTTTCGCGCGCGAAACAGATCCTCTCATCACCCCAACAGATCCGTCGCCGGGTTTTCGGCGATATCGACGTCGTCATAGTATTTCTGCGCCTGCGCCACAGAGCGGTGCAGCGACAGCCGCATGGCGGCCTGGATCGGCGCACCGTCCAACGCGGCCTGGGTCAGAAAGCCAGACCGCAATCCATGCGGCGAGGCGAAATCCTCGGGCAATCCGGCCAGCCTGAGACGATGTTTGACAATCTGATAGATCGCATCCGGGGTCAGGCGGCGGTTCAGCACCCGGTCCGCCTTGGAGATCGGGCGAAAGAGCGGTCCGTCGGCAATCTCACCAACCTCGATCCAATGCACCAGCGCCTGCGCGGCGCGGCCTTTCAGGATCAGGCGCGGCGTCTCTCCCTTGGCCGTGGTCTTGGTTTCCAGCAGCGACAGCCAGGCGACGCCGGATGTGTCGAACTCCTTTAGCGAGACATCTTCGCGCATCAACCCGGTGATCTCGGACCGGCGGCGCCCGCCGCTGGCCCAGCCCAGCATCAGGATCGCCCGGTCGCGGCAATCGCGCCGCGAGCCGCGGCAGGTGGCCAGCAACTGTTCCAGCACTCCGCGGGTGATCGGATGCTGCGACTTTGGGGCAGGGGGGCGGGCGGCCGCCCGGCGCGCCTTGGCCCGGGCCTGTTTCACCTGCGGCGCATCAAACGGGCTGGTCAGGTTCTTCATCCGGTGAAAGGCCAGCCAGGAGGCAATGCGCCGGTCCAGCGTCGACGGCGCCGGGCAGGCCAGCGATTTGCGCAGCCCCCGCGCAATCAGCACCTCCGCGGTTTGACGCGCAATATCTTCATCGGGCGCATCACCCAGATCGCGCGCATGATCAAGGATGAAGGCCAGCGCCGTGGCCTCACTTTCGGGCCAGTCCAGCGCCACCCCGAAGCGCGCCATTTTCCACGCCGTCACATAGATCAGATCGCGTTCATAAGCCCGCAGCGTATTGGCGGGGGTGCCGCGGATATAAAGATCACTCAGCGCGTCCTGATCTGCCTGCGACAGGGCAGGGGCGGCGGCGGGGAGATATGGGGCAGGGGGCTTCATGGCGGCCACTCTGCGCGCAAATCGGCGGGAAATCAATCACATCTGATAAGGGGTACTTATCAGGCACAATTGAGACCTACGAACCCATTTAAAGTAATGAGCGAAACGTCCTACTTTTGCGCATAAGGGTGAAATTTTGTTATAAACCTAAACCCTTGGTTACGCTCTCTTAACGAGGGTCTCTGAGATGACCGTTGGCTGGGCCGGTTGTATAAGTTTCAAGTTTTTACCCCTACACCCGTTTTAAAGTGATTAGTGGCTGCGTTAAATGTGGGGTGCGCTATATGCGGTAATCCTCCAAGTGGGACTTTGAAGCGCGGCTGTTCAAGTGATCGCGCTTTATAGAGTGTGGTGTAAGATTATTAGCTTGACGATGTCCCCCGCAAACTTCTCATGAGGATAGCTTGGCGAATGCCCATCGGCGAGATGCCAGATATGTAGTTGCCGGAACCGTTAAGATAATCACGTTGAGAGCTATAAAATAGTTCAACCCCCATAAATTGACTATCAGATAGACAATCACCTGGTTGAGAAGCAGCCCAAAACCCGCAACCGCTAGGAATCGTGGCATAGCCCGCCTGTGACCAGCCTCGGATTGAAAGCTGAATCGGTGATGACCAAAGTAAGACACTATGAACCCTGTTCCAAATCCAAATGCGTTGGCTGAGAATGGATGCAGGTCGGAGATTTCAATCAATGTAACCGCAAGAAGAGCATGAGTGACTGTAGCGAGGATACCAACAACCCCGAAGGACAGAATACTTTTAAGATCAAAGGGCCTCATGAGTGCTCGTCCGGACTTGAAACGATGCGCTCCACCACAAAGTGGGGGCGTCGTTTGCTTTGCAGATAGAGTCTCCCAATATACTCACCAAGAATACCAATTGTCAGAAGCTGAACCGAGCTTACCAACAGCACCACCACCATCACCGAGGACCAGCCCGAAACGACATCCCCGGTAAACCATTGGAATAGGACCCAGACAATTAATGCCAGCCCTAGTACGGTGGTCAAAAGTGCCAGCAGTGTTGCTAAGCGCAGTGGAACAATGGAAAACCCGGTGATAGCATCAATGGCCAAGCGTAGCATCTTTTTAAACGGGTACTTAGTTTCCCCAGCAAAGCGTTCTGCCCGGTCATATGGCAAGGGTACTTGCCGAAACCCCAGCCAGCTGACCATTCCGCGAATAAAACGGTCTTCTTCTGGCATAGTGTTCAGGTAATCGACTACAGTGCGGGACATCAGGCGGAAATCTCCGGTATCAAGCGGAATTTCGACATCGGTCAGTTGATCTAACAGGCGATAAAACGCGGCTGCGGTTGTGCGCTTGGCTACTGTTTCACCCGCCCGCTGCTGACGTTGCCCATAAACGACATCAGCTCCGTTCTGCATCAACTCAAGCATCTCGGGCAAAAGCTCGGGGGGGTCTTGCAGGTCTGCATCCAACACAAGAATATTTGCACCGCGTACATATGCCAGCCCAGCTGAAAGCGCTTTCTGATGCCCGTGGTTTCGAGACAGGATAATTGCACGGATATTGGGCTTGGTTTCCGCAAGCTCTATGATCATGTCCCGTGTGCGGTCGCTGGATCCATCGTCGACCAAGATGAGTTCCCAGGATGATCCAACGCATGTTTCGGCCACGGCGCTGACCCGGCGAACGAGTTCCGGTAGGACCGCTTCTTCGTTGAAACAAGGAACTACGATTGACAAGCTGACGATGGCCTGTTCCATCTGTTCTTCCGTATCCGATTTTTGTACTTTGTTCATCGTTACAATAACTCTTTCCGGTCTGCGCGCGGATTAGACTTTTAGACCCCAATTGTTTTATAAAACAGAAATTTCGAAGTAATAACGCGAATTTCGGAAACAGTTCTTTCCCTTCTTGCTCGTCCTCAGAGCGTCGGATGACAAAAGGTGGGAGATTTACTAATAACAGAGGCGGATTTCGAAGAAAGGTCTTGTCGGGTGGTATTGGTTTGTGTGGTTCATAATTGGACTTTGCCATGACCGATGCAAGGATACCAGCACGGCTTCTGTTTGTATCAGCTGTCATTGCTGCCGTTTTGTTTCTGCCTACTGCCGGGATCGGTATCGCACGATCTGGATACAATCCGGATGAATGGCGGTTTGCGGCTGGCCTTGAGCGAGGGTTTGCTGAAGTTCACGGTCGCTGGGCGACGCATTGGGCTCACGAGGTTCTTTTTGAACAGGGTGCGTCGATTGCAATCCTAGTCTCCATCATTTTTGCGGCTTTATTTGGGGTTGCTGCTCTGATTGCACGTGAGGCTATTGCGACGACGGGGCCAGCCATGGTCGTAGCTTCCATCCTAACAGTTTTTCTGGCCGGGTCTTCGCATGTTTATCTGACCGAGCTTTTGCACTATCAGACGCTGGCACCGTGGTTTTGTCTTGGTCTTCTTGCGTCTGTCGGGGCCATGGTACTGATTGAGCCCACGGGCATGCGGTCGCGTTCTGGGCTGATCCTGCGAATGGCCGTCGCCGCAGAATTGATGGCCATATCCATTGGCTTTTATCAAAGTTATGTTTTGCTGGGGTTTATTATTCCGGCTCTGGTTCTGATCCGGGTTGATCGGTTTAACCACAGGCAATGCCTGTTCTGTCTGTTGAGGGTCCTAATCGTCTCAGGTGCAGCTCTGGTCCTGTATCAACTGCAGCGTGACATTACGATTTACGCCCTGAACCTCGATGCAAATTTTCGTTTCTCGGGTGGCATAGATGCTGCGGTATTTGCCGATAAGCTGTCGGCTTTCTACCGGATTGAGAAGCTCATACATAGCGGTGGGCTTCTGGGGGTGCCGTCCTTTTATCGCCGCCTGTTCCTGTTGACTTCAGCCATAGCCTGCATCTTGGTTTTTATAGCGGCGGCGGTAGCTGTCTTTGCTGCGCGCAGGCTTGTCGGAGGAGGGTGGATGGGCGGATTGCGCGTGCTCGTCGGGGGATTGGGCGCGTTTTTCATCTTGCCGGTTCTGATCTGGTTTCTTTATCCGGAACCCTATCTGATCGGGCGTAGCATAGGGTTTGTTGGGTTTATCTTTGCGGGCATTGTTTTGGCTTCGGGCACGGTTATCGTGCAGGCGGCCGATGGGGTGTCTGTATCACGCCTGGTACGGGCCGGAGTGATGAGTTTGTGCTTGGTTTATGGCGTCGGTCAGGCAGTTGCCTCATCACATATCTGGCCCCTGTTTAACCAAATGGCGGAGCGGGACATTGAATTGGCGGACGCTATTGTAGAACGAGCCCGGACACTGGATGCATTCGATGTCAGATTTACACCGATCCGATCAGTCGGTGAGCCTTGGTCCCCGTCTCTGAAATTCGGCGATTTTCAAACCCAAAGCACGTTTCATCGCGGTGTGGATATGAACTCCATTTTTCAGGTTCGCTATGGTGCGGCAGACTACGCTGGGTCGGTGTTGACCCCGCCGCAGGCATGCACGGGGTTTCCGGCAGATGGATCGGTTTTTATGGTCGACGATACACTGTTTGTCTGTTTCGAAAATCTGAACCCCTTGTCAGTTCAATTCACCTGCTTCCCACTGGGCGGTAATGCGCGCGGTGCGATTTGTTATTCTGATGGGATGGCGGTTTTGATTGGTCAGACCTGCGCCGATATTGATCCCGGTACTGGTCAGATTGTTGCAACACAGCTGGATGAAGCCGGGCGATGGATCAGGTCGAATCAGTTTTACTGGCAAGCTAAAGATACCGAGATGAACGGCCTTTGTTATCGGTTTGTCGAGACGGCTAACCTCCCGTTCTCGACTTTGCGGATTGAGCATAAGTTGGCAGCGTCCGAAACGGCGTGGATGATCGAATATGACGTGAAGGATGCACGCCCTCTGAAGGAAATATTCGATACAGTTAATTAATGGGAGTATGTCGCAATGGGGAGCAGGAATGCATTTGGGCTTGTTATTTTTCTGGCAAGCGGCGCGCTACTCGCTTTTCTTGCGGGCGTTTCGGCTGCGGTGCTGAACCTGCCGCCGACGGCCTTAATCCGCGAGGCAAAGGATACAGCAGAGGAACTGATCAGGGGTCCGTGGTACCGTGATCCCCGGTGGATGCCGCGCCGGTATGAAGGCGTTGGTTTGGTAAAGCATGACACTGAACGCAGTTGGTCCGGGCTTACGGTTATTCAGGGCATGTTCGACGAAGGCATACAGGCACGGGTCTACGATGCAGATGGTACGCTTCTGCGTGAGTGGCCGCTGGATTTTCACGCCATCTGGCCTGATCCGACCCATATCGTGCCTGCCAGCGCAATCCCCCAAGGATCAGGGGGATATCACACGCAAGGAATTGCTCTGCAGGAAGACGGGTCTGTCTTAATCAATTTCGCAGAACGTGGCACGGTACGTCTTGGCCCTTGTGGTGATGTCGTCTGGACCGTTGATCAGATGACCCACCACTCGATCACGGAAAACCCGGACGGGAGCTACTGGATTCCAAATAAGCGTGATCCTTCAACGGTGGCTCCGGAATACATGCTTCCGGGCGCCTCAGTCGAGGCTATCCTGAATTCCGACAATTATTATGCCGATTCAGCCCTACGGATTGACCCGGAGGGGCGTGTTGTCGAAGATATCCCGATCCTTGAGCCGACAATCGACTGGTTGGCCGAGCACCAAGAGTTTGAAATCATCCACGGGCTCAATCCGGAAGATCTAGATCCCGTACATCTCAATGATATCGAAGTTGTCACTCCTGAATTGAGTGCGCGCATTCCTGGTGCGGAAGCCGGTGACTTACTGCTGTCCATGCGCAATCTCAACGCGCTGGCTGTGCTTAACAAAGCCAGTGGCAAGATCGTCTGGATGCAGCACGGGCCATGGGTACAGCAGCATGATCCGGACATAGCGCCGGACGGGACCATCACGGTTTTTGATAATGGCGGTGGTGCTATGGTGCCCGGGCGCGATTTCGCCGGGGCACGTATTCTTCGCTTTGATCCTGCCACCAGTCTGACCGAGACGATTTATCCGTCAACAGAGGATCATTTGTTTTTCAGCTTCATAATGGGCACGCACCAGACTTTGCCTAATGGGAATATCCTTGTGACCGAAAGCATGTCTGGCCGTGTTTTCGAAATCACCCCAGACGGAGAGCTTGTCTGGTCTATGGTGTTTGTGGCCGGAACCAGCTCGGCTGCGCTCGTAGAAGAGGCGCGGCGCTATCCCTTGGATTATGTTGATCGGTCCGTCTGGGTCTGTTCCTGATCAGCATGCGCGTGCGGGTAGCCGGAGCGCGTGGAAAGTGTGGCATAGATCGCCTCCGCCTCTGCGACCAGCGCCGGTGAAAACTGCCCGGGATCGGTTTTGCGTGTCAGTGGGCGGATCAGATCGGTCGCTCCGGATAATTCACCCGGATCCAGATCCAGCGTCAGACACAATTGTTGCAGGACCGGTCCGGGATCAGAACAAAGCGCCTCATAGGGCAATATCTGTACGTGTTCGTACCGTTCTTCGACATGTTGGAAAGCAGCGATCCAATAGGCCAACCAATAATCATGCGCGTCTGGTGTTGCGCGTTCTGACAGCCCGGGAAATCCGAATGGGCGGTGCAGTTCTCCAAACTCGAAATGGCCGATATCTGCCATATACCGTGTGACGAACGAATCTGCGGCCTGTTGCATCGCAAAATTTCTATGTTGACGCAAAAGCGAGGCCGCGTGTTCCAGCGGATGACGCAAGACAACCAGAATATGAGCATCGGGCAACATTTCCTTCAAAAGGTCGATACGTGCGATGTTAGCGTTATTCTTTGAGACATAGCGCGCCACAGCGCTGTTCTCGGGCCGCCTGAGGGACACGATCTTTTGCATGTGTTTGCGAAAAAATGCCGTCGCTTCTGTATGGAGATGACGTGGTTTCCAAAGCGGAATCCGCTGCGCGTGTCGATAATGATCGGGCCAATGCGCCTTCCAGAATACCTCTTCAAAGCTTTCGGGGCTGTCG
Organism: Ruegeria sp. P10; assembly: GCF_056534925.1. Classification (NCBI taxonomy): domain Bacteria; kingdom Pseudomonadati; phylum Pseudomonadota; class Alphaproteobacteria; order Rhodobacterales; family Roseobacteraceae; genus Ruegeria; species Ruegeria sp. P10. The sequence goes on from NZ_JBQERJ010000013.1 coordinate 75,900, forward strand.
AACCCAATTTGTACCCCATCGCCATGAGCGCGTTCGCGGGCTTCGCCCTCCCGACGGAAGCGCCCAAAGAACCGGTCCCAAAAAATCGGCGCCAGAACAAACGGCATGTCGCGATATGTATGAGAGGCCAAATCTGGATGTTGGGACAAAAGCTCCAATACCAGTGTTGTTCCGGCACGGGCCAACGATGTAATAAACACTGGGTTACGATCATTGGCGCCCGTAAATTGCCGGGCCAATGTGCTATTTTCTATATCAGCTGCGACCATTTGGACGGACGGGCCCGCAAAAGCCAGCCGGTGAAATATCCGCTCAGACCGGTTGTATCTTACTTCAAAGTCCACACCCGCCCCTTCAAATACCAAAGTGCGATCAGAGAGACAGACAGGATGATGATCACATCCCAGCGCAGAAGCCAGGCAGTGACGGCCTCGGTCTCGGCAAGCCCTAGAGCGTTCGCTGTCAGGATTGGGGCCGCGCTGATGGCAAGGATTGTCAGAAAGCGCCAGAGTATTTGTCCGAAATAACCGAATAGGCGCAGCGATGCACGTTGTACGGCAGTTTCGCGTGCCTCTTCGTTCAGGCTAGGGTCGCGCATAGCCGCAACAGCAGCAGAAGCAATATTGATCGCTGATATTGCTGTCGGTATGAGGCGCAACGCGACTAGAGCCAGCACAAACGCGACTACTGCGGTCAATCCGACGGCTACGATCACGTATTTGATTTCGGGTCGTCTCCGGATACCCCGTCCACAGGTTTCCGCCGCCGCATCATGCGTTTGACCGGGTACCACACGAACCCGATAATCGCGAGCAGCACGGCTCCGACCAGTGCGACAAGCGTGCCGATTGCGCCCAGCCCAGCCCCGGGTCCGATATACGCCAGTGCGGTCGTTGGGATGATAAGTAACCCGGATAAAAGAATTAACATACGCATTGTGGTTATCACCTCAATCTTCAACTCACATAAGTACGGTACAGCGGGGCAGCAGTCATGCAATCGTCAAGAAGGTTAGCACTTTAGCTCTCAGGTACAAAGGCTCCAAACTTCCTGCGTGCCCTAGTTGCCTGTTTCCCTGCGATGATGTGTACGGAGCGCCCGATTTGCAAACAGGACAATACGGGTTAGTGTCGGATTATATACCCCATTACCCCATTATCCCATTATATTGTGTAAGGAGCGTCAAAGGTAGCTTGGCTGATATCGAATGTTTTCAAAACGTGGGCGCTTGGGTTTATTAACATTCCGGGTTTGATCGGCTGAGTGTTTCTTGTTTAAGCGCAAAGGTTCCGACAAGACACTGTTTAAAGCCGAGTATTTAGTTAAGATTTTATTTTGTAACACAACCACCTTATCCTGTCATACGCTCCAAGTTCTAAGCGAGAGAGACTTGAGCGGTACGTATTTCTCAAATTACCATCGGAGTAACTTTGCTCTTGAGGACCATTTTAACAGGAAGCATTTTGACACTTTATCTCGGACCGACGGCAATTCCAAAGCTTCAAAACCATGATCTCAGAGCTCAAAGATAAGCGCCTGCTCCTCAGGTTTCTCAGTATCAGCGTTCTGGGTACGATTGCGGATTACCTGTTGGCGCTTTTGCTCGTTCTGACTATTGCAGCCCCTTATGTTTTTGCTTCGATATGCGGCTTTGTGCTGGGCTCATTTGTCAATTACTGCGGGCATAATATCTTCAGCTATGAGCATACCGACAAAGGCACAATCTCGCTCCAGGGATATGGCAAATACCTGATGGCGGTTCTGTCATCTTTGCTGGCCCGCCTCGCTGTAGTGGCGGCTCTGGGATATGTGACAACCTTGCCGTTTTGGGTCATCCTTCTGATTGCGATCGGGGCATCTTTTGTTACCAGCTATGTGATTTCGACACTCTGGGTGTTTCGCAAACCGGATTAGGCATCGATGTAAAGCTCGTACCACATCATGTAGTTCAAAAGACCCCAGAGCGGGCGGCCATTGTCTCGTTTCCCGCTCACATGGTCGTTGATCAGTGTCTGCACCGCCTGAACCCGAAACAGGCCTGTGCGCCGAATATTCTCGGGCCCGAGATAGCGCATCATCAGATCTTTCAGCTCGATCTTGAGCCAGCGGGAATAGGGCATTTCAAGCCCGACCTTCTTTTTGTTGAGAATGCTGTCGGGCAGATCGTTTTCCATTGCCCGCCGCATGAGATGTTTCTTACGCCGGTTCTTCATTTTCAGATGTGGGGGGACCGTGGCCATGAACCCGGTCAGCTCTGGGTCGGTAAAGGGCACCCGGGCCTCAAGAGAATGCGCCATGGTCATCCGGTCATTCTTGATCATCAGGTCGTCGGGCAGGAAGATGGTTGAATCGATATACATCAGACGTGACAGTGTCTCTTCCGCACCGCAATGTGCGTAGGCCGCCTGAAAATGACGCACCGAAGGCTGCAAGGACCCGGTGTCTGCAACCCCATCAGCGTAAAGGTCCAGTTTTTCAGCTTCGCCCAGGACAATCCGCCACCACAGATGTGCTTCTTCCGGTGGTAGATCCAGCCCGCCTAAAAAACGCTTGGCCTTGAATTCAAAGCTGAGTTTCTTGTCCGACACAGGCAGGCAGTTCACCAAAGGCTTCATCACGCCGTTCCGAATGAAACTGGGTATCTTCCGGGCTTGTTTATACATGTTGTAGGCTGCGTGTGTATCATAGCCGGCGAACGCCTCGTCGCCGCCTTCGCCCGACAGAACGACAACCACTTCGTCCTTGGCCAGTTCACTGATGAAATATGTTGGTATTGCAGATCCGTCCCCATATGGTTCGTCGGTGAAGGTCAGGTATTTCGGTAACATATCACGCACCATATCGGCGGTGACGGTCACCTCACGATGCTTGGTGCTGAACTTCTCGGCCACAATTCGGGCATAGGGCAGCTCATTGAAACTTTGATCTTCGAAGCCGACAGAATAGGTGTGGATCGGTTCATCCACATGTTTGTGCATGAGTGCGACCAGCGTACTGGAATCCAGCCCCCCCGACAGGAACACGCCAATCGGCACATCCGCAACTAGGCGCCGCTGCAAAGCCTTATCCATCAGGTCATAAGACCTTTGAATCGCCTCTTCTTCGGTTATGCCGGGATCAACGTGGAAGTTCAGATCCCAATACCGCTGCGTCGTCACTGTGCCGTCGCAGGTGACAGTCATGTGATGCCCCGGCGGCATTTCGGAAATACCGTCAAAGGCGGTCTGGGTTCCCGGGATGTAGTTGAAGGTCAGAAAATCATGCAGGGCCTGCATCGATGGTTTCCGCATAACCCGGCTATCGGCGATGATCGCCTTGATCTCGGAGCCAAACCGGAAATAGTCATTATCTTTCTGGTAGAAGAAGGGTTTGATCCCATAGCGGTCGCGCGCCAGATGCAATGACCTGCTGCGGGCATCCCAGATCGCAAATGCAAACATCCCGTTGAGTTCCGGGATCATGTCGAGGCCAATTTCCTCGTAAAGATGGATCAGAACCTCGGTATCCGTGCGGGACTTGAAGACATGGCCGCGCTCTTCAAGGCGGTATTTCTCTTTCAGTTCCTGAAAGTTGTAGATTTCGCCATTGAAGACAATCACTACAGTGCCGTCCTCGTTTGTCATTGGCTGATGACCTGCATAAGACAGGTCAATCACCGAAAGACGCCGAAAACCCAGCGCAACGTCCTCGTCCAGCCAGACGCCATCATCATTTGGTCCGCGATGGGCCAATGTTGCTGCCATTGCCGTGATCAGCTCTTTTTCGGGGCGATCAGCCGCCGGGTCGACCTGCAGGATTCCGCATATTCCGCACATATCAATCGTTATCCTTTACAGTACTTGTACTCTTTCCTGTGGCTTGGGCCTTGGTCGGATCTACGAGGTTGACCACCACGTCTCCCCCGCCCAGAGAACCCCGGAACCGCGCAACGGTAGCGTATTCCTTTTTGATCCTCTCCAGTATTCCCGGATATGTGGTCCAGGCGTGCACCGGCATCGTATAGACCAACCAGGTTCTGCCTGACTGTGAGGCCAGGCGATCCAGATCATCGGTCGTTTCGATGACATCCCACCCCTTGTCATAGTATGCATTGAACGGAAATCCTGCGATCCCGACAGCAAGAACCGTGTCCCCGGGTTGCAGGTCGCTTTCAATCAGATTGATGGCACCATTGAAATCCTGTTTTGGCAGATACACGTGCCGGAGGGATAAAAGAGATACCGCCACAATGCCTGCGCATATCAGTCTGGGCAGCCATTTCGTGGCTGCGGCGGGCAACCGTGCCAGGTGCGCAGTCAACTGGCCGGCAACAAAGGCACCGCGGATCACGATAAGTATCGCAAATCCGAAGGTGAAAAAGAAAAACCTTGGGAACAGGGTATACCCGATACTGGTCATTGCTATGAAACCGACTCCAACCGGGATCAGAAACAACGCCACAACAACCGGTCGCGTTCGGGCAAAGCTGATGACACCAATCGCAAAGACAAGGCCGGCGGCTATCACAACACCCGCACTGGCCAACCCGATTTGCAGACTGCTGAACAGTTCTGCCAATGCCCAAAAAGGGTTGGTCCACTCGTTGTCTTCGCCCTTCAGTCCGGAATTCAATAGCGCCCCGCCGACCATACTGGGCAAGACCAGAGCATAGACCTGAAACGTAAACAGACCCACCGGGATGAAGCCACAAAACAACCCGTTCCAGCGATAGCGCTTGTATTGCTTGTTTTGCTGGACCCAGGCTGTGCTCCAGATTGCAAAATGCGCAAGCACCATCAGCCCCATAGTAGGGTGCGCATACGCCCCCAGGACGACGGCAAGGCAATACAGCCCCCATTTGCGGGGGCTCCCCTGGCGCATGGCGTCCAGAAACCAGGTGCTGGAAAGCAGGGCAAAGAACAGTAATGCGGTGTAACCACGTGCATTCTGGCTGAACCAGATGTGGTGATAGGAAAACGCCAATAGTGCCGCCGCAAACAGAGCCTCACGAGTCGGGCCGACGCGTCGGGCAAAAAAGTAAATAGCGGCAATGCCGGCAATGCCAAAACCGACCGCAGGCAATCTCAAGGCCCAGACACTGTCATCGAAGACCGACAAAGACAGTCGCGCCAGCACCGAAAACAGGACATGGTTGTTGGCATCGTGATAGGTGCTGACGATCTGCCCGATTGTGAGGGGCATGTAATTTACGGATGTCAGAATTTCATCATACCAGATGCCGGTATCAAGTCGGTAAAACCGTAAAGCCGCGGCGCAAATCAGTAGTAGGCCAAAGATCAGTGTCTGGACCGGGCTAGCGGGAGAAACCTCGGGGTGCTGTGGAGATAGCGGACGGCCAATCGGCAGAAGCCGCAGTAAAAGAAGATATGCCCCTATGATGATGAGACCGGCCTTGAACAGCCAAATCCCCTGGGTAAAGGCCGGATCGGCCGCCGCATCGGCGCCGCGCACCACCCGGGTGAACAGACCGACTGGCAAAAGCAGCCCTAAAGTAGCACTCGTCACTCCCGCCAAAGCGCCAAAAGAAAGCCTGCTCATCCAACTATGTACTCAATACCATTAACGTTTGTGTCCTATGCGCCCTGCGGAATTTTGCAAAACTGGCTCTACCTGTGCCGAGAATACGACAGAGATTACATTTCTTATCACTCATATCAATTTTTGGATCATCAGGAACTTATTCTGCTGATGATCGCGGTTTAACGAAACAATTTCCAGCTATGTGTAATAATGTTTCAACCCGGTGCAAATACATCTCGGTCGAGAGAGCTGTGAAACAGACTTAGCCCGAATTGACTGTTTTGGTCGCATCGTGGTGAACTAAAAGCTGGTTTATTCCGTGACGAGACCCGGACGGTTTCTACCGGGACGATTGTGTTCCTCCCGCGGTCATAACGCGCAGTAAGAGACAAGAATCCCATGACGACATCCGAAAAAGGTTCTGTTTTTCCCAACAGACGCGAGTATCGCACAGGCGCCGTCCTGTTTGCCTTGATGGTCGCAGTTTCGCTGACGCTGATACTGCGGCTCTGGGGAATTGATCTGCGCAGTATGTCCCATCCGGAAATCTATGTCCCTGGCATCGACCTGGTTTCCGGTATATCCGAACCGCCGCCGCGTCATAACCTGGCTGAAACCATCTGGTGGCATTTCCACGATGAACCGCATCCCATGGGCTGGTATGTGTCCATGCTGGGCTGGACCAAAGCCTTTGGGACATCCCATTTTGCCCTGCGGTTCCCCAGCGTTTTGTTTGCCGTCGGCTCGATTCCACTGGTTTTCCTGATCGCCCGCAGCATATTCGGATCGACCGTGGGGTGTCTGGCCGCGTTGTTGCTGTCTCTTCATGGTTTTCATGTGTTCTGGAGCCAGATGGCGCGCATGTACGTCGCTGGGGCCTTCCTGTCGTTGCTGGCGACTTGGCTCCTTCTTTGTCTCGTCAGAACACGCGAGCCGCGCCCGGGTTTTGAGATTGCTTATGTCGCCTCGGTTATCGCAGGGGTTCTGACGGTTGAGCTATTCTGGCCCCTGATCATGATCCACGCGTTCTGGGCTGCTCTGGTTTTGCCCCGACTAAAAGTGGATGGTCTACGGTTTCATCAACGTATCGGTCTGCGGCAAGCCCCACGGTTGCTGCAGGTGCAAGCGTTTGCCTTTATCCTGTCTGCCCCTGCCCTGACACATGCGGTTTATCGTGCGCGTAAAGGAGCGGCCCCTGATCCTTCTTTTGACTTTCTGGTCGAGTATTTCTCTTTTGGGTTCCTGTTTGCGAAAGACGATTTTGCAGTCCCGCTGCTTCAAATCGAGCCGATCTGGACCTGGCTGGTTCTGGGCTTCGCCCTGTTGCTCCTAGCGGCCAGCCTGAAAGCTCCAAAACGCGAAGCGCCAGTGATGCGCGCGCAGCAGAAGATCCCGGTATGGGTTTTGGTGTCGGCGGCGGTCTGCCTGGCCTGTTTCATGTTTTGGCTGGGTTCGATTGCCCATCGCAGAAACGAAGCGCTGATGGCGATGTCTGTTTTACCCTTTCTGGCGCTGCTCATCCCCGTTCTGGGCAATATATGGGGAGACGTTGTACCTAGACTGCCCTCGAACACGCTGCACTATCCTCAGGAGCGGACACTGCTTTTATGGCTGATCGCAGTTGTCTCTCCGCTGATCTTATTTGCAGCGTCCTACAAAGCTTCTATCCTTGCCCCCAGAGCTTTTCTTCTTTTCGTGCCGTTTCTGCTGATCCTGTGCGCGGCGGGTGCAGTGTGGCTGTCCCAGCGCCACCGTGTCAGGGTGGCTTTGATCTGCCTGTGCATGGTGGTGTTTGCCGCCAGTATACCTTACACCGCTGGTAAACCGGGCTCTCCCAATGACTATCAGGGTATTGCAGAGGCCGTACGGCCGGAAATGAAAGACGGTGATCTCGTTTTCTTGCGGGACCGCAATTGGGTTGATACGCCGCTATTCTATTACATTAATGATGCACAATTCATCGTCGCGGATTATGGCGCGGCTTTGCGACGTAATCCCGATGCTCGGGTCTGGTTACTCACGTGGCCCGATGTGGGACAATCCGCTATCAACGATGTACGGCGTGAAGCTCTTCAGAATTATGAACTCACTCTGAAACTTGAACGTTTGCGGGCCAGCGCCGAGCTTTTCGAGCCCGACACCGGGCATTAATTACCCGAGTGGTCCTTCTGGTGGCGCTGTTACGAAGGATGGCCGTGTCTGGCAGACAAATGCTGGTCTGCGGGCTGGGTGGCTTGTCCGCAGGCGGGTCAAAGGGCCTGATCATTCAGCCCCAGGCTGCTTTCGACAATGTAAAGCGGGCGTTTCTGAGCCTCTGCATAAAGCCGCCCCAGATATTCCCCGATGACGCCCAGCACGACAAGTTGCAGGCCACCGATCAACAGCACTGCAACCATCAATGAGGCATAGCCGGGTACATCCACCCCGTAGACAAGGGTGCGTGAGATCAGGAAAACACCATAGATGATCGCGGCCAACGCAGTCAGCATGCCGACATAGCCCGCAATCCTGAGAGGTACGGTGCTGAACCCGGTAATACCGTCCAGCGCAAAGTTCCAAAGGCGCCAGTAGTTGAATTTGGTCTGCCCCGCCGCACGCTCGGGGCGGTCATACGCCACCTCGGTGTGCCGAAACCCGACCCAGGCAAAAAGGCCCTTCATAAAGCGGTTGTGCTCGCGCAGCTGGACAACAGCCTGAACCACGCGCCGGTCCATAAGGCGGAAATCGCCGGTATTGGCGGGTATCGGTACGCCTGAGAGCCGGTTGATGACCTTATAGAACTTCCGCGCTGTCCAGCGTTTCATCGCGGTATCGCTGTCGCGGTGGCGCCGGACGGCATAGACGACATCGAATCCTTCGCGCCATTTCTCCAGAAATGTCTCGATCAGTTCGGGCGGATCCTGCAAATCCGCGTCTATCGGAACAACGGCTTCACCCGCAGCTGCATCAAGCCCCGCCGTCAATGCGATTTCCTTGCCGAAGTTACGCGAAAAGTTCAGTACCTTGATACGATCATCGCGCTCATGCGCGGCAGCCAGAAGCTTGGCAGTTGCGTCTGTGCTGCCGTCGTTCACGCAGATGATCTCGTAGCTTTCCCCAAGCTGATCAAGGAATTGCCCCAAACGTTCGAACAGGGCCGGCAGAACCTCTTCTTCATTGAACATGGGCACGATGATGCTGAGCGTCGGAGCGCTTTGGTCCAGGGCTATTTCCCGGGACGGAGATGTGGGGGTACTAATGTTTAACGGCGTCATAACGCGTATCTTTTCCCGTTCGTCTGGACACAGGTGATCATGGATTTGACTTCGGTTCAAAAGGTTCTGTATGGGCACGCAAAATTTCGATTTTTAGTACCTTTTCACCGCCAATAAGTAATTCATGGTGCGCATCGGGAATAGCGGCTTTTTTAGCGTGATCAATGTGAGTAGCCAAGCGCGCGCTTTTGGGGCTCGAAAAAATAAAACCGAATGCTCATCAAGATGAAGATAGTGAGTGCTATACATCTCAAACTGATTGAGGAAGGTTTGTGCAGAAGTGAAAGGGCGATGCATGACATTCGAAATTCGAAAAAGAGTGAAAGCATCTTGCGTGAAGGCAAAGCACAAGTGCTTTGATACTTTCAGGCCGGGTCCAGAAATTGACCCGGAAACGTCTGGTTTCGGAAGAGCCAGCCTCTTTGTCGCATCTGCCAAATTAACCCCCATAACGCCGGAAAACGAACTCTTATCAACCTGTTCACAGGTGTTGGAGCGTATTTTCTTAGCTACCGCACCTTCCGAAAGATCGCAGGGGATGCGGCCTGTGTTTCTTGAAGTCGAACGAAATGCCGGTTCTGTTGCCGTCCGGATGGCAAAACCAGGCAGGGGCGTTTGATGGCATCTTTCCACCGACTCAATCTTGTCTTGCGGTCCTTTCGCCGGGGGGGGGGTGTTGGCGGATTGAAGACAATATGGATGCTTTTCAGGGATCGTGTCGTCGGACAGCATAGGTTGCTCTTTGCCATGAGTGGCGGCAAGGCCCGGCAGATCGACAGCATGTCAAACACGTTGACCGTACAGTGCTTTCGCAGTTGGTCCGATCTTGATGATCAAAGCAAAGACTTTCTGAAGCGCAATCAGGACAAGATCCACTGGGATGTTCAAGGCGATCTGAACGCGGGCATGTCCGTCTGGATCGGGTTTTCCGGCGGGGTTCCGGCAACCATTGCGCAAACCCGCTCCGGGCAAAACGTGAACGTATATTTCTTTCCGATGACCGAGCACTGTGCTCTGATCTCTCACTGCTTTACCGTTCCTGATATGCGGGGCCGGGGGTATTATGTGGAAATTCTGAAACATGTGTGCCGTACGCTGGCAGAAGAGGGGACCACGCGTATTTATATTGATTGCAGTGACAGTAATTTGTCGTCAGAACGCGGCATTCTTTCAGCGGGGTTCTTGCCCATTGGACAGGGGGTCCACCGCCGAAATGGGACCGTTCATTGGCGACAGGATGCGCCGCCATCGATTTGTCGGCTGGAGGAAAGATAACTCTTGAATCAGTGAATGCTGAGGGGCGAGGCAGTCACAGCATTTCAATCCGTGACGTGCCAGTTCGGTCAGAATTTTATCCGGGAAATAAACTCGAAACAGATGATCAATAATATTCAAGCCTTACGAGCCTTTGCTGCCATAAATGTGGTTTTCCTCCATGTCATCAAGACGGCATCAACATATGGACAAAGCACCGATTATTTATCCTTCCTGGCCGGGTGGGGTGCAAATGGGGTCGATATTTTTTTCGTGATATCCGGCTTTGTCATGCTGCACACACAAATGCAGAAAAAGCGGCACACAGGCGCTTTCTTGAAGTCGAGAATTATAAGGATCGTGCCAATTTACTGGCTGATCACACTTTTTGTTGTGGCGGTTTATTACGCTGTTCCCGGGATCTTCAGGTCCATGGAGCTTTCAGGAACCATCATATTGTCATCGCTTCTGTTTTCTTCGCTTCTGGTGCTTGGTGAGCCGCCGATTGTTTATGTTGGGTGGACCCTGGAATGGGAGATGCTCTTTTACTTTGTTTTTGGACTGTCTCTCTTCCTGAGGTCGTGGGTCCATGTTTTCCTAGTTGTCAGCCTGGTTCTGGCCGGGGTGTCCCTGGCGTCCGGTGATTTTATATCGCTTGAGTTCCTGTTTGGGATGGCTGTTGCGTATTTTTACAACAAGGGGTTTGAAATCAGGGAAAAGACAGGGGTCTTGATATTTGTTTTCGGGATGCTTCTTTTATGTGTCTCCCTGTCGAGTGAACTTGAGGTCGACCCAACAAACCGTGTCATTGTCTGGGGTGTACCGTCGTTTTTTATCGTTTTTGGGCTGCTGTTTGCGACGCAGATTTCAAATCGGTTTTTGGTTTATCTCGGGGATGCATCCTACAGCATCTACCTTGTCCAGATACTCACCATTCCCGCCTTTTATAAAGTGTCTTCGATTGTCCTCAGGCCCGTAAATGGTGACGTTCTGTCCATCTTGTGCCTGATAAGCAGCGTAGCCGCAGGGTGTCTGGTTTTTTCCTTGATCGAAAAACCCATGACCAAAAAGATGAAGCGGGCATTCTCCTGACCATTGCGGTGTATAACTCTGTCGGGGACAAGCTCGGTATGCTCGAACAGTCTTGTAGCGCATCGACCTGACGACCCCAGGGATGTTGACGATCTGAAACCGGCAATGCGTTCAGCCGAAAAGGCGGTGGAAATTCAGAAAAACTCTTTCAGTTTCCGCGCATGCTTCAGGTTTGATGGCAGCGATATCACATGTCGAGCCAGCTTGGCCAAGGATCGCGTACCTGGGATGACCTTGAGGGCCGACAGGCTTTTAGACGCCTTCAGGAAATTTTCATAGGTCTGGTTGTCCGCGTGGCGGAAGTCTTTTGCGTTCAGGTCCTCCCCGCCATTGTCGGTTGGTACGGACACGATAGAGGTCGCCTTGCGGTTCACATCGAATATAACAAAAGATTCATAGAAACGGATGCCCCAAACCCGCTTTTCCGCAGCATCCGAGAGGAGTTTGGAAAAGCGCTGGTTTACGCGATCTACCATGCTCATGGCGTATTTTACGAAGGAACGGTGCTTGGGACCGAAGCCTTCCATATAGGATGTATGTGTGTCTTCCACGACCAGCATGCCTCCATCGCGGATATGCGGCAGCAGGCACTCTGTTGTGATAATCTGTTGTTCATAGGTGTGGCCGCCATCGTCCAGGACAATGTCGATTTCACCGATCTCGTTTGCAAGTTTTTCAAGAAAGGCAGGATCGCTCTGGCTGCCTATGAAAATTTCAAAGCCTTCCTGCTCCCAACGCTTTGCGCCGGGGTTCAGTTCAACGCCGATGATGCGTGCCTGTGGTCCAAAGAATTCGCGCCACATGAACAGAGAGCCGCCGCTCAGAACCCCGATTTCGACGAAGGTAATCGGCTTGCCGACATAAGGAGAGAAAAGCTTGTCATACACATCGAAGTAAGTCGAATGCTTGCTGCTTTTGTACGGGCTGTTCAGATAAGCTTGGTAGCTTGCTGCGGTCACCGGCATTTTCTCAGGTTTCATTTCGTGGTCCCGTAATTGAATAAGTTCACTCGTAAGCAAGGTCATGGCCCGTATGTCTGCCATATATGATGCCGATGCAGGATCATGTGTCGAGACAAATACTCTTCACCCCGGAAGGCCAAACTGCCGCAACCCCGTTAAGGAACCGATCCGTTTGGACAGCCGGGTCTTGAAAAGGGGGTGCGATATGGGGCGCAAAGTTTCTGAATGTGGCCAAAACCCTTTTTTGCATGTTTCGTAATCAATTTGGCCTTGCTGGCAATCAGCTTTAAGTCAACAGGGATGCCGCATAAAGGGCGCATCGGCGCAGTTTCACATGTTCCACAGCGCGCCAGCCCGGAGAAGACACGGGCGAGGCTCAAATCTGAGCCCCGCCCGTGGTTTGATCGACAATTGTTCTAGTCAGAGGGGGTTGTTGCCGTCAGGCAAACAAATCCGAGTATGGATTCGATGATGTGTCCAGGAAATCGGCATCATCTCCGATGCCAAAGGTTTCCACGCTGTCACCAACGTACCAGTCGCGTTCCCGGCCGCCTGCAAAGTCGAAATCCGTTTCGGTTTCGTCCAGGACAACAGCACCGTCTACCAGAACCTGAAGGCGATCGGTGTTCTGATCGACCATCATGGTCACCTGGTGCGTCTCTCCGTCATTCAGATCAAGATTCTTGATCTTATAACCGTCACGGAAACCGCCATCATTGTTGTCGACTTTCGCGACCAGATGTCCCTTTTTGGTCAGTTTCAGGCCGAAGTTCGAGTGGTTCCAGATAAGTCGCTCGGCACCGGTATCCTCTTCATCTCGGGTCATCTCGACCGAGAAAGCAATTTCTTCGGCGTCAGAGTAACCCAGCACTTTGCCAATGTTTCCTCGGCTGTCCTGATTGCTTATGTCGATCATCAGTTCGCCTTCAGGTTCGGCAATGTTGACGGGTTCTTCGACTTCGGTTTCTGCCTCAGTCTGAGGCAGCTCTGTGGCGGGAGGTGTCGC
>NZ_JBQERJ010000014.1:0-74983 GCF_056534925.1 Ruegeria sp. P10
GTGGGCGGCAGTTGCTCTGAAAGAGCAATGAGAGCCCACACCGTCGAACTAAAGAAGGCCGCTCCACACCGGGGCGGCCTTTTTTTGTTTTCCGGTCTGAGATGAGGTTACTTTAGATCCACAAATCTGAACGAACTCGTGCACGCGTCAACTAAATTGTAGTTAGATATAAGTATCGGATGAGTTGCATGATGAAAATTCAAATGTCAAAAACATTGGTACGAATGAGCAGACAAAAGTTACACGATGGAAGCAATATTCGCTCTCCTATTCCTTGCTCTCATTCTCTGGCTAATCTGGCAATTGTTTGCGTTGGTTGGTGATATGGCAGAGAGGCGGGGGCAAGATCGACTGCTTTGGCAAGTGGCAGCTCTTTTTATCAACCCGTTTGGAGCAATTATATTACTTTGGCTTTTTTGTTTCTGTCCGAGAGAATCCTTAGGTATGCCGTGACACCACTCGTGGATCGATTTTGGATTTGTGCCGAGCCGGTAGTCTTTCGGTATTGGCAATAGTTACAGCCCATAGAATACGGCGTTGTGAAGCAGCTTTTGTCGCCGTTAGTGCCTCGGAAAAACAAGAGGGCGGCTCCTACTTGAATTCATATAGAGAGTTTGAGGAGAGGTTGGGTAGGTTAGGCTTCAACGATATACCGCACATTTTGGGCATGGCGTACTTTGACATAAGCTATTTTGACCACGCGCTAATTGTTGGTGCAGATATGCTTGAAAGGGAGCGACAGTTTCACAATGCACTGTTCGCAAATATCGATTTCAAGTCGTCGGAGTACATTGAAAGGGTGTCTCCATGTTCTGATGATATGTTGAACAAGTATCGTAAGAAATGGCGCAATGCTTGGTGTGATAGACAAATGATCTGGGCGCATGAACACCACAAGCGAGATGTATTCGTTACAAGTGACAAGAACTTCGACAAAAAGCTCTCAGGAAAGCTCGGATTTGAGCACTTGAAGATATGCTCACCAGATGAGGCCGCTGCTATGCTCTGATAAGCAGGTGAGCGTTCCATTTCCCCCTTGCCAAACCCCACCAACCCCACTATTACGCGCGAGTTCTCAACAAGAACGTCAAGGCGGGGTGATTCCCGCCTTTTGGGTTCGATGAGGGTTGGCGATGCGCGTCTGTCCTCCTCTCAACCTCAACGCCTGATAAAAGGCTGTTAATATGCAAAGCCAAAACATCCGTATTCGGCTGAAGGCATTTGACTATCGCGTTCTGGATGCCAGCACGCAAGAGATCGTCAACACTGCCAAACGGACCGGCGCGAACGTGCGCGGCCCGATCCCGCTGCCGAACAAGATTGAGAAGTTCACGGTTCTCCGTGGCCCTCACGTTGACAAGAAATCCCGCGACCAGTTCGAGATCCGCACGCACAAGCGTCTTCTCGACATCGTTGATCCGACCCCCCAGACCGTTGACGCGCTGATGAAGCTCGACCTCGCTGCTGGTGTGGACGTCGAGATCAAGTTGCAGTCGTAATCGGAGGGTATGAGAATGCGCTCTGGTATTATCGCAAAAAAAGTTGGCATGACCCGCCTGTTCATGGAAGACGGCAAGCAGATCCCTGTGACCGTTCTTCACCTGGACAACCTGCAGGTCGTTGCACAGCGGACCGCTGACAAAGACGGCTACACCGCCGTTCAGCTGGGCGCCGGTGCTGCCAAGGCAAAACGCACCTCGAAAGCCATGCGCGGTCACTATGCCGCTGCCAAGGTCGAGCCCAAGCGTAAGCTGGCTGAGTTCCGCGTCTCCGAAGATGGCCTGATCGAAGTGGGCGCCGAAATCTCGGCAGAACACTTCCTGGCTGGTCAGAAGGTTGACGTTTCGGGTACCTCGATCGGTAAAGGCTTTGCCGGTGCAATGAAGCGCCACAACTTCGGTGGTCTGCGCGCCTCGCACGGTGTTTCGATCAGCCACCGTTCGCACGGTTCGACCGGTCAGTGTCAGGACCCGGGCAAGGTGTTCAAAGGCAAGAAGATGGCCGGTCACATGGGTGCTGCCCGTGTTACCACCCAGAACCTCGAGGTTGTCAAAACCGACGCCGACCGTGGTCTGGTCTTCATCAAAGGCGCCGTTCCCGGACCGAAATCGGGCTGGGTCACCGTCAAGGACGCCGTGAAGAAGAAAGCACCGGAAGGCCTGCCTTTCCCGGCTGCTGTGAAATCGGCTGCAACCGAAGCACCTGCGGAAGAAGTATCCGCGGAAGGTGGTGAAGCATGAAACTTGATGTAATCAAACTGGACGGCGGCAAGGCCGGCGACATCGAGCTGGATGCAGACCTGTTCGGCCTCGAGCCGCGCGCGGACATCCTGCACCGTGTGGTCCGTTGGCAGCGCAACAACGCGCAAGCCGGCACCCACAAGGTCAAGACCCGCTCGGAAACCAGCTACTCGACCAAGAAGATCTATCGCCAGAAGGGCACCGGTGGCGCACGCCATGGTGACCGTAACGCGCCGATCTTCCGCAAGGGTGGTATCTACAAGGGCCCGACCCCGCGTTCGCACGGCCACGACCTGCCGAAGAAGTTCCGCAAGCTTGGCCTGCGCCACGCTCTGTCGGCCAAAGCCAAGGCAGGTGAACTGGTTGTGATCGAGAACGCCGAAGCCGAAGGCAAGACCGCCGCACTGGCCAAACAGGTTGCAAACCTGGGCTGGAAACGCGCTCTGGTCATCGACGGCGCGACCGTGAACGAAGGTTTCCTGAAGGCGTCGCGCAACATCGAAGGTCTGGATATCCTGCCGTCGATGGGTGCAAACGTTTATGACATCCTCAAGCGTGACACCCTGGTGCTCACCAAAGCGGCTGTCGAAGCACTGGAGGCTCGTCTGAAATGAGCGCGAAGGCAGAACACTACGACGTGATCCGCAAGCCGATCATCACCGAAAAGTCGACCATGGCGTCCGAAAACGGCGCGGTTGTCTTTGAAGTGGCGATCGACAGCAACAAGCCGCAGATCAAAGAGGCCGTCGAGGCGCTGTTTGGTGTGAAGGTCAAGGCGGTGAACACCACCGTGACCAAAGGCAAGGTCAAGCGGTTCCGCGGCCAGCTGGGCCGTCGGAAAGACGTCAAAAAAGCATATGTGACCCTGGAAGAGGGTAACACCATCGACGTGTCCACCGGTCTCTGATCGGACCCGTCTTTGGAGAGAGATAAAGGCCCCCGCGAAAGCGGGGGTTTTTTTGTTCGGTTAATAGTTGTGACATTTAGTGGCCGTGGAACGTTCTTAGATTCACATTTTGTGAACTAGTGCTTATATAATATGGACTAGGAGGTCCGAAGTTTGATTTATGACGCCCGTCAAGTTGCAAATTGGTTTGTAACTCGCGCCAAGCGGGACAATAGAACTTTGTCTATTATGTCGCTCCTAAAGCTTGTTTACATAGCGCATGGGTGGACTCTGGAAACAAAGGACGCGCCTTTAATTGCTAACCGGATTGAGGCTTGGCAATATGGTCCTGTTATTCCCGAAGTGTATAACGCATTCAGGCAGCAAGGCATTAATGTCTCTAACGTTGTGCCAGCTGCGGATGTTCAGATGTCTCCTGAGGACGAGAATCTGCTTGATCAAGTGTACAACATATACGGAAGCCTTACGGCCTTTCAGCTTTCAGAGTTGACACATGTTCCTGGTGGGCCCTGGGATGTGGCTACAAAAATGGGAGGAAATTACGCGCGAATCCCTGATGACTTTATCAAGCAGCATTATGTGATGAAACGTATTGAGGCTCAGAAACAAGCCGCGAATGCCTGACACAATTCCACCGATTGATCCCGACCTGCCTCCTGAAGGCGCGTCGCGTGACACGCGGCGCGAAGAGTTAGAGTTTGAGCTTTTAGAAGCGGAGGCTGCGCTTAGTAGGTTGACGCGGCGAGAGATTGGCCAGCGGCGTGTCATCAAGTGGGTCGCAGTGGCGACCGGTGTGGTAGTGATATTGGGTAGGCTGGGATTCTCTGGCACCTCGTCCACAACGTTTTTTGGGGGCCATTCGTTTTCGTAGGGCCGGCTCTATCGGTGGCGATGATAACAGCTCCTATTATCTCGATAACAACAATCACAGTAGTCCTGTTTGTCGGTGCGTTTCGGAGATTTGATGACAAGGACCTCGAAACTGCCGGAAGCGGTATAGTTGGGGCGGCTAGTTTCATGCGTGGCGGATAGGTGGATAGCTTTGAGATATGCAGGGAGTGAGCTTTCGCTCTCGAGCAAGGAAAGTAGTTCTTCCCCTATAGACACCCACCCCCAACCCAGTTTCACGCACCCAATCTTGCGGCCTCGGATTCGTTCCGGGGCCATAGGTATTTTGAACCGGGGACCTTTGGGGCCCTATGCCCTTAGCACCTTCGGGGGCTTCTCACATAGCGGGGAAATTCCCTGCACTTGCTAAACGGAAGACAGAAAGCATGGCACTCAAGTCGAATAAGCGCGATATTTTTGATCGCCGCAAAGACGGCTGGACGTCAGATGCAGTGCTGAAAAAGAGCAATGAAATCGTTCTGAGCACCGGTTTTTGACCCAACATGAGCGGCTGATCACGGCCCCGGCGGCTTCACCCGTCGGCGCCGATTTCATTTCAGCCCCGAAATTCTGCGCCGTCTGGCGTTGGAAACAAATGCGCGGTGTCAGCGCCGAGCCCGTTTTCAGGTTGCCGATAAAAAGATGGGGCCGTTGTCCGTTTCCGATGGCCTTAAATAGGACCGTGCCGATGTGGATACGGTTTCTTTGACGATGGGTCGCCATGCGGTCTGAAAGACCGATTCGTCCGGGTCGCCCAGACGTCTGGCACGTTGTTGGAACACGCAACGGCAGATCTGCGCCTGCGTATCTCCAGGTTTCATGCACCGGCCACGTCCCCTTTTGAGCTGCCCGTTACATCGAGAATCGTCCGCAAGGGCATTGCCTGCTCAGCTCAAAGCACGTGGTCCGTCGGTTCTGGATCACTGCGACCAGGACTGCGCGTTGCAGAAGATAAAGGTGCAGATGACAAACCACCCGATCAACCTGTTCAAGTGTGGAATGCCAATCCGGACACCGTGTGTTTCAAGACGTTTCGGCCCGCGTCATGCGCCAGCAGCTGCCGCAGGCGACCATAGGGTCTGGTGGCCTCCGGCGCGTCAGCAGAGCGCACACGCATATTGCGGCCTTGCCATGTTCGGTCGAGCCACGAGCTTTGAGATGGTGCCATAGCCCCCGACATCCAGCAGGGGGCATGGACCCGATATTAGCGTCACACAGTAGGGGCAGCGTACTTCGGCAGAATGAGGGGGCGCTCAGGTGCTCTGTGGCCGTTCTGCGGGCTTCTCCCGGAAACAGAAAAGGCGCCGTGCGGCGCCTTTGTGTCTTGCACTGGGATATCCGCGATCACGAGCAGTAAACATGCTTGTGCGCAATATCTGCAATGTCGCAGCGGCGGATGCCGATGTCATCCAGTTCGCGGTTGGTCAGGCGCTGCAACTCGGTATAGGTGCGCTGATACTCAGCAGCACGTGCACGGGCTGTTTTGATCCGTGTGACCATGTCAGCGATCCGGGTGCCGAAGTTGAAGCCGGTATGGGTCAGTGTTGCAGTTGTCATCTCTGTATTCCTTTCTCGTATCAGGGCGTATTCCCTGACGTTTCCTTTTGAGTTCCTTCATTGGACAAGGCAGAGATAGGAGCGTTTGCTATCGCTAACAACGCAGATATTGGTCTAGCCGATATGCATCTGTTGAATGGCTATACATGTCGTGGGCCACGTCAATCACACGCCGCTTTCATTTCTTTCGCGCGTTTTATTGCGGGCGGCCATCGCCCGACCATCACGTATGCTCAGCCCCATCAGTGTCAGATTGGTCGCCCCGGCAATCAGTTCGATGATCTGTACAATATAGAAGCTGGTATCAAACGAGCCCGCGTTTGCCTTTGCGCTCAGGTAGACGGCGGCTGGAACAAGGACGATGAGACCGTTCATAGCAATGATCGGCATCCGTTTCTTTTTGGTGAGCGTAGGGGCATCTTTTCGACGACGCCCAAGTGTCGCCCCGGATGCACCGACAATCATCATTGCAGGCACCAAAACAAAGAGCCCGCTGACGATCATGGACTTTACTGCCGCGATGGTCGCATGGTTTGCAAATAACTCACTGTACAAAGTGGATGTCCAGAATACGAGGATCGTAAGAAAGCCTACTACTCCGGCGATGGGGTGGATGGTTCTTAACATGTTGCTACTCCCAAATGAGGGTCAGGCGACGCAGTGGTTTTCGACTGCGAGCTTGCGAAGAAGATGTGGCCTGGCCACTGCGTTTGCTGGATAGTCCGCGATCCGACGCTGGAACTCGGGATGAGTGAATGCGTCGCGAAAGCTTTGCACGTTCTGCCAGATCGCGTAGTTCACAAAGGTCGAACTGCCCGCGATACCCTGATGGAGCTGGGTCGAGATATATCCCGGTTGCGATTTCATGAAATCCACATCATGCGCCCATGCCCGAAGCAGCGCCTTTTCGTCTTCGGCGTCCACCGTAAACAGGTTGATCAGCACCACCGGTCCTTCCTCGGTCTGCATCTGATCTGCCAGCGTGACGATCGTGTCCAACTCTTTGATACGAGCCATTTCGATTCCCTTCGATCCTGAAATATAGCAAGCTATATAAAATTGCATAGCATGCTATTCAAGTGTAAATCTAGGACATGGACTTCGAAAAAGAAAACTCGGCCGGGTATCTGGTTAATCACATGGCACGATTGTTCGCAAAGGAGTTGCAGCAACGCATTGCGCCCTTTGGCATCGTCGTCGGACAATTCCCAATCTTGCTGGAACTCTGGCTCAAAGACGGTGTGACGCAAAAGGATCTGCTGACCAAAATTGACGTCGAACAGGCGACATTGGCCAACACGCTCAACCGTATGGAACGTGATGGCTTGATCAAAAGAACGAAGAACCCTGCTGACGCTAGGGCTCAATTGATTTGGTTGACCGAGAAGGCCGCAGCACTTCGCAACAGCGCCTACGAGGCAGCTCAGAACGTGAATGCCGATGCATTACAGGTCTTGAATGACCCTGAGCGCACACAATTCATGAACTATATGCGTCGAGTCATAGGCGGCATGCGCTCAAGGTGAATTGAAGGAGGATCAGTTTACGGCACCGGAAAGCAAGCCATTAAACAAAAACACCCCCGACCGAGGTCGGAGGCGTTTCTAAGTCTTCGAAGCTGCGGGATTAGCCGCGCTCTTCGACGATCTCTACCAGATGCGGGATCTTGCGGATCATGCCGCGGACCGAAGGGGTATCTTCCAGCTCACGGGTTTTGTGCATCTTGTTCAGGCCCAGGCCGATCAGGGTTGCGCGCTGTTCGGCGGGGCGGCGGATCGGAGAACCGATCTGCTTGACGACGATGGTTTTTGCCATGGGTCGCTCTCCTTACGCTTCGGCTTCAGCAGCCGGTGCTTCGTCCCGCTTGGGCAGGATGTCGGCAACTTTTTTACCACGACGTGCGGCAACCGAACGCGGGCTCTGCTCTTTCTGCAGGCCGTTGATGGTGGCGCGGATCATGTTGTACGGGTTCTGCGAGCCCAGCGATTTGGACACAACGTCCTTGACGCCCAGCATTTCGAACACAGCACGCATCGGACCACCGGCGATGATACCAGTACCTTCAGGCGCGGTGCGCATTACCACTTTACCAGCGCCGTGACGGCCCTCGATGTCGTGGTGCAGGGTCCGACCTTCGCGCAGTTGCACGCGGATCATCTGACGCTTGGCTTGCTCGGTCGCCTTACGGATGGCTTCAGGTACTTCTTTCGCTTTACCTTTGCCAAAGCCGACGCGGCCTTTCTGATCGCCGACAACCACCAGAGCGGCGAAGCCAAAGCGCTTACCACCTTTTACGGTTTTCGACACGCGGTTGATCGCAACCAGACGATCTGCAAATTCCGGTGCTTCTTCACGGTCGCGGCCACGGCCCCGACGGTTTTCACGTTCTGCCATTTGGCATCCCTTTTCTCAACTGGCGCATACGGCGCCGTTTCTTCAATCCAAGTGAGCCCCGACTGTTGCCGAGGCCCCCGGATCATCGGGGCAGCCGCAAAGCTGCCCGCAAGTCTTAGATCTTCAGGCCGCCTTCACGCGCAGCGTCGGCCAGAGCCTTCACTTTGCCGTGGAACAGGAAGCCGCCACGATCGAAATAGGCCTCTTCGACGCCTGCCTTCTTGGCACGCTCGGCGATGGCCGCGCCCACTTTGGTGGCCGCTTCGACGTTGTTCTTGCCAACTACACCCAGATCTTTTTCCAGGGTCGATGCCGAGGCCAGGGTCACGCCACGCACGTCGTCGATCAGCTGAACAGAGATGTTCTTGTTCGAACGGTGTACGGACAAACGCGGACGACCCGCGTTGACCTTGCGAAGTTTGTTCCGAACGCGCAGGCGGCGCTTCAGAAACAGGGTTCTTTTGCTGTTTGCCATTGTGTTCGTCCTTACTTCTTCTTGCCTTCCTTGCGGAAGATGAACTCGCCCTTGTAGCGGATGCCTTTGCCTTTGTAGGGCTCGGGGCGGCGCCACTCGCGGATTTTCGCCGCGGTTTCGCCCACCAACTGCTGGTCGATACCTTCCACAACGATCTCGGTCTGCTTCGGGGCGGTGATGGTGACACCTTCCGGAGCAGTGAAATCAACATCATGGCTGTAGCCCAGGTTCAGCTTCAGGGTGTTGCCCTGCATCTGAGCCCGGTAACCAACACCCTGGATCTCCAGCTCTTTTTTGAAGCCGGTCGTCACACCGGTTACCAGGTTGGCAACCATGGTGCGGCTCATGCCCCACTGCTGGCGGGCACGTTTGGACATGCCGCGGGGGTCGATCTTGACCACGTTGTCTTCAACCGACAACGTTACGTCGTCGGTGGCGGTAAAGCTGCGGGTGCCTTTCGGACCTTTCACTTCGATGGTCTGACCCGACACAGTGGCAGTAACGCCGCTGGGCAGCTCGACCGGCTTTTTACCAATACGAGACATTGCAGACCTCCTTAGAAGACGGTGCAGAGCACTTCGCCGCCAACATTGTTGGAGCGAGCGTTTGCGTCCGACATCACACCTTTCGGAGTGCTGACAATCGACACACCCAGTCCCTGACGGACCTGCGGGATGTCATTGACGCCCATGTATACGCGACGGCCGGGCTTCGAGACCCGCTTCAGTTCGCGAATAACAGGGGTGCCTTCGTAGTACTTCAGGCTGATTTCGATGGCCGGATGACCGTTTTCACCGGTCGTCTTTTCATAGCCACGGATGTAGCCTTCGTCCGCCAGCACGTCCAGAACCCAACCGCGCAGCTTGGAAGCCGGGGTGTAAACGGTGGACTTGCCGCGCATTTGCGCGTTGCGGATACGGGTGAGCATATCGCCGATAGGATCATTCATATCTATGTCTCCCTTACCAGCTCGATTTCACCATGCCGGGGATCTGACCAGCAGAACCCAGCTCGCGCAGCGCGATACGGCTGACCTTCAGCTTACGGTAGTAAGCGTGGGGACGACCTGTCAGCTGACAGCGGTTGTGCAGACGAGTGGCCGAGCTGTTGCGCGGCAGTTTCGCCAGTTTCAGACGCGCCTTGAAGCGCTCTTCCATCGGCTTGCTCTCGTCATTCGCGATTTCTTTCAGCTCGGCACGCTTTGCGGCATATTTGGCCACCAGGCGTTCGCGCTTCTTTTCGCGTTCGATCATTGCTTTTTTAGCCATGTCTCAATCCTCCCGGCGCTTATGCGTTGAACGGCATGTTGAACGCTTTCAACAGTGCCTTTGCTTCAGCGTCGGTTTTCGCTGTGGTGGCAATTACGATATCCAAGCCCCAGACCTCGTCGACCTTGTCGAAATCGATTTCCGGGAACACGATGTGCTCTTTCATGCCCATGGCAAAGTTGCCCTGACCATCGAAAGAAGGCTTTACACCGCGGAAGTCACGAACGCGCGGCAGCGCGATGGTGATCAGACGATCCAGGAATTCGTACATCCGGTCACCGCGCAGGGTCACTTTCGCACCCAGCGGCATGTCTTCACGGACGCGGAAACCCGCGATCGACTTCTTCGCCTTGGTTGCAACGGCCTTTTGACCGGCAATCGCAGTCAGATCCTCGACCGCAGCTTTTGCTTTCTTCGAGTCTTTGACGGCCTCGGCGCCACAACCGATGTTCAGAACGATCTTATCCAGCTTGGGCAGCTGCATGTCGTTCTTGTAACCGAACTCTTCTTTCAGAGCGGCACGGATGGTTTCGACGTACTGAGCTTTCAGACGCGGGGTGTAGGTTGCGGAATCAAGCATCGATCACGTCCCCTGTGGTCTTGGCGAAGCGCACCTTCTTGTCACCTTCCATGCGGAAGCCAACGCGGGTTGCTTTGCCGTTCTTGTCCAGCAGTGCCAGGTTCGACAGGTCGATCGGGTTTGCCTGAGGCAGGCGACCACCTTGCGAGTTCTGCGACTGACGGGTGTGGCGGATGGCGATGTTGATGCCATCGACAACAGCTTTACCGGCCTTGGGGTCAACCGAGGAAATGGTTCCCTCTTTGCCCTTGTCCTTGCCGGCCAGCACGACGACCTTGTCGCCTTTGCGGAGTTTAGCAGCCATGATTACAGCACCTCCGGAGCCAGCGAGATGATTTTCATGAAGTTCTTGCCGCGCAGTTCGCGAACAACGGGGCCAAAGATACGGGTACCGACTGGCTCGTTGTTGTTGTTCAGGATGACGGCGGCGTTGCGATCAAAACGGATCGCGGTGCCGTCTTCGCGACGGACTTCTTTGGCGGTGCGCACGACGACGGCCTTGCGGACGTCACCTTTCTTTACGCGGCCGCGTGGGATGGCTTCCTTCACCGAGACGACAATGATGTCGCCGACGGAGGCGTATTTACGCTTGGAACCACCCAGGACCTTGATGCACTGAACTCGGCGTGCGCCGGAGTTGTCAGCGACATCCAGATTGGTCTGCATCTGGATCATGTGGTTTCTCCCGACCTGTGGGGGCTGGTCTTGTTAATTCCCCCAGGGTTTCGACAAATGGAAAGGTCTGGGGGCTTACGCCTCCAGAACTTCCCAACGTTTCGTCTTCGATTTCGGCGCGCATTCGATGATGCGTACAGTGTCGCCGACCTTGAAGGCGTTCTTTTCGTCATGAGCCCGGTATTTCTTGGACTTACGAACGGTTTTTTGCAGCAGCGGGTGCTTGAAACGGCGTTCAACCGAAACAGTCACGGTCTGCTCGTTGGCGTCGCTGGTTACTACTCCGGACAGGATACGCTTGGGCATAGGATTACTCCTCCGATGCCGCGGCAGCGGCCTTTTCGTTCAGAATGGTTTTGACGCGGGCAGCATTGCGGCGGGCCGCTTTGATACCAGCTGTATTTTCCAGCTGACCGGTTGCCTGTTGAAAGCGCAGGTTAAAGCTTTCTTTCTTCAGGTTGGCCAGTTCCTCGCGGAGCTGGTCCGGGGTCTTGTCACGCAGTTCTTGGGCGTTCATCGCCTTTTTCCTTTGCTCAAAACACCAGAAGGCCCCCTTGCAGGGTCACCTTGGACCTGGTGGATGAATGATAGACATACGAACCCCCCGACTCGGCCGGGGGACTTGCAGGATGCCGTCGTATAAGGGTTTAGGGGGTGGGTGGCAAGGGTAAGTTTGACGTCTTCTTTACGCCAAGGGAATAAGTTGCTCCCGGTCGCTGAGCAGGTGGCCAACCACAAAGGTTCCGCGAAGTATTCCTCCTCCAAACTCAGGCCAAGGTCTGTATTGCCAACAGGCCGCGTTCGGCGCCCAATAGAGAAGGCCCAAAAGCCTGAAGTTCACAGAGGAGGTAAGAAAATGACCAGTCCTTATTCAGGAGGATGTGAACACGTCAAGATAGTCGCAGCGGCAGAACCGATAGACAACCATGAATGCCATTGTGATGTCTGTAAGTCCGTGACCGGACAGCACACAACCCATGTTGCGTTTTTTAACTACTCAGACCTGTCAGCAGACCCCGAAGATAAGATGAACCGTCAACCATTCAACGCCAACAATCCCGATGGCCCTTTAGAGCTTTGCACATGTTCAGAGTGCGGGGCCGCGCTGATGCTTGATGATAAGCAAAAGCGCATACGCGTGGCTGTACCCAACGTGATGGGGTATGATGACAGCCAGTTTCCGGCAGCGACTTACCACGCGTTTTATGATGACAGCAAAGGGTACCCCAAGCCTGATGACGGACGACCGGTATATGAAGCGCTTCGTCCAGAATTTGCTTGGCCTTCACCTGCCAGCTGACAAGGCGTAAGCTCATTCTGAGCGAAGTACCAACGGTGTTCGCTGACATTCAAGATGCCGGTATTCGGTGGGAGCGTTCAGTCCCACCGATAGTTGAAACTGACCGATATCCGCTCTTCCTCGGCCATGTTCATCGGCACCTCGTGGCGTAGCCAGCTTTCCCACAGCAGCACGTCGCCGACCTGAGGCTTCATATAGATAAAGGGCTGCAAATCGCGCCGCCCACCTTTGATCCGCGTTGGGGCCGCCATCATACGGCCCGAGCGGGGGTCTTCCAGCTTCAGCGCACTTGCCCCCTCGGGCATCGACACGTACGTCGTGCCCGAGATCACGCTGTGCGGGTGCAGGTGGCTGGAGTGCATGCCGCCCTCGGGCAGGATATTGATCCAGAGGTCCTCGAGCTTCAACTCTCCCTCGCCCAGATCGAATTCCAGATCCTTGGCGAAGGCCGCCACATGCTGATCCAGCACTTTGACCAAATCGGCAAAGATCGGGAACCGCCATGGCAGATCAGTCAGCGAGGCATAACTGGTATAACCGGGATAGCCGTTTTCCTCACACCAATCCTGCCCGGCCTCATCGTCCGCGGCAATGACAAGGCACGAGTTTTCCAGTTCTTCCGGGTCGATCCTGGGATCAAACTCAGACAATGCAGCGCGGTAGAGACGGGTTACGAAGAGTGATTCAATCTGTGCCATAGCGCCCTCTTAACCCAGCTTCACCGCGATTGCGATGGCTCTTTTGCGAGGCTCTGCCTCGCGCTCCGGGATATTTTTTGCCAGATGAAATCCGGATCCCCTGCTTCATCTGGCCATAAATATCCCGGGGGAGTCGCGGCTTGCCGCGGCGGGGGCAGAGCCCCCAAATGATAACCCCCGCCGGTTTCCCGACGGGGGTCAAATATATCACGAACGGGGAAACCCCCGGATCGCTTACCAGTCTTCGCGAACCACGACGCGGGTCTTGATCGGCAGCTTCATCGCGGCCAGGCGCAGGGCCTCGCGGGCGATGTCGTCATTGACGCCGTCGATTTCGAACATCACGCGACCGGGCTTGACCTTGCAAACCCAGCGGTCCACCGAACCCTTACCTTTACCCATACGAACTTCGATCGGCTTTGCAGTGACCGGAGTGTCGGGGAAGATACGAATCCAGACACGACCCTGACGTTTCATGTGACGGGTCATGGCACGACGTGCAGCTTCGATCTGGCGTGCGGTGACGCGCTCGGGCTGCAGGGCTTTCAGACCGTAGGTGCCAAAGTTCAGATCAGAGCCGCCCTTGGCTTCGCCCTTGATCCGGCCTTTGTGCATCTTGCGGAATTTAGTACGCTTTGGTTGAAGCATATCTTTCCCTCCTTAGCGACGACCGCCACCAGCACCACGAGGTGCAGGGCCGTCCTGGAGTTCCTGTGCTTTACGGTCACGTGCCTGCGGATCGTGCTCCATGATCTCACCTTTGAAGATCCAGACCTTGATCCCGATGATCCCGTAGGGGGTCATCGCTTCGGCATGTGCGTAATCGATGTCGGCACGCAGGGTGTGCAGAGGCACGCGGCCTTCGCGGTACCATTCGGTCCGTGCGATTTCGGCGCCGCCCAGACGGCCAGCGACGTTCACCCGGATACCCAGGGCACCCATGCGCATGGCGTTCTGAACCGAGCGCTTCATTGCGCGACGGAACGAAACACGACGTTCCAGCTGCTGAGCGATCGACTCGGCAACCAGCTGCGCGTCAAGCTCGGGCTTGCGCACTTCGACGATGTTCAGGTGCAGTTCGCTGTCGGTCATCTGGGCCAGCTTCTTGCGCAGAACTTCGATGTCTGCACCTTTCTTGCCGATGATGACACCCGGACGTGCGGTGTGGATCGTGACGCGGCACTTCTTGTGCGGACGTTCGATGATCACACGTGCAACACCGGCCTGCTTGCACTCTTTCTGGATGAACTCACGGATCTTGATGTCTTCCAGCAGAAGATCACCGTAATCCTTGGTGTCAGCGTACCAGCGGCTGTCCCAGGTGCGGTTGACCTGCAGGCGCATGCCGATCGGATTGACTTTATGTCCCATTAGGCTTGCTCCTCAACTTGACGCACCTTGATGGTGATCTCCGAGAACGGCTTCATGATCTTGCCGAAACGGCCACGGGCACGCGGGCGACCGCGCTTCATGACCAGGTTCTTGCCAACCCATGCTTCGGCGACGATCAGCTCGTCAACGTCCAGGTTGTGGTTGTTTTCGGCATTCGCGATTGCGGACTGCAGGCACTTTTTGACGTCCTGCGCGACACGCTTGTTCGAGAAAGTCAGGTCGGTCAGAGCCTTCTCGACTTTCTTGCCGCGGATCATTTGCGCAACCAGGTTCAGTTTCTGCGGGCTGGTGCGAAGCATGCGGGTTTTCGCCATTGCTTCGTTTTCAGCCACGCGGCGGGGGTTCTTTTCCTTGCCCATGACTTACTTCCGCTTCGCTTTTTTGTCTGCGGCGTGACCATAATAGGTCCGGGTCGGCGAGTACTCACCGAACTTCTGACCAATCATGTCTTCCGTGACGTTTACCGGGATATGCTTCTGGCCATTGTACACACCAAAGGTCAGACCCACGAACTGGGGCAGAATGGTGGAACGACGTGACCAGATCTTGATGACTTCGTTGCGGCCCGACTCGCGCGCTGCTTCGGCTTTTTTAAGCACATAAGCATCGACGAAAGGACCCTTCCAAACAGAGCGAGACATAGATTAACGTCCCTTCTTCTTGGCGTGCCGCGAGCGGATGATCAGCTTCTGGGACGCTTTGTTCTTGTTGCGGGTACGCTTACCCTTGGTGTCCTTACCCCACGGTGTAACCGGTGTACGGCCACCCGAGGTACGACCTTCACCACCACCGTGCGGGTGATCGATCGGGTTCATTGCAACACCACGAACCGACGGACGTACGCCTTTGTGGCGCATACGACCGGCTTTACCGAGGTTCTGGTTCGAGTTGTCGGGGTTGGACACGGCACCAACGGTGGCCATGCATTCCTGACGGACCATGCGCAGCTCGCCCGAGCTCAGACGGATCTGAGCGTAGCCGCCATCGCGACCAACGAACTGAGCGTATGTACCGGCCGCACGTGCGATCTGACCGCCTTTGCCAGGCTTCATCTCGATGTTGTGGACAATGGTACCGATCGGCATGCCCGAGAAAGGCATTGCGTTGCCCGGCTTGATGTCAGCTTTTGCCGACGCGATGACCTTGTCACCAACAGCCAGACGCTGCGGAGCCAGGATATATGCCTGCTCGCCGTCTTCGTATTTTACCAGTGCGATGAATGCGGTCCGGTTCGGGTCGTATTCGATCCGCTCGACGGTTGCCGCGACATCAAATTTATTCCGTTTGAAGTCAACGATCCGGTAGAGACGCTTTGCGCCACCGCCGCGGCGGCGTGAAGTGATCCGTCCGGTGTTGTTCCGGCCGCCCGATTTGGTCAAACCCTCAGTGAGAGACTTGACCGGACGTCCTTTCCAAAGCTCCGAACGGTCGATCAGCACCAGCCCGCGCTGGCCCGGCGTCGTCGGCTTGTACGACTTGAGTGCCATGCTTTCTGTCTTCCGTTTAGCAAGTGCGAGGGGGTTCCCCGCTATGTGAGAGGCCCCCGTAGGTGCCAAGGGTATAGGGCCCCGAAGGTCCCCGGTTCAAAATATCTAAGGCCCCGGAACGAATCCGAGGCCGCAAGATTGGGTGCGTTTAGCAGTGTTGGGACCGGGTGACAAGAGAGAGTATCAAACTAATTCTGCGGCCGTGAATACCACGCCCTGGCCGAACGCGTTGTGGTTTACGGCCTGGATGCTAAACCCAGAATTGTTCGAACTGTTGCTGGAACTCACAGAGCGGGAACAGGACCTGACAGAAAAGGTTGAAATCGTTTCCTGTGAACTTTGGTGCAGTGAGCCCTCATGGGAAGGTTCGGAGGCCGGGTTTGTTGGTGCCGGGCCAGAAGGTTTCGCGGAAACCGATCTGGCAAAGTGCTGCCCCTGCAATCAGTCCGATGTGTTTTATGTTGAGCCGCTGCTTCTTGGCGGTCGCATTCATGAGCCGGCCGGGGAAACACTCTACCGAGTGGCCGTATGCGTCGATCCATCGTGATATTCGCGCAAGCCGGGTTGATCCGGAATGGAGTGGTGTGGTCACCGATGGCGCGTTCGGTGAGCCGTAGGATGGGGTTTCACCCCATCATTTGGAAGGTTGGAGTTCGGGAGTGGTTTGGTGCGCGGGAACAGATCGTGCGGGTTTTCGGGTATGATCGTTGAGTGAGTGATGGGGTGGAACCCCATCCTACGCTTGCTCAGTTGACTAGATTGTCCACGCGTTCAACGTGATCGGCGAGAAATTTCTTAATTTTACCATCAAAGAAGCGAACAAATCTGCCAGAAACGCGAATTGGCCTTTGGTAGTATTGGCTCCAAGAGAAATCGTCTTCAGGTGGAAGCGTTTTGCTGGTCCGAAATTCGAAGCGGAAACCACGACCTAAGTCGGGTGCAAACATGACACCGGATTTTGAACTCCGACTGAAAGAGTTCACGACTCCTACTATGAAGATATATTCCTCATCTGGACGGTCTGCTTCGATCAAAGAGAGTGCCCTCGGATTGACGGCGCCGATGGGAAATTTCAGGTCCCCGGATGTAATGCCAACGACCCCGACGCTCTTTCCCACAGGTCGAAATATGTCCTTAAATGAATTTGCAGTTACGCTTCTTAGCACGTCCAATTGATCTCTATTAGACTCAATGAACTCGTCAGCTTTTTTGATTTCCTGCTTCATTTTTTCATCGCTTTGCGCTGGCGTAGTACCTGATGAGCTTTGCTTCTTTAGCAGTTCATTTTGTTCTTTCAGGAGGTCTATTATTTGTTGAGTTTCGGTGTCAGGCGACGGGATCCAAGTATCCATTGCTCTGGTTATGAAGACCGCCAATGGTGTGGAAACAACGGCACCGACCGCAGCAGCCATAACAGTTTGTTTGAATGATCCGTCTTCTGATGTTTCTAGAAATACGCTAACTTCACTTTTTGGTGCATGAGCGTTTACTTTACCGGTCGAGTAGTAGTGACCTAGGATCGCTATGGTCCGTGAGAAGCCATAAAACGAGGCGCTGGCATCATACATATCGACGCGGTTTTTGTCAGCGTCACCACCAAAAAATGCTAGTTGAAAATAGTTGTGCTGCGGCGTTTCAAAATCAATTCTCTGTAGATCAGGCATTGAACTCACTCAATTATTATCTCAATGCCTAATCGCCCCTCGGTTGTGCGTCAAGAACTCTTCACCGCGCAAACTTCTTATGTTTCAACCGCTTGGGCTCCAGCGCATCCGGTCCCAGGCGGCGCTTTTTGTCTTCTTCGTAATCCTCGAAGTTGCCCTCGAACCATTCAACATGGGCGTCACCCTCGAAGGCCAGAATATGCGTGCAAATCCGGTCGAGGAAGAAACGGTCGTGGCTGATGACCACGGCGCAGCCGGCGAAGTCGACCAGGGCGTCTTCCAGCGCGCGCAGGGTTTCGACGTCGAGGTCATTCGTCGGTTCGTCGAGCAGCAGGACATTGCCGCCCTCTTTCAGCAGGCGGGCCATGTGGACGCGGTTGCGCTCACCGCCTGACAGCAGCGAGACTTTCTTCTGCTGGTCGCCGCCCTTGAAGTTGAAGGACGAGCAATAGGCGCGGGAATTGACCTGCGCGTCGCCCAGCTGGATGATCTCGGCGCCGCCGGTGATCGCCTCCCACACTGTGTCGTTGTCTTTCAGGTCGTCGCGGGACTGGTCGACATAGGACAGCTCGACCGTGTCGCCGTATTCGATGGTGCCGGCATCGGGCTTTTCATGGCCGGTGAGCATTTTGAACAGGGTCGATTTACCGGCGCCGTTGGGGCCGATCACGCCGACGATGCCACCGGGCGGCAGGCTGAACGAGAGATTTTCGATCAGTTGCTTGTCGCCCATGTGCTTGGCCAGCCCGTTGACCTCGATCACCTTGCTGCCTAGGCGCGGGCCGTTGGGGATGACGATCTGAGCGCGGGTCAGCTTTTCGCGCTCGGACTGTTCCGCCAGCTCGTTATAGGCGTTGATCCGGGCTTTGGATTTGGCCTGACGCGCCTTTTGACCCTGACGCATCCATTCCAGTTCGCGCTGTAGCGTCTTCTGCTTGGATTTGTCCTCGCGTGCTTCCTGCTCAAGCCGTTTTGCTTTCTGCTCCAGCCACGAGGAATAGTTGCCTTCGTACGGAATGCCACGGCCGCGGTCCAATTCGAGAATCCAGCCGGTGATGTCATCCAGGAAATAACGGTCGTGGGTGACGATCAGGATGGTGCCTTTGTAGTCGATCAGGTGCTGTTGCAGCCAGGCGATGGTTTCCGCGTCCAGGTGGTTGGTCGGTTCGTCCAGAAGCAGCATGTCGGGCGCTTCCAGCAGCAGCTTGCACAGCGCCACGCGGCGTTTCTCACCACCCGAGAGGTTGGCGATGTTGGCATCGTCCGGCGGGCAGCGCAGCGCCTCCATCGAGACATCGATCTGGCTGTCCAGATCCCACAGGTTTTCCGCGTCGATCGCGTCCTGCAGGGTGGTCATTTCCTCCATCAGCTCGTCCGAGTAGTTCTCGGCGATCTCCATCGCGATCTCGTTGAAGCGGTCGACCTTGGCCTTTTTCCCGGCCACGCCCAGCATGACGTTTTCGCGAACGGTCAGGGATTCGTCCAGTTGCGGTTCCTGCGGCAGATAGCCGACCTTGGCCCCCTCGGCGGCCCATGCCTCGCCGGTGAAGTCGGTGTCCAGGCCGGCCATGATCTTCATCAGCGTCGATTTACCGGCGCCGTTGACGCCGACGACACCGATTTTCACGCCGGGCAGAAAGCTGAGGTGGATGTTTTCAAAACACTTCTTGCCACCGGGATAGGTCTTGGAGACACCCTGCATGTGGTAGACATATTGATAGGCAGCCATGTCGCGTCCTCTGGGTCGGGGAATTTGGTTGAAACGCTGGATATCCGAGCGGGACGGGCGGGGCAAGCTGGTGGTTTTGTGAATTTCGTCTTTGGGTCGGGCGGCATAGTGTGGGTGCGTTGTAAATGGGGGTGTTATGTCGGAACTGGCCGAGTTGATTGCGGGTTGGGCGCAGCCCGGTTGCGTGACTTGGATCGGAGCGCGACCAGAGCGCCGGGCCGAGATGGTGTCACTGGAGGAATCCGTGATTACTGAGGCCGGTCTGATCAGTGACCGCGCCCGCGTTGGCAAGAGAGCAGTGACTTTGATCCAGCAGGAGCATCTGGCGGCGATTGGGTCGTATCTGGGGCAGGGGCCGGTTGCGCCTGAAATCCTGCGGCGCAACCTGGTGGTTTCGGGGATCAATCTGACGGCGCTCAAAGGGCGCGAGGTGCAGGTGGGCGAGGCAATTTTGCGCCTCACCGTGATTTGTGCGCCGTGCAGCCGGATGGAAGAAGCGCTGGGCAAAGGTGGCTATTCCTCCGTGCGTGGGCACGGAGGATGGTGCGCCGAAGTCGTCCGACCCGGGCGGGTTCGGCTGGGTGATGTGGTGCAACCTGTTGATTGACAACGCCTCGCAGTTCTGAACATCAGCAGGGTATGGAGCGGTACGGCATACCCTATGCGCGACCTGGGCAGGTCGTCGGTCTGTTCGGTGGGTCGTTTGATCCACCGCATCAGGGCCATGTGCATGTCACGCTTCAAGCGATGAAGGCGTTCGGGCTGGATCGGGTTTGGTGGCTGGTATCGCCGGGCAATCCGTTGAAGGAACGCGGGCCCGCGCCCATGGACAAGCGAATGGCGGCAGCGCGGAATGTGATGCAGCATCCGCGTGTCGAAGTGACGGACATCGAGGCGCTCACAGGTACACGCGCGACTGCGGATACTCTGACAGTGTTGCAGCGATTGTATCCACAGGTCCGATTTGTGTGGCTGATGGGGGCGGACAATCTGGCGCAGTTTCACCGCTGGAAAGACTGGCGAGGGATCATGGACAGTGTCCCTGTCGGTGTGGTCGCGCGGCCCGGCGACCGGATATCTGCCCGGATGTCCAGGGCGGCACGGGTCTATGCCAAGTACAGGATCGACGGGCAGGCGCGGCATCTTTTGGGGCGGGCGCAGGCTCCGGCCTGGTGTTTCGTGAATGTGCCGATGGTTGATGTCAGTTCCACTGAGATTCGGACGCGCGGCGAATGGCGCGCGGAAGTGTTGCCGGAATAGCCTTGCCCGGCGCATAATCGCAGCGAGTGGTTGCGCGCATTTGATCTGTGGGATTTTATTCCAACTATGGCTGGTCGTTTTTCACGTCGTGAGTTTCTGGGAGGATTGGGGGCGTCTCTGATCCCGGCAACTGGTTTGGCGCAGGCGCCGCTGGTCTCGCTCAGACCGCGCGCGCGTGCGGCGCTGTTGAGTGGTGCCGAGCGTTTGGTTGCAGCCGCAGGGTTGACGGGCGAAGTTGTTTTCGCCGTCGCGGATGTGGCGACCGGAAAGCCGCTGGAGGTTTTTGGTGAAGGTGCGGGCTTGCCCCCGGCCAGTGTCGGCAAGGCGATGACCGCGCTTTACGCGCTGGACGTTCTGGGGCCTGACCACCGGTTCGAAACCCGTTTGATCGCAGATGGGCCAATTGAAAACGGGATTCTGCATGGCGATCTGATACTGGCAGGCGGGGGTGACCCGCTGTTGGATACGGATGCGCTGGCCACGATGGCGGCCAACCTGCGCGAGGCCGGAATCACCGAGGTTCGAGGAGCTTTCAAGGTCTATGACGGAGCGCTGCCCTTCGTGTTCAGCATTGATCCCGGACAGCCGGATCATGTGGGGTACAGCCCGGCGGTAAGCGGGATATCGTTGAATTTCAATCGGGTCCATTTCGAGTGGAAGCGTGCCGGCAAGGGGTACGATGTGACCATGGATGCACGCAGCGCACGATATGTGCCGGCAGTGGATGTGGCAGCCATGCGGGTCGAGAACCGCAGCTTGCCTATCTATACCTATCAGCCAAGTGCGCGGCAGGACCGCTGGACCGTGGCCAAGGGCGCGCTGGGCAATGGCGGGGCGCGCTGGCTGCCTGTGCGCAAGCCCGCATTGTACGCGGGTGATGTGTTTCGTACTTTAGCCCGATCCAATGGAATCGTTTTGAATCGGGTGCAAGTGACACGAGAGACGCCAAAAGACGTCGACCTTGTGGTGCATCGCAGCGATCCATTGAACAGTATTTTGCGCGGGATGCTGAAATACTCGACGAACCTGACGGCCGAGATGGTTGGTCTGGCCGCAACCAAAGCGCGGGGCGTTGACCCGCGCAACCTGGCGGAGTCGGCGGCCGAGATGAACCGTTGGGCGTCTCAGAGCTTTGGCGTGAACGGGATCGCGATGGTCGATCATTCCGGTCTTGGCGATGCCTCGCGTATGGTGCCGGCGGATCTGGTTGCGGCCCTGGTCGCGGCCCGGAAAATGGGCGCATTGCGCCCATTGATGAAGCCTTTTGCCTTGACGGATCGCAATGGGCGGCCGGTCAAGAACCACCCGATCAAGGTCGATGCCAAGACAGGCACATTGAACTTCGTATCCGGGTTGGGCGGTTTCCTGACAACGGCGGACGGGGTCGATCTTGCCTTTGCCATTTTTACGGCGGACGTGGCCCACCGCGCCAAGATTCCTCGCGCACAACGCGAACGGCCTGAAGGCGCGCGCAGCTGGAACCGCAGGTCGCGGAAACTGCAACGGGCCTTGCTGGAACGTTGGGGTTCGCTCTACGGAAGCTGAAACCCGTAGATTGCCCAGATCAGACCGTGTGGCGCGCGCGTGCCCCGCGTTCGATTGCGGCGGCATGCAGCCGGTCGATATTCAGTTCGTACCGGATTTCTTCCAGCAGGCGCAGTTCCGTTTCAGCGAGCGAACCGTCGGCGGCTGCAACATCGCAAGCCAGCGCATAGGCCGTTTCGTTCAGACGCTCGGGCAGGTTTTCACGGATCAGGCCAAACAGCGCATCCAAACCGTCTTCTTGTTCGAACAGGTCAAAAACAATCTGTGATACACGACGGGTCCGATCGATGTCATACCCGGCAAAGACCGGCAGCATGTTCACGGCGACTTCGATCTTGACCAGCTCGGCGGTTCGGATGTTTTCGTCAGACGCCGAGACTGCAACCATGATCGCCACAAGGCAATCCTGCGGGGACATCGGGTGGGGCACTTGCTCGGTCATGGGATGGTCCTGATTGGGGTCGTTCGAGGACGCACGATATGAGCGCAGCGGGTCAGGTTCAACACCTTGTTTCATCCACCCCCGCGCGATCAGGTGTTCATGACCATCATTCCCGAAATCAAAAGCGCGGCCCCCAGCCAGTAGCGCAGCCCAAGTGTTTCGCCGAAGAAGACGTGCGAGGCCAGTGGCACAAGAACGAAACTGAGGGCCATGAAAGGGTAGGCCTGGGACAGGGTCAGATACCGCAGGACATACACCCACAGCACCGTAGCCGAGCCATAGATGGCAAAGGCTGTCAGAAGGAAAGGATCGAACAGCGTCTGGATGAGGCCCGCAATTCCGGTGGCTTCGCGCCCGTCAATCCGGTTTCCTGCCAGTTTGAACAGGATTTGCCCGGCCGAGATCATAACTGGTGTGCACAGCAAACCAACCCAGACCAGTGTCGTTGGGGCGGGCGGAGTCATCCTTGATGCTCCGGTTCCGGTTTTTCCCCGGGGCGGTCTTCGCAATAGTAGATGTCGCGCCCCAGATCTTCGCAGACATGGATGTCCGGGCTGGGATGCACCGCGCGCAGAAAGCTGTGGGTGTAGGGGAAAAAGTTGAAATGCGGATTGAAGGTGTACCTGCTTTCGCGTTCACGCGGGACGACGATAATGACGCGTTTTCGCGCGACACGACGCAGTTCAGCGATTGCTTGCCGGTAATCCAGAAGATGCTCGATCACGTGGGTGCAGATTACGGTGTCAAAGCTGTTGTCTTCGAACGGCAGTTCTTCGATCCGAGCTGCGACATAGTCGATATTGTCGATGGCTGCCGCATCATCGACGACGAAATCCACTCCTGTCAGTTGCGTGATGTCGGGTCGGGCGGCCTTTATGCGTTGCAAAAGAACTCCGGTGCCGCAGCCGACATCGCAGATGCTTTGCCCGACGATATCCTTGGCAATCCGCTTGATGCAGGCTTCGGAATTGTCGGTGCCCTGATGTACGCGCGGATGATCGCGGTAGAGTCTTTCGTATTCGTCATCCGTCAGATAGGTTGCACGTTCACGGAATTCGGCAAGGCGCGTGATATGGTCGCCCCAAACCCTGCATGCCAGCCAATGAAAGGCGGCGCTGTCACGCAGGATAGGCGGCACGATATCTTCGAGTACAAAGCGTATACGGTTGGTGGTTTCGCGTCGCATCCCGTTTCCTCTGGTCCGGGGAACCCCCCGTGTCGCCTTTGTCTAACACTGCCCGGTGAGCGTGCGAAACAACCGGGTCAAGTTTGCGCCCGCGCCCGTGTCTTTTTTGTTTCGGGTGAACAATCGGCCCACCATTGTGGCCTGAGCAAGGCTGGCCGGTGAAAATGCAGCGCAGATATCCCGGGCAGAGTGTTTGCGGGCCATGGAACGTTTCCCTACCTGCCCGAGGGCGACTGTTTTTTGGCGCAGTGTGTCGCGAATTGCGCCACTGCTTTATTGACTCATGCTGCACTGGCACAATAGGAGGGGCCGGTCCGGTTGCATGGGGTGACCGCGGCACTTTCCCCGATGGAGCACATTGAAATGTCTGAACTGCGTGAAACCGCGATGTCGTCCAAGGCCTGGCCTTTTGAAGAGGCGCGCCGGTTGCTCAAACGCTATCAGAAGGGTGCTCCGGAAAAGGGGTATGTGCTGTTCGAAACTGGTTACGGCCCGTCTGGCTTGCCGCATATCGGAACGTTCGGCGAGGTCGCGCGGACCACGATGGTCAAGCGCGCGTTCGAGGCGCTTTCGGACATGCCGACCAAGTTGATCTGTTTTTCAGACGATCTGGACGGGATGCGCAAGGTGCCCAGCAACGTGCCCAACCCGGAGGCGCTTGAGGAACATTTGCAGCGCCCGTTGACTTCGGTTCCCGATCCGTTTGGCGAATACCCCAGCTTCGGCGAGCACAACAACGCGATGCTGCGCCGGTTCCTCGATACCTTCGGATTCGAATATGAGTTCTATTCGGCGCGTGATTTCTATCGCTCGGGCCAATTCGACGAGATTCTGAAGCGTGCAGTTGAACGCTATGACGACGTGATGGCCATCATGTTGAAAAGCCTGCGGGAAGAACGCCAGCAGACCTATTCGATCTTCCTGCCGATCCACCCGGAAACCGGTCGGGTTCTGTATGTGCCGATGAAGAAAGTGTGTGCAGAGACCTATACCGTCACATTCGATGATGAAGACGGCAAGGAATGGACCGTTCCCGTCACCGGTGGCAACGTGAAGCTGCAATGGAAGCCGGATTTCGGGGCGCGCTGGGCAGCGCTGGGTGTCGATTTTGAGATGTACGGCAAAGAACATGCTACCAACGAAAAGATCTATGACGCGATCTGCCGTGCATTGGGCGGCCGCGCGCCCGAGCATTTCAGCTATGAGCTGTTTCTGGATGAGAATGGCCAGAAGATCTCGAAATCGTCGGGCAATGGTGTCTCGATTGACGAATGGCTGACCTATGCGCCGACTGAAAGCCTAGCGTATTTCATGTACCAAAAGCCCAAGACGGCCAAGCGGATGCATTTCGACGTGATCCCGAGAGCCTATGATGAGTATCATCAGCAGCTGCGCGCCTATCCGGGGCAGGACCTGAAAGCTCAGTTGAACAATCCGGTCTGGCACATTCACGGTGGCGACGTTCCAGAATCGACCCTGATCGTACCGTTTGCTATGTTGCTGAACCTGGCGTCGGTCTCGGGCGCGGAAGACAAGGAGACGCTGTGGGGCTTTATTCGCCGCTATGCGCCGGAAGCAACGGCTGAAAGCCATCCCGATCTGGATCAGGCCGCGGGCTTTGCGGTTCGCTACTTCAACGATTTCGTCAAACCAACGCGCAAACATCGCGCACCCACGGATCAGGAGCGCGAGGCGCTGGAAGCGCTGAAAGCCGCGCTTGAGGCTTATGATGGCCCGACCGAGGACGAGGCGCTCCAATCAGTGGTCTATTCCATCGGGCGTGAGCGGTTCGACCCCATGCGCGGTTGGTTCACGGCGTTGTACGAAGTGCTTCTGGGTGCATCGCAGGGCCCGCGTTTTGGCGGCTTTATCGCGCTGTACGGTGTGCCAGAGACAATTGGCCTGATCGACAAGGCGCTGGCCGGAGAGCTGGTCTGATTTGACCTGACCCCCTATGGGGCTACTCTTTTTTGCAGGAGGTGGCCCCATGCGTCGATTTTTGCTTGCTGTATCCCTGAGTGTTGGGCTGGGGTCGGGCGCGTTTGCGCAAAACGCAGAGATCGAAGCAAACATTTCGGCGCAGATACAGGCCTTCAAGGCGGATGATTTTGCCACGGCCTTCACCTTTGCCAGCCCCAGCATCCAGCGCCTTTTTCAGAACCCCGACAATTTCGGACAGATGGTGCGCAATGGATATCCGATGGTCTGGCGTCCTGCCGACATACGTTTTCTGGAGTTGCGTGAAATTGCAGGAGCCTTATGGCAGAAGGTGATGATCACGGATGCAAACGGGCGTGTGCACATATTGGACTATCAGATGATCCCTCTGGAAGGCGGTTGGAAAATCAATGGCGTCCAATTGTTGGGCAACGCTGACCCTGCGGCCTGAGGCAACACCACCGTCACGGTGATATGAGCCGTGGTTAATTCTCTTTCGGTATTCAGACTGACGCGTTCGGGGCGGACCTGGACACGGGGTTTGGACGCGTCGCCAGATTGGCGTGGCGCGATTTAGAAAGGGTTTTCAATGAACAAGGCAATCACTGACGGCATCGTCTTCATGCCGCCTCAATTCGCGAATGGCCTGAACGTTTGGTCTGCGGGGGACGGAACGCCCGGCTCGCCCACATATGGTGGATCCGGCACGGGGGTTTTCGTGCCTGCGGATGCCGATTTTGGTGGCTGTCTGGAGATCCTGAAAGTCCAAACCACCCAACAGCTTCGATACATGGGCCAGACGCCGATTTTGCCTGGTTGCTATTTGCAGATCAAAGCGCGGGTCAAGGCGATCAGCGGCCCTTTGCCGTCGGTGCGCATAGCGGCCTGGGCCGGGGGCGCGGAGGACACGCATGTGTCAGGTGTTGTGGAGCAGGGGCCTGCAACACAGCTGTCGGGCTATGGAGCAGTGCATGAAATAACGGCGATTGTCGGAACCGGCAAACGCCCCGGCGTGGACATGCCTTGGGGGCTGGCCGCCCTGTATGGCCATTTTGGTCTGGATATTGAGGGCGCGAATGGGGCGCTGGTGCGTGTCGACGACCTAGAGATCACGGATGTCACCGGTGTCTTCTTGCGTGAGATGATCAGTGTTGTGGATGTGCGCGACTATGGGGCCATCGGCGACGGTGTGACGGATGATTCAGCTGCGTTTGAAGCGGCCGATCAGGCGGCGGGTGGCCGTCGGGTTTACGTTCCGCAAGGGACTTATCATCTGGCCGAAAACACCAGTATGACATCCGAAATGGACTTTGAAGGCACAGTCACCATGCCGGATGACAAGATGCTGTTGCTGACAAAGGATTTCCATCTGCCGGCTTACATCTCGGCTTTCGGAGACGAAGAACTGGCGTTCAAAAAAGCGTTTCAGGCCCTTCTGAACAATTCGGATCATGACTCGCTGGATTTGGGTGGTCGCAAGATTTCCGTCACCGCGCCGATCGACATGGCCGCAGCGGTTCCCAACAAGCAGAGTGGTTTTTCAACCCGTCGCGTGATCCGGAATGGTCAGTTTGATGTCAAAAGCAGTTCGGCGTGGGATACCGAAACGTTCACCTCGACTGCGACCTATGATCCGTCGGACAAAACGCGTCTGACCAATGTCGCGAATGTCGCCAACATTCCTGTTGGGTCCTACGTTGCCGGCAGCGGAGTCGGGCGCGAAATCTATGTACGGTCAAAGAATGTCGGTGCGGGTGAGATCACACTGAGTGCGCCTCTTGTGGGGGCTTCGGGGACCCAGTCTTTCACATTCTATTCACTCAAGTACCTGCTGGATTTCAGCGGCTTCAGCACGCTTCGGAAATTCGGCATGGAACAGATCGAATTTCAGTGCAACAGCCGATGCAGCGGAATTCGTTTGGCGGCCTCCGGCAGTACGTTTTCGTTGAGCGACTGTTTTATCAGCCGCCCGAAAAACCGGGGGATCACGTCGACCGGAACGGGGTGCAAGGGTATGCTGATCGATAATTGCCAGTTCCTGTCAGCAGAAGAATCCCTTGTCGTCACGGACCGATATTCCATTGCGTTGAATACCAATTCAAACGATGTGAAGTTGCGCCACAACCGAGCGGTGCGTTTCAGACATTTCGCCGTTCTGGGCGGTGACAACAACATGATCCTGGGCAACCATGTCTTTCAGGGCGATAGCATCCCGCAAGGTGTGCGTACGGCCGGTTTGATCATGATCGGCACCTACAACAGTTCCACTATCGCCGAGAATTATGTCGACAACTGTTTCGTCGAATGGACGAATGAACGCGACCCGTCGCCGACCTACACGAGTGGCTTTTCGTTCAGTGCAATGAGCATCACGGACAACATCTTTTATTCCAGTCAGGCCCCGTCCTGGTTCAGTTTCATCGTCATTCGTCCCTATGGGCCCGGGCATTTTCTCAATGGCCTGGTCGTGACCGGCAACAAGTTCCGTGCCACGAGCGGTGAAATCTTTCGAGCGGATCGGGTGGATACAAGCTTTGCCGACTTGAACAAAGACAGGCACTCGAACGTGACCTTCCAGAACAATACGTATCATGGCGTAACAAGGAAATCCGCAAACCCGTTGAGGGTTCGTTATACGCAGAACTCGGTGTCCAATCTTTGGCCTGTTTCGGCAAACGGGCAGTTGCCTTTCGACGGCAAAGCAAGAAGCTGCGATGGGGTTGCGACGATCGGTGTGCTCTCGGGGGTGTTCAACAACCACGTCTTCAGCGCGCCTCATGTTGAGGTCGAACAGGGGGCGACAGGCGACAGTTTTCTGTTGCGTTGGCCAGAGCATGTGAAGGGTACGGCCTCGGTTCTGATGCGCATGGAACGTTAAAAGGCTGTCTGGCCACCCCGAAACGGGTGGCCATTTCACTCTGATCTGACCGTAAAATGACAGACCCGGTTTGCAAGGTCGGCAGGAAAAAGGCGACGTTTCATTTTGATGTGTTAGGCTTGGGACAGAAAGTGGAGAATCCCGATGCTGAAAATCGCCAAAAACGCCAGTGTTCAAACAGTTATCACGACCTTTGAAATGACGCCCGGCACCTGTCAGGACCTTCTGGAAGCTCTGACGGATGCCTATGCCGAATTCATTTCGAAGCAGCCAGGTTTCGTTTCCGCCGGGCTGCACGTCAATGACGCGCAAACCCGAATAGCAAACTATTCGCAATGGGAACGCCGCGAAGATTTCCTTGCCATGCTGCGCACGCCTGAAATGCGCGATCGCAACCGCAAGATCAACGAACTCTGCAAAAGCTTTGAACCGGTCATGTATGACGTCGCTGAGACATTCGGCAGTTCCTGACCTGAATCAAAGCCTGCAATTCGTATCTGTTTCAAAGTTAGCCTGCAAAAACGGAGGCTCACATCATGTATCACAACATTCTGGTCCCCATCTCATTCGATGTTGAAAGAGATACATCCGGGCCTTTGAAGCTGGCCCAGATTCTGGCCACGCCAGACGCGCAGGTGACCTTGTTGCATGTGGTCGAGCATATTCCTAACTATGCAATCTCGTACATGCCGTCAGAATATCTGACAGAGGCGCGTAAGGCGATTCAGACAGAACTGGATGAACTGGCATCGCAGCTGCCGAATGCAAAGGGTTTGGTGATCGAGGGACATTCCGGCCGGACCATTCTGGATTGGGCCGAGGCGAACAAACCCGATCTGATCATAATTGCGTCCCACCGGCCGGGGATGCAGGACTTGCTACTGGGCTCTACCGCGTCTCATGTCGTTCGTCATGCGGCATGTGCCGTGCATGTGGTCCGCTGATGGCTAGAAATCCTGTGCGGTAAGGCGGCAGGCCCTGCCAAATCCGGCGTTCAAAAGACCGCCCTGGATGGCGAACCGGACCAGTCCGAAATCGGCGAAATCGATATAGAGTTTCGCTTTGGGCCGTCGCGCCAAGTACCGGTCGCGCAAGTCACCATAGCCTGCCATGTCCCGGTGAACTGGCTGAGCGATCACGTGCAATGTCAGGCGCGGATGGGTCAGCGGGTCGCCCTTGTCTGCGGGCTCTCCGATCAGAAGGGCGCAGTTGGGACAAGCGCTCAGCGCGCGCGTGTGTTCCGCAAGGGTTGAAATCAGCGAAACAGGGCA
Source organism: Ruegeria sp. P10 (assembly GCF_056534925.1). Classification (NCBI taxonomy): domain Bacteria; kingdom Pseudomonadati; phylum Pseudomonadota; class Alphaproteobacteria; order Rhodobacterales; family Roseobacteraceae; genus Ruegeria; species Ruegeria sp. P10. The sequence goes on from NZ_JBQERJ010000014.1 coordinate 29,775, forward strand.
ACCTGCTTCATCCGTGGCCAGCGCGATCCGCGAGACAGACGGCAACCCGGTGTCAGGGCGCAGAAAGGCCAGTGCGGCAAATTTGGCCTGAAAGAGAAGGTCCTGTGCTTGCAAGCGCGCCGCTGCGTCGGGCGTCTGATAAGGATCGGATTGGGTCACGATATCGGTTCGGCAGCAAAAAATCGGGCAGATGACGGTTCCCTGTCATTTTAAGTGCCTGAAATGGATTGCGCCATTTGTTTTACCTCAGCGATATGGGATTGCCTCGGCTTTGCCACAAATCGACGTTACAGATCAGACAATGCTGTTCAAGAAACCCTCGCAGGATACGCCTGATCCGAAGCCGCGGCCGTCCAGACGACACCGGCGCGCAGAGGCGACGCGCAGGCATGCGCTGTCTCCGATACGCATTCTGGTCATGGTTCTGTTGTTGCCGCTGACCACCGTGCTGATCGCCACGGGTGTTTTTCTGCGCCTGTCCGAATTTGAGCGGGAAGAGGCGGTGATCCACCTGATCGCATTGGCAGGGTGTGATGCAACGCAGTCGCTGGGGGTGGGGCCGTTTTACGAGGGGCAGGCGGGTTATCACAAGCGTAATGACCCGGATGGCGACGGGGTCGCCTGTGGCGCTACCAGCCCGCCCCGGGCAACTGCGCCGCCAGTTCACAACAATCCCGAACCGCAACAGCGGTCTCTTGGAACGGCCAAGTTCGTGCGCCCCTGACGGTTGTAATCGCGAAGTCCAGAAAATCTGCTCGGGCCGGGGCCGGTTGCCTGTGTCATCCAGTTAGCCTCAAGCGAACGGGCGTCATGTCACAGTGGGATGGCAATGCAGCGGATCAACCCCATCTCATATGGATGGCAAAACAGGAGATCGTATGATGCAATGCCCGATTGACGGAACTCAACTGGTCATCACGGACAGAAACGGGGTTGAAATCGACTATTGTCCGCAATGCCGAGGTGTCTGGCTGGATCGGGGCGAACTGGACAAGATCATCGATCGGTCGATGGCGTATTCTTCGCCACAACCCGGCTACGATGACCGGGCGGATCACGGCTATCGCAAGAAAAAGAAGCGTGGCGGTTTTCTGGAAGATCTGTTCGATTTCTGACCCGGTTAGGACAGCTGGGCCCCGGCACATTCGCGGAAGATGCGAACCTGCGGCGCTGCACCGTCCAAGGGAAATTCACTCACGCTGTCCTGCGTAAACGCATAGGCGGTCAGGTTGTATTCCAGCCCGTCCAGCACGTTTCCAAATCCGGTATCGGTAACCGTCAGCATCGATGCACCGTCAGATAGGACATGATGCGGAGTGGCGATTTCGATAGGGTTTGGCCCCTGGAACCGCATCGCGAACCATGGGGTATTGGTCCAACCTTCGGTCTTGCGGGTAACGGACAGGGTATAGAGCGGCTTTGCCGGGTCATAGGTCAGGAATATCTCTGCCGTGTCCGTCACGTGTGACAGGGTGCAGATCTGGCCCACCGTTGCTTCCCACGCGGCGGTGGGTGTGCCGAGGGTCAGTGATAACAGGACAACGCGCATGGGGCGGAGTCTAGCGGCCGAAAGGTCCGGGGCAAGGGCTGCATCAGCCTTTCATCGCATTCAGCAGGTCCAGCAACCCCTTGCGGTCGTCATCATCGGCATAATCGCCCGCAGCCAACCGTTCAGCGATGCGCAGGCGCAGACGCTCGTGCTGGGTGCGCACCTCTTCGCCGGCGGTTTCGGCCAGGGTCTTCATGATTGTCGCCACGGCCTGCTGACGCTTGGTGGTGGGGTTGGCGATGTAATCGACCAGGCTCTGCTGCCCGGAATCGAGGATGTTTTCGGCCAGATCGCGCAACTGCTCACCGTTGGGCAGCAGCGGGGCGGGGGCGTCTTGGGGCGGCAGGATCTCGGGCGCGCTGCGCGGGGTTTCGGTCAGGGCGTTCGCGCCATCGACAAAGGCTTCGGTGATCATCCGCGTGATCTTGATTGCGCGCGGGTCCTTGAACAGGGCCGAGGCGATGGCCACGCCGTAATCGGTATAGACCCACGGATTGACCCGCCGCCCACCGCGGCCTTTGGGTTTTGAGATCACATTCTGTGATTGCAAATCGGCAACCTCGGCATCGGTCAACTGAAAGCGGTAGCCCTCGAACAGGTCGGTGTTGCGCGACACGGCCTGATTGAAGGCACTGACGGATTTTCCGTAGAACTGCGCCAGATCCTCGGCTAGCACGACGCGGGTGCCGCGCACCCGGTGAATGGCGCTTTGGACCGCATGCGTGCTGGGCAGGGTATTAGGTCTCGTCATGGCATCCGTTTGGAATCACAATTTGTGATTTCAAACGTGGAGGAGGGGGAGGTGGGTGGCAAGGGTGGAGTGTGGGATGTTCCGGAATGGATCAATGTAACCGTCAATCCTACGATTGCTAGTAAATTTCGGCGCGGCGATCACGCGAATCATCATTTGGCAATCAATGAGGCGCTAGCCACACTATGTAGTTAGGCAGCGTGCAGCCTACTGCGACAATCTGTACGAAATTGCGCTTTTTTGATTGACAGGTCCAAGAAAAAAAGGCATTTCGGCAGAAGGCAGTTATGGATCATATTCATTGTATACGACAGTTGAGGTCGTAGCATATTTCCGCTATACAGAGGCAATGAAAAAGGCGGGGCGCTTCATCGAAACGGCCCCGCCTTTTCAGAGGCCACATTTGGCGGCAGCCGTGGTGGCTGCCCAGTGCCGATTGTGTGTCCTCCCGTGACAAGGAAATAGTACACGCAACTTGTAAGGGGTTCAACGGCTGCCTATTGGCAAACGAAGGAGCTTCCTCATGCCGCAAAAGAATAGTAGCCCCCGAATGAACGCGAAAACTGCTGGCCACATAAAATGGTTGTGGGAAAATACGGCACTGAACCAAGCTCAAATATCGGCGTCACTTGGTGCAATTAATCAAGGTCGTGTATCTGAAGTCATAAGTGGGGCACGCTACCAAGAAGTCGAACCACTCAAATACACGGGGAGCGTCGACTATGACTAAGATCAGAGGGCAAAACGACGGGCCAGGTGGGCGGAACGAGCACTATGATATTGGTCGTCGAAAGAACGTGCCAAGACGCAATGCCGTTGCAGAAGTGAAACGCGGCGAGCACCCTGGGGCTCACGTCATAACTGTAAACGGCCGCGAGTACGTTCGCGACAATCCCGATAGTAGTAAGTCGGACAACGTCAATCGGCCAAAGTAGTGACAAAAGCCAAGTCCGGAATCCTCCGGACTTGGCATATCAATAAGGACTAAGTCACCGCTTACGCCGCTTCACATTCCCACCCCGCTGCCCCGGCCGTCCGGCCGTTGAACGCCCGCGCGATTTCACCGCGTCTTCCGAGGCTTTCTCGACCGCCCATTGACGCGCCATGGGGTCGTCGGCGATGGCCAGATCGACCGCTTCCAAACGTTTGATCTCATCCCTGATATTGGCGGCTTCTTCGAATTCCAGGTTCTCGGCCGCCTTGCGCATCTTGTCGCGCAGACCGTCCAGATGGGCCTCGAGATTGGCGCCGTGCATCGGCTTGTCGATGGTGGCGGTGACGCGGTTCATGTCGACGTCGCCTTCGTAGAGACCGGCCAAAACGTCCTCGACATTTTTCTTCACCGTCTCAGGCGTGATGCCGTGTTCCTCGTTATAGGCGATCTGCTTGGCGCGGCGGCGGTTGGTTTCCTCCAGCGCGCGCTCCATGCTGCCGGTGATCTTGTCGGCATACATGATCACGCGGCCTTCGGCGTTGCGGGCGGCGCGGCCGATGGTCTGGATCAGCGAGGTCTCGGACCGCAGGAAGCCTTCCTTGTCGGCGTCCAGAATGGCGACCAGCCCGCATTCGGGGATGTCGAGCCCCTCGCGCAGCAGGTTGATACCCACCAGCACGTCGAATGCGCCCAGCCGCAGGTCGCGCAAAATCTCGATCCGTTCCAGCGTGTCGATGTCGGAATGCATGTAGCGGACTTTTATGCCCTGTTCATGCAGATATTCGGTCAGGTCCTCGGCCATGCGTTTGGTCAGCGTGGTGACCAGCGTGCGGAAGCCATTGGCGGCGACCTTGCGCACCTCGTCCAGCAGGTCGTCTACCTGCATCTCGACGGGGCGGATTTCGACCTCGGGGTCCAAAAGGCCCGTTGGGCGGATCACCTGTTCGGTGAAGACGCCGCCGGTCTGTTCGATCTCCCACTTCGCGGGGGTGGCCGAGACAAAGACGGATTGCGGGCGCATGGCGTCCCATTCCTCGAATTTGAGGGGGCGGTTGTCCATGCAGGAGGGCAGGCGGAACCCGTGTTCGGCCAGCGTGAACTTGCGGCGATAGTCGCCCCGATACATGCCGCCGATCTGCGGCACGCTGACGTGGGATTCGTCGGCAAAAACGATGGCATTGTCGGGGATGAATTCGAACAGGGTCGGGGGCGGCTCGCCCGGCGCGCGGCCGGTCAGATAGCGCGAGTAGTTCTCGATCCCGTTGCAGACGCCGGTGGCCTCGAGCATCTCGAGGTCGAAATTGGTGCGCTGTTCCAGCCGCTGCGCCTCGAGCAGCTTGCCCTCGCCCACCAGTTGATCCAGCCGCTGACGCAGTTCCTTTTTAATGCCGATGATGGCCTGCTGCATCGTCGGTTTCGGCGTGACATAGTGCGAGTTCGCATAGACGCGCACCTGTTCCATCGTCGCGGCGCGCTCGCCGGTCAGCGGATCGAATTCGGTGATGCTTTCCAGTTCCTCACCGAAGAACGAGAATTTCCAGGCGCGATCCTCAAGGTGAGCGGGCCAGATTTCAAGGCTGTCGCCCCGCACGCGGAATGACCCGCGCTGGAAGGCTTGATCGTTGCGGCGGTATTGCTGGGCCACCAGATCGGCCATCACCTGCCGCTGGTCGTATTCGTGTCCGACCTTCAGATCCTGTGTCATCGCCCCGTAGGTCTCGACCGAGCCGATGCCATAGATGCACGAGACCGAGGCCACGATGATCACGTCGTCGCGTTCCAGCAGCGCCCGCGTGGCCGAGTGGCGCATCCGGTCGATCTGTTCGTTGATCTGCGATTCCTTCTCGATATACGTGTCCGATCGCGCGACATAGGCCTCGGGCTGGTAATAGTCGTAGTAGGAGACGAAATATTCGACCGCGTTTTCCGGGAAAAACCCCTTGAACTCTCCGTAAAGCTGCGCCGCCAATGTCTTGTTGGGGGCGAGGATGATGGCCGGGCGTTGGGTTTCTTCAATCACCTTGGCCATGGTGAAGGTTTTGCCCGTACCGGTCGCCCCCAACAGAACCTGATCGCGCTCTCCATCCAGAATGCCGCCTGCAAGTTCCTTGATCGCGGTTGGCTGGTCTCCTGCGGGGGCGAACTCCGTATGCATGACAAACCGTTTGCCGCCTTCCAGTTTCAGGCGGGCCCGAACATCTTCGGTTGTCATTTGAGTCTTGTCGGAATGGGCGTATGGCATGGGCAGGCTCCGGATCAGGCCCCTACATTTGTTCTTATTTTGTCCAACTGCAAGGGCTGATCCGGTACAAATTCCCCAGTTTTGAAACTGGGCAGATACGCATCCGGATTGTGATCCGAGCCAACCTTGCCGGCCAACGCGGCAAGGTCGCCGATGAGAGCCTTCGTCATCATCGGTTTGCCGGCGATCACGGCATGGGCTTCGGTCGAGGGCATCGCCCGGTTGTTCCCGGGGTTTGCGTTGACGTCCAGAATGCATTCACGATGGATCATCTGCTTATCCTTCGGCTGACTTGTCGAAGATCATAGTTGGCCCTGATGACAGTTTCTGTCATTGGCTTGCTTCGACAATCCGCGACAATTGTTGTCTTGTCCCGGGCTGCGCTCTGACGCATAAACAGGTCCAGCCAAGTGAGTACGGAGAGGCGACATGCGCGCACGGATTTACCAGCCTGCAAGGAATGCGATGACTTCAGGAATGGCCAAGACCCGCAAGTGGGTTCTGGAATATGCCCCCGCTTCGGCACGTGAGGTTGATCCGCTGATGGGCTGGACATCATCCAATGACACGCAAACCCAGATACGCCTGAAATTCGACACCAAGAAAGAGGCGATGGATTATGCCAGGGACAATGGCATCGATGCGCAGGTCAGCGAGCCGCATAAGCGCAAACCCAACCTGCGCGCACGCGGATACGGAGAAAACTTCGCCACCGACCGCCGTGGGCCCTGGACACACTGAATGATCGAAATTCGCGAGGCAGACCCGACCTCGGACGTGTTGCGCCCGATTGTGGAAGCTCATTTCGCTCACAGCGAATCGGCCGGCCCTGCGGAAAGCAACCATACGATGAGCGCAGAATCACTGGCCGGATCGGGCATTCGGTTCTGTGCGATTTACGACGATCAGCAGGCTTTGGGCTGCGGTGCCTTGAAGCTGTTGCCCGATGGCACGGCCGAGGTGAAATCGGTGCATATCCTCGCACAGGCACGGGGGCGCGGACTGGCGCGTGTCATGATGGCTCATCTGGCCGATCTGGCGCGCGCAGAAGGCGTCAAAGCTTTGGTTTTGGAAACCGGGGCAGAGCATCTTCCAGAGTATGATGCCGCCCGCAAGCTTTACGAAGCGTTGGGTTATTCCTATTGCGGACCGATCTTTGGGTACAGTGACGATCCGAACAGCGCATTCATGCGCTTGGCTCTTGAACCCCGCTCGTAAAAACCGCAAGAAGGGTGCAGCGGTCCCTTAGCTCAACTGGATAGAGCAGCTGACTTCTAATCAGCAGGTTGAGGGTTCGAGTCCTTCAGGGATCGCCATTCTCGAATTTCGATTTCGATGAACACGTCAGGCCGCATGCGGGCTGTTTCTTCGCGGTTGTCGTGTGAGGTATGAAGGGCTGGACGAGGGGGTCATGCCAGCCCTTCTAAGGGGTCACAGAGTGGTAGTGTGTGTTCCTTAACCAAACATTAACCTGATTCACCATGTTCCGAAATTGGGGGATTCCCGTAGGACGGCCAATGCGCGGATTTCAGCGTGTGGGTTGCAGCCGGCGGATCAGGATCCGGGATCATAACGCGAATTTTTCAGGGTGATTTGGGGCCTGGGCCGCAAAAGCGCCAAGGTTGTGAAAAAAATATTGCAACCGGTTGCAAATGGAATCATTGTTGCGCGCAACAACAAGATTCGGGAGATCTGTATGTTGAACGTCGGATTGTTGGGTGCCGGGCGCATCGGGCGTGTTCATGCGCAGGCGATTGCATCGCATCCGGGCAGCAAACTCATTGCTGTTTCCGATGCCTTGACCGAGGCCGCGGCCAGCCTTGCCAGTGATCATAGGGCCGAGGCGCGCAGTTCCGAAGAGATCATTGCGGATCCGGAAATCGGCGCGGTTCTGATTGCAACTCCAACAGATACGCATTCTGACCTGATTGAAGCAGCGACAGGCGCAGGAAAAGCCGTCCTGTGTGAAAAGCCAGTTGATTTGGACCTGAAGCGCGCCTCGGATTGTCTGAATACCGTCGCGGAACGCGGCAAGCCGGTCATGATAGGGTTCAATCGGCGATTTGATCCCAATTTTGCGACCTTGAAGGCGGGGTTGGATGCGGGTGAGATCGGCAAGGCAGAGCTCCTGTCGATCACATCTTTTGACCCGGCGCCACCACCAGTCAGCTACGTAAAGGTGTCTGGCGGTTTGTTTCGGGACATGATGATCCATGATTTTGACATGGCTAACTTCCTGATGGGGGACGTTCCCGAAACGATCTCGGCGGTTGGGTCCTCGCTTGTGGATGCTGAAATCGGCGCCGCGGGGGATGTGGATACAGCTGCAGTTACAATGACTTACGCGGATGGCTGCATCGCGGTCATCAAGAATTCGCGGCGCGCGGCCTATGGCTATGACCAGCGGGTCGAACTGCTGGGGTCCGAGGGGTTGCTACAGGCTCAGAACATGTTGGAAAACACTGTCGTAAAGTCAACGGCGGACGGTGTGGTGGGGGCCAAGCCGACCTATTTCTTCCTGGAACGCTACATGCCTGCTTACCGTGTGGAATGGGCCGCATTTGTCGACGCTGTTGAAAGTGGATCCGAAGTTCCGGTCACGCTGAAGGACGGTGTTGCAGCGCTGGCGATGGCCGAGGCCGCGACCCTGTCAGCGCAGACGGGAAAGCCCGTTCGGATGGAAGAGATTTTGAAACCGGTTGCAAAATGATCGAAATTCTTCAAACTAATACCAGCTCGGCCCAGCGCCGCAGCCACTGAGATTCGGCACAGCCGGATGATTGGGGCCGGTACCCCGACAGAAGATCAGACTGAACCATTGGGAGGAAACTGAAATGAAGAAATTCGTTAAAGGCGCGCTTGCTGCCGGGGCACTGGCCTTGGCCACACCAGCATTTGCGCAGGAAATCGTGGTCGTGTCGCATGGCCAGGCCAATGACGCATTCTGGAACGTCGTGAAGAACGGCGTAGAGCAGGCCGGAAAAGATGTCGGTGTGAATGTGGAATATCGTGCACCTGAGACCTTTGACATGGTTGCCATGTCGCAGCTGATCGACGCCGCCGTGAACCAGGAGCCTGACGGACTGATCGTCTCGATCCCGGATGCCGATGCGCTTGGCCCCTCGATCGAACGTGCGGTTGCCGCCGGTATCCCGGTGATCTCGATCAACTCGGGTGCGGAAGTGGCCAAGGAACTGGGCGCTCTGCTGCATGTGGGTCAGGACGAATATGATGCGGGCAAGGCGGCTGGTGAAAAGCTGGCCTCGATGGGTGGAACCAATGCGATCTGTGTCAACCACGAGGTCGGCAACGTGTCACTTGACCTGCGCTGTGAAGGCTTCACCGAAGGGTTTGGCGGTAAAGTAACCGTTCTGCCGACCTCGAACGATCCGTCCGAGATCGAGTCCAAAGTTGCCGCAGCGCTGGCCGCTGACGAAAGTGTCGATACCGTTATGGCGCTGGGCGCGAGCTCGGCCGGCGAGCCTTCGGTCGCCGCGGCCAAAGCCTCGGGGCGGGATTTGAATGTTGCCTCGTTCGACCTGTCGGCCAACTTCCTCCAGTCAATCGTGGATGGTGACGCGGCCTTTGCCATTGACCAGCAGCAGTACCTTCAGGGCTACCTGTCGGTGAACTTCATGGGTCTGCACGCCAAATACGGCCTGATGCCGGGCGGCGACGTGCCTTCGGGTCCGAACCTGATCACTCAGGACAAGGCCGCACAGGTCATCGAACTGTCCGCGCAGGGTATCCGCTGATTTCGGCGCGATCCGACAAACAACAGGATCGGCGCCAACGCGCCGGTCTCACCGAATTGGGAGGAAACCATGAGTGAATCAGCGCCCGTCCTGTCGGACGAAAGGGTCAAGAAAGAACCGTTCCTGACCAAACTGATGAAAAGACCCGAGCTGGGCGCCATTGCAGGGGCGGTTCTGGTATTCGTGTTCTTTGCGATCACCGCAGATGAATCGATGTTCACTCTTGCCGGTGTCATGAACTTCATGACCCCTGCGGCACAGTTAGGTATCCTGGCGATCGGTGCGGCACTGCTGATGATCGGTGGAGAGTTCGACCTGTCGATCGGATCGATGGTCGCGTTCTCGGGGCTGTTTTTCGGCGTCTGCGTCGTGACCTGGCAATTGCCGCTGATCTTTGCCATCCCAATGACATTCGTATTTGCGGCCTGTGTCGGTGCGGTCAACGGCAATATCGTGATCCGTTCGGGCCTGCCTTCGTTCATTGTAACGCTGGCGTTTCTGTTCATCCTTCGTGGCCTGTCACTGGTGGGGCTGAAAATGGCGACAGGCGGTTCGACCCAACTGCGCGGCGTGCGCGACGCGGTCGAAAACGACTGGCTGGCCCCCTTCTTTTCGGGCGAAGCATTCGGCAGCCTGTTCGCATGGCTGGCCGCCAACGGCATGATCGATACATTCAAAAGCGGCGCGCCCAAGGTCCCGGGTATTCCGGTCGAAATCCTGTGGTTCATCGTCATTACACTGGCGGCGACCTACGTGCTGCTGCGTACCCCGGTAGGGAACTGGATTTTCGCCTCGGGTGGTGACAGCACGGCTGCATCCAATTCGGGTGTACCGGTGAACCGCGTCAAGGTTTCACTGTTCATGCTGACGGCGTGCTGTGCCGCCCTTGTGGCGATCATTACCGTCATGGACGCAGGCTCGACCGATGCGCGGCGGGGGTTCCAGAAAGAATTCGAGGCGATCATCGCCGCGGTGATCGGCGGCTGCCTGCTGACCGGCGGATACGGCTCGGCCATCGGGGCTTTCTTCGGCTCGATCATCTTTGGAATGGTCGTCATCGGACTGACCTATACCGACTTTGATCAGGATTGGTTCCAGGTCTTCCTGGGTGCCATGCTGTTGATTGCCGTTCTGTTCAACAACGCGATCCGCAAGCGCGTAACCGGGGAGCGCTGATATGACCGAAGACACCAAGTTCCACCATGGCGATGCCGTCGATGATCAGGCGCCCATCGTTCAGATGAAAGACATCGAAAAGCACTTTGGCAATATCATCGCACTTGCTGGCGTCAGCTTTGACGTCAAGCCCGGGGAATGCCATTGCCTGCTGGGCGACAACGGCGCGGGCAAGTCCACCTTCATCAAGACCATGTCCGGGGTGCACAAACCCACCAAGGGCGAGATTTTGTTCGAAGGCCAGCCGTTGCATTTCGACACGCCGCGTGACGCGATGGAAGCGGGCATCGCGACCGTGTTTCAGGATCTTGCGATGATCCCGCTGATGAGCGTGACGCGCAATTTCTTCATGGGGCGCGAACCCACAAAGGGCAAAGGGTTGCTCAAGCGGTTCGATGTGGATCATGCAAACGAAGTCTGCATGGAAGAGATGCGCAAGATGGGCATCAATCTGCGCGCGCCGGATCAGGCGGTTGGGACATTGTCCGGCGGCGAACGTCAGACGGTGGCCATCGCGCGGGCGGTGTATTTCGGCGCCAAGATCCTGATCCTCGACGAACCGACCTCGGCGCTTGGTGTGCGTCAGACGTCGAATGTTCTTGCCACGATCGACCGGGTGCGCAGCCAGGGTGTCGGCGTGGTTTTCATCAGCCACAACGTGCGCCATGCGCTGGCGGTGGGCGATCGTTTTACCGTACTGAACCGCGGCAAAACACTGGGCACTGCCAAACGCGGTGAAATCACACCCGAAGAGTTGCAGGACCTGATGGCCGGTGGTCAGGAAATGGCCGAGCTTGAGGGATCGCTGGGCGGTACTGTCTAAAGCAAGACACTCGGATGCCCTCACGGGGGCATCCATCGGGCGGTGGCACCTGACGCCACTCTGATTTCAGGCTCTGGCAAAAGGCCTGACACCTTCGCAAATGAGAAAACCCGCGGACCGCCGATGGCGGCTCCGAGTTGAAAGGGATCATGATGAGCAAAACAGTCCGATTGACCGCGGCGCAGGCTCTGGTGCGCTATCTGGGCGCGCAGATGAACGAGGCCGGAGAGCCCTTTATCGCAGGTGTCTGGGCGATTTTCGGCCATGGCAATGTGGCTGGTCTGGGCGAGGCGCTGCATGGGGTGAAAGACAGTCTTCCCACCTATCGCGGTCACAACGAACAGACCATGGCACACAGCGCTATTGCTTATGCCAAGCAGTTGGGTCGGCAACGCGCCATGGCGGTGACATCGTCGATCGGACCGGGGGCCACCAACATGGTCACGGCCGCTGCTCTGGCCCACGTGAACCGTCTGCCTGTTTTGTTGCTGCCCGGCGATGTATTTGCGACGCGTGGCCCCGATCCGGTTTTGCAGCAACCCGAAGTGTTCTCGGATGGAACCATCAGTGCGAATGATTGTTTCAGACCGGTCAGCCGGTATTTCGACCGCATCACCCGCCCGGAACATCTGCTGACGGCTCTGCCGCGCGCTTTCCGCACGATGACGGACCCGGCGGATTGCGGCCCGGCGACGCTGGCCTTTTGTCAGGATGTGCAGGCCGAAGCTTATGACTATCCCGAAAGCTTCTTTGAGCCGCGCGTCTGGTATCAGCGCCGCATTCGCCCGGATGAGGGGGAACTGGCGCGCGCCGTTGCCGCGATCAAGGCCGCCAAGCGCCCCGTTATCGTTGCCGGCGGAGGTGTGCATTATTCGGACGCAACCGCCACGTTGCAGCGTTTTGCCGAGGCACACAATGTCCCCGTGGCCGAGACACAGGCCGGCAAGTCCGCATTGGCCTGGGATCATCCGCTCAACCTTGGTCCTGTTGGTGTGACCGGGGGCGAACCTGCCAACGACATCTGCGCAAAGGCGGATCTTGTGCTGGGCGTCGGCACCCGGTTTCAGGACTTCACCACCGGGTCATGGGGGTTGTTTGCGAACCCCGAGCGGGAATTGATCAGCCTGAACACGGCCGCCTATGACGCCGAGAAGCACGGAGCGATGCCGTTGCAGGCCGACGCTCGGGTTGGTCTGGATGAACTCAGCGAAGCGCTGGGCGGCCATCGCGCGCCGGATCTGCCCGCGGCATTGAAATCTGATTGGTTCGGCAAAGTTGATGCGCTGACGGATGCCCCTGCGGACAGCAATGCACTTCCCACGGATATGCAGGTGATCGGCGCCGTGCAGCGGGCCGCCAAGGAAAACACTGTTGCGATGTGCGCTGCCGGAACGATGCCGGGTGAGCTGCACAAGCTTTGGAAGGCACCACGCCCCGGAGCCTATCACATGGAATATGGTTTCAGCTGCATGGGGTATGAGATCGCCGGTGCCATGGGCATCAAGATGGCCCAGCCCGACCGCGACGTGATCTGCTTTACCGGTGACGGCACTTATATGATGGCCAACTCGGAAATGGCGACGGCGGCGATGATGGGGATTTCGTTCACTGTTGTCGTCACGGACAACCGCGGGTTTGGGTGCATCAACCGTCTGCAAATGGGGACAGGCGGGGCCGAGTTCAACAACCTTCTCGACCACACTGTGCACGAGACAAAATCAGCCATCGATTTTGCCGCCCATGCGGCAGCGATGGGGGCGACTTCGGTCAAGGTCAGTTCAATTGCCGAGCTCGAAGACGCGCTGGCCAAACGCGATGAGGTCAAAGGCCCCTATGTCGTGGTGATCGACACCGATCCCTATCCATCGACCGAATATGGCGGAACCTGGTGGGAAGTGGCGGTGCCCGAGGTCAGCACCCGCCCCGAAGTGAATGAAAAACGCGCGGCCTATGAAGTCGCCATCAAGGAAAGAAACACGAAATGAGCGTGAAGATCGGTATCTCTCCGATTGCCTGGCAGAATGACGACCTGCCGGACCTGACCGCAGCTTACACGATGGAGCAGGCGCTGAAAGAAGCGCGCGAGATCGGCTATACAGGTGTCGAACGCGGCCAGAGGATGCCCGCCGACACCGAAGGGTTGCGGGCCTATCTGGACGCAAATGACATCGCGCTGTGTGGGGGGTGGTGCTCGGGCAGCACGCTGGTCAACGACCTGTACGCCGAGATCGCCGTTGTGCGCGAACAGGTCGAACAATTCGTTGCGCTGAACAGCCCGTGCATCGTTTATGCCGAATGCTCCAATACCGTCCAGGGACAGATTGGAACGCCTGTCAATGATCGCCCCAAACTGTCGCGGGACGAGGTTCTGGCCTATGCGGGGAAGCTGACCGAGCTTGCCAAATGGATGGCAGATCAGGGCATGCCGATGGCCTATCACCATCACATGGGCACGATCATCGAAAGCGAAGATGAGGTGAACTGGCTGATGGAGGGGTCAGGCCCCGAATTGAGCCTGTGTTTCGATACCGGCCATCTGCTGTTTGGTGGCGGCGATGTGATGGCCACGCTGAACCGTTGGGGCGACCGGGTGCATCACGTGCATTTCAAGGATATCCGCCCTGAAATCGTACAGGACACGCGTGAGAACAATCGCAGTTTTCTGGATGCGGTGATCGCGGGCGCGTTCACCGTGCCGGGCGATGGTTGCATCGACTTTCAGGCCGTGGCCAATGCACTGAAAGCAATGGATTACAGCGGCTGGATCGTGGTCGAGGCAGAGCAGGACCCGGCCAAGGCGCCGCCCTACGAGTACTCGAAAATGGGCTATGACCACATCGTCGAGGTCTGCGGCAAGGCCGGGCTGAAGATCACCCCATAGATCACCACCCCAAACGGGGCAACACCGATGCCATCAGAGAGGAGCGCGTCATGGTACAACAGGACCTTGGATATGTCGGCTATTTCGACCGGGAATCCTGTGATCTGGACGAATTCAAGGTGTTGACCTCGCAAAACCTGACAACCGGTGCGGTGCCTCATGCCGCATCGGTGCAAAAGAACGTTCCGATCTATGATATGCATGCGCTGCGCCCGGCGTTGGAGAAGGCTGATCAAAGAAAAGCGCTGCTGGCGGAATGGGCGTATGTGCTGGACAAATCTGCGGGTGTGATCGTTCTAAAAGGCGCATTTGCGGATACGTCCGTGATCGACCGGGCGACCGCTGTGTTCCATCAGATGATCGAGGAAGAACGTCAGGGCGGGGCCGGAGAAGGTGACCACTTCGCGGCCTCGGGCGCGAATGACCGGATATGGAACGCATTGCAGAAACAGTGCTTGCGCGATCCCGAGGGCTTTGCGCTTTATTTCGGGAATGTGGCCATTGCAGCGGCTTGCGAGGCGTGGCTGGGGCCGAACTATCAAATGACCGCACAGATCAATCAGGTGCGCCCCGGTGGCAAGGCGCAACAGGCGCATCGGGATTATCACCTTGGGTTTCAAAGCGCCGAAAGCGCGGCCAGTTATCCGGCACAGGCTCATCTGGTGACGGCCTCGCTGACCCTGCAAGGGGCGGTTGCGCATTGTGACATGCCGGTGGAAAGCGGGCCGACCAAGTTGTTACCGTTCTCGCAGCTCTACCCGCCGGGCTATCTGGCGTTCCACGATGAAGCACACCGGGCGCATTTCGAAGACAGCTGTATCCAGTTGCCATTGGAAAAGGGTGACGCGGTGTTCTTCAATCCGGCGCTGTTCCATTCGGCGGGCGCGAACAGCAGCGCCAACATCAATCGCATGGCAAACCTGCTGCAAATCTCATCTGCCTTCGGGCGCGCGATGGAGTCGGTGGATCGGCGGGCGATGTCCGTGGCGGTGTTCCCGTCACTGATCGCCTTAAAACAGCGCGGGGCGCTGGACACAGCGCAGGTGGAGGCTGCAATTGCGGCCACGGCTGAGGGCTATCCCTTCCCGACCAATCTGGACACGGACCCCCCGGTCGGGGGCAATGCGCCGGAAAGCCAAGCGGATATTCTGCGTCGCGCGGTTGCGGAAAGATGGACTCAGGCGCAGCTGGCCCAGTCCCTATCGGCCCGGAACCAAAGGCAAGCTGCCTGAATACAACACAGGCGGGCACTCGGGGGCCGCCCAAGAAGGAGATCAAGAATGGCAGACCTGCTGAAGAAACCGATCGGAACCCGCGGCAAGGTACATGACATCACTCCGTCAAGCGCTGGATGGAAATACGTGGGCTTTGGGCTTTATCAGCTAAAGGCCGGGGATCGCGCAAACGAAGTGACCGCGGATCGTGAGGTCATTCTGGTGATGGTCGAAGGCAAGGCAAAGATCACCGGGGCCGGGCAGGACTGGGGCGTGTTGGGCGAGCGGATGAACGTCTTTGAAAAGACCCCGCCTCATTGCCTTTATCTGCCGAACGGAACCGAATGGGAGGCCGTGGCCGAAACCGATTGTGTGATCGCCGTGTGTTCAGCCCCGGGCAAGGGCGGCCACGAGGCCCGGCGGATCGGTCCGGACGGGATAACCCTGACTGAACGTGGAAAGGGTGCAAACACACGCTATATTAACAACATCGCGATGGAGGCCGAGGATTACGCCGACAGCCTGCTGGTGACCGAGGTGTTCACGCCGAACGGCCACTGGTCGTCCTATCCCAGCCACCGCCACGACGAAGATGACTATCCCCACATCACCTATCTGGAAGAGACCTACTACCACCGCCTGAACCCGTCGAACGGATTTGGGATCCAGCGGGTTTACACCGATGACGGCCAGTTGGATGAGACGATGGCGGTATCCGATGGCGACGTTGTGACTGTCCCGCGTGGCCATCACCCTTGCGGTGCGCCCTATGGGTTCGAGATGTATTATCTGAACGTCATGGCCGGACCGCTGCGGAAATGGCGGTTCGTGCCGGCCCCCGAGGTCGAATGGATCATGGAGCGTGACGGATGAGCCAAACTTTTGCCAATTACCCAAGCCTCGCAGGGAAGACTGTTTTCATCACCGGCGGCGCCGGCGGAATTGGCGCGGAAACCGTTCGGGCCTTTGCCGAACAGGGGGCAAAGGTTGGGTTTTTGGACCTCAACGCCGAAGCCGGGCTTGCTTTGCTTTCCGAACTGGACGGAGAGCATGCATTCGCCCAATGCGATCTTCGCGACATTGACGAGATGAACGCCGCAATAGGGCAATTGGTTGAAGAGCTGGGCGAGGCGGGTGTTCTGGTGAACAACGCGGCCCGGGATGACCGGCACGACTGGCGCGACGTCACGCCTGACTACTGGGATGAGCGCATGGCGACAAATATCCGCCACATGTTCTTTGCCATTCAGTCGGTGGCACCCGGAATGATCGCCAGGGGTGCAGGTTCGATCATCAATATCGGCTCGAATTCGTGGTGGGAGGCCGGGGCGGGTTTCCCTGCCTATGCCACCGCCAAATCCGCTGTGCATGGACTGACTCGCACCATGGCGCGCGAGCTGGGCGATCACCGTATCCGCGTCAACACGGTCGTGCCCGGCTGGATCATGACCCAGCGCCAGAAAGATCTGTGGGTCACCCCCGAGGCTCTGGCCAAGCAGATCGACCGTCAGTGCCTGCCCGACCCGATCGACCCGGTCTATGTGGCGCGGATGGTGCTGTTTCTGGCCTCGAACGACGCGGCCATGTGCAGTGCCGGGAACTTCATGGTCGAAGGCGGGTCGATCTAAGTCTTTCCATACCGAAAGAGAAATCAATGCCTCAACCGTTTCAACTTGCGGCCTGTGCCGAGATGCTGTGGCTGGACAGGCCGATGGATTGGCGCGCCGCCCGGCTGGCCGAGATGGGGTTCGGTGTCGGGCTGTGGAACTGGCCGAAGCTCGATATTCCCAGACTGGTCGCAACCGGCGCCAGTTTCACCATCATGAACGGCTATCTTCAGGGGCGGCTGGCCGACGATGACGGGGCCGAGATGCCGCTGGCCTCGGCGGCCGAAACAATTCAGGTCGGCAAGCGTCTGGGCGTTGCGCGTCTGAATCTGCACGGCACCGGGTTGAGTGATGGTGGCATACCGATCTGGCAACATGACGAGGTCACAGGGCCGATGTGGCTCAAGGCCAGGGACACCCTGAACCGGATCTGTGATCTGGCCCAGGCCGAAGATGTGGTGTTCACGCTTGAAAACCTGAACCTGCTGGACCATCCAGGCTGTCCGTTCGGGTCAACGGCGGACGTGCTTTCCTTGGCTTCGTCGGTTGATCGTCCGCAGTTGCGGATCAATCTCGACCTCTACCATACCCAGATCGGCGAGGGGGATCTGATCCGCTGGTGTGAAAAATGCCTGCCCTGGATCGGAGAGGTGCAGGTGGCCGACAATCCCGGTCGGTGCGAGCCCGGAACCGGTGAGATCAACTATGCCGCCGTGGCGCGTGCGTTGAACGAATTGGGCTATCGCGGCCCGGTCGGGATGGAAGCCTTCGCCGCAGGCGACCCGGAAGACGCGCTAAACGCCTTCCGGTCGGCATTCACGCTCTGAGCGTTACCGCTGCGGTGGCGCACCAAAGGCGCGGATCACCGTGCGGGCAGCAGCCTCAACCGAGTCGTGCGTTTCCTTCAGGATCGTTACCCGGTCGAACCGGTCGGGGTCGCGGTTTACGGCCTCGCGCAGGGCGGTGCCGAAGGCCATGCGCAGCTCGGTCCCGATGTTGAATTTGCAGATCGCGGTTTCACGCGCCAGCCGCGCGCGCTGTTCGACCGGCACACCCGATCCGCCATGGATGACCAGTGGAACGTCGGTCATGGAGTCGATCTGGCGTATGCGGTTTTCGTCCAGACCACCTTCCTTTTTTTGCTGAAGGTGGACGTTTCCGACCGAGATTGCCATCGCGTCCACGCTGCTGTCGCGGGCAAACTTCGCGGCTTCCTCGGGATCCGTGCCGTTGGAACCTTCACCGCCGGAATAGCCGACGAAGCCGATCTCGCCCTCGCACGAGATCCCGGCGGCATGGGCCATTTCGGCAATCGCGGCGGTTTCATCGATGTTCTGCTGCAAGGGCTTGCGCGACCCGTCGAACATCAGCGAGGTGAACCCGCTGTCCAGCGCGATCTTGCAGTCCTCGAAGGTATAGCCGTGGTCCAGATGCGCCACGACGGGCACCGTGGCGTTTTCGGCCAGATACCGGAACATCTTGCCCAGGATCGGCAGCGGGGTGTGCTCGCGGCAGCTGGGTCCGGCTTGCAGGATCACCGGGGCGTTCTCGGCCTCGGCGGCGGCGACATAGGCGCGCATGTCCTCCCAGCCCAGCGTCACCAGGCCGCCGATGGCATAGCCCTGTTCGTAGGCGGGTTGCAGGACGTCTTTGAGCGTAGCGAGGGTCATTTGAATTTGGCGATCATGTCTTTGATGCCCGGGATCGTTTCGATCTGATAGGCATGGGTGGGTTGGAAATACTGCACCAGCGACCGCTGGGTCAGCCCGCCGAGGATGGTGAAGTAATACATCTCGTATCCCGGCAGCACGCAGCAGGGGTGATAGCCCTTGTCGATGCAGATCGTGGAGCCATCGACGATGTGATAGGCATCGCCCGGCTCGTTGTCCTCGCGCTGCAGCATCTGCAGGCCCGAGCCCCAGTTGGGTTTGAAGCGGAAATTGTAGGTTTCGTCATGCCGGGTCTCGTCCGGCAGGCGGTTGGTGTCGTGCTTGTGGCTGGGAAAGCCCGACCAGCCGCCCTGACCGACGGTGAACAGCTCGCTCACCAATAGGCGACCGACCTTGTCATGCTGTTTCTGGCCGAGGATGTGCTTGATTTTGCGGTGGGTCTTGGTGTCGTCGCTGCCGTATTGCACCAGGTCGTGCTCGCGCACGTCGAACGGATCCAGCACCTTGTCATACTTTGCGCCTGCCACGAACACCTCGGCAGCCTCTGACACGCAGACCATCTGCGCCCGTGCTCCCGACGGGACATAGGCTCCCTCGGGTTCGCCATCCCAGACATCCTCGCCCCGATTACCCAGATGGGCAAAGCGCACGCCTTCGACGTCCACGTCGACCCTGCCGGTGGCGGGCACGATGCAGGTCTCGTAACCCGGGACCTTGTATTCAAAGGCCTCGCCCTTTTTCAGCTTGACGATGTTGAAATAGTTCAGCGGAACGGTCGGATCATCGGCGTCTACGATGGGTTTGTTCCGATTGTCATAGGGCGCGATATGCATGGTACTCTCCTATGTGGTCGGGCCGGGATGCGAAGCGAGGAACGCGTCCAGTTCTGGTGTCGTTGGCATGGCGGGTGCGCAACCGGGATGCGACACCACGATCGACGCGCAGGCCGAACCGCGCATGACGGCGTCTTTCAGATCGTGCCCCGCCGCGATCGAGGCCAGAAGCCCGGCCATGAAACTGTCGCCAGCCCCGTTGGGTTTGACAGCCGTAACCGGGTAAATACCGGTTCGCAGCTCTTGCCCGTCCACGAAGGTGACAGCACCTTTTTCGCCCATCTTGTAGATGACGATCCGACCCGGTTTTTGGGCAAGTTCCTGCGCTTTGGCAAAACCCTTTTCGATGCCGCCGGCCATGAATCCGAACTCTTCGTCATTGCCGACGATCAGGTTGCTGGCTTCGCCAGCCCGCGACAGAACTTCGGCAGCCACCTCGGCCGAGGGCCAGCTGTATGGGCGGAAATCGATGTCGAAGATGATCGGCAGGCCTGCGCTTCGGGCGTTCTCGAAGGCCCGGAATGTGGCGCTGCGCGACGGTTCGGACGCAAAGACCGTTCCAGCCGAGATGATTGCCGAGAAAGATGAATAATCGACCCTGTCCATATCCTCTTTCGTGACTTGGAAATCAACGGCCCCGTTGCGATAGATCACATTCTGAAAGTCCTCGATCCGGCTTTCGTACACGGCCAAAGACATGCGGTATTCGCCGCCCAGAATGCGGATATAGGATGTGTCCACCCCGTAATGCCGCAACCGGTTGAGGCAGAACCGCCCAATCGCATCGTTCGAGACGGACGTGATCAGCGACGCCTCGCTGCCCAACTTGACCAGCCCGGCACAAATGTTGGCAGAAGAACCACCAAGGTCGGCATGAAACGTGCTGGCATCCTCGCTTTTGACGCCAATTGGGTCTGCGTAAAGGTCCATACCCGCACGCCCCAGAACGGCGAAACGGTTTCCTTTGATACCATCCATCAAAACGCTCAAGTTTTGTCCTCCGGCAGAATGGGTCGGCAAAGTTTGGACCTTGCGTTGAATCGATTCACACGATACTGATTTTGCAACCGGTTGCAAATGATATGTTCGGAGCCGTTGCAGATGCCTGAAATCGGAATTGGAATCGTCGGCGGCGGCTATATGGGCAAGGCCCATTCCGTGGCCATGTCAGCGGTCGGCGCGGTGTTCAACACGGCATTGAGACCCCGGCTCGAGGTCATCTGTGCCTCCAGCCCCGAAAGCGCCCAACGTTACAGGACGGCCTACGGTTTTGACCGAGCGACCGATGATTGGCGGGTATTGGTTGAGGATCCCAGGGTTCAGGCAATTGTCATCGCCTCGCCTCAATCGACACATCGTCAGATTGCCGAAGCAGCTTTTGCACTGGGTAAACCGGTCTTGTGTGAAAAACCACTGGGCGCATCGCTTGAGGACAGTCTGGCCATGGTTGCTGCTGCCGAAGCGTCGGGCGCGGTCAACATGGTGGGGTTCAACTATGTTCGTACGCCTGCGACGCAATACGCACGCCAGCTTATTGCAAATGGTGAAATCGGGGATATCACCTGGTTCCGGGGCGAGCACACCGAGGATTTCTATGCCGACCCGCACGCATCTGCCTCCTGGCGTACGACGGGCATGGCCAATGGCACCATCGGAGATCTGGCACCGCATATGGTCAACGGTGCATTGGCGCTGGTTGGACCGATCGCGCGTGTGATGGCGGATGTTGAAACGGTTCACAAAACCCGACCGGGTGGTGAAGTGACAAATGATGATCATGCCCAGATGATGTGCCGTTTTGAAAACGGGGTTATGGGCAACCTGTATTTCAGCCGCGTCGCGACGGGGCGGAAAATGGGCTATGCTTATGAAATATCGGGAACAAAGGGCGCCATCCGGTTCGATCAGGAAGACCAGAACGCGCTGTGGCTCTACAAGCGGGAAGGACCCGAAGCGTCCCGTGGGTTCACAAAAATCCTGACCGGACCGGCGCATCCGGATTACGAGCCCTTCTGCCAGGGTCCGGGCCACGGAACGGGCTATCAGGACCAGATCATTATCGAGGCCAAAGACTTTCTTCAGGCCGTCCACACCAGAACGGCCACTTGGCCCACCTTTCGCGACGGGCATGAGGTCAACCGGGTGCTTGCCGCCGCCTTGGCATCGTCCGAGCAGCGGCAGTGGAAAGACATCCGCGATTTCTGATCGCTCAAACAAAAAAGTTCTAATGAGAGACGATGACCATGGCTAAGTTGAGATGGGGCATGATCGGTGGTGGTGAAGGCAGCCAGATTGGCCCCGCGCACCGCTTGGGGGCACAGGCTGACGGGCTGTTTGAATTTGCCGCAGGCGCGCTGGATCACCGGCCCGAAGCGGGCCGAGAATACGCGCAGCGATTGGGTGTTGCCGCCGATCGCGCCTATGGCGACTGGCAAGAGATGCTGGCCGGTGAGAAGGACCGTGAAGACCGGATCGATCTGGTGACAATCGCCACTCCGAATTCGACGCATTTCGAGATCGCCAAGGCCTATCTTGAGGCGGGCTTCAATGTCTTGTGTGAAAAGCCAATGACAATGACTGTGGGAGAGGGTGAGGAAATTGTCCGCGTCGCCGAAGCGTCGGGAAAGATCTGCTCGGTGAACTATTGCTATTCCGCCTATCCGATGGTGCGGCAGGCCCGCGCTATGGTGCGCTCAGGCGAAATCGGACAGGTGCGTCTTGTGGTGACCAATTTCAGCCACGGCCATCATGGGGATGCCACCGATGCGGACAATCCGCGCGTGCGCTGGCGCTATGACCCTGCGATGGCAGGGGTTTCCGGGCAGTTCGCCGATTGCGGTATCCACGCCCTGCATATGGCCAGTTTTATCTGCGATGATGAGGTGAAGACGCTTTCGGCTGATATGGCCTCAACGATCGCAAGCCGGGAACTGGAAGACGATGCAATGATCAACTTCCGGATGGAAAGCGGCACAGTCGGGCGTCTTTGGACATCTTCTGTGGCGATCGGGCGCCAGCATGGCTTTGACATTCAGGTCTTTGGCGAAACCGGCGGGTTGCGCTGGGCGTCAGAGCAACCCAACCAGTTGATCTACACCCCGGTAGGAGGGCGCACCCAGATCATCGAAAAGGGCGAGGGGGGGCTTCATGATGAAGTGCAGCGCCTGTCTCGGGTCGCCATCGCGCACCCCGAAGGCTTCCCGCTGGCTGTAGCCAATATCTATTGCGATCTGGCGGATGCGATCCGCGGTGAAAGCCGGGATGGCCTGCCCACCGCAGCGGATGGCGTGCGATCGATCGCAGCGGTGCACGCGGCTGTTGCGTCGGGCAAAGCAGATGGTGCCTGGCAGGACGCCCGCCCGCCGATGTTCCGCTGATCAGAGGCGGGGCCGCAACGTGCCCCGCTCGACCACCCGGCAGGGGAAAATCCGTGCCTCGGGGTAGCGATCGGGCGCCTTCAGCATCTCTTCCACCAGATCGACCGACGAGGTGATGATCTGCTTGATCGGCTGATGGATAGTCGTCAGGTTGATATATTCCCAGCGCGACATCTCCATGTCGTTCAGGCCGATGATCCCGATATCGGTGCCCGGTTTCAGCCCGTGATCGGCCAGCGCCGACAGCGCCCCGATCGACAGGATGTCGTCGCCGCAGAAATAGGCCTGCGCCGGATCACCCGCCAGCAGGCGCAGCATCTCGGCCCGGCCGGCCTCGAAGGAATAAGCTCCGGCGAAGGAGTGGTTGACGGGAATCTGCGGATGGTTGGCCATTTCCTCGAAAAAGCCCCGCTGCCGGTCCAGGGACGAGGTCGCATCCTGCGGCCCGCCCAGATAGCCCACGCTGGCATAACCCCGCGCGACCAGCTCGCGCGCGGCCATGCGGCCGCATTCCACATTGTCGATCCCGACCACATGCACCTCGGGCGAGGTGGCAGACCGGCCGAACGTGTGCACAACCGGCACGCCCGCATCGTGGAACGCTTTGGCAAAGCTGGGCGGCAAGGTCGACGAGGCGACGATCACCGCATCCACCGAATATTGCCGCAGCATGCGTACGGAATTGGCGGGCTCGGTCTCGTCCGTCAGGTTCACGATCAGCGGGCGCAGGCCGCGTTCCTGTAAGGCGCGTGTAAACTGGTCGAAGACTTCCAGAAAGATCGGGTTGTGAAAGTTGTTCGAAATCAACCCGATCAGTTTGGTGCGCCCGGTCGTCAGCGACGAAGCCAGAGCATTGGGGCTGTAGCCCAGCTCTCGCGCGGCCTTTTCAACCTTGCTGCGCGTTTTTGCGGAAACCGAGGCACCTTCGGTAAAGGTGCGCGACACCGCAGATCGCGATACACCGGCCAAGGCGGCCACGTCTTTCAGGGTCACGCTCACGCTGCGGGACTCCGATTACAGCGAGGCAGGAAAACAGATAAGTCTGGCATTGCCCGAGCATTATGCATCATCGACCTGAACTTGCAACCGGTTGCAACTCTGCCGCGACGATTCAAGCGTGTTTGAGCGTCGAAATTTTGAAGGCAAAAAGGTGGGTGATGAGACACTCGAACTCCTGACATCTTCGGCATAACCGAAGCGCATTTTCCAATCCGCAGATGCACCAAGACGCCGTCTTGCATTACCGCCAAGCGCACGATTTCTTAGAAATGCTTGGCGTTGTCAGCGATTTGAAGTTGCATAAACTGCGGAACGGTTCAAGGGCATATCCTCTCCTGCCGTCTTCAAAGTCACGTCCGATCGAGCCGCAACAGGCATGCGTGACGGCGCATGCGTTGCCAAAAGGACCGTGGGGCAACAGCTTTTTCAACCCTTGGCATTGGCTCCATGACCGTGGCAAAAACTCTTGCCATCCCTTGGTGGACACACATGAGAGAAGCAGTGGAACGCCAACCCGCCCATTCGCAGCGCAGGTGCTATCCAAGGCGGAATTTGGTTGGCGTCACACCGGTCTGGTTTCGAAAAAACCGAGTGAAGTGGGACTTGTCGGAATAGCCAAGCATGAGACCGATCTCGGCAACTGTCATTTTGCTTTCTCTGAGGTGCTTCTTGGCGACATCGACCCGCAGACGCCTTACCTCTCGGGGAAGTGTTGTCTGATGTTTCTGAAGTGCTTTCAGGAACCGCTCGGGCTGGATACCCAGCAATCCGGCCACAACCTCCGGCCCCAGCTCTGACTCATCCAGTTTTCCACGCAGGACAGACCGCAAAGCGGCCACTACGGTGACGTCTTCATCGTGTCGAATCGTGGCTGTCGGCGCTTCGGACTCCTCTGCCGCATGGTGTAGAAACAACCATTCCACGGGAAAACTGATCTGCATTCCGGGGTTGGGTCCAAGACCGACTTCGATACCTTTGTAACCGCGTGGCAAGCCAAGGATGTATCTGCTTTCCCATCGCACCCGGGACGGATCCCACGCGTTTCCGACCACGCTTTGCAACAGGCGCACATAGATGGCAGCCCCGAACCCGGTAACCTGAACGGGCGGAACGGTTGGTTCCTGTTGCCGCGCGATCCGATAGATCGCTTTGTCTGCTTCCACGACAAGGCTGTGCCGCACGGAGTTGGACTCTTGTGGCACAAGCCTGACGAACCGGGCAAAAAACTCGAACAGAGTGTTCGAGGATTGCAACGACCGAGCGAACGGCGGCCATCCTTGCAGGTCAAATGTCTCTCCTACATTCAGGCCAAGGTATCGATCCCCTGACAACTCTGAGAAGGCATTCAACAGACCATAGACCAGTTCCGAGTGGACATAGACAGATGGGTCGGACAGCAGGTCGGCCTTCAAGCCGACCTGATCCAAGGCCGGTTGCGGATTGATCCTGCGGTCGGTGAGATATTGCAGAAACGGGGCGGCCAGCGCGAGGCGGATAAAGCCTTCGCTATGCGCTTCAGAAGTGGAGCTGAGTGGCACGTCCGTCACCCTTTTTTAAACCAATGGTTTCGTTCAGTGGCCTTTTTTGCGGTCACATTCGCACATGTTAATCCAAAAGTGGCAACCCGCCCAAGAGTTTTCGGGCTACGTTCGGTAAAACGTGAATGTGAAGGGAAGACCTATGACCAACATGCGAATATCCCTTTGCCCGGCGGTAATGGTCGCGGCAGTTTTTGGTTTTTCGGTGGCTGCGCAGGCTCAGGATCAAGAAGATCCTCAAACGCTGTTTACCAATGTGCACGTCTTTGATGGCGTGAATGAGCAACGTATCGAGAATGCCAGCGTATTGGTCGAGGGCAACCTGATTAAGGCCGTATCAACTGAAGTGATTGATGCCCCCAATGCTACGGTTATTGACGGAGAAGGGCGGACACTGACCCCCGGCTTCATCGAAAATCATGCACACCTGATGCTGCCAGGACCCACGTTGCCCGCAATGGAAGCCAACAGCACTTGGGAAGACCTCGCGATTCACGGCACTCAAATGGCTGAGATGTACTTAATGCAAGGCTTTACCACCGTAAGAGATGCAGGTGGCGCTAATGGAGGGCTTCGCCGCGCAATCGACACCGGGACTATTGTCGGGCCGCGTTTCTACCCTGCGGCTGCTTTTCTAAGTACGCGTGGTGGCCATGCTGATTTCGCCAACTTTACAGCACCTGTTGGCCAGTCTTCAAATTTCAGCCGTCTGAATATGGCCCAAGAAGTCGACAGTGTCTCCGAAATGTACAAGTTTGCTCGTAACAACTTTCGGATGGGAGCAACACAACTGAAGTACATGCAATCAGGCGGTGTAGTTTCAGTGTTTGACCCGTGGCAGTTATTGGC
Organism: Ruegeria sp. P10; assembly: GCF_056534925.1. Lineage (NCBI taxonomy): Bacteria > Pseudomonadati > Pseudomonadota > Alphaproteobacteria > Rhodobacterales > Roseobacteraceae > Ruegeria > Ruegeria sp. P10. The sequence continues at coordinate 55,973 of NZ_JBQERJ010000014.1, forward strand.
TGGATCGACGGCAGAGTTAGAAGCGGCCGTGCAGGTTGCCAACGAATACGAAAGCTACGTCATGGCCCATTCCTACCGCAAGGAAACGATCATGGCGGCACTGAATGCTGGTGTGCGATCAATTGAACACGGTTTCATGTTTGATTGTGAAATATCAGCGCTGATGGAAGAGAAAGGAGCCTACATCACAACCAATCTCACGGCATTTGATCCAAATCTCTTCGATATTCCTGCCATTCGAGATGTCCCAGCCAGCTTACGAAAGGCACAGTCCGCCACGCAGGCTTTCGGCGACTACATAAAAAACATGAATGAGTGCCCAGCTAAAAGAGGGTTTCACACGGATTGCGTAGGTTCTGTAGCTGCCTGCAATATTCAAATTGCCTATGAAAAACATCTCAATAATGAGTTCTTTGGCTCTCACGCATCGTTGGTCGCAATGACATCTACTGGCGGTGAAATCGCCGCTTTGTCCGGACCGTTCATGAACCCCTATCCCGAAGGCAATCTGGGCGTTATCGAGGAAGGGGCCTATGCTGATATCCTGCTGATCGACGGAAACCCACTTGAAGACTTTTCCGTCGTTGGAACCGGGGATCAATGGTTTGGCGCCGACCCGAGGCCGGAAAGCCCGGAAACGATCCGACTGATTATGAAGGACGGTGTGATATACAAGAACACACTGGACTGACCCAAATAACGGTTGGAGAGATTTGATGTTCCCTTGGTTTCGCGCCGCAGTTTTCGCTGGCTTTGTCCTGAGCGGTCATTCCGCAATGGCAACGCCCCATGCGACGCTTGACTGGTCTGACCTTCCGGACCCGTCGGTGCAGGTGTTCGATGACCCTTATCGTGATCTGAGCCCTGAACAGTTTGACGATGTCCTGTTCGTTGTGCGCTTGCGCGGCAGGTTGCAGCAGGATGTCGGCAGCGTTGAGGAAAGACAGAAATGGCAAGAGCTTCTGACCGAGACTGAAGACGCCTTGGCCGAGGGTGGCGTTGATGTCGACTGGCTGCTCGATCAGCGAGAGGCTGTGAAAGAGCGGCGAAGAAAGGCAGGAACAAGGGGAAATCCGCGTTTCGATGGCCAGAGTGTTACGCTGACAGGCTTTGCCATTCCCGCGCCGAACGATCCGGACGGGCGAGCGGTTGCATATTTAGTGCCAGAACGCGGGATGTGCAGCCACATGCCCCCGCCTCCGCCCAATCAGATGATCCGGGTGCGGTTGAACGGTGACTGGGCCCCCAGTTACTTCCATGAACCCGTTCGGCTTACAGGTAGGCTGACGATTGAACCCTCGGTTCAGAACATGATGGTCGTGGATGGGCTTGTGCCGATGAATGCGACCTTCAAACTGGAGACGGACAGCTTTGAAACGCTGGAAACCAAGGCCGACGGTCTGGAATGGAGACAGCGTGCAGCCGATCGCGTCCGAGCTGCTGGCAATCGTAAAACTGGCGGCGCAAAGGCGTCGGAATGATAGGGCGCCTTGTTGCTGCATTGAGCATTGCCTGCGCGGGTACGGCGTCTGCGCAGGGGTTGTCCGGGCCTTCTTCGGTCGAGGCCGAGCTGAAACCTGGCGATGGCCTGACCGATCCGCATTACCGTTCCGAATTTCCGCGCAACATCGCGCCGGGTTGGTTTCGGTGGAAAGACCGGCTGGCCGAGGGCGGGTTTCGGTTCAACGTGGATTACCTGGCGTTGGGCCAATCCACGAACGCTGATTTGGGAACTGGTGAGGCCGCAAGTGGAATCGCGCGTGTCTACGGCAGTTGGCAGGCAACCGAGCGGGGTTCTTTGACATTCAAAATCGAAGATCGGCACGGATACACCGATGTTGCCCCGCAATTCCTTGGGCTGGACGGAGGTGCATTGTCGATCACCGGGACAGCCTTCAACGACAATGGTTTGTTGCTGACCAACCTGTTCTGGACCCAAAGGGCCGAGAACGGCGCGTGGACGCTGCAAGTCGGCCAGATTGATGTAACGGACTTTGTGGATATCTATGGATTGGTCAGCCCCTACAGCGGGTTCCAAAACCTGTCGTTCAACACCAACCCGACAATCAACACACCCAACCAGGGAATTGGCATTGCCGGTGGGATAAAGCTGAGCAAAAACTTCTACGCCGTTGCCAGCGTTGCAGACGCAAACGCCGATCCGTCGGATCCAAGTCTTGACGTGTTCAGGGACGGCAATCTCTTCAAATCGTTTGAGATTGGCTACACTTCGGGCTTTGATCGCATCTATTTCGACAATGTCCATTTGACCCTCTGGCATGCAGATGCGGCCGACGATGGCAGCCGTGCAGAAGACTATGGCGCCGTGTTTTCCGCGGCTTGGTTTGTCGACAACAAATGGATGCCGTTCGTTCGGGCAGGGGCGTCGAAAGGCACGGCAGCGCTGTATGATCGTTCGGTTTCTGCCGGGCTGGGCTATTACGGTCGAAACACCGATCTGGCCGGTTTGGGTTTGAACTGGGCCGAAGCAAGAAACATCGACGGCGATCAGTTCACGCTGGAAGCATTCTATCGCTTTTCAATCTCACCCGGTCTGCAAATCACGCCGTCACTACAGTTCATCTCCAATCCGCTGCTGAACGCCAATCAGGATAGCATCACGTTGTTCAGCCTGCGCACCCGGATCGTTTTTTGATGCGGCTCGAAAGCAGCAACTCACACGAAACCAATTTGGGAGGCTCAGTCATGAAAACTTGGTTGGCCGCAAGCGCTATTGCAATCGTATCCGGTGCCGCGCTGCACGCGAGCGAGGAAAGCAAGACATGGGATGCGTCGGATGAAGCAAAGCAATTTGTGAATGACACAATCGTGCTTGGCATGTTGGCCAGCCCCTACGGTACCGGCTGGACTGAAGAGGAACAGCTGCACACTTACTTCGCGCGGGCTCGGGACCACGGAATAACAGGTCATGAGATGACGCTGGCCGCAGCGGATATGTCTTTTGAGACCTTTCTTGATCAGCACTACCACTTCCGGTCGGCGATGGTGCAACAGCCAGAGAATTACCTGATCGTGAATGAAACCCGCGATATCGAAGCCGCCCATATTCAAGGCAAGACGGCGGTCATCTGGAACAGCCAGACGGCGACGATTCTGGATGGCGACCTGAGGAAGATGGCGTTGCTTAAGGATATGGGGATCAAGAGTATGATCCTGGCCTACAACGATATCTTCCGCACCGGGTCGGGGCAGTTGGCGGCCTATAACGGGCGCGATATCGGTCTGACCCCTTGGGGCAAGTCGGTGATCGATGAAATGGTGCGTTTCGGCATCCTTCTGGACCTGAGCCACACGGGTTCCAAAACGGCCAACGACGCCATGGACTACATGGACGAAAACTATCCCGGCGTGCCTTATGTTTACACGCATTCGGTTCCTGCCGGCCTTTACGCAAACGAACCCGGTGCGACGCCACGCGGGTGTTATCGGGCCATTCCCGATGACGAGGCCCTGCGTGCGGCCAAATCGGGCGGCTATGTTTCTCCGACATTCACTGAATGGATGATGGACGGCGTTTGGCCTGAAGATATCTCACCCAAGCAAGCCGCCGACATGATCGACTACTATGTTCAACTTGTTGGGGTCGACCACGTTGGGATCGCAACGGATGACATGTTCTCGACTGAATTGGTTGTGCAGTTCGCGACTGCAAACGCCAGCATGTATGATGATGGCGGCTATATGATCGACGCGTTCAACAAAGGGGCGACCGGCAACGGTGAGTTGGCCAAAATCCTTGCGGCAATTACCGATGATCTCTGGGCAAGAGGTTATTCCGATGAAGACCTCGAAAAGATCTATGGCGGCAACAAGATGCGGGTTTACGCGCAAGTCTGGGAGGGTACTCCGCCCGAACAATTTCTGAAAGAATACCCCGAGCGTCTGCGTCTCAGGCAGGAATTGCGAGAAGGGTTTTATTCGCGATAGACTTTCGGGACCGGCATCAATGATGATTGGCCCCGGATGCGGAACAGCGCAGAAATTTTGGGGGAAAGGATGGTGGGTGATGAGAGACTCGAACTCCCGACATCTTCGGTGTAAACGAAGCGCTCTACCAACTGAGCTAATCACCCGTGATGCTGCATTTAGCCAAGCCTGCGGGCAGGTGCAAGAGGGTCTGGAAGATTTTCTTGCGTTCCTTCGCTGGCGGCCGTCCAACGGGGCATATTGTCAGCAGTAGGCCGAACAGGCGGGCGTTCGGGGCGCCTCTCGGGCTGGAAGGTGGGCAGCACATTTTAAGACGGATCGATGGAAACCGCCTTGCTCAACCTGCGACCCATCATGTGTAAATGGCCAAAGGCGCTTGCGCGCCACCGGTGACGTCCGATATCCCCAGAGAGACTGAAGCAAACCGGTCGGGAGTGTACATGACCCTATCCTTCGCCCGCCGATTTTGGATGGTGGCATTGGTCCTTGGCATGACGGCGCTGGCCCCGATTCAGGCCGGTGCAGAAGGCATTCTGGTCTTTGCAGCGGCCAGCCTCAAGACCGCATTGGATGAAATCGTTGCAGGGTACGAAAAGCAGACCGGTCAGAGCGTTTCCGTTTCCTATGCGGCGTCGTCGGTCCTCGCCCGGCAGATTCAGCAAGGCGCGCCTGCGGATGTGTTTGTCTCGGCCAATACGGATTGGATGGATGTGTTGGAGCAGGACGGTTTGATCCGGGCAGACTCTCGGGTTGATCTGCTGGGCAACGGCCTTGTTCTGATCGGGGCTGAAGATCATGCGCAAGTGGGTGAGATCCAGCCCGGATATGACCTCAAGGCGGACTTGAAAGACGGCTATCTGGCCATGGCACTGGTCGACGCGGTGCCTGCCGGTATCTATGGCAAAGCTGCTTTGCAAAGTCTGAACCAGTGGGAGGACGTGCGGACACAGGTGGCGCAGGCCGACAATGTGCGCGCTGCGCTGGCTCTGGTGGCGGCAGGGGCCGCGCCGCTTGGGATCGTGTACCAATCAGATGCCAGGGTGGAAGAAAGGGTCCAAGTCGTTGCGACATTCCCTGCCGATCTGCATCCACCGATAATTTACCCTGCGGCACTGACCCTCAATGCAAAAGAAGGAGCACACGCCTTTCTTGAACACCTGAAAACGGATGCAGCCACGGCTGTATTTCTGGAGCAGGGATTTACCCTGCCGGTCAGGTGATTGCCTTGGATTGGTTGGGGCCTGCCGAAATGGAAGCTTTGAAGCTTTCATTGCGCGTGTCTTTCTGGGCGACGCTGGCGACTTTGCCGTTTGGGATATTTGTCGCTTATGCTCTGGCACGTTGGCGGTTTCCTGGACGACAGGTTTTGAATGGTCTGGTGCATTTGCCTTTGATCCTGCCGCCGGTTGTCACCGGATACCTGCTGTTGCTGACCTTCGGCATTCAAGGGCCGCTGGGACGGTTTCTCGCCGAGTTCGGGATCGTAGTGGCCTTTCGCTGGACAGGCGCGGCCCTTGCCGCCGGGATCATGGCCTTCCCTTTGATGGTCCGGGCGATACGTTTGTCGATCGAAGCGGTGGACCCGAAGCTGGAACAGGCCGGGGCAACTCTGGGCGCGTCGCGTCCGATGGTGTTTTGTACGGTGACCTTGCCGATGATTTTACCGGGTGTCATAGCCGGGGCTATTCTGGCCTTCGCCAAGGCCATGGGTGAATTTGGTGCGACGATTACCTTCGTGTCCAACATCCCGGGTCAGACGCAGACGTTGCCTTCGGCTGTCTACGCCTTTTTGCAGGTCCCGGGCGGCGAGGCAGCCGCGACGCGGCTGGTTCTGATATCGATCGTCATCGCAATGAGCGCGTTGTTGCTGTCGGAGTATGTGGGGCGGCGTGCTGCAGCTCGGGTGGCCGGATCATGAGCCTGTCTGTTCGGTTGCACCACCATCTGTCGGGGATCGATCTGGATGTCAGTTTTGATGCGCCACCGGGCGTGACGGTGCTGTTCGGGCGCTCGGGATCGGGCAAGACCACCATCGTCAATGCCGTGGCAGGGTTGTTGCGGCCCCAGGCGGGCCGGGTGTCGGTAGATGGCTGGGTTCTGTTCGACACGGAACAGGGCCTGTGGCTGCCGCCGCATCGGCGCCGATTGGGGTATATTTTTCAGGAAGGGCGGTTGTTCCCCCATCTGACCGTGCGCCAGAACCTTGCCTATGGGCGTTGGTTTGCGCCGAAAAACACACGCCGCGAAGACCCCGACAGGGTCATCGACATGCTGGGCATCGGTCATCTGCTGGACCGCAGACCTGCCGGGTTGTCAGGCGGTGAGAAACAGCGCGTCGCCATCGGGCGGGCCTTGTTGGCAAGCCCGCGGTTGATCCTTGCAGATGAACCGTTGGCAGCACTGGATGATGAGCGAAAAGCGGAAATCCTGCCCTATTTCGAGCGTCTCAGGGACGAGGTCTCGGTTCCGATCCTCTATGTGACCCACTCTGCCGCCGAAGTGGCCCGGTTGGCAACGTCCGTTGTTGCGTTGCAGGATGGCAAGGCAGTTCGCCACGGGCCCGCATCCGAAATGCTTGCCGACCCGTCAGTCGCCCCTGCGGGAATTCGTGCCGTCGGGGCCGTGTTGCAGGTTCAGGTTGCAAAGCATCATTCCGACGGGCTGACAGAGTTGAACGCCAATGGCGCGCGGCTGTTTCTGCCTCGTGTCGCGCATGAGGTCGGGGCAAACTTGCGGATTCGGATACCCGCTCAGGAAGTGATCCTGTCGAACAACAAACCCGAGGGGCTTTCGGCGCTGAACGTGCTTGGCGGGACCGTGGACTCGATCCGGTCAGGCGAGGGGCCGGGTGCCATCGTGTCGGTAAAGACCCCGGCGGGCAATGTGCTTGCGCGGGTTACGCGTCGATCTGTTGCGGCCCTGAACCTGAAACCGGGCAGCACATGTTATGCCGTGATCAAGACGGTTGCATTGGCCCCGCAGGATGTCGGCGGGCGCATTGTGGCCAGCAGCTAGGCTCAGGCGAGGGCGCGGGCTTCGTGTTCGCGCAGTATCAGACGAGCCGCGCGCCCGAACCCGGTGTGACCCGAGGTCGGTCTGTCGGGGAATATCGAAGCCAGTTCCCGCAATGCCTCAGAGGACAGCCCATAAAGGGCCTCTTCCCCCAGAAACAGGCTTTCGGCCTGCGCGCCCTCGGCGTTCAGGATCTCATGCCGGTCCAGCAGGACGTGGAGATATTCGACCGTTTGAACCGATGTATCGATGCAGATGCCGGGCCATCCGCACAGGTGTTTGGCGGCAACCAGGGCTTCGAATGCGCCGAAAAGCAGCTCGACTTTCGGGCCTTTGACCAGGATCCTGTGCTGCTGCGACACCAGAAGGTCCCGTGAGGGTTCGTTCGGCCCCAGACTGCCCGCCGAGATACGAACGGGGCGCAAAGCAGGTTCATCGCATAATCGTTCGGGTGGAATTCTGCTGCTTTCGATCCAGCGGATAGGTTGCAGACCGTGATCGGCAGTGGCCACCATATGACCCGCGTCCAGCGTTTCGATCGCAAGCGGGCCGCTTTCAGTTTCGATCAGGGTTCCGGCCGCAAAACAGACGCCCTCGATCCGGATGACCACTTCCACCGGGTCCGGTGTGCCGGTGAATGGAAGGGTGAATGGGCCGGCTTGTGTTGTACCCGAGACGCTGATGAAGAAAGAATCGAAGACGACTTCGCCTTTGTCGAGGCCATCGAAAAATGTCGGGTCGACGGTATAGGTCCACTCTCCCGTGTTCGGGTCGATCGAGGCGGTGCCGTTGGCGGGTTGTGCCGCAATCGTCCAGGTTTGCGTGACCGGATTGAAGTTTCCATTGTCCAGAGTGGGTTGTCCCGTCTCAACGTTGGGTGGAAAACCAGTCACATCCCCGGTCAGTTCACCTGTGATCGGAACTGAAACCAATTAACCCTCGCCTTGCTGCAACACGCGTTCAAATTCCTTCTTGCGATACAGGCGCATGTGAACCTCGCCCGCTTCATCCCGCGTCCATTCAACAATGCGATTGCGTGTCATGTCACTGTCCATCCGGTTGGTGCGCACACGCGGGTGCGGGATTTCCTGCTTGAGGATATCAACAATTTGGCTGGTCTGTCCAAACGGAGCCACAAGATCAATGATCCAGAAGGATGATCCGCTGGTGAAGTCCGTGTCGGAAAGGGGTTTTTCTTTCACCGCATAACGGAACTCGGCTTCGGGGTTGAGCCCGGCGAAGGTGACAAAACCACGAGGGAATCCGTGCTGCCGGAAGATATGGTACTGGCCCAGGCGAAACGGAGTTTCGAACGCGTACAAAACCTGTGCCAGACTGCGTTTCTGATGTGTTTTCGTCAAACCCGCCAGATAGAACATAGCGCCCAGATCCGCATATTTTTCCGGCGTGAAGTCGAACCAGTCTTTTGGAAACGTCTTGCTCAAAGAGATGCCCAACAGTGTAACGGGAACCAAAAGTCTACAGCGAGTGTACTGCTTTCCTGCAATATGGGTAGAATAAATTCTTTGATGTGGTCAGTGTTGCCGGCTCGTTGGCCTGTCCTGCTTTACTCGCAGGTCGTCCCGACTATGCTATTGGTATCGGACCCTTGTTTCGGGATACCTGGATTATGCGTTCATTCAAGACTCTGGCTGCTGCCGCGCTTTTATCGATACCTGCGATGGCCGAGGCTGTCGGTTTCGGCCTGTCCGTTCGGCCGCAATTCCGTACGGAAATCACGCCGATGCCGGACGGTGTCTACGAGGTCAAGGCCATCGGATCCTCAGCGCCCGTGAATTATTGGTGTGGAATTGGGGATTACGCGATCCGCAGTCTGGGCGTGCCAAACAACCAACGGATCTATATCTGGCGCGCCTATGAACCCGGCGTCCGGACCGTGCAATTCTCGCTGACCCCGCCGCCGGGGGCGGATACCAAGCCGGGATATTCCATCACCGTCAGGAAAGTCGGGGCCAACATGTCGGCGTCGTCGGCGCAGAACTACTGCTATGACAACTTCATCATGGACACGTTCTGAGCGTCAGACCCATTTCGCCAATGGTGGCAGGCTCATCAGAACCGCGTCCGGATCATGTCCGGTTTCCAGTCCGAACTTGGTGCCGCGGTCATAGACCAGATTGTATTCCGCATAAAGACCGCGATGCACCAGCTGGGTGTCTTTGTCGGCGTCCAAGAAACCCTGTGCGCGCCGTTTTTCAACCAATGGCACGAAAGCGGGCAGGAAAGCCCGACCGATATCCTGAGTCAGGGCGAAATCGGCCTGCCAGTCTCCGGTGCAATAATCATCCATGAAAATACCGCCCACGCCGCGTGCGCGTTTGCGGTGGGGAATATAGAAATACTCGTCCGCCCACTCTTTCAGGCGTGGATAATGTCCGGGTCCATGCGGGTCCAGATGAGCCTTTTGGGTATCATGGAAATGCGCCGTATCGTCATCATATTCGATGCAGGGGTTCAGATCCGATCCGCCGCCGAACCACCAGGCGTGCGGGGTCCAGAACATCCGAGTGTTCATATGCACCGCCGGGACATGGGGATTCTGCATATGCGCCACGAGGCTGATCCCCGAGGCCCAGAAGCGCGGGTCTTCGGTCATCCCGGGAATGCCTTTGCGTGCTGCCATTGCCTGTTGTGCACGCTCGCCCAGGGTCCCGTAAACTGTCGAGACATTGACTCCGACCTTTTCAAACACACGCCCGCCGCGCATCACGGACATCAGACCGCCCCCTGCGTCAGAGCCGTCCTCGGACTGGCGTTTGGTTTCCTTGACTTCAAAGCGGCCGGGCTTTGCGTCTGAAAACGGGCCGGTGTCGTGGTTGTCCTCCAATGCTTCGAATGCGGCAACGATGTCGTCGCGCAATTGGCGGAACCAGGCAGAGGCGGTGTTTTTTTCTGTTTCGAACATGGGTCTCAATGCGCAGGTGCGGCAACAGGGTCAAGCAATGTGCGGCCGCCGTCGATTGTCAGGATCTGGCCGGTGATGAATCCGGCTGCATCCGATGCCAGATACTGCGCGGTTTCCGTCAATTCAGTGGCCGACGCGATACGGGCAAGCGGTGTGTGCTTTTCGATATCGTTGCGGAATTCCCGGTTCTCTCTCAGCGTCGATTGCAGTGATGCACTCATGACCGAGCCGAGCGCAATCGAATTGACCCGGATGCGGTTCGGCGCCAACGCCACCGCCAGTGAACGTGTCATCTGGTCCAGCGCGGCGGTCGACACGGAATAGGCCATCAGGTCGGGATGCGTGCGGCGGGCCGCGATGGATGACAGGTTGATGATCGATCCAGCAGGGCTTTCATCGTCATCCCCGGCCTGTTTGATCATACGCTTTGCGACCAACTGGCTGAGCCGCAGCGCAGGCATCAGGTTCTGGTTCAGCAAGGTGCGCATCGAGTCGTCATCGGGATCAAGCGGATCAGACTGGATCACCTGGCGCGCGCCGTTGATCAGAATATCCACCTGATCAAACGCATCCAGTGTTGCCGACAGCAAATTGGCAATGGTCAGCTTTTCACGCAGGTCGCCTGCGAAATACCGAATATTGCCGTCTTCTGCCTGTTCCCCCAGCTCATCGACCAGACGTTTTTCATCTATATCGGCGAACATGACATTTGCGCCCGCATCCGCGAAATGCCGACCTATGGCCAGCCCGATGCCATTGGCCCCGCCTGTAACGATTGCGGTCTTGCCTGCGATGGAAAAGGACATCCGAATCCTCCTGAATTAGGGGCAGGTTAGCTGGCCTTATCGCCGAGGGCGAGAGGCGTCAAACACCTTGAACCGGTTGTCGCCGGCGGCTTCATCGACCCGAGCGAAGTGTTCGTTCAGAGTGGTTTCGTAGGGAAGGTGGCGATTGGCGACCATCCATAGGGTTCCGTTGCGCGTCAGATTGCGTGCCGCTGCTGCGATGAAACCCTGCCCCAGCGTGGGGTCGGCACTGCGTGAGGTGTGAAACGGGGGGTTCATTACAACCGTGTCCAATGGCTCTGGCGCCGTCCAAGTAACGGCGTCAGCCCAATAAAACCGGGCCCTGGGGTCAGAGGCGTTGATGCGCGCGCAGGCAAGGGCCGTGTGGTCTGCTTCGACAAGATGCACGGATTTTAGGTTGTCGCGCTTCAAAAGCTCTGCGGTCAGATACCCCCACCCGGCACCCAGATCGGCCACGCGCGGCCCCAGCTTGGCAGGCAAGGCGTTCAGCAACATGGCCGAGGCGGGATCGATCCCGTCCGCTGAAAACACACCCGGTGCCGTGTGGTACCCATCGACGATCTGCGTCTTTGGCGCAGCCCAATCTGCAAAGCTGTGCGGGTCAGCCTGAAACCAGAAGATTTTTCCGTGTGCTTTGGACAGAGGCCCTTCGACCGAGACCCTTTTGCGAACATCTTTCAGAATGCTGTCCACGCCATCGGTCTTTGCGCCATCGATCACGACAACGCCGCGGGCTCGTGAGCTGGCCAGATGGATCATCGCCCGTGCAAGCGCCTTGGCCCGCGGCAAAAACACAATTGCATCCTCGCAAGGGTTTTCTGCCTCGGGCACCGTGTCAAAGCCCTGCGCGGCAAAATGGTCATAAAAAGGTTTGAACGGCTGCACCACCTGCGCCGCATGGGGAAGCGCCGACAGATCATGGGTTGGAACAGGGCAGATCACGCTGAGGGGCGACGACAGCGACAGGCCGTTCTGCAATGCAAGTTCCAGGCGAGGGGACATGGGCAATTCCGGCAAATATGTGTGAGGGTCAGGCGAAAAGCCTTATTCTTCGCGTTCCATGGTGCATTGCAGCGGGTGCTGGTGCCGGCGGGCGAAATCCATAACCTGGCCAACTTTGGTCTCGGCAATTTCATGGCTGAAGACCCCGACGACGGCCACACCTTTTTTATGCACGGTCAGCATGATCTCGAATGCTTCTGCATGGGTCATGCCGAAGAAACGTTCCAGAACATGAACCACGAATTCCATCGGCGTGTAATCGTCGTTCAGCAACAGCACCTTGTACAAAGGCGGACGCTTGGTTTTTGGGCGCGTCTGTACCAGAACGGACGCGTCGCTGTCGTCGTCCGGTTCGTCAGACATCATCCAGGTCTTTTCCAGCATCGTAGGCAACTGTCCGATTCAGTTTTGGGGTTTATCTTCGCGCTTATATAACGTGGGGATGGCCGGTGAAAAGAGCAAGCGGACGTAAACGAGATGACTGACAAGCTGACGACAATCGGTTTCGATGCGGATGATACCCTGTGGCACAATGAGCGTTTTTTTCAGCTGACGCAGGCGCATTTTGCCGAGCTGCTGGCCGATCATGCCGACCAGGATCATCTGATGGAGCGGCTTCTGGCGGCCGAAAAGCGCAACATTCGACACTATGGCTATGGCATCAAGGGCTTTGTTCTGTCGATGATCGAAACCGCTCTCGAGGTCACGGATGACCGTGTGCCGGCCTCGGTCATTCGCCAATTGATCAAAGCCGGGCAAGAGATGCTGGCCTATCCGATCGAGCTGTTGCCCCATGCCCGCGACGCGGTGGAAGGCATGACAGGCTTGTGCCGGGTTGTCTTGATTACCAAAGGGGACCTGATCGACCAGGAACGCAAACTGGCCCAGTCGGGTCTGGGCGATCTGTTTGACGCAGTGGAAATCGTGTCTGAAAAGACCCCTGAAACTTACCGGTCGATATTTGAGCGGCATGGTGATGGCCCGGCGCGCGCGATGATGGTTGGCAATTCCATGCGATCTGATGTTGTGGCTCCGATCCAGGCAGGAAGCTGGGGGGTTCATGTCCCGCACGGTCTTGTCTGGGAGGTGGAGCATGCCGAAGCCCCGGTCGACAGTCCCCGATTCCGGGAGTTGAGGGATTTGGGCGGTCTGGCCGATCTGGTGCATAGCCTGAAGTGATGTTGCCTATTGGCCGCAGTTCCACGAAAACCCTGCCGGGTGTTGACCAAGTTCTGCCTCAATCGCGCATCTGGTGGGCTTTGGGCAGTATTTGTCTAGATATAGCCCAGTTCAGGCAACCTAACGAAACCGCGAAATGCTCAGCTTTCGGTTTATTTCACCAAGTCTCTGTGATAGAGTTTACGATAATAAAATAATTTTTGCTGACTGGGAAAACCCAGCGGCGCGAGGCAGACAGAGGCAAAAATCGTGCAGATTCGGCGGACAGTTCCGGCCCGAATGGGCTTTTTTCTCATAGTGGTGTTGTGCGTGCTGGCGTTTGCGCCGCTCAGGTCCATGGCGGCACCTTACGCAGCGATGGTGATTGATGCCCGAACCGGAGAGGTTCTGCATTCGCGCAATGCTGATACAAGGCTTCACCCGGCATCGCTGACCAAGATGATGACGCTTTATATCGCGTTCGAAGCGGTGCGGAACGGTGAGATCACTCTGGATACCCCGGTTCGGATCACCAAAAAGGCGGCAGCCGAGCCACCGTCGAAGCTGGGCCTGCGCGCTGGTCAGACAATTGCTTTTCGCTATCTCATCCGCGCGGCTGCTGTGAAATCGGCCAATGATGCTGCCACGGCCATCGGTATTGCCATCAGCGGGTCCGAGGCAGCTTTTGCGCGTCGTATGACGCGAACCGCCAAGGCGATGGGGATGAGCCGCACAACCTTCAAGAACGCCCATGGTTTGACCGAGGCGGGGCATCTTTCGACCGCACGTGACATGACCACGCTGGGTCGGCATCTGCTGTATGACTATCCGCAATACTATAACCTTTTCTCGCGTCAATCGACGCATGCAGGGATCAAAACCGTTCCCAACACCAACCGTCGCCTGCTGGCGGCCTACAAAGGCGCCGACGGCATCAAAACCGGTTACACCCGTGCGGCGGGGTTCAATCTTGTGGCATCGGCAAAACGCAAGGATGAACGCATCATCGCCACCGTTTTCGGCGGAAAGTCCGGCGCCTCTCGGAATGCCAAGGTTGCCGAGCTTCTGGATTTGGGTTTCCGCCGCGCCCCGTCCCGTGCGCCCATTCGCAAACCTGCCCGACCGGCCTATGCTGGAAATACCGGATTGGGTGTCGGGACGCAGGTCGCCAGCGTGAGCGGCGCGCCAAAATCCAGTTTGCGCCCGGTTCGGCGCCCCTCCGCGTCGACGCAAGTCGCAAGCGCGGTTGCTGTGACAGCTGATGAGAATCGTGGCCGCATTAACAGCGCGATCGCGGCGGCCATTGCCGAAGCGGATATCGCACCAACGGCACCGCCGGTGGAAACATCCGATACCCGTCCGGCATTGCGCCCCGACAATCTGGTTCTGGCTTCGACGGATTCCACCAAGCAGCCAGAGCCTGAGCAGGAGGTTGTCACTCGGCTGTCTTCGTCAGGTGGGCACCTGTGGGGGGTCAATGTGGGGCGCTATACCACGCGGTATGAGGCCGAGAAGGTTTTGCTGAAAACCGCATTGTCGGAAATGACCACACTGGAAGGCACGCTGCGCAAAGTGAACCAAAGCGCGCGTGGGTTCGACGCAACCTTTCAGGGCATGACCCGCGAACAGGCGGATCTGGCCTGTCGCCGTTTGCAGGCCCGCAACGTCACCTGTTTCATGATCGGGCCATCATAAGGTTCGGCATATTCTCTCCTGAATGGGTCTGGGCTGCGGTATTCCGCAGCCCTTTTTTCAATCGAAAACGTGACCGTGCTGGTATTGTTCGTCCTGTCCGGCGGCGGCTGTCAGGGCGGCGACATTGTCCTTGGTGAAGAACCCATCATATTTGTGGCACCGCTCGATATACTCGGTAATCAGCAGGGTATGCTTGGAGTGTTTCGAGAAGATCTGTTTCAGGTTCGGGTCGTCTTTGCACTCGCCCACCACATGGGCCAGGAACGGCACACCCTTGTCCTTCAAAGTGTTCACAACGAAATCGACGTTCTTTTCCCCGGCGCCGTGATCGCCATCCTGAATCTCGACGGCCATGTGGTGCAGACGACGGCCAAAATTGCGCACGAAATCCTCGGTCGGCATCGGCAGTTTGGCGAAGGAGTTGACGAAGGATGGCGTGTTGTTTGCGGTGAATACCTTGGCCGGAGATTTTTTGTCATCGTCCACATTGCCGTTGCGGTTCACGTTGGTCGATGAGTTCATGTCGAATATGTTGTAAGCGCCCCAGAAATAATAGGGCACCATGGTCAGAAACTCGAGGATCGCATCCTCGCGCTCGCCCGCCAGGACCCGCGTCGCAAGATGGTCGATTCCCAGCATCAGCGGGGCGATTTTGCTGTCGGTTCCAAAGGCGGCGGCCTGTTCCAGACGGGCCTGTTCCGTGTCGCTCAGCAACACGCGATCCCCAAGGCCCAGACTGTCGGTGTCGTTAAAGTCGTGGGTCGAATACCCGACGCGGTTGCAGGTGAAATCGGACGGGGTGGTGAATCGGAACCCGTCCGATGTGTAGAACGGGTTCTCGGTATCTCCGGGATATTCGAAACGTATGTTCTGATCCTCAAGTGCATGGGTCAGCGCGTCCAGATCACAGGCAGCAAATACCTCGCCGACATAGCGCGTCTGCGGTGTGTTGCGCGCCAGTGGATACATGCGATTGATGCGGGGGATAAAGTCTTCGAATCCGGGGCTGAGCGGCGCCATCAGGATCAGCGCAGGATAGTCGGGATGTGAATGCAGAACCGAGACTCTGTGGGTTCGTCCCAGATAGCTGGCGGTGTGCCGATAGGGTGTCATCACGTAAAGTTCGACCATTGTGTCGAACACCGCGTCAGGTTCGACCTGAATGATGATGGCCCGCATTGCGCCGACCTGATCCGCAATGCCCGAGCTTGTCCGGCGTTCGTAAATCTTTGGAAGGTATTCGTTGAAGAAGTCCGAGTTCTTCTTGTCGCCCCGGGGCTGATAAGACATCAGATCAAATGACATTCCAAGACCTCCTTGCACTTGCCCGGCATGGGTCAAGGCATTGTTTGAAATTGCAGTATTCAGAATATGCGTTTGCCCACCATGCTAGGCGCTGAGGCCTGTACGGGCAACAGTCGTGAATTTGGGTTGCCGACGTTAACCCATGATGTTCAGCGGGTGAATGTCGTCACCTCGACACCGCCCCCGATCAGGCTTTCACGAACAGAACGGGCGATCTGCACCGCAGTTGGTCCGTCACCATGCAGGCAGATTGTGTCGATCGATGTTTCCAGCCGCTTGCCGCTTTCGGTGATGATCGCGCCTTCGCGGACCATGTTCAGGATGCGAGGTCCTGCGACATCCGCGTCGTGGATCACCGCGCCGGGCAGGCTGCGGTCAACCAATGTTCCGTCGTCATTGTAGGCGCGGTCGGCAAAAATCTCGCCCACCCATTTGCAGCCCAGCTCGCGCACGGCGTCTTCTTGTTTCGTCACGGCAAGAACCATCACGATGATGTCGGGATCGACGTCCAGCGCGCCCTGATAGCAGGCCCGCGCCATATCGACATCGAGCGAACACATATTGGCCAGTGCGCCGTGCAGCTTTAGATGGCGAACTCTGGTGCCAACCGCATTGGCCATGCCCATGGCTGCGCCCAACTGATACCGCACCAGATTGCGGAGGGTGTCCTGAGACAGCTTCATATTCCGGCGGCCAAAGCCTTGCAGGTCGGGAAACCCGGGATGCGCCCCGATACCGACACCATTCTCGGCCGCCAGCTTCATTGTCGATGCCATTACATCCGGATCACCCGCATGAAAGCCACAGGCAATATTGGCCGAGGTGATGATCTTCAGAAGGCTTTCGTCGTCGCCCATTTTCCATGGGCCAAAGCTTTCACCCATATCGGCATTCAGATCGACGCTTGGCATCGGCACATCTCCTTAGTCGGTGGCAGAGATCACTCCGCTGATCAATTGGTAGGACAGCAAGTCCGGGATGTCATGCGGGTTACGCACCAACGCTTCGACTTTCGAGGGCAGGCGGGCAAGATCCGCCATGAATGCCGCGTGCAATTCGGTGGCTTGCTCGATGCTGACAAATTCGAACGTGATCGCTCCGCCCGCGGGTGTCTGCGCTGCGCGGGGCATGTCGCAGGGCAAAACGGTCGCGATGCGGGGATACCCTCCTGTGGTCTGGCATTCGGGCAGCAGGATGAACGGGTCTCCGGTTCCGGTCATTTGGATGTCGCCCGGGGTAATAACCTCGGACAAGATGTTCAGTTGGCCAGTGGCCGCAAACCCGTCGCCGTCACTGTTGACTTGCATCCCCATCCGGTTGGCGCGTGCGCCACGATGGAATGAGGTGCGCGCAAACCGATCAAGCGTTGCGTCATCAAACAAGGACGTCTGGAAGCTGGCGACGACACGCAGAACGCCACCCGAGAAGCGTTCGGAAGGGGGCAGTTTCAAACCAGCGTCGCCTGCCTCCGCGCCACAGGTCAGCCGGTCGCCCGGCTTCACCGCTCGCCCGATCCGTGCCGTCAGATGCGCGGATCGAGATCCAAGAAAAACCTCTGAATCGATACCGCCCCCCAAATGAAGATAGCCGTAATTGCCTTGCAGAAGCGCACCGATGACCAGCCGTTGTCCGGGCTTCAGGTGATGCGAGGCATTCCAGGCCACGGGGCTGCCATCAATGCTGGCCTGCATCTGCGCACCGGTCAATGCGATGCGCATGTTCTGTGCCGCCTCGAACGTGCCGCCCATTCCGGCCATTTCCAGCGCAGCAAGTTCCGGGCTTTGGCCGAGCAATGCGGCGCCTTCATGAAGGGCCAGTGTATCGACGGCCCCGGACCGGGACAGGCCCTGGTCCAGATAACCTGAGCGCCCCTGATCCTGGATGGTGCAAGCCGGGCCGATCTGGTGGACGATCAGGCTCATGGCGCAATCTCCTCGCAGGTTGCTCCGCCCGTGCCATCTTCGTTTTTGGCTCTGATTTGTTCCAGGTCTTCGCGGGAAATGGGTTCGAATATCAGTTCATCCCCAGGCTTGAGGGCGAATGCCTCGGTCGTCTCGGGCCGGAAACACCGAAAAGCCGTCTGCCCGACATGCCGCCACCCGGTTGGCGTCGGCCCGGAAAACAGGACAAACTGAGATATTGCAAGAACCAGAGCGCCTTCGGGCACCATGGGGGTCAGATTTTGCAGCCGCGGAATATTGAACTCGGGGGGTAATGGCCCAAGGTAGGGTTGCCCGGGGGCGAACCCTATCGTCAAAACCCGCACGCGGGACTGGCCAAGCCGCCGTATTGCTTCTTCCGGCGCGAGACCGGCAGCAGCAGCGGCATCGTCCAGCTGGGGCGCAAGGTCGGTGCCATAGACCGTCGGAATTCGCCACAGCCTGCGGCCTGTTGGAAGTGGTGTGCTGTACCAGTCCTTCTGATCGACGAGGTCCTGAAGCTTGTGCAGCATCTGTTGGTGGGTGGTGCTTTGCGTATCGAACCGGACATATGCCGAGGCCAGCGTGGCAGAAGATTCCGTGACCTCTGCCCATTGAAGCCGATCCAGTTCAGATCGAAAGGCCAGCGCCGCTCGGTTCGCTGTCTCAGACATCGTGTCCGCAAATGTGACAAGCGCTCCGTCAAATCCGACGGTTCTGACCAGTGGGAACGTAAGGTGACGCGTCATGCCTGTCTCGCTGAAGAAGTCGAAAACGAATGTCCCAGACCAGAACTCATCTCGGTGGGATGTTCAAGATTGGTGTTCAGAATGTTGGCACGCTCAAGGTGTGGTCGGAATCATGTAGGCCCCCTCGGCATGATGCAGTTCGAAATCTGGCCTTTAAGGTTTTCAATGCAGATTCTGGCAGAGTCCCGAGTCGATTCACGGACTTGAGTCGCGCAGCCTTGTGTTCAGTGTCGGTCGATTCCCTATATATAGTAGTGCCATCTTGTGTCTTCCTGGTTGTGTCGTGGCCATCCGATGGAGAGAGTCCCGACCGACACAGGAAAGGTGAGCTTTCGACGCTTGTAATATGCTGTTTTTAAATGGTTATCTAAGAATTTTCAAAAAAATGCTCTGCGGCGTCATTTTCCGCTTGCGGGATTTGTTTGTTATACTTAGAACCCCCTTCACCGGCGCTGCTGAGGCGCTGGGACGCGGCGGAAGCGGCGGTTACG
>NZ_JBQERJ010000015.1:0-64265 GCF_056534925.1 Ruegeria sp. P10
CAATCTCTTCGGGCTTCGGTCTCTTGTTTGCCATTCTTGGTCCTCCGTTTCCTAAACATAACGGTGGACCAGTTCAGTTGGGGAGGCTCAGAGAAACCGGCTGCATTCGCTTTCAGAGGGATTTCTTTGGGAGATTACGCAACAGCGGTACTCGCAGTTCGTCGGGCCGCCGAGGTACGAGCTCGGCAAAAGTAGGAAACTTTCGGCTTGGGGCTCAGCGCTGCCATTTTCTGCGATGAGCATGATTGACCGCTCGCAGCCCCGAACGGTCTTTGAAAGCTGGAAATTAACACCTCAGCCACCGTGGCTCGCTGCGACCGATTTTATGTTAAAGTAAGCAGGCATCAATTGGAGATTGTTGGCTCGGAGCAACGGAGATGGAACGCAAGTTAGCGGCCATTCTGGCCACCGATATAGTCGGTTTCGCGGGATTGGTATCACGCGATGAAAGCGGAACATTAGCTAAGTTGGTTCGACTAGAACGTGAAATCATCGGCATGCAGGTGGAAGCAAACCGGGGTCGTGTTTTTAAGTCTACTGGCGATGGGTTTTTGGCTGAGTTCTCGAGTGTCTTTGAGGCGGTCAATTGTGCAATTAACATTCAAAGAGCCTGCGCACGCGAAGCACGCCGGTCGAACAGTGACGACCCTCTCATCTTACGCGTCGGCGTTTCTCTCGGTGATGTCGTTGTACACGGCGACGATATTCTCGGAGACGGCGTAAATACTGCGGCACGGCTTGAAGCAATAGCGGAACCAGGTGGAATCGCGGTTTCAGGAGAAGTAATGGCGCAAATAGCGGGCAAGATAGATCTTCCGCTGGCGGATTGCGGTCACAAAAGACTCAAGAGAACTGATAGTCCAATACATGTCTACATGACCGTTTCAGAACCCGGAGAAGAGGGAGGTTTTCTGGATTTTGATGAAGATGAATTGGCCAAAACCTTAATAACTGGTGGCTGCATCTGTGGGTTAGTACGGTATGAAATAAACGCGCCTGCCATAAGCACCGGGTATTGCCATTGTAGTTGTTGCAGAAAATTTTCTGGTTCAGCAGTTAATGCATGGGCGGCTTTTCCCGCTTCTGCTGTTCGATTTCTCACCGAGGAACCTCGATACTTCGCAACTACGCCGATAGCAAATCGTGGCTTTTGTGCCAGATGCGGGGCAAGCCTAACTTATAAGCTCGTAAAGCCACGAGAAACGGCCTATCTGGTCCTGCATACTTCGAGCCTCGACCAACCGGAAAACTTTGCTCCTTCAGTCCACTCCGGAATAGAAAGCAAAATGCCTTGGTTTGATATTTTGGATGATTTGCCGCGGACAAGATCTTCAGACTCCAGAGTTTTGCAAGAAGCATGGTCAAGTGTCGGTTTACCAGACCCTGAAACTTGGGGACCTTTGGCTAAGCCGCCTGATGTTTTTTAGTGATCGAGCGATTTCTGCTTTATCCGCAAAGAGAGCATTCCTAGCGTTTGAGAAAATGACAACATCGAGCCCAATGCGGGCGCCCATTCGACGTTAGTGCGGCTGCACAACGACCGAACGCTCGTAGACCAGATCGGTCGGTCGTTTTTTCTAGATTTCCAGTGTCCCCGGCTCACGATCTACTGATCGGCTTGACTTCCATTGAAGCCATGTCGCGGCGGTCAACAGTTCTAATATGCGACAGCACCTCCATCTCGAAACTTTCCTTGAAGGTAAATGGGCATCTGTTCTGATTAGAGCATGAAACTGCAAACCTATTAATCTGACCTAACGTGGCAATGGTAGCTTTGTCCGCAGAGCAATCGTTCACGCCGAGCGCCGCGAAGGTTCGATTGCCGCTCGCCGCTATTCACTTCAACGACTGTTCGCAGACCAAATTGGGCATTCTTCCAGCGGCAAAAAATATGTTTCCACATGTTGCACACTTGCTATGACTTGCCGCTGGTCTACAACTGTTGTCGTCAATCAGGAATGCCTGCGGCTGCCAGCATTTTATAGTAGGCGTCATAGATTTCTGGTTTTGCGATAGAGATACGAGCGCGCATATGCCGGAACATTGAAACGCTAAAATCGGGTTCCCGCGACATGTGAATACCTGCGAGCTCTCTAGCTCGGCTCCCATTGCCGAGAGCCATTTCCGCCACAAGTTCGTTCAGGCGAAAGACAGTCACAGTATTATGAAATGCACGCATTTTTTGGGCAGTTTCTCTTAGATCGCGCCAGTTCCCTTCCGCGATTTGCGACAGGCTGATACCCATGTGGACCCGGTAGTTTAGTGGGTCATTCGGGTTAAGTCGGAGCGCCTCCCTGGCATGAGCTTGTGCCACCTGCGCTTCACCCATCAGGCCATGCAGTACGCAACTGGATCCCCAGGCTGAAACGCAATTTGGGCTTCTCTCGACGACTTGATCCACAAGTGACAAACCGTACTCTGTATCCTCCGACAGAAACGCGAGTACGTAACCGGCATATGCTTGCGCCTCTAGGTCAAGATGTGATGCCGCCAGAGCCTCATGTGCCAGCTGAATTGCGCAATCAAATCGGGCCTCGTTTGGACGCGTATCCGGGTTCCATAGCAAAGTGCGGATCCAGCCTCGAAGAGCGCTTGCCAATGGGTACTCACTTGAGAGTGAAAGAGCTTTTGACAAATGGTCGTCTGCTTCAGTGAAATTGAACCTGTAGATCAAGGACTGCGCACGTAGGAAGTGATCATAGGCTCCAAGGGTGTCAGGGCGCTTGTGAGCAGCACGGTCTATTTCAGCTTGTCGGATACCTGGCGCAATCGAAGCAACGACAGCCTCGGTAATCTGGTCCTGAAGCTCAAAAACATCATCGAGCTTGCCATCGTATCGATCCGCCCAAACATGAGACCCGGTTTCCGCATCAATCAGCTGACCCGTGACACGCAACCGGTCACCAGCGCCGCGAACGGACCCTTCCAATATATAGCGGACACCAAGCTCTCGGCCGATACGACGCACATCAACCGAAAGCCCTTTGTAAGAAAAAGAGGAGTTTCGGGCGACCACGAATATCCAGGGCACTCTGGACAAGCTGGTGATTATATCTTCGGCTATACCTTCTGCAAAGTAATCCTGTTCAGCGTCAGGCGACAGATTGTCAAACGCCAATACGGCCACCGAAGGCTTGTCTGGGCGAGATTGAATTATCGGGGATTCAGTAGCAAATGCTGTTTGTACCGAGTAAGCAGTTACAGGGCGTGTGATATTCTTCAGATATTGCGGCCCCAATTCGGTGAACGATACATCCACCTTACCCACAAGGTCTTCGTAAACCCGACCTGAAACGATGATCCCTCCTGGAGGAGCAAGACTTTCCAGCCGGGCCGCGATGTTGACGCCGTCACCAAGAACATCACCGTCGTCATCAAAAACATCGCCCGCGTGAATTCCCATACGGAATTGCATTTCCGGACTTTGCCCGCGCGCCCCGTTCCGCTCAGCCATCTGACGTTGCATCGTTTCCGCACATGCCAGCGCATCTACAACCGAGGAAAACTCTGCAAGAAAACCGTCACCGGTTCTTTTGAATAGGCGTCCGCCATTCAGGCCGACATGCGGCTCCAGCGCCCTAAAGTGGCCCCTATATGTGTGCAATGCGGCTTCCTCGTTAGCACTGACAAGCGCGCTATAGCCAACAACATCAGCCACGAGTATGGCAGCCAAGTACCGCTCCAAACAAAATCCTCCCGCGTATCCATTGTGAAGGAGTGTCAAAGGGATATTAGGGGTTTCGCGCATAAATCGCGATCAATATTCAATGAACATCAGTGACCGAATAACGACACGCAAGCTTTTTGCTTTTGGGTAAATTAGGCAGAAGCGGACCTCGAAAAACCGAACTTTGTAATTTCGACTTTACACCGCAGCACAGGCACTGGAGCAAGGTGCCGCGTATGACTGCCTTGAGGGCAAAACGAGCTTCTAGCCGCGAATGCAAGGTTTTCGCTTGGCACTTTGAAAGGCCTTCCTACTCGGGTGCCATCAAAATTCTAGGTTCAGCGCCGCATGCTTGCTATCGTTTCATTAAGGGTCCATTGGCGGAAATCAGAATGACGATACGGGCGTCTTCAAGGAAGGCATTCGAGTACAGAACACGTCTCACCGACAATCGGATTTGGGACATGTTCGCGCTGCGCCAAGGAGATGTGATTGTTGCAACACCGCCAAAGTGCGGAACAACATGGACGCAAGCCCTTGTGCTGTCGCTCTTGTTTGAAAAGCCAGGTATGGACAAGGTCATGGATGACCTGTCGGTTTGGCTCGACCCTGCGTTTCGAGATCAACTCCCCATAGCTCGAATGTTCGAAGCTCAAAGCCACAGAAGATGCATCAAGACCCATACGCCTTTTGACGGCATTCCTTTCGGTCCAGATTGCACCTACATCGCGGTGTTCAGACACCCAATCGACGCACATTTTTCGATGCGCCGACATGTGGCAAACCTGAAGGAAGACCTGATCCAAGACAGGTTCCCGGATGAGCCGACAGCTTCATTCGCCCTTTTTCTTGGTGAGACCGTTCGAGAGGAGATGGCTGATGGGATCACCCTTGAGGCCATCGTTCATCACTTCAAGTCCTTCAAGTCAAACATCCAACATCCCATCATACACATTTTCCATTACGCCGATATGCGGCGCGATTTGCTCTCTCATACTAGAAAGCTCGCTTCCGTACTTGGTTTGAAAATTGGCGATGAAATGCTGGCCGCAATTGCGGAAAGTATGCAGTTCGAGAACATGCAAGCCAATGCACGCGCGAGTGCTAAGGAAGAAACACAACGGTCCACAACCTTTAAAGACCCGTCAGCCTTCTTCGATAGCGCAAGCAGTCGCAAGTGGGAGGGCAAGCTTTCAGACGAAGACCTTCTTGCGTTTCACAAACGTCTTGCAGAGTTGCTTCCGGAAGCCGACGCGCGATGGCTTCAGTCTGGCGGAGAGCTTCCTGCTTAGGACCTCACTTTCTTAGTAAAGATTGCCGCTTCGGGACCGTCTCGGCCATCTGAGACTTTTTGCCGGATGACCCGTAACCACGATGAGCGGTCATTCATGCCCGCGAACGCGGCCAGGGTTTGCCCTAACCAACAACAGCCGTTCGCCGCGGTTTCGCCAGATGACTCAAATGTGGACGAAGCGGACCTTGCAAAGTTTGGTGGTCGAGACCGACTTTGGGCATGGTTTATGGTAAGATCCATGCAAGTGCTGCGAGGGAGAGTACCATGATCGACGCTGAACAGCGATTGTTAGACCACAACATCATTTTACCTGCGCCGCTAAAATTGCCTGTTGGTATGGTGTTGCCATTTCCGTGGATTAACGTTCGGGGCGACCGGGCGTTCGTATCTGGTCATGGACCACAAGAAATAGACGGTACTCCGGCCGCGCCATTTGGAGCAGTCGGAGAAAATGTGTCTGTGGAAGAGGGCTACGCCTCAGCACGCAAAGTCGGGCTTTCTATTCTCGGCAGTCTAAAGCGCGAACTTGGCAGTCTAAACCGAATAACGGGGTGGTGCCGAGTTCATGGGATGATAAATTGCAAATCTGGCTTCAGCGATACGCCTGCGGTTCTCAACGGTTTCACGGATTTGATCATTGACGTCTTTGGAGAAGAGATTGGCCGCCATTCACGTACGGCGGTCGGGGTGGCAGGCCTACCAATCAACTTCCCAATTGAAATCGAAGCAGAGGTTATTGTCTCAACGGCCTAGAATACACGTAAATCCGGAACGACCTACTGGTCAAAAAGGAGCAGGAATGTCGCTGCGCCGGGCAGAAGTACTGTATGGAAGAAGGCATTTGGGTGAGCCAGAAAGGAGACTTCATGATTAAGTTTATGCCTAAGTTTCTGATTGTAACGGCGCTTTGTACGATCCAATATTCTCAATTAGCACTCGCGCAAAGTCTCACTCACGACGCTGAAATCACGCCATACGCCGGTCTGCAATCCAGGACCATCAAAAGCTTATCTGAGACCGATCTAGAAGAGCTGCGGCGCGGCGGAGGTTGGGGTTTTGCTTTACCAGCGGAGCTGAATGGCAAACCAGGCCCAGCACACTTGCTCGAATTGCAAGATGAACTTGGACTTTCGAAGGATCAGGTGGAAAGAATTGGCACGATCCATTCTGAAATGCGCAAACAGGCAATCGTCGCAGGCGAGCGGTTTATTGAGGCCGAAGCGGCGTTAAGTGAAGCGTTTGCCGGTGACCAGCTTGACTTAGCCGAGTTAAACAAACTTGTTAAAGCGGCAGAAACGGCCAGGGCCGAATTACGACTGGTTCATCTGTCCCGGCACCTGCAAACAACACCGCTGTTGAGCGCAGATCAAATCCAGCAATACAGCATTCTAAGAGGGTATGAGAACGACCCGTGCTCCAATGTGCCCGAAGGCCACGACCCAACCATGTGGAAAAAACACAACGGTTGCAGCTGAATCCTTTTGAAATCAGCGCAAACTAATGTTGGACATGGAGCTGGGAAATCTGATTGCCCTTCATCCAATCTCTCAGCTATGTCGAGCAAACACACTCGTTGTTCCATCCAGACCAACGAGCAAGGTTTCATAAGGTTCTCGTTCGTCTGAAAAATCCATGCCGGGTGAACCCATCGGCATGCCTGGAACTGTTAGGCCGAGGCCTTCAGGATGTTCGGACAAAAGTCGATAGATATCTACTGCCGGGACATGACCTTCGACAAAATAGTCCCCAATAATTGCAGTGTGGCAACTGGAAAGCTCATCTGAGATTTTCATTTGTTCTTTAAGCGACCACAGCTGCTCCTGTTCCATGTCTAGCGTATCGGCGCGAAATCCTGCGGAGATCAGGTGATCTACCCACGCGGAACAACAGCCGCAGGTTGGCGTCTTGTAGACTTTAATGAATGGGGCTTCTTGTCCGACGGAAGGAGTAGCCAACACTGCTGCTGTACCCGCTAATAGAAATTCGCGTCGTTTCATTGGTCTCTTCTCCGCTTCCTCATGGGACTACAAAGATATTGTGCCAAGGCCAAACTTTTCAATGTTACCGGACTGAGCATCAAACGGGCAGTTTCGATACAAGATCTGAATCTCAATCCAAATAACACTGGTCGCCAAACGTTTTGTGGGTTGCATCGCGTATGGCTCAAGTTCACTCGAGCGTTCGGCAATGGACCTCGCGATCAACGTCGTGGTGAGGTCCATAGCAACCTTCTAAGCCGTGGCCATGCCAATTGCCTTGGTGGTGCCTGCCCGTGCAGCCTGACAATGCAATCACTATGACCAAGAATGCCGCTCTGCGCGGGTGCTTGATCCAACAGTTCTGTTCCATGTGCAAACCAACCTAGTAGCAATCCGGCTACCTTTGCTTTGACGCAGGTCAACACCCCATTGCGGCGGCTTCCAAATAGCGGCAGTTAGTCTATCGTGAACAGCTCCTGTCTTTCAGCAACACCGCGCAATCTGTATTGCCCTAGGGAAACAAGACTTGGAATGGAGCCCACCAAGTCGCCCGCCACCTTATCGGAAACCACAATGTTCTGATCAAGAGCGCTGCACATGCCTAAAATGCGCGAAGTTGTATTTACCGCTGGGCCGACCACTGTGAAATCCAAGCGAGACCTACCGCCAATATTGCCGTAAAGAACATCGCCTGCGTGCAACGAGAGAGTGAAGCCGGTCGTTGGCAAACCATCAGCTTGCCGTCGTTGGTTGAGTTCCTCAAAAGTATCTCGCAACTCCGTTGCCGCGTGAATTGCGACGCGGCGAGCGTTCGGGACTTGATTAATATCGAAGATGGCAAGCATTCCATCCCCCATGAATTTTAGAACATTACCGCCATTGCGTTCGACTACGTCAACAGCTTCGGCGAAGTAGTCGTTTAGCAATTCTATGATTGAGTCCCCCGGAAGCGCCTCTGACAATTTGGTAAATCCTTGCAGGTCAAAATACCAAATCACCGCTGAGATAGTTTCCGATGAACCTCGGGTGATGTCCCCGGAAAGAACGCGCCTACTGGCGTCTTTTCCCAAGTACGCGGCGGTTATGTCTTCAGCCATCAGCCGGTTTGCCCCACATTTCAGCGTCAGGCAAAGTGGAGATATCAGTTGACGCAAACCGTCAAGTTGCTGGCTTGTGAAGCCCCCGCTCGCGTCGGTTGCCAACGAAATAATAGCACCTTCTTCGGCCTGCATCGGGTTAACAGGAGTAGCATTGTCCTGAACAAGGAATAACCGTTTGACAGCAAAGTAGTCAGTTGCACCGCGCTCGCGAAGTTCGTCGAAGATCGGAAAGTTGAGCGCGGGTTCTTCGACTGTAAGATCTTGTCTGATCTCTTCAACGTTGTTTGCCAAAAGATAATAAATTGGACTTAGAACGTATTCCTCAGGCGCATCCGTTCTTCGGACAAAGTTCTCTCGCTCATGACCGCCATCCCTGTGCCAGCGAAAAGCGACAGTCCCAATCTCGGGATGATGAGCGCGAACAGTGATGTTTGCTCTTTGAAGCGGAATTCCTGCCGAAACAAGACGGTTGCAGAATGCTTC
The DNA here is from genome assembly GCF_056534925.1 of Ruegeria sp. P10. Taxonomy (NCBI): domain Bacteria; kingdom Pseudomonadati; phylum Pseudomonadota; class Alphaproteobacteria; order Rhodobacterales; family Roseobacteraceae; genus Ruegeria; species Ruegeria sp. P10. The sequence goes on from NZ_JBQERJ010000015.1 coordinate 8,524, forward strand.
AAGCCAGAGCTCCACAGGCGCATTCTCTAAGCCCTGTTGAACCAGCCAATCTGCTATGTCCTGGATGGCGGCAGTCAGTTCCCAGTTTTGGACTAAAGGAGCTGCCATGATGTCCTCTTAGTGAGCTATCTGAACAGTTGGCTCGTAGTCTAATTCACTTCAAGGACACATCAAATTCAATTCTCCCACTGCGCTTGCAGCCCTAAGGTATATGCTGATCTTGTTGCGTGCTGCATGCGCGACACCTGGGCGATGGTCGCAATTCATCGGGAATTACTGGCGATGTAAGGTGTGCTGCGAACCTCAAAACAACTGGCGGTGCTGCTCCCCTAGAAGACTAGGCGATTTGCCGGAGTTACGGCGCCCCCAAGACTTAATCTTGCCAATCCAACCGATACAAGACGTGGTGACCGCGTAGACCTTTCAGGAGTCTGGGTTCTATTTCAGAAAAAGAGAAATCGGTTCGTCCTCCGACCATGGCGCGAGTCGCATCTGAAACGAGTATCTCGCCCGCCGCACCAACGGTCGTTATGCGTGACGCTTTATTGACCACCGTACCGAAAAAATCTCCACGAGATTGCACGACATCACCAGTATGAATCCCAATCCGGACACCGAAAGATGGCTCCTCGGAAGCCGATGCAATGGCCCCCTGGATCTTGATAGCGGCCGTCAGTGCTTCTTTCGCGGACGGAAAGACGGACAACGTTCCGTCTCCAAGGGATTTCACGAACTGGCCATGGTACTTTTCAATGATCGCCGCCAACACTTGGAAGTGGTTTTCGATCAGCACCGACCAACGCTGATCGCCCAACGCCTCCGCCAATGTTGTGCTGCCCTCCACATCAGTGAAAAGTACCGAAGCCAAACCTTCCGTTTGGACCAGATCGGGTCCATCTTCACGCGCAGCATCAACCAGTTTTTGGATGGCCAGCTGTTCCTTACCCACGAGTTCAATATTTGGAGTGGGCACTGAAGCGTGGCGATTGATGATCTTCCAGGCCGCTCCCTCCAGGACAAAAATCAGGACGGTGCGATAAAAGACGGCTTCATCAAAGCCGACAAACTGAATCTTGTGGACGAAGGATGACCATCCCGTTTCTCCGTTTTCGAAGGCCTCAGCTTCAACTTCTTCGAAAACGACGGGTGCCGGGATCTCCGCAAAAAATCCGCTAACCCCATCGCGAACTGCTTGCCCGCTCCAAAACTCACCTTCGCCTGTGCCAACGAACCTTAGTTCATCTGCCTTCGACAGAAAATCCTGCAACTCGTCAGTATTCTTCTTGGTTCTGAGTATTTCATACCAACGCCTCGAAACTGCCAGCAATTCAGGTGAGGAACGTATCATCACAAATGACTCGAGACGCTAAATGGATTGAAACTTGCAAGGTTTTGCAACCGGTATCTCCATTTTTCGAAACATTCAGGTCAATGCTGCCGCTGAGGTTTCGCCGGATCAAGACATTTGTATTTCTCCAGAACAGAGCGCATCAGACGCAGATCAAAATGCGCGCGTCGATTCAGAGCGAACTATCGATTGAGTTTCTAAGTTCGAATCCGGATCGCAGGGCATCGAATCGCTTCGCTGTCTGAGAGCTACTCTACGCTGTACTGACCCGCAAAATAGGATGCTTCATTCTTTTTGGCACACGCTAAGCTAGAAGGTTCCCAGAACTACGCGGTGAATTTCGAAGTGCAGCACGCTCCGTCTTGACATGGTTATGCGAACTGGTTCAGCTTGCGGTCATGACGTTCACACGCATCCACTGCCATCGAATATCGGCCTGAGGTCGATAACCCACGCGAAATCCGCGGGAGGCAGCATTGGTATGCGGGCGAGGCTTATATCCTTGTAATTGCTCCAGATTAGAGTGCACGAGTCGGTTCGATTCCGACGCCTCCTACCATCCTCAGGAGGTGTCCGACATGGCGGACAAAGTTACGAACGCAATTGATTTCAACGACATCAAGCAATCGGTCGAGGAGTGCCTCGGACGCACACCCGAAGGCTGGTCAGGCTTGGTCACGACGCTCTTCACAGAGATCAAAGAACACTGTGATCCGAAGGATGCCACCTACCCCTTCATCCTCCAGATCAAGGAGAAGCTGGGAGAGCTCCGCATCTACCACAGGTGTGATGATCGACACATCCAGTCGATGATCACCGCCACCATTGCACGAGCAAATCGTACCTGTGAGCGATGCTCAAACGCTGCCGAGACCCAACTTCTGGACGGCTGGTACAAGACACTTTGTTGCTGGTGCGCGCATGATGTCGCGAGCAAGCGCCACCCTGAAAGGAAGAGATTCTTTGGCGTTCGGAAAAATCCCCTTCGGGACAGGTTGACCTGCTCAATTTGTGGATATTTCGGTCAGATCGACCGATCTGATGACCGCGGACGTTGCCCTGCGTGCGTGGCGAAAGGCTGCTGAACGATGCTTAAAATCGTTGTCTACGTGAATGAGAGCGAAGTCGCCCGGGCCCATGCTGGGAATGTCAGCGACGATCTTAGTGGCCTCTGCGACTACGAAGTTCGCGTAAACGAACGAATGTCCAAGCCTCTCGGCATCGAAGAAAAAGCAGTACGCTTCGAGATCTCGCAGCATGATCGCAGGCAGACGGTGTGGGCACTGGTTGAGAAGATCGCCGCCATATGGCTGGAGAAGACCGGTGCGCGAGAGCCCCGCACTAAGGCTGATGAGGTGACGCGCGCATTCCTGAGGCTAAAGAAGGCCGAGTTTTTGACCGGACAAGCACCGCTGTCTGATCCGATCAGCAGCGCGGAGGAGTTCGACGCGCTCATTGCTGACGTGGAGATTGATCCATTGACCCGAGCTCTTTTGGCACTGCAAGAAGCGGCGTTGGCATTGGGCCAGGCAAAGCTGTCTGGTCCGATTTCCGCAGATGAAATCAGAGCGCGCAAGGTAGATGAAGAAGGCAACGAATTGCTGTCACAGATTCGGGCGAGCATTCGCGAGCTGGATGACCGCATCGCTAGTGAAGTGAATGGCGAGGACCAGGGCGAGGACGAGCATATAGATCCAGCCATCGAAGCTTTCCTTGAGCTTTTGGAGAAAGACATCGCTGCTGGCAACCTCGTTGGAGACCTAGCCGAACACATCAAAGCGCACAAACGTCGATTGGGAAACGATCATGACCCGGACAATTGAGCCAATTTTCACAGATACCGAAGATCTTCGATTCCTGAAGATGACATTTGCGGTTCACGACAGTGAAAGCAGTGTTGTGGCCCCAATTTCCACCGCCGATTTCGAACGTATCGAAGATCTGACGGACGAAGAAATCATGCGTGTAGCGATTAACAAAGCTGACGCACTGGCGCGGCTGAAGGGTGGGTAATGTGAAACCTGTTGTCGACTGGAATGACATCCAAACAAGCGTTCTAAAAGCACTTGGTGAGCATCGCGCTGGCTGGGCTGATCAGCTCGCACTAGTGTTGGAAGATGTGAAGCGCAGTGTTGCTCAACACACCGATATCTTTGGGGATGAGTTGCCGGTGATCGTACAGATCAAGCAAAAATTGGGAGGCCTTCGTGTCTACACACGAAAGTGTAATCGAAATATCCTCGATGAACTCGATACTCGTGTCGACGAGATCGAGAAGACGTGTGAATCCTGTGGAAACACCGCGCAGGTGCAGAGCATTCGAGGCTACCTAACGACGCTTTGCTGCTGGTGCTACAACGACTACCTTCAAAGTCGGTTTGAAGGCGCTGAGATGATTTGGCCAACAGATCTTGAGCTCAATGTGGCAGATCGCTTCCCAGACCTGGTGAGCGCTGATACTGCCTCACTGTGGCCAAGCATTGGGCCGGGTCGGCTCGTCCTGCTGGGAAGGTTTCTTGCGGAGGCGGAGCATCTGGTTCGAGAGAACTGTGAGACACCGATTCAAGTGCAGATCTTGGATGTTACGACGGGCTCAGACTGTTCGATCCAGATCAACTTCCGTCGGTATGATCAATGCCTGGATCTCCCGCTCAAGCGTCTCGTACTGGACAGCAAACGCACATGTGCACGATGTGGCCATGTGGGGGATATTGTACGGAAGAAGAACAAGGCAACTGCCCTGTGCGCGCACTGTCAGGAGCAAGGCGATTGGAATCCCTTCGATGAGTAATGAGTTTTCCGATGAAGAGATCTTTGGACGTCCGTTGGAGTCGATCCCTCTGGATGACCTGATTTATGAGCTGAAAGCACGACCGAAAGAGGGTTCAGATGCATGGCCGGCACTTCTGAGGACTGTACGAGAGCACATCGTGGACGCTGCTCCAGCTGACGGACTAGCAGAATGGACAGACATCTGGATTAAAGAGAATAAGTGGCCAAAGTGACTGAAAAAGACAAAATCACAGAAGGATCTGGTAGCGTCTATAAGGATATTGGCCTGCCGGAACCGGTTGTCAGTGTGCTGTTCTGCGACCTGAGGATCGTAGCCGTAAGAGGACAGTTCTACCCAGTTGAAATCGCGGTCTTGAGAGTGATCGATGACGAGCCATACACTTGGTCATCTCGCATCTACCCTGCCCTGAACTGGTCACATCAGGTTTTGGCCGCATCTCCAATCAACCTTTCGACGGCTCCACCTGCCGTGGATGTTGCAAGCCAGGTTTCGGGCATCATCGACCAATGCCCGGCGGGTTGGATCTATTCAGATTCTTCTTCAACGTCAGGACTACTGGAGCGCTTGCTGGCAGAAGCAGAGGTTGAATACGTTCAAAAAGTCGATGTGCTGCGTGCGGACCAGATCATGCAGGATGATGCATCTCGTCGAACGATGAAACAGCTGCTGAATTCACACAAGCGAACCACTGACGATCCGCTAGATGAGGTGGAGCGGTTGTGGACATGCTACCAAGCAGCGAAGGCCTCACAGGAAGGAGATGAGCGATGATTTTGGCGAAAGATGCCTGCCGTAGATAATCAGCCCTAGGCAAACGTTCGCAACTGGACTTTACAAATCCGAATAAGCGGACGGAGCTGACATTCGAGATCACCGAGTCTACCATAGCGGCATAAGTTGGGGAGGCTTCAACATGACTGATCCCAATGAAGTCGCGCACCATTACCACTCCGGTCACTTGCTAAAGCGAATTTCTGATGGTTGCGCAGCACTAGACTTGACCCCACCGATTTCTCGCGACGCTTTGGCGCCGGTTGACGAGTTTCACATTGGTGGACGCCTTGCCACCGAACCTTTTGTGCAGGCTTTAGACCCTTCGCCCCAAAGTCGGGTTGTCGATTTTGGATGTGGCCTCGGTGGTCCTGCCCGCTATGTCGCAGCGGCCACTGGTGCTCATGTGACCGGCATCGATTTAACTGCCGAGTTTGTGGAAACAGGACGCGCCCTTACAGAATGGACGGGCATGTCGGATCGGGTTCAACTCATCGAAGGCAGCGTGCTTGATCTGCCGTTGGAATCTGACTCGATGGACGCTGCTTACATGATCCACGTCGGCATGAACATTGCGGACAAAGTTGGCATCGCGCGGGAGGCAATGCGTGTGCTTAAACCAGGGGGTATTTTTGCGATTTACGATGTGATGCAAGTCGGCGAGGGCAATATGGATTATCCAGCGCCTTGGGCTTCGACTTCGGATCAGTGTGCGCTTGCACCACCAGAGACATATGAGGCGGCTTTGAAGTCCGTTGGTTTCGAATTGACCGGTAGGATCGACCGCACCGTGTTTGCCAAACAATTCTTTGAAGATTTGGCGGCTGCGCAAAGCCGTGCGGATGGTCCTCCACATCTTGGCCTGCATCTGATCATGGGCGACGACACAGCGCTAAAGGTCCAAAACATGGTGCGAAACATAGAAGGCGGATTGATAGCCCCGATTGAGATCCACGCCCGTCTGCCCATCTAACTTTGCGTCCGCACTGGGCTCGAATTAATCATTCTCTGCGGTGTGCGGATGGACCGATGGCAGCCCGAAGCAGACATTCACAGTCACGCTTTTCAGTTTTGCACTAAGCCATTCACTAGGACATGCGCGACGTTCAGAAAATCATGTTGTCTTTTCCAAGCAGCGTAATTTGCGCTACCAATAGACATGAATGGAGACCGCAGACTTTCCGCAGTACTCTCGGCCGATGTAGTAAACTACTCAGGCCAGATTAAGGCAGATGAAAATAGGACTCTCAGCGAACTTCGTGTTCTACGTCGAGAGTTATTTGATCCTTTGGTTAGCGATCATCGAGGTAATGTCGTTAAGAGGATGGGTGATGGATGGATAGTCGAGTTTAACTCGGTATCTGATGCAGTACGATGCGCCCTTGATCTTCAAAGCCAGGTGTCAACTCAGTCCTCATTGAAACTACGAGTGGGTGTGCATCTTGGAGATGTCGTATTCGACGAAGATGACATTTTCGGCGATGGCATCAATCTATCTGCACGTCTACAAGAGGCTTCCAACGAAGGGGCTGTGTTAATTTCAGATGTCGTCCATCGCAGCCTTGACGAGCGCCTCGCTGAGCAATTTTATCGCGCTGGAGAGCGACAGTTTAAGAACGCGCCGTCACCAATAGAAGTTTTCCAATGGTCGCCGCCAGGTTCTGCCCCACCGCGAGTAACTCCGGCTAGCCATACAAAGTCTCTGCTAATCGGCGTCTTACCTTTCGATAATCTCTCTTCTGACCCCGATCAGGAGTTTTTTGCAGATGGAATTACCGAAGAGATCATCACCACTTTATCAAAACTCCCGAATTTACTGGTCGTCGCGCGTAACTCTACATTCGTCTACAAAGGTCGCTCCGTTGACGTGAAACAGGTCGGTCTGGAGCAGGGTGTCGATCTTGTTCTTGAGGGAAGTGTCCGTCAAAGCGGTAACCGGGTGAGAATCACAGCACAGCTAATCGATGCAAAGTCCGGCATGCATATTTGGGCAGACCGCTATGATCGCCTCATTGAAGATGTATTCGAAGTTCAGGATGAAATCGCACTTAGGATTGCAACCGAGCTTCAAGTCGAACTGTTGGCGGGAGAAATGGCTCGTTTCAGAGGATCCGGCACAAATAACCTAGGCGCGTGGACTGCTCAACTAAAGGCCGTTGAGGCTTCGCGCAGAATTACCAGGGAAGCTCAGGCCGACGCTCGCCGATTTGCACAACAGGCAATTGCACTCGACCCGGGTTACTCGGCTCCGTATTGTACTTTGGGATTCATTTGCACTGTCGAAGCACGACATGGATTTGTTGCTGACCGGCGTGCCGCGCTAGCGGAGGCTCGTGACTGCGCTCAGCGAGCTCTGGAAATAGACAGCTACAACCCAGAGGCTCACGCTATTGCGGGTTTTGCGGATGCAATCGATGGCAAGCTGGTTTCGGCTATCGAGAAGTTCAACGAGGCACTAGCGCTGAATCCAAACCACGCTGACGTGGCTGCCAGACTGTCAATCACCCTAGCTTTCAATGGCCAGGCAAATGAAGCGATCCAAGTCGCACAACAAGCCATTACCCTGAACCCTCACTATCCAGGTTGGTATGCAGGCGTTCTGGGTTTAGCCCTTCGACTCGACGGTCAATACGAGGAAGCCAAGAAAGCATTCACCGAATATGGTCAAAGGGTTGAAGGCTTTGGTCACCTCGACCTCGTAATCGTCCATGTAGAGACGGAGAACCTTGAGGCCGCTCGCGATGAAGCACGGAATGTGATGAAATACCGCCCTCAGTTTTCCATATCGGACTGGGCGAAAACTCAACTTTTCTCTGACAGAGAAAGGCTGGAGAAAGACTGTGCGTCTTTGCGACTAGCCGGTTTGCCTGAATAAGAGCAGGGTTTCGCAGTAGCAGGTTGGTTTGTGATGGAAACCGATCTCACACGTTTCCGATTTGGGTTCGCGATGGCCTTGCGCTTCTAGGTGCCTTGGCGGTGGGCCGCAGTCCAAACCGGATAATCACAAATGGGCCTAGCAATTTCCCGGTTGCGGAGGAAAGCTGCCCTTCGCGGTTAAACAAACCAAGCCAAAATTTTGGCCGATTATCCGCAGGAACTTGAAGCTTAATTTATTTGATCACGCGGGCTTTATCAGTGTTTCCAGATATTCTCGAGTGTCGGCGTCCCACGAGCTGGGGTCCTCTCCATGGGCGACCACCGCGTGCAGTTCCATGAGCTTCCAGACTTCGTCCTTGGTCGCAGCAACTACTTTGCCCGGGCAGGCCTCCATGCCCTCGCAATCCTTGCAGGCATATGAATAAACAGTGTTCATCGCTTTCTCCTCCGTTCGCTCGAAAAGTTGCTTAGAACTCAGGAAACGTCGGCAGCCCGTCGTCGAGTTTTATCCATGGCTGCTGATGTGACACGAAGATGTGGGCCTTGGGTTGCGCAATCGATGGGTCGTCCAACGTTACAGAAGAAAACCAAGCGTCAGCGCTCCAGTCTTGGCCCTCAACTTCATTTAGGGCGGCATAGGTCAACGTCGTTCCACAGTCCCGACAAAACCCGCGGCGAATACCCGGAGTTTTCTCAATGTGTTGGATTTCGCCTTTGATAACGGCGAAGTCTTCGGCGGCCACTTTAGCCCAAGTTGCAAAGGCGCCACCAAGGGCCATTTGGCATGAACGACAATGGCAATGTCCCGACCAGACAGGTGGTGTCGCGATCTGGTATCGAACAGCACCACAGTAACATCCACCTTGAAGTTTTTCCATCGTATCAAGATCTCCTGGCATGCGGCTAGGTTGACATCAGCACTAAAGCATCCGCTCCAATATTTTATAATAGAAGCGCAGATTTCACTGTGAATAATGTCAAGAATGCCGATATTATGCGACTCAAATAGTCTAATCAAACATTAGAAAATCTACAGCATGGACTGGCTGCACCTTCCCCCAATGAACGCTTTGCGCGCCTTCTCAGCGGTTGCGGAAGCTGGGAGTTACACCGTGGCTGCTGAACGCTTGAACGTGACCCAAGCGGCTGTCAGCCAGCAGGTCAAATCGTTGGAAAGGCATTTGGGTGTAGCTCTCGTTGTTAGACGTGGGCGCAGCATTGAATTGACAGAGCCAGGCATCATTCTTGCGCGTGAACTGGGTATCGGCTTTGAAATCATTGGAAGGGGTGTCGAACGACTGGCAGAACACACAGCGCAGCGTCCCGTTCAAGTGACAATGTCACCAGCATTCGCGGTGGAGTGGCTATTGCCGAGAATGGCAGAGTTTCAACAACAACATCCAGAGATCACTTTGATGCTGAACCCAACTTCTGAACTGGTTCAGATAAGACCAGGCGGCATCGATGTCGCCATTCGGTATCACGACAGACGCATGCCGAGAAAAGAAGAGGATACTGTCCTTGTTTCCGACATGGTCGTGATCGGGGCACCTTCACTGGTGGGAGGCCAAGATCTGCGTGACCCGGCTTCTCTGACGAAGCTGCCCTGGTTGCAGGAACTGGGCACCAACGAGGCGGCTGACTGGTTCACCTATCACGGGGTTGTTCCTGCCGAACCATTGACCATAAATCACATGCCGGGGAACCTGATCATGACTGCGGTTCGCCGGGGTGACGGTATCACGTATACCGCCAGAGCTTTTTTCGAGGACGATCTATCATCTGGTCGGATGATTGAATTGTTCTCTGAGCCTCTCTTCGGCGTCTATTACATCCAGACGCAGGCAGAATTTCAGCGCCCCGAGGCTAAGGTGTTCGTCAACTGGCTTAAATCTCAGTCGCAAGTCGTATCGAGACACAACTCTGGAAGCTGAGACGTATCTATTTACCCCTCTGCTCTGTTTGCTCAAGACCGTTGGTTTCGCCGTTTCTTAAGGCTGCTTTGTGGAGGAGCCAGCTGCGATCAGAGCCGCCATCCCTCCATCGATGAACTGCACGTTTTGAAAACCCATCGCAGTCAATACATTTGCCGCTGCCGCGCCTCGGTAACTAGGAGCGCCGCCACAGGTGGTGAAAATTCGCCTTCCACGATCCTGTAACTCTTGAGATCTGTATTCACTTTCAAGGTCTGCCATCCAAGCGACGGCGCGACCAGGAGCCGGAATTGCTCTCGGGCTGATACCCGTGGCCGCCATTTCAGCACTATCCCTCACGTCCACCACAAGTGCGTTGGGGTCTTCGATCAGTACTGCCAGCGCGTCAGTTGCTGAAATTGGATTTGCTTTGGATATTTCCTGAGCTTCCATTTGTGCGAATGTTAAGACCATGTTGCCCCCCGACTGCAAATCCTACGCGATGCTACCATGCGGCTGATTTACCGCAAAACGGCCTCCAAGCGATGATTGCCGGTCTTGTGGTCGCCCAGACGGTTGCCATCAACGAAGTTAAACAATTCCCGATCAACGGCAGAAGCGGGCCTCGCAAATGCCCCAGCCATTGCTGTTGATCCGAGATTACTCGGCGGCCAACGCCTTCTGCCTGCAATAACACGACGCCTTTATCGGCACCTCGGCGCGGGCAGCGGCCTTGTCCAATTGTAGCTTAATGTGGGCGGCTTCGACCGTTTCACCGCGCCGGGTGAGACATTCGTGCAAACCATGCAGGCTCCAGACGTTGCCCGGATGCTGACAGGCCCGGCTAAGCGTTGCATCCAGGCCAAGGTCTGCACGGTAAACAGCTTCGGCTTCCTCCATCTGGCCCTGTTCAAGAAGAAGAGCACCCAGCGCATGACGGGTGGGTTGCATCCAGCCCCAGGGCTCGTCGTATGGCAAGTTATCGTCGATCTCCACTGACTTTCGCAGGTGATCAAAGGCCGTTTCGTGCTCTCCTGTGTGATAGGCCAACTCACCCAGCATCATTTGCTCAGCGACCTTCAGAATGTCCCGACATGTGTTGTTGAACAGCATTCGGGTCTCAGGAACTCTGGCCAGAGCATCATAGAACTTGGCTTTTTCACTCTCGGCTTCAGCGACCCTGTGTAGGTTGGCCAAGGCAACCGTCCTTGCATACCGCATCATGGCGATAGTGACGCTGTAGAGCTCCGAATCTTCAGGTAAATCCTGATCAAGGATAGCCTGCCAGCGTCCAAACCTGATCAATACATGTTGTTTCATAGGAATGAACGCCTCGAACCAATCAGCCATTGGTCGAAGTGTCTCTGAAGGTAAAGTTTCGACAAGCTCATCGGCAGCTTCCAGTGCCGCCGTTGGCTGCCCTAAAAACATCGCTCCGTAGATTTTGAAGTGGTAGTTGTGACACCTGTAAACGGAATAGAAGTTGTCAGGACCTTCGCGTTCCAGGAACTTTCGATCTGACAAGATGGCTTTGTGATTACGCAACACAACGTTCATGTAATCTCCACACAAGACGTCAATATGGGTGGGCATGTGAAGCAAGTGCCCGGCTTCAGGCACCAACGTGCTGAGCACATCACCATGGCGAAGGGCTCGCTCAGGATTTGGCGACATTTCCATCAGGTGAATGTACATGTGAAGGAGCCCTGCGTGCTCCCATGCTCCGGGGAGTGTATCAAATGCAGTTTCGAGGACTGCTATGGCTTCAAGTGTATCGGCTCCATCCGCTGGTTTCCCAGTCGGCAAGTCCCAAAGCTGCCAAGGGGTCCGATTCATGAGTGCCTCGGCCAGGAGGGCGCAAACGTCGAGATCCTGTTTGAATTCAGCATGCAGCTTTCGCATCGCGTCAGCGAAGGCATCATTCCACGGGCTGAAATCCTCAATATCCGATGAGGATGGATAACGAGCCGGAATGGCTTCGATGAGCGCGCGTTCAACAGGCGTCAGTTTGTCCTTTAACGACGCAGCAGCCTCGATTGACGCTTTTGCCAAGGCGATACAGTCAGGCTTCTCGTCTTCTTCGAATGTTTCCCAGGGCTTGTTGTAGTTCGGCCCAATGCAATACGCGATGCCCCAATGCGCCATTGCGCAATTTGGATCCGCAGCCACGGCATTCTGAAAGCATACAATCGCTTCTTCGTGGTTGTACGCGTAAGTCCAAGCCAAACCACGATCAAACCAAAGCTGGGCTTCGTCCGACGAGGTTGTGATCTTTCGGCTGTAGCTACCGAGATCATAGTATTCCATCACAATAACCCCCTAATTAAAGGTAGGAGGTTACCACAATGGGCTGCTTCTCGATACTGGCGACATCAAAGCCGACCCAAGGCATAGACCCGACTTATATGAGCCCCATTTGATCGAAGCACTCTTCTTGGCGACTGATCAACTTATCGGCTACGTGCGTGACGCACCGTCCAATCCATCCACAGTAGCCCACCGACAAGACCACAAACACCGCTCGCACACCTAAGATGGTCTTTTGAGAAAGCTGATGTCGGCAGTCAGGTTGGTCTTTTCCGCCAACCAACACTTTTGGGGCCTGGTAAGGTCGTGCGACAGCTTCTGTTCTAACTGGCGTTGAAAACGTGTAATTTGGGCTCATTGCGGGCGTCAAAAATACGGGCACCCTACCCTTCTAGCGTGGCAACTGCATGGTCGTGAGAGGTATGCGGTCGATGCATGTTGAGGATACGTCGAGCTTCATTCGATTGTCCCGATATTGCCAGCGCATGCGCCAATGAAAACTCAATAATGTCGCGTTGCGCCCGGCTACCACCAAGGCGTTCGTGCTCAGACATGACACTTACGAATTTCTCAATCGCTTCGTCCGCATTTCCATCCGCCAACGCACGGAATGCGCCTGCTACCGAAGCAACGGTGGGGCCTGCGGGTCCCTTTGCGCCGTCAATGGTTGCTTCCAGATGCTCTCTTTGTCCCGCCATCGCATGCGCAAGAGCAGCGTGAACATCCGCAAAAGCCAAGCCAGGCGAAGGAAAGAACTGAACAGCATAGTCGCTGAGTTGTTGCCAACGCTCCTGAGGAATTTGCTCGCCAGCCAAAAAGGCGCGGTGAACAATTGCTACACTATCAGTCAAAACGTTAAGTGGCGGCGCAGGAGGTCGGTCGGGGGAAACATAATCATCGAACAGCTTCCACATACCTGCCACATCGCCGCTCTCAAGCGCCCACAGAGCGACGTGCCAGCTGAGATGGTAGTGCAGATACGCTGTGAAGGGATAGTCTTGCCAGAACTCGCGAAGATAAGCGTAGCCAGCGTCCGTCTCCCCGTTCTCATAGTAGAGATGGGCCCTGACATGTGCACTGTGTGCGCTGTCTGGCTTCAACTCAAGTGCGCGCTCAATGTTTTCCGCGGCCGGGCCGATCTGTCCGGCCTCCATCTGGGCAAATGCATGCTGGCAGAGAAACCACCAGTCGTCGCCATAGTGCGGCTTCAACATGGTTGTGTAAGCAAGCTGCTCCGCCTCGCGACCAGCCCGACCTGAAAACCCTATTAAGCCAAATACGCTGGTACATGTCTGAGCAAGCAAAATATCTCGCGGATGGTCTGCGACGTGATCTCGGATGCGCCTGTAGGCCTGCGGTGCACGCCCCTCAATGAGATCGCTGATAATGTCGATCTGGGCGGCTTCGCGCGGGCTGACGCCATGCGACAGTTCCTTTGCGACGGCTATTTCACGCTTTGCATCTTGTCCACGCCCGACAGTAACAAGGTAGCGCGCAAGCCCAACATGCGGCATAGCAAAACCATCATCTGCCCGCATTGCAGAACGGTAAGCTTCTTCAACATCATCAAAAGCACCCAGAAAACGGTCGATGCCTTCAACATAGGCGTCTCGCGCAGTTTGTGATATGGTCGTTAGCGGGCTTCCGTACCGATCTTCAAGCATCCAAACCTTCCACTATCTGTACCAAACCTGTCCGTCAGTGAGCTATATGAGCATGCCTACCCATTAACGAGTCAAAGGAAATTGACGTTACGAGGCGCCATGATTTCAGCATCCGTTTCTTTCAGAAGTCTCATGAAATCATCAAAAAGCCGTTTGAACCATATTTGCTTTATTAAATCCAGATTTTCAAAAATTGGACTCCGAAAGCAATTTTGGGGATTATTCCATACGGCTCGACCCGCGTCCGGTTAGAGGAGAACGTAGGTATGACAACCCAAACTCGCCCGCTCATTGATACGGCTTGGTTGGCAGATAACCTGACTAACCCGAAACTACGCGTCATTGATGTTCGCTGGAAGTTTAGGGAGGAAAACGGCAAGGGCGTAGCCTATGACGATAGGAGTGAGTTCCAGGCCGAGCACATTCCTGGCGCAGTGTATGTTGGCATGTCGACGGAGCTTGCAGACAGCACTCAGAACACTCCCGACATGATGCTCGGGCCAGAGGATTTTGGGAATAAGATGCGCGAGTTGGGTGTTTCTAACGACAGTCATGTCGTGGTCTACGATGACTCCGGGCTTCCATTGGCGTCTGCGCGTCTTTGGTGGGCACTTTCGCACTATGGCCATAAAAACGTGCAGGTCTTGGACGGCGGCTTGCAGCAATGGAAACTCGAAGGTCGGCCCACTGAAACTGGCGATCTAACCGTTCAGCATGGTGACTTTGAACCAATAGTGCAGAGCAATTGGATTGCCCGCAAAGCTGATGTCTTGGATGCGATTGGTAAGCCCGGAGTCAGAATTGTGGACTTTCTTCCAAACGACCTCTTCCGAGGCGACGGAGTTCACACATGGGGAGGTCGCTCGGGACATATTCCCAGTGCCGTCAACATACCGGCGATATCGAACATCGATCCGGATTTGGCACACATACCCATTGCCGAACGCGCAGCTAAACTAAAGGAACGTGGTTCATTCAAGTTGGCGGATCATTCCAAGCTCCTCAAGCACTATCAGGACAAGGGAATTCAAACTGACGATGAGGTCATCGCCTACTGCGGCCGTGGCATAGCTGCTTCTTGTGGGCTCCTTGCGTTGCGCCAAATGGGGTTCGAAAAGTCCCGCCTGTACGATGGTTCATGGGCTGAGTGGAGCGCCGATGAGGGCCTTCCGGTTGAAACCTCGTGAGACTACGATTTTGGGTCACTTTGGGTGGTCCAATTATTGACCGTTGCTAGGAGGATATTTTCGATGACGGACAATTTCCGGCTGACCAAAGAAGCTGCGCAGAAGTACAACAACCATAGTGTGCCTGCGATGTTCGGCCCATTGGCTGAAGCAACAATGCAGAAGGTTCAGTTTCGAAGTGGCACTTGCGTTATCGACATTGCATGCGGCACCGGGGCTTTGACGCGAGAGATTGCAAGGAAACTGACGGGCGAAGGCCGGGTTGTTGGCGTAGATCTGAACGAAACCATGATTGAGGTCGCGCAATCCAATCAGCCGGATTGTCGTCATGTGCTCGAGTGGTATGCAGCAGATGTAACCGAGTTACCTTTCGAAAATGCTACGTTTGACTATGCCTTCATACAACAGGGGCTTCAGTTCTTCCCCGACAAATCCTCGGCTTTGCAGGAAGTTCATCGGATCTTGCGCAATGACGGTCAGCTATTTTTGACATGTTGGCGTGCAGTGTCGCCCTTCAATGGAGCACTTGCAAAAGCTCTCGAGCGGCATGTTGGAAAAAATGCCGCAATCAAGGCCAGAGCGCCTTTTTCGTTTCGAGATGGGAACCTCATTTCTAAGTTGTTGGTCGATGCAGGCTTCAAGATAGCTCGTCACGAGCCATTGGTACTAGAGCGAAGATTTATTGACCTTCGTGCGCAAATCATGGCGCTGCCAATCGAAACTGATCTTAGGGATGCAGGTGCTGACGTCACCAACAAGGTCGTGGAAGAGGTTGCAGACGCTTTGTCTAGATATGACAAAAAAGGCGTATTGCACGTACCGCAAGAAGCGCACCTTTTTGTCGCCGCGGTATAGGTCAACGACCACTGGCTCAGTTCTCTAATACGATCTTTACCATGGTCGAATGCCAATGCGGCATTAGCTGCCAAGCGTGGCTCCGCGTTGACGGTTGAGTGGACATCAAACTATACTTTTGCCATGGCCAGCGGAAAATACATCGACGATTTGTCGGTTGGCGAAACCTTCGAAACCGGCGGCGTTACGCTGACCGAGGGAGCGATTATTAACTTCGCACTGGTTCATGACCCGCAGCCCTTCCACGTTAACAAAGTGGCTGCCGCAGAGTCGATTTTCGGCGGTCTCATAGCCAGTGGATTTCAAACAATAGCGCTTACTTTCAGGTTGTTCCGCGACACTGGTGTACTTACCGGCACCAATCTGGGTGGACATGGTATGGACGAGGTACGGTGGCTGGCTCCGGTGTATTCCGGTGACACGATCAGCGTGCGCGTCACGGTTGAGGCAATTGCACCATCACGTTCGAAGCCAGACCGGGGAACGGTCAAATTCCGATACCAGACATTTAACCAGAACAATGTTGAAGTTCTTAACCTGGTGATGCACCACGTGATGGCATGTCGGAGTTAAGACGGTTTGCAGCGACTTGGGCGCGGCGATCAATTCGACCTCCCTTTGTCATCTTCAAGAGTATCCTTGGGCTCGCCACATAAGGCTTCTATTCGCAATTGCGGTCGTGGCGTACATGCAAACTAGCTTGTTCGCGTGTTCTCAATCCTTTTTTGCCCAAATAACTACTTGTAGATTGCCGCATAGCGAGGTGCGAAGAACTTAACGAAGGCTCTAACCTCTGGCCGACGATAGGCTTCCGGCGAAATGAGCATTAGGTGCGGCACCGCAAGTTCGGGGATTTCGTCGAAACATCGGATAAAAGACATGTCTGTTTCCACCAGCTTGACATTGCTGATCCCAAGGCCTTGCCCTGACCTGATCGCCGCATGCATTAGCTCCAGTTCAGTGAAAGACATGACAATCTGGTCCGGCTCCACGTGATTGGTCAACCATTCGTGGAATACATTTGGCACATCGTCCCGCTGAAAGGTAACAAATTGATGCCCGGCCAGATCATTCGTTGACCCCGGTAAGCCAAATTTGTCCGCGTAGTTTCTGCTGCCGAACAAAGACCAGCGGGCCGTGCTGATCTTACGACAGATCAGGTCAGGATCGGGATCGGTTCTTGCAAGGCGCAAAGCAATGTCGGCCTCGCCCGCCATCAGGTCCAGCGCCCGAACGCTGGACAAAAACTCGAATGCGACATCCTGATTGACGGCGGAAAACTCGTTTACGATTTCGATCATGCGTGCGGAGAAATTTGCCGAATAAGCGGTGATACGGATGGGTTGTGTCGACGTCAATTCTTTCGCGCAATCGACAAATTCAAGGACTGAAGTCTCTATTGCTTCGGCGAGGGGAACGAGGCGAAGGGCTTCTGGGGTCGGTTTGAACCCGTGCGTACCGCGCTCAAAAAGCGTCAAGCCTGTTTCTCTTTCGAGAACATCAATGCGTCGGGCAACCGTTGGTTGGGAGACCTTTAGCTTTCTGGAGGCCGCAAGCGTCGACCCTTCTCTGAAGACAGAGAGGAACACACGAATATCCGACCAATTTCGGAACCCGCTCTTCATTTTTGTAGAACAGCACAATTTTGTGCCGGATACCAGAAAAACGAGTGAACAGCTACCGTTGTTGCGACAGCGCAAGTAACTCGGAAAGGACCACGAGATGGCTTCTCATACAATGTCACCCAGCATCTGGACCGTATTTGGTGGACTGTTCGGTAGGACCAAGAGAGGCTTCCCTGAAAACCAGAAATCGCGACTTACGGACAATGATCTTCACTCGGAACGCGACTATATAAATGAGGTGATCTGGAATAATCCGGACGCGTTTTCGAGTGAGTTGGACGTTCAGAACATGATGAGTCTGTATCCAGAAAGGTTCTGAAAACACTTGGTGACAATCGGCCGAACAGGGCGATTAGATCACGCCAAATACAGCTGCAAGCTGGAAGTGACAGCCACGCACCTGTGTTGTCGCCATTGAGTAAGTACCAATACGAGACCTTCTGTCATTACGCCTATCGCTGCGGTCGTTCGAACGTCTGATCAATGCCTGCACGTCTGGCACTTCCTTGGGACTTCACCGACGACAATTAAGTATGGACAAAAGATTTGCAGCACCTGTTGGGGCGCCTGTGACACCAATGGGGGTCTCTTGAACCGCGACTTTCATGAAGCCCGCGAAAGAACCTAGGCCGATTTACTTAGCTCAATCACCCCTTTTTGCGCACCACGACGACAAATTGGGTCATCGAAAAGAAGAAGCGTCCAGTCCTTGCAAGGCTGAGCTGCTCATCAAACCACGATTGCGCAACTGCGGGATCAACATGGTCATTTGCGACAGTGTATTGCTTCATGAGGTGCATCATCATGATTGCGAGGCCATCAGGCTTTAGCTGGTGATCTGTCATTGTGAACGACAAGACATCTTCCACATGGTCGCCGCGAGCCTTTATTAGTGCAGGCAGTCTTTCCGGGACGGAGCCACTCACAAAGTGCTGGTTCCAGGACGTCAGCATCTTTTGCATTCTGTCGGGCTCGTCGCTGAACCAAATCAAGCTCCCAAAGTGTAGATCGCTGATGACGAGGCGCCCGCCGGGTTTGACGCACCGCAGCGTGTCGGACAGTGCACCGTCTACGTCTTCGATGTACTCAAAGACCTGTACCGAGACGGCCTTGTCAGCACTCTCATCCTCAATGGGCAAACTATTTGCGGCACCAGCACGAAACTCCACGTTTGCGTAGTCACTGCACCGTTCTCTTGCTGCTGCTGTCATATCCTCGCTTGGGTCGATCCCGATGACATAGCCATCCGAGCCAACTGCGCGCGCCAACTCTGCTGTTAACATCCCGTTGCCACAACCGACGTCCAAAATGGTCTCACCGGGAGCAGGGCGCAGCGCATCAAATGAAGCCTGTCTTCGCCGCGTCAATTCAGCTCCTTGATAGGCGATTTCAAGTAATCTCGTTGTTTCAGCGTCAAACTTAAGCAACTCGCTCCCCTTACAAAGACCACAAGTCTACAAACCTTATCAGAAAATGGGTTATCTACGAAAAGCAGGACGGATCGTTGAGTCTTGAGCATGGATCCACCAACAATAAATGATTGCGCCGACTTGATCCGACGAATGATTTAACCTCGAGAGCGAAGGACGCAGCTGGCGTTTTATCGGACCATCTTTTTGTCGTCGTTCCAACGAAAGAACAACATCAATTCAAGGGATGTCGAGACCGTTCTCTCTTCCGAAATCGGTATAGAAGCTGTCACTGCGGCATCGGTTTAAAGTGGCTTCGTCCGCTTCTCTTGGGTCGGTGCCAGGGCTTTGGACACCTGTTCCTTCTATGAAGCGATTCACGAGATTAAAGACACCACAGACCTGGATAGCATCGAACAGCGCGCTCTCTGACCAGCCTGCCGCGTAGACCGCATTTGCGTCGGCTTCCGTCATTCGTGATGGCGAGATGGTGAGCTTTTCAATGTATGCCAGTAACGGTTTGAGGTGATCCTCGACGGGCGCCGTATCGCGGTCTTCCATCAGTGCCTCGATTGTCTCGACTTCAATACCGTAGGCTTTGGCGAAAACGATGTGCGCGCCATGACAATACGCACAAGCATTCAAGCCAGAGACATAGGCTGCGATTAGTTCACGTTCAGCAACCGAGAGGTCGCTCTCGCCCCTCATCACAAGGCTTTCGTACGCACAAAGCGGAGAGAGTTTATCTGGAAAGGCTTGATAGACACTTCCAAGTGTCGCGTTCTCCGGCAGAGATGGAAACAGGCGTTTCATTTAATTCTCTTTCAATCTTGCTATGGATTACGTTTTCTCAAAGTGAGGAACCAACGTTGTTTACGCAACCTTAAAGCAATTTCGGGTTCCGCTCAGAGATTCTGTTGGGATACTGCGAACGGTAAGTTTGCCAGACGACACCCCCAACTTGTTGCTGCTTGGTTAAAGGCAATTTCATTTGAGCCGTTCTCGTAAATTTGCAAAGTCAGCATTCTGCGCATCGCTGACCTTTGAGTTCGAGGAAGCTCTTTGAACTTTGTTCTCACGATTACCGCTGAAGGGATGTTCACGAGTGTCCGAAGTTCGGATTAGCCGGCGGTTGGCTGACAAAGGCGCAAGGGCTGCAAACGCTGTATAATTGCGACTTATGTTAAATCTCGAAATCCTGGCTTTCTGCCACAAAACCGGTGCGCGTTTTCGACAGTTTCAGAAAAACGAATGTTTCTTCCTGTGATGTCTTGAAGGACGATGCCCGCAGTATCACTATTAGACTAAGCGTCCTAAAACCAAGTCTTGTTCATTGTTTTCACTCCCTGATTGGCTGCGTTCCAAGCCAAAGCAGCTCACCGAAGCAAATCAAAAGCCCGAAGACGAGCTTGGTGCCGAACCGGTTGCGAAGGTCGGCACCAATATCGACCGGCCGGTCATCAATCTTTATCGACCCCATATCACCTCTGGGGATTGTCTGATTGTCACCGGGTATCAGGACTTCTTGTCTTCACTGTCGATATTGATGAAGGAATTGCCTGAGCTGAGGGATCTGGAAAACGACAGCGATATCCGGATCCGGATATCGTTCGGGATCGACACGGCTAATACCAAAAGGCTGACCAACCCCAAACCAGTCACCGAAGAAATGAAACTCTACTGGCTGGAGCGCTCCGGGCTTCAAGTGGAAGAGGATCATGATCTTATCGCGGTGCTGGCAAAACACGCCATTAAAACCGGGAAAATAGATTTGCGCGTCTTCGATCCGGAGCTCGCCAAACGCAAGTTGGGGATATCTGGGGATCGGCGGCTCCACTCAAAAATCGTCAGCTCACCAAAAGGGGCCGTCGCCGGATCCGCAAACTTTTCCTACTCAGGGCTCTACAGAAACATCGAGTATGCCGATGACCTGGATGCGGGCACTCATGAACTTCAGGTCGAACGCACAGAAGCCGCTGAGCAGGCTTGGGATGTTTCTGTCGATTGGAATACCGAAGCGCTGGAGATACTCGAAAAGCTCATCAAACCGGTGACCGCTGAAGATGCGATGGCGCGTACGATCTCCGAGCAAAAGGGGTTCGAACCTTGGCTCACCGGAGACCGAAGAGATATCACGAGCCATACGCTGTTTGGGTATCAACAGGAGCTGACCTATGAGGCGTGTTCCATCGTCTATGACCATGGGATCGCTTTCGTAGAAGCGCCAACCGGTTCAGGAAAGACAGAGATCGGCTGTCACCTGGCTGAAGCACTGTCAGAAACATTCTCAGAAGTTGTGCCTCGCTCCCCGGTCCATGGCGTTGCGCGAAAAAATGCAGCTGTAATTGCCCCACCCAAAGTCATTCCCAGTTGGCGCAAGTACTCGACAAACTCG
This sequence comes from Ruegeria sp. P10, assembly GCF_056534925.1. Taxonomy (NCBI): domain Bacteria; kingdom Pseudomonadati; phylum Pseudomonadota; class Alphaproteobacteria; order Rhodobacterales; family Roseobacteraceae; genus Ruegeria; species Ruegeria sp. P10. The sequence continues at coordinate 29,669 of NZ_JBQERJ010000015.1, forward strand.
CTCCAACCTGTCGCAAATAGCAAACTTGCCAAACAACACCTCCGCGGCGCTGGCGACGAAGAAAAATCTGGGCTCAGGCTCGATCAGTTTGGCATTCTGATAATCGATGAGAGCCACACTGTAACACCTGGCTTTGAACAAGCATCTCAAATGGCCTCAGCTATTGAGCTTGCCCCGCCAAGCTGGAACGTCTGTCTGTCGGCGACGCTGCTCGGGAACCGCGATGTCGACTGGTTGACCCATATGCAGGAAAAGCGAGCGTCCATTTTCATGACTCCGCATTTCATTCAGGCCATGGGTGAATTGTTCGAGCGCGAAACCCAAGTTCCTAAGGATATCTTCAACCAGGATGCGCAACTGGCCGTCCTGTCAGAACCTGACACGACGCTCACGCGAGAGGCTCGCAACGAACTCTCTCAGTTGGTTTCGCCGTTTTTGACACGCCGACAACGGAAATGCATTGGCGAGGACGAAAATCCGACTAAGCACAGTTACCCAAGACTAGAAAACCACGGGCGCCCGAAGAAACTTAAGGTGGCAAAGCCTCAGCAAACGCGCCTGGATGAGATTGTTGCTCTCTGCAAAGAACTTGCGCCTGGCGGTAGAGTGACCGCAGTCGAGAAAAGCCGCTTCGGACACGTCAGCACGCAACAAAGCACGCAGGATCAGCTCTACATCCGAAACCTTTTGAACATTCTGCGCGTGAGTGCCGCCCAAGCCCATTGGGAGATGTCTCATGGAGCTATTGGCAAATCGCTTCGCGACTTCGAGCGTGGTGGAAAATCGAAGAAAAAGGTATCCCACCGCGACCAGTCCGACATGTTCGCAGCACTGGGGATAGAAGCGCCTGAACCCACAAAGAAATGCGAAGCACTAAATCAAAAACTGGGTCTCGGTGTTCTCAAGGAGCTTGATGAGAAGCGGTATGAGGCGTGCCTGAGAATACAAAATGAAAAAGACAGGGTCGTCTTTCTCGCAGAACGGACGGACACACTGGAGATTTTTGCAGAAGCGCTGTCGCGCAGAGGCCACCACACCAACTATGTCGTGGGAAACCAAACCAAGGGTGAAGATCGCGCCGTGAAGGCGATCTTTGGAGATGGCCCCGACAGTTTCAAACGTATCAAACAGGGCAAGTCCGTGGAGTCTTACTTCCGACCTGGAGGAAAGAACGAACCAAAAGGATCTGCATCGGTTTTTCTGACTTACAAAATGGCTGAAGGTATCAACCTTCAGTCGTCAGACACGCTGGTGTTGCTTGGTCTGACCTCGAACTTGAAAGAGCTCATCCAAGGTCTGGGTAGGATCGACAGGATCGATAGTGAGTTCGGGGTCGTCAATTACCACCTTATTGATGTGCCAGTAGGTCAGTTTGCATCTGACGAAAAAATCGCCCAGCGCATAGAAAACTACAAAACTTTGGCTGGGGAGGCGCCAATCGACGCCGTCTTGGAAGAAAGCACCGAAGACGCAGAACTGATCCTCGAGAGTGTCGTTGAATATTTGCGATCCCCGCGGCGGCTCCGCGACAACAACTTTCACGACGTGCTGGAACGCACCAAGCAAACAATCCCCGAAGACCGCTACAAACTTATCGACAAGGCCAAAATCCAGGGCACCTGGGGCGCCGAGTTGGCGCTCTTGTCGGCCCGTGAGAAATTCACGGCGCTACATCTCAAAGGATTTAGCAAGAGCAATAGCTTCTTTCCGCCTCGCCTGCTGCTTCTTAAGGATACTGCGCCAGGCCCGATATTGGAACGCGACCAGCTGGCCTGTGTCCAAACTCTGGAGACTGCATACGAACGGACCAGAAGCCTGGGCATGGAACACGCCCACATGTCACTGGAAGATCTCTCTGAAGCGCTGGAGACGATTTCAGAGCAGATCGGCAAGCTGACCGAGTGGGACTTGCGCCCGGCGCGTGTTGAGAGCCTCATGAAAGCCTGCGCCGAGTTCATGGGACGCAAAGGTGGTGTCGAACTAAGTGATCAAGAATGGTTTGGCCATCTGTCACTGCCGGCCGTGGAAATGGTGTGCGAGGCGTGGAGTCGTGAGCTTGATCCCTTCTGGGAACAAGCGAAACACGAAGTGCGTGACAGCTTCGCCTATGAGAATCTTCCCAAGGGGTACATCGCGCTTCAGGTTATCCTGGAAAAGCTCGAAAGCGATCATCAGGCGTCCGATGAGATCCATGAAAAGATGGTTCGGGTCATCGAGGAAGCTGAGCAGGTTTCACGCGACCACGAACCCGCAATTGGACAGCGCATTTCAGTGGTGTTCTTTTCGGATGGTGCAGGTGAGCACTAGGCGGCCTCAGACAACAGCGAAGCCAGATCACTCAATTTCACCAAATGTCCTCGCGTCGTCTTACCTTCCATTTGCGCACCATGGGTCTCAATCCCTTTGCTCTCAAAATCAGACAGGAGCTTTCGGGACGTTGTTCCTCTTGACCTAGCCAGTGTTGCAACGGGCATGTACTCGCTTTGAAAGACCGCAAGCTGCTGCGGCTTGACCAAGAAAGACTCGCTTGGACCATGCGGAACGGTGCGAGATCCGAGTAAGCCCAGCTTGCACCAGTGAGTTACAGCCTGGGCCTTCCAGCCCGTCAACTTTGCGACATCATTTGCAGTCCAGTCCAACGAGTGCCGTTCAGAGCGCAGAATATTTTCGACGTCTGATTTCTGGAACCTGAAATCACCGAATTTGACATCCTGATCTTCCAATGCAGCAGCAACAGTACCGTCACAGATCAGATGAATGAGTTTCCCTAGCGCCATCTTGTCGGTTGTTCGTTTAAGCGTAAGCTCTTTGAACAAAACTGCCTCTCCCGTCTTATCGGTGGCCGTCGCTCTAATCTTTCGGACAAAATCCTCCACAGAATTCGAATGAAACCGGCCATCAACGAGCGGTGGCCGCTCTGAGGCTGAAATTTCACCAAACACACCAAGTTCTTTGAGAAATTGAAATTGCGTACGTCCAACTCCCAGGTAGTCACATGTTTCTGCCGCGCTCCAGAAGCGCCGTCGATCTGCCGCAATGTTAATAACTTCGAATTTTGGAACGACTGTTTGACTATGCCCAAATCCACGTTGACTGATCTTACCGGCGATCTCTTTTTTCTGGACTGACGCAACGAGACGCTGTGCAGAAATCCCGAGTTGCCGCGCGGCTTCGGTTGCGGGCAACCATTCTCTCGATGAATTAGAAGCCAATTGACCCGGATGGAAGCCATTGAATTCTCTTTCAATCACGTGAGCTACTGCATCTTTAAACACATCGTATTCGGGTTACTTGCGAGAGATGGAGACGGCTTCAACCAATTGGTCTTTGGCAACCATATAGCTCGGATGTTCAATTGTCCGGTTCAGAACTTCAAACACTCGCTCTGTCATTGCGGACATCCTCCTTTAGAGACAAAACTTGGCAGTTTGCTGGGCAGATCAAACTCAGGTTTTTCCACACTGTACGCGGGCTCTGAATGCCCGTGCTTAAACTACGCAAACTTATGGGGTGTGCGAACTGCTATGCGCAAACCTACAAGAAAACACCTTGGCGGCTAGACCTCTGAAAGGCATTCAAGCACGTAAGCAGCCAGCGTATGAGCCGAATGGATTACTAAGCGAGCGTGCCGAGGTCGCAAGGCTGACGCCCTTAACTGTTCATCTGTACGTCCATGCGCTCCGCTCTTCTTGTTCCGAAGGTACATCGTGCCTTCGACGACATTTCCCAGACCAGAAGCGATTTTCTTGAGGTCCTTTTCCTCAAGGTCCTTGGGGTTGATACCCAAGTCGTCGCGCACCAATTGCCAGAGCTTGTTCAGACCATCATTCTGGTCATTAAAAGTGATCCGTTTCTTGGTCAGGTAAGCCTTAAGAGCGGCCTCCAGAACATTCCCGGCGCAATGTGCGGCAGCGTTAGGATCAACTTCAACCTGTTTCAGTGCGCGTTCCATTTCCAACTCAACCGCAGACAATCCTCCACGTTCAATTATTTCCCTTAGCGATGCTGTTGGTGTCGCGGAAGCCGTGCTGATATGGCCACCAGGGGAGTAAGAAAGTCCCGCTTTCCCCAAAGATGCAGTAATCCGATCCTTGAAATTGTGGTGTTTTTCGCCCCATTCCGGTCCAGTTTGCCACCCCGACCCGTGCTTAGGAAGCTCCCGTTCCATTATGTCTTCTAGAAGACTTCCGAGCACCTCTAGTGGTCTTTCAGACTGCTTGTTCGTTCGGCGAAGCCATTCCATAGTCTTTTTGACCTTATTGGCGTCTGGTGGTTCGCCGGGCGCATCTGCATAGGCGAAATGCCTATCAATATCCGAGTGTGAGTAGAACTGATCGAAGACCTCGCTGATGACGCCTATGACTGGTGACGGAATACGATCATTCATAACTTTCCTCACAACCTAATGTTGAAATCGTTTTGTATTGGCACCATATTTCGCGCAATCGCTTTTCGCGATACACAAAATTTATGGATTTGGAGAAGCGGAATGTCTGGAGACCGGTTTAGCCCCGGCGATTTAGTGCAACTTAAGTCTGGAGGCCCCAAGATGACGGTTGAAAAAGCTTCTAGCGGGTTGCTGGGAGATAGTACGACCTATTTTTGCACTTGGTTTTCTGGAGCAAAGCACAACAAGCACGGCTTCTCCGAAGAAGCTCTTCAAGAGTATTCGGAAGACAACGAATGACACCGCAAGAAGCCGCTCAATGGATGCTGGATGAATTGACCAAGCTCAAGGTGCTTGATCAAGAACGTGCAGCTTGGCAACTTTCCCGGCAAGACAAGTCATTGACGTACCAAAATGACAATGGAAATTTGGCGATTGGCAAGCCTGTCTTAGCTGCGTTTAACAATCTCACAAAAGGCGATGATGTGGTGTGGTCCCGGTCTGAACGTCAATGGCGCTTTAGGAAGCAATACGACCGCCCGGGAAGAATGCAGGATTAAGCATGGCTCAGAAATACAGCATCAAACGCATGGTGAACATTACTGCCCCTGACGGCGCCGAGTCAGTCTTCTTCGAGGTTTGGGACGTTTTCGACGTAGACGGTGAAGAGCGTGCGCACCGAAACTTCGACCGTGCGTTCAAAACAATGGCCGAGGCGCAAGCGTGGATTGAAGAACAAGGTGGTAAATGAGAGCAGAACCGACTTTGATCGAAGATGTATTGGCGACAGTGAAAGCAGCGGCCCGTGAAGCAGACACAGCCGCTGTGTTTTCCAAGCTTGACGAGCTGGGCTTTCATAAGGCGACGTTCGCTTCACCGTAGGCAGCGGCAGCGTGTTCAGTTGTCACTCTCCTTTTCTTTGGACGCCCGCGCAAGATTTAGCTCTGAAAGCATCCTATTCTTTGACGCGGTTGACCATCCGCTTTTCCATCTAAGACTACTGCTATTCCTTAAAGCGAAAATTCTGGAGCGTAGTTTTTTGGATAGCCGGAGAAAAGGACAATGCGCGACTTAACGCTCGCCACGATCACACTAAGTTCTTCGGGACGTTCCTTGGTTAATCCCGTTCTTGATCCAAATTCTGAAGATAGTTCTCACATTCTTCAAGTGCCCTAAGGAGCTCGAAGTTGGAGTTCGTATTTGCTCCCGTATACTCCACCATCCCGCACTTGAAAAACTCTCCATAGTTCTTCCATTAACTCGCGTGTTTCTTCCATTTTCTGGCCAACGCGACCTTTCGGGCGCTGCATGCGACCCGCAACTGTGTTAGTCAAAGCCAGTTCTCAGTGACCTAGGGGAAGAATCCGGAGGGTTGGCTTTGAATAGTAAAACCCGCCAACCAGGGCTGACGGGCTACCCCAAACAAGTTAGTTGGGGTGGAATTCATGGGCAGGTATTCAGCACCGCTCTATCCCCTTAAGCTACCGCCATGGCGAGCAGGACTTGAACCAGCAACCTGTGCCTACTGACCTGTTTCACGTCCCCTCTGGCACCTAGGGCCGTCGCCCACTCTACCTGCGCGCCCGGAGAATCTGTGACCACGGACTGTCCGAGGCGCGTCCCCATGGAAATCTGAGAATTTCGGATTGTCGGGCTTTCCCCGGCGCGGGTGCATAACTGCCTCCCTGAAACGTAAAATGCGCCACTACATCTTGTAGGGTGCACCTCTCTATTGTGCCAAGTTATGAATCGGCAGGACTCCTTTTATCAAGGTTAACCTTAAACGATGCCAGTCACGAACGGTGTCCTCTGATGAAAGTGTCAAATTACCGAGTTTTGTGGTAATTTCAGGCAATTAAGAATTTTTTGTTTTTTAGGTGATTAAATGTATCGATATTGTTTTGGACTCTTAACAATTATTTTTTCTACGATCTTCTTTGACCAGGCTTATGCCGCCCGAGACGTGTGCAATGCTGTGGACAGTGAAGCAAGGATCGGATGGCCGGACAGTCTTTCCATGACTATAGCCGTCGATACCAGCAGTAAGATATGTCGCTTCTCGGTAGAAGGTGTGACGGCAGGGAGCCCTCCCCAATCGGAGGTATTCAATGCTCTCGATTTAGCTAGAAACGCTATTTCGAGTGGGAGTTCAACGAACTCCGAAGACATTGCAAAAAGCATCGCGCTGTTGCTGGCTGCCGCATCACCAGAGGATACGCCTGACGACGAGCTACTAACGAGCGAAGCCCAAGAAGGTATAGAAGCCTGCATTCGCATGACTGCGTTAAAGGAAGGTCAAGCCATCTTCTTTGGAGACGCCCATGATGCGGACTTGTCTTTTTTCGGTGCACGATGTGCGTGGGTGGCGTCTCCCCCGGATGCTTTGGAGAGCTTAAACAGTTTTTTGAAAGGCAATGTGACCGTTGAAGAGTTATTCCTACCTCAACTGGTATTTGTGAATGAGCGCGGAAGTTCAGTCGAAATCCTTTTCCTGCCGGTAGAGAATTCCCGATGACTGATGAAGACGAAAAAAAGTCGAAACCCAATGCGATCGAACAAAACCCCAAATTAGCCGACCGTGAAACAGGCGGTAACGGCGATACAGGAGATCGAGACGAAGTTAGCCACGGCGGCGACGGTGGGGGTGGCGACAATGGTAACGGTGGCGGGGATGGAGACCACGCACCCGATCCCCCCCCAAGTTGGAGCAATCCGTTCAAGCGCCTTATTTGGTACATAGTCAAAATATTTCAGGACATTAGAGATGACGCCGTCAAAGAAGTTATAAAGTTCTTTCTCTATGGGGGGTCTTCAGTAGCTGGATTACTTGCACTGCTTCTTCCATCGGAACCGCCCCAATACGATCCACGATTCCGAGATGTTTCAGAAGGCGGGCCCGGTTATGCGTATGCGAACGATATGTTGGCATTGATGCGTTCCGAGGGAGTAGCGGTCGACTGGGAGTCTGGGAAACCTACTGCATTGTTGTTTTGTTCGGATTTCAAAACCGACGGAGTTGAACCAGAGCAGCTTCTTGACGTTTTCATGAAAAGGTTTCCTGATTGCTTAGTGAACTCTAACGATGTGGCAAATCGCTACACACTAAACGCCGGCCCACAATCCATCGGGCCTGTTCCCGTTGAACCAGACAACACCGAGGCCGTATTCTGCGGATGCGACCAGTCCCGAGTCGAAAGAGTCACCAGGACAAGGCTTTTAATCCACTCACCTCAATGTGTGAAATTCAACGCCGATCGGTCAAATTGTGCAAGCGAATGACGCAGATCGAAATCAGTTAAATCAATTCCTTCTCGATAGCCAACTACTCGGGCACCGTGGCAATGCCGATCTGACCGATTTCGCCACCCACCTCCACCCGAGAGAGTGAAGCCAGACGCCATTGGAATCTCTGGTAGGCTCGTGTTTGTTCGCGCCCTGATCATCCGGGCCGGGAGAAGGCGTTGAACAGTCACATCCCTTGTCCGACCGGCGCCGGTGAATTGCGACAGTGAAATTCTGAATTCGACACAGGTTGCCATCTGGATGGCTTCACATGTGGTCAGGGGATCACTGTTTATCGTTACCTCACTCTCGCGACGCCGATCCGCCGGGCGTCTAACGGGCTCCGCAAAGTTCTGTGGCCGGCCCATAGCATACTTTGGATTCGCTTGGGTAATGCTGCAATGCGGCCCGTCAAAGCTGCCTTTCACAACGGTCACTGTATAGTGATCGACGAAGGCATCGATCTTTTGCCGAAGATCACCGGGCAGGTAGTAGTTTTCCAGCAGGATGCGGTTTTTCAAAGTCTGATGCCATCGCTCGATCTACCCCTGAGTTTGCGGGTGATACGGGGCACCTCGAACATGATCCATCTGCCGATCTTCCAGCCAATCGGCCAACTCGCTGGGGATGTAACTGGACCCGTTGTCACTGAGCAGCCTTGGTTTGTACAGGACCGTCGCCTGATCGCCCCTGAGGCTTGCAGCGCCAGGTCCAACGTGTCGGTTACGTCGCAGGCCTTCATCGTCGTGCAGAGCTTCCACGCGATGATGTAACGGCTGTAGTCGTCGAGGATCGTCGATAGGTAGAACCAGCCCCAGCCGATCACTTTCAGGTAGGTGAAGTCGGTCTGCCAGAGCTGGTTCGTCCGTGTGGTCTTGTCGTGGAACTTGTCAGCGGCGGAAAGAACCACATAGGCTGGGCTGGTGATCAGGTCGTAGGACTTGAGGATGCGATAGACCGAAGCCTCTGACACAAAATACTTTTCCACGTCGGTGAAGCGCACGGCCAGCTCACGTGGCGACAGATCGCTTTCCTTCAGGGCCAGGTCCTTGACCTTCTCACGAACCGGCTCGGGAATGCGGTTCCAGACCCGCGATGGCTTGGGACTGCGATCCTCAAGCGCTTCGGGGCCACCGGCCAGATACCGGTCGTACCAGCGATAGAAGGTCGTTCTAGGAATACTGAGCTTGTCCAACGTGCGCCCTGTCGGCAGGTGCGAGCCTTCGACGAGGCGGATGATCTCCAGTTTCTCAGATGCGGGGTACCTCATTCGTCGTCGCCCCCATCTGTCACCTGACAGGCGCATGCAAAGTATGCTGCCGAGAGGGCGCAATCATGCCTTTTTTTGAGCAGTCGAAGTTCCAAGGCCTGCTCAGCGACGGCCTCTTTCAAATCGCGGGATTCCCGACGCAGGTCTTTGACTTCGGTCGAAGTAGCTGCACGGGCCGTGTCGCCAGCCAGACGCTTCTTTCCAGCCTCAAGGAATTCCTTGGACCAACTGCAATACAGGCTCTGGGCAATGCCTTCGCGGCGGCACAGCTCAGCAATGCTATCCTCGCCCTTCAGGCCGTCCAGCACGATCCTGATCTTCTCCTCCGCTGAATACTGTTTGCGTGTGGCGCGACGGATGTCTTTGACGACCTTCTCACCGTGGCTTTGCTTGGTTCCGGGTTTCTGTCTCATCTCCACTCCTTGGTGGTTACAATGTGCCAGAAACCCTCTCTTATCAAATCGACCTAAACTGTCCCATTGGCGCTGACGTCAGACAAAAAGCACAAATAACAGTCGGGCATGAACTACGCACAATAATGCCCGGGAACTCAAGAGTGCTTTGGCAAGGACAAAGGCGCGTGGGATAAATTCAGCCTTTTCAATGAGTCTCAGAGGGAGCGCATGATTGATACCATTCGATACTGCGAATTGGGCCATGAAGACTAAGGTGAGAATGCAGCGCACAAAACCGCATCGCAGACACGGTTTGCTTTTTTGCATCTCAGACCACCAGTAAGCGATCTTGTTCCGGGGGGGATGAACTGTATGGCGTTGTCACGGGCGCTCCCGTGCATTAGCGTCCTGCACCATGGTCATCCGGCGATATTCACTTGTTCTATTGGTTGGCGTTCTGGTCATCCTGACCGGCATTGGCGGTGTTGCGCACGCGCTGTCGAAGGGCTGCGTGGGCCTTCACTGTGAGCACCATACGCAACCTTCCGAACACTCTGCATTGGCAACGAGCGAAGACGTCTTGGCTTCAGGTCATCATCATGATCCGGAGAGTTCCGAAACCGGAGAGTGCAATCCCTTTATCTGCCAAGCCGTTGCATTGCCGTTCCAAGTCAGTGAAGATGCCAAGGGTCGGCGTGATACTGACCCGGAGCTCCATGCTGGAACCCAAGTCAAGCTGAGTGAACCGGGCGCAATCTACAGGCCCCCTGACCTTTGAAGCAGCACGAATCCCTGCGGATGTACGCGACCAGCACGTGCGGCTGTTCGCGATGTGCCGCAGCGTTACCAGCTTCCAAAATGTCAGGACCAATCCATGAATAAAAGTCACTTTCTAATCGGCGCATGCACTGTCGCTGCGGTCGCCGCTTTCATAACTCTTCGCCCCGGCGGAATCGAAGAAGCCACACCGCATGAAACACGCATAGGCGACGCCATGGTCGCAATTCGGATGCCGACCATCGAAGGCAATGCCGCAATCGGCCAGCGTGTTTTTGAGGTCTCCTGCGCGTCATGCCACGGCGCCAACGCGGTCGGTGTAGAGGGTGCGGGGCCGCCCCTGATCCACAAAATATACGAACCCAGTCACCATGCGGATGAAGCCTTTCAGAGGGCGGTTTCACAAGGTGTAAGAAGCCACCATTGGCAATTTGGCGACATGCCGCCCGTGGAGGGGCTGACACGAGGTGACGTTGCCATGGTGATCGCCTACATTCGCGAAATCCAGCGTGCCAACGGAATAAACTGAGGGTAACCCAATGAAGAAGATCATGACATTTGCGCTTATGGTTGCGCTTGCCAACGGCGCACTGGCGCATTCCAAGGTCGAAGAAACAACCCCTGCCAACGGCTCCAGGATAACGGATGTACCTGCTGAAATTGGCCTCAACTTCTCAAAAAACATCCGGCTGACACGGATAGAGATGGCCCATGAAGAACACTCGGCAGTAAGCTTGGATTTGGGTGACCAGACAAATTTTGGTCAGGCGTTCACGATCCCACTGCCGAGCAATGGAACGGGCACCTATGTCATCGAATGGCGCGGTTTGGGTGAAGACGGCCATGCGATGCAGGGCGCGTTTTCCTTTACCGTGGATTGAGCATGCCTGACATCTGGGCGATTGGCGCGATCCTTGCAAAGCTGGTGCTCTACATCGGCTTTGCGGGCTCCGCCGGGCTTGTGATTGTTGGATGCCTCTATTCCGGCCTTGTCGCGCCGGTGAACCTTGCGATGACGCGCCATGCCAGGGCCTTGGCATGGCTTGCTCTTGTCGCGACAGCAGTTGGCTTCTTGCTTCGTGGGGCCGCCTTGACAGGCGGGGTTGACGGCATGGTCGATCCGAAGATGCTTGGCCTGCTGTGGCAGACATCCGTGGGCGACGCACTTGTTTATCGCCTTTCTGGCGCATCGTTGATCCTTGTGGGGCTGTCCGTTCCTCGCTTTGGTCAGTGGATCGCGCTGTTGGGTGGCACGATCGCTCTGTGGTCGTTTGCGCAGATCGGGCACGTGCCGGAACTGGAGAGCTTTGGTATCCAGCTCCTGCTCCTGCTGCACCTGTTGTGTGTAGCTTTCTGGGTGGGCATCTTCAGCCCGCTGCGGAATCTGGCCCTTGCTCCTGAACACCTGAAGGATGCTGCTGAACTCGGTCATGTCTTTGGGCAAGCTGCCACTTGGCTTGTGCCGGCGTTGATCGTGGCGGGCCTTTGGATGGCCTGGTTGCTTGTCGGCAATCTCCAAGAGCTGCTGTTCACTGGCTACGGGCAGGCGTTGTTGCTCAAAGTGTTTTTTGTGGCGCTGCTGTTGTTTCTTGCCGCCGCAAACAAGCTCCGATTTGTTCCGGCCATGCAAGGTGGAGAGGTCAAGGCAGCGCAACGCCTCGCCCGCTCCATCCAGGTTGAGGCATTGATGGTGTTGGTGGTGCTGGCAACAACGGCAACACTCACGAGTGTTCTGGCGCTTCCGAATTCGGGCCATTAGAGCGGGCCAGACACCGGTGCGCGCGCAGTGTGCAGCAACGGCAGCGGCGGTGCACGATCCGATGCGAACAAGGAAGACAATCCCACTCAGGGCCCGCCGACCCTTGCCGCGGGGCCTAGCCATTGGGCTTTGGCAAACAGGGTTCAAACAGTGCCACCTGCCCGCCGGTCAACCGTAAGAAATCAAGCTTGCTCACCGCCTGTCTTTCGAACCATCAACACGCGACCTGCCGAATTCACTGGGGTCTGAACCCTGCAGCTGCCCCTCAGAACCTTAATGAAAGACAGGACATGCCACCATCAAGCTTTGCACAATCGGTATTGTCAATTTCAACGACCTCATAGCCTTCGCGGTCCAGCATCTCTGCGGTGCGCGGAAACCCAGCGGCCATCAGCACCAGATTGTTGAACCTAATCGCGTTTGCCGCCGCCTCCTCGCCGTCAGCTACATGCAGCACCCGGTAGCCTTCAAAACAGCCCGAAGCGTCCAATCGCCGGGTCGCAAGGATCGTCTCGGCATCCATCAGCGAACAATCCGTTTTGAAGTGCAAAACGCCCTCGGGTGTGAACACTTCCCGCAGTTTGTGACCCCATTCCGAGGTGATTTTCGCCAGTTCTTCAACACCTTCCGCGTCAGTGCGGTCTGACCGGCCCACAAGAATTTCGCGGCCGGTTACAAGGATGTCTCCACCCTCGATATGGCCGGGACCATTGATCTGTGTGACCGTTTCATAGCAGGTCCGCAGTGCCGGGGCGATCTCGGCCACTTCCCCCATCCGCGAAGGCGCGCCCGGCCGCATCAGCACAGCACCCTGCGGCAGGCACAGGGCCGTATCTTCCACAAACTGCGCGTCAGGGAACGCATCCAGGGGATCAAGCTCGATCACCTCGGCCCCGGTGCTTTTCAGTGCTGCCACGTATGCCCCATGCGCGGCCGTCATCCCATCGAAATCCGGGTTTCCGATATCTTCTGCGCGCAATCCGTCAGCGATGGTCGGTGCCGGGCGCCGGGTGATGGCGCGGGAAAACTCAAAAGTTGGGTCTGACATGCTTCAATCTCTCTGAGGTTCGAATTTTCGGGCGGTGACTTCGATCATCGCGGGCCCGCCCATGGACGCCGTTTCGCGTAACGCTTGCGCGATGGACTGGGGCTTTTCGGGAACCCTGGTGTGTGGAATGCCAAAGGATCTGGCCGTTGCTGCAAAATCGGGGGGTGTGGGGTCACATCCAATGACCGTCACGCCTGCATCCTGCATCGATGTGGCGATTTCCCGGTACCCGTGATTGTTCCAGATCACGAACGTGACCGGCAGGTTTTCGTCTACTGCGGCCATTGCTTCCGGCATAGAAAACTGCGCCCCGCCATCGCCGACGATGCATATTACCCGCGCCGTTGGATCGGCAATCGACGCACCGATGGCTGCGGGTATGCCATAACCAAGCGCACCATAGCCCGTTGCCGCATTGAACCAGCCGCCAGCCCGGTCGTGGTCATAGTAAAGATTGCCGGCATAAATTGGCTGGGTGGAATCCCCGACCATCAGAGCATCCGGAGACGCCGAGCGCATCGCATTCAGTATCTCCACCTGTTTGCGATAATCCGGACCAATCTCCTGCCAGGCCGCATCGCGCGTTTTTCTGGCACGGTCCGCACCGTCGCTTTGCCGTGCCCTCTGCGGCAGGGCCTCACACAGCGCTGGCACAACCAAGCCTACGTCACCTTGAATGGCAATCGCTGCATCATGCCGCGAAAGCTGATCGCTGCACCGATCAACCCGTATCAGTTTTGGCAGTTTCGCAAACTGGCCGGTGGCATACATGTCATAATCAGTTGGCCCCAGCTCGGTTCCCAAGGCCAGAACGCAATCGGCGCTTTCCAGCAATGCGCGCACCGCGTTCAGGCTGGGGCTGGCCGGAACGGTCAGGGCATGTCCGTGCATCAAGCCGCGCGCGTTGACGGTTTGCACAACAGGGGCACCCAGAGCTTCGGCCAGTGCTTGCAATCCCGCCTCGGCACGTTTCGCGCCGCCGCCCGCCAGAATGACGACTTTCTTTGCCTCAGCCAGTTGCCCTGCGGCCTGTCTAATCAATGCCGGGCTGACCGGAGGATCAGGGTCAGGCGTCTCGACTGCTGTTTCCTGATAGTCCGCCGCTGCGACATCCAACGGAACCTCGATATGCGTCGGCCCGCGGCGACCATTGCTGAGGCCGTGAAAAACGCGGTCCAAAACCGGGGCCAGAGCGCTGGGGCCGGTGACCTGTTCGGACACCAACGCAACCGTTTTCGCCAGCCCGATTTGGTCCGGCAATTCGTGCAGATGCCCCAAGCCCTTGCCAAGCGATCCGGTTTTGTTGACGCCGGACACCACCAGCATCGGTATTGAATCGGCCCGCGCCTGCGCCATCGGCGTCAGCGTATTGGTCAATCCGGGGCCGGTGATCACAAAGGCAACACCCGGTTTGCCCGACACACGGGCATAGCCATCGGCCATGAAACCCGCCCCCTGTTCGTGTCTGGGCGTCACATGTCGTATGCCCGAAGCCGCAAGCCCTCGGTACAGTTCCACCGTGTGAACGCCCGGAATTCCGAAGACGCAGGTCACATCCCGCTGGCGCAGCCCGGCAACCAGAGCTTCGCCAACTGTCATACTGCTCATGCGACCTCGCGTGATTTGCTGTTGGCGTGATCGATGATACGGGAAACCGCAGTACCAAAATCCGTGTCATTGATAGTCAAAGCGACCCGCACCCAGTCCTTCAGGCTGTCACCAAAGGCGGATCCCGGCATGACGGCCACCCCGGCCTGTAGCAGATCCCAGGCATAGGCTTCGCCATCCAGCCCGGTGGCAGAGACATTGATGAGTGCGAACATTCCCGCTTCGGGCCGGTGAACAATCAGATCCGTTTCAGCTTCAAGACGATCGGCCAACAGGGTGGCGCGGCCAGAAAAGCGGGCGGCCATCCCGGGGGCAACCTCGGACCCGTCACGGATCGCTTTTTCGGTCATGTCCGCGATGAACGGCTGATTGCCAAAAAGCATGGCCTCGGAATAGGGCAGCAGCGCTTCGCAGAACGCGGCGGGCCCGACACACCAGCCACTGCGGAACCCCGGAGCGGCATGAGACTTCGAGATGGATGATACGCCAATGACACGATCCGCCAGTTCCGGATCTGCCAATGGTGAAACAAATCGTGCACCGTCAAAGATCAGTTCTTCATAGACCTCGTCCGAGATGATCCACAAATCACGCGCAATCGCCAGCTGCCCGATCTCGGCAATGTCCGCGGCGGTCAGGATCGCGCCAGTCGGGTTATGCGGTGTTGTCAGAAGAATGGCGCGGCTGCGCGGAGTGATGCGGGCCGCGATATCTGCGGCCTGCATGCGAAACCCTTTCTCGGGCCGCAGCGGTACGGGTACCATCTCGGCCCCGGATGCACGAATGACACCTTCATAGGTCGCGTACATCGGATCGCCGACCAGAACTTCGTCGCCCGCCTCGGCGACCCCGGCCATGGCTGCGAAAAGGGCGGTTTGCGTGCCGGGAAAGCACAGAAAATTCCCGGGCTCGAAAGCCCGCCCGCGAGAGGCAGAATAGCGCGCAGCCAGAGCGTCAAGCAGCCCTGCTTCACCGCGCCCGTTGGAGTACCCTGTCCGCTGCGCCCGCAATGATGCAACGGTGGCTTCGACCAGCACGTCCGGCACCGGAACGTCCGGTTCTCCTATCGTCATTTCGACGATGTCCGCTCCGGCCTTGATAAGGTCGCGGGCTTTCAGATGTACGCCCCATTTGGCGCCACCCAAGCCCGCCAACCGTTCTGTCACCGATGTGGTCTTCATGACTGCTCCACCCCTTTGGTCAATGGAATCCCGACGATGGCGCTGACGGAATCCAAACCGATCCGCGCCAGCTGGCCTTCGGAAAACGCATCCGGAAGCGCGCCCCCTTCCAGCCACAGGCCGTCGATCACCGCGTTGCAGGCGATGGCCAGTTGCATTGCCTCTGACGCGTCAACCGAACGCCCGGCTTCCTGCAATGCCGCGACGATCAGCTTCTCGAGGTGATCCCGGAAATAGTCATAGGTTCGCTGGTGAATGCGCTGCATTTTCGGGTCATGCTGCACCTTGTTCAGGAAACCCGCCCACAACGCCACGGCGCTTGGATCGACGATCGGCTGTCGCAGTGACGCGTCGACGAAGTTGGTCAACTGAGAAACCGCGCTTCCGGTTCCTGATGACGCCGCTGTCTGGTCCGTCAGCGTATTCATGTGGTGCTCATATGCCGCCTGAACCAGTTCGTCCTTGGATGAGAAATAGTGCCGGATCAAACCTTGGGTCACATTCGCACGGGCTGCGATCTCGCGCACCGTGGCACCCCGAACGCCCATCTCGGCGATCAGGTCCAAAGTCGCCAGAATCAGCGCCTCGCGGCGAACCTCGGCAGACTCACGTTTGAATTTGCGGCTTTCGTCCTGCACGTCAGTGTCATCCATGGCACGGAGTTATTATACACTTGCATAATTGCGAGATTCGGGGCTTACTGCAAGCTGAAATCAGAAGATTCTTGGATATGGACACAGCCAAAGCAGTTTCACCCGCACCCGAAACAACCACGCCCGACGAAGCGATCAAGGTTGAGGATCTGCACAAATCCTTTGGCACGCTGGAGGTTTTGAAAGGCGTATCCCTGACCGCAAACAAGGGGGATGTTGTTGCCATTATCGGGGGGTCAGGCTCTGGAAAATCCACCATGCTGCGCTGCATCAACTTTCTGGAAACGCCGAGTTCCGGAAAGATAACCATCGGCGGGGAACCCGTTGAAATGCACACCGATGGCAGCCCCTCCAACCGCCGCCAGATCGAACGTATCCGCACGCGTCTGGCCATGGTTTTCCAGCAGTTCAATCTGTGGACACACCGCACGCTTCTGGAAAACGTGATCGAAGTGCCAGTGCATGTGCTCAGGGTGCCAAAGGCCCAGGCGATCGCACGGGCGCATGAATTGCTGACGCGGGTGGGCCTTGGCGACAAGGCTGACACCTATCCGGCCTATCTTTCGGGTGGTCAGCAACAGCGCGCCGCCATTGCCCGGGCGCTTGCGGTCGATCCTTCGGTGATGCTTTTCGATGAACCGACGTCGGCGCTTGATCCCGAGCTTGTTGGCGAAGTTCTGACCGTGATCCGCGATCTTGCCGCCGAAGGGCGCACAATGCTGCTTGTCACCCATGAAATGAAATTCGCACGCGAAGTCGCAGACCACGTTGTCTATCTCTTCGAGGGCCGCATCGAAGAGCAGGGCCCACCTGCCGAAGTCTTCGGAAACCCAAAATCAGAGCGCCTTAAGCAGTTCCTCAGCTCGGTCGCCTGAACCTAAAAAACAAAATGAACCAAAAGGGAGTATCAAAATGAACGTCAAGAAACTGCTCGCGTCCGGCCTTGCCGCCGCTGTCCTTTCGGCTGGTATCGCCAGTGCAGAAGAGGTCAAGATCGGCATCGCAGCCGAACCTTACCCGCCATTCGCGTCGCTGGACAGTTCAGGCAATTGGGTCGGCTGGGAAATCGATGTCATCAATGCGGTCTGCGCCGCTGCGGAACTTGACTGTGTCATCACGCCGGTCGCCTGGGATGGTATCATCCCGTCGCTGACCGGACAGCAGATCGACGCCATCATGGCATCTATGTCGATCACCGAAGAGCGGCTGAAAACCATTGATTTCAGCGATCCTTACTACAACACACCTGCCGTCATCGTCGCGGACAAATCGATGGATATCGAAGCGACCCCCGAGTCGCTGGCCGGTAAGGTTGTCGGCGTTCAGGCGTCGACCATCCACCAGGCTTATGCGCAGGAATATTTCAAGGATTCCGAACTGAAGGTTTATCAAACTCAGGATGAGGCCAACCAGGACCTGTTCGCAGGTCGTATTGACGCCACTCAGGCCGACAGTATTGCCATGGCGGACTTCGTGAACTCGGATGCCGGGGTATGCTGTGAAATCAAAGGCGCCGTCGCAGATGATCCGGCCATCCTGGGCCGGGGTGTTGGTGCGGGTGTTCGCAAGGGCGACGATGACCTGCTTGCAGCGCTGAACAAGGGCATCGCGGCAATTCTTGCCGATGGAACGCACGAGAAGATCACTTCGAACTATTTCTCGGCCAGCATCTACTAAGCGGCTGCCGTGACCGGACTGTTGGAATCGCTTGGATTGGCGCAGAGCGCAGAGCTTCTGTCGCTGTCGCCACCGGGTTGGGGGGGCAATCTGCTGCGCGGATTGTCCCACTCATTGCAGATCGCTTTTGGTGCATATGCGCTCGGCCTCGTGATCGGATTGTTCGGAGCCTATGGCAAGCTTTATGGCGGGAAGGTCACGCGCGATCTTCTTGCCATCTACACGACCGTGATCCGGGCCGTGCCGGAACTGGTCCTGATCCTGATCCTGTATTACGTGGGATCTGACATCATCAACAAAATCTCTGCTGCAATGGGTGGAGGTCGGGTCGAGGTCAATGGCGTCGCTGCGGGCATTTGGGTTCTGGGCGTTGTACAGGGCGCATATGCAACCGAGATCCTGCGCGGAGCCATACAGGCGGTTCCACCCGGACAGATCGAGGCCGCCAAATCCTACGGGATGCCCGCCTTCATGACCATGCGCCGCGTGACGATCCCCGCCATGATGAGCTTTGCCGTACCCGGCCTGGCCAACTTGTGGCTGATCGCCACCAAGGACACCGCCCTGCTCGCGGTCGTGGGATTCAACGAACTGACACTGGAAACCCGGCAGGCCGCCAGCAGCACACGCGCCTATTTCACCTTCTTTCTGGCGGCGGGTTTTCTCTATCTCATGGTCACCCTGTTTTCGGGCGCCATCTTCGCGCGGATCGAAAAATGGGCGCGTCGCGGTCAACCTTCTCTGAAAGGAGGTGGCAGATGATCGATCTCAGGTCTTTGATGCAACCCCATCGCATCGTGATGATGCTGATCTTTGCCGGGATCGTGATCTGGTGTGCCATGTCTTTGCGATGGGACTGGTTGCCAAAATACGCCCCGCTTGCCTTGCAGGGAATCTGGACCACGCTCTGGCTGCTTGTTGTCACCGTCGTTCTCGGATTTCTGCTGGCCGTACCACTCGGGTTGGCCCAGGCCGTTGGACCCTGGTACCTTGCGGCCCCCGCCAAGGCGTTTTGCACCATCATTCGGGGCACACCCCTGCTTTTGCAGCTTTGGTTGCTGTATTATGGCCTCGGCTCATTGTTCCCTCAATTCCCCTGGATACGATCGTCCGAGCTTTGGCCGTATCTGCGTCAGGCCTGGCCTTATGCGGTGCTGGCACTAACGCTTTCTTATGCCGGCTACGAAGGTGAGGTAATGCGCGGAGCCTTCAAAGGCGTCGCCAAAGGTCAGCTGGAGGCGGCAAAGGCGTTTGGCATGCCCAGGCTGACAATGTTCCGCCGCATCTGGCTGCCGCAGGCAATCCGCAACGTTCTGCCAACCCTGGGCGGTGAAACCATCCTCCAGTTGAAGGCGACGCCCTTGGTCGCCACGATTACGGTGGTTGATATCTATGCCGTGTCATCGCGGGTGCGGTCCGACACGTTCATCATCTACGAGCCGCTCATCCTGCTGGCCGTATTCTACATTCTCGTTGCCGGTATTATTGCCCTGATGTTCCACTGGCTGGAAGTGAAGGTGCTGGGAACCGGAAGCCGAAATGGGCCAGCCGGATAGTACAAGCCGGAAGTAAAGCGAGACCCACTGCCCAACTCCGGGCACAGATTTCGTCGGCGCGTTTGCAGATCGATCGAAACCATGGGCACACGATCAAACGGTTGCCCGAAATGATTTGGGGAAGGTTCGGCTTGCAGGCCCCTGCGGCGAAGGCACTGGCAGCCCAGGGGCAGAGCCTGACTTTCTTATCCATTGCACAACGACCTGGAACACCGCGGCGCAATCTTCTGGTCGGCGCAGTGGCGGATGTCGCGAAGCATTGCAAACTTGCCCCTCGTCCTTTGGGGCGCGTTGCATGAGGCGCGCATTCAGCGCAGGCCCGACAGAACCTAATGCCGCAAACCCGCATTCGGGTTTGAGCCGACGATCATCATTTTTTGGGGTGAAACACCTTTGATCGCGCGAATGGGCAGTATCTGCCCTGAACGCGGGTCATGGTGAGCCACGAACTGGTGATACCCATCGGGTCTGTTTGCCAATCAGAACAACGCTCAGATCGCCAGATACTCCTCACGAAGACTGGTGTCCTCAAGCACTTCTTTTGCCGTTCCGTCGAACACGATGGTACCGGTGTCAAGAATGATCGCGCGGTCCGCCAACTCCAAAGCGCGCACGGCGTTCTGTTCAACGATGATCGTGGTCATACCCTGCTGCTTGACATGTATGAGGGTTTTTTCGATTTCGTCGACGATAACAGGCGCCAAACCTTCATACGGCTCATCCAAAAGCAGTACCTTGATGTCCCTGGCAAGCGCTCTGGCGATTGACAGCATCTGCTGTTCGCCACCTGACAATGTAATCCCTTCCTGCTTCCTGCGCTCACCGAGACGCGGAAACAGCTCGTAAAGCCGTTCAAGGGACCATCCGATCGGAGGAGCAATCTGTGCAAGTTGCAGATTTTCTTCGACTGTCAAGCCGGGAATAATGCGCCTGTCTTCCGGTACAAGGCCAAGGCCAGCCGCTGCTGCTTCATAGCTTGTCATGTTGTGCAGCGGTTTGTGGTCCAACCAGATTTCGCCATGTCTTACTTCGGGTTCTGCGACCCTTGCAATCGAGCGCAGTGTCGAGGTTTTGCCCGCACCGTTTCGCCCAAGAAGAGCAAGAATCTCGCCTTCATGCACATTGAAGCTGACACCCTGCACGATATAGCTTTCTCCGTAATAGGAGTGCATATCCCAAACGGAAAGAAACGCAGGGGCGGTGCTGGCCAGATTGGCGTTTTTCGAAAAGTCAGGTTTCTCGTTCATAGCTTTTCCTTACGCAGCCTCGCCCAGATAGGCTTCGCGAACCTTTGGGTTTCCGCGGATGTTTTCAGGAGTATCTTCAACCAGGGGTGTCCCCTGGGCCAGAACAGTGATGCGTTCGGCAAGGCTGAAGACAACATGCATGTCATGCTCGATGATCGCGAT
This sequence comes from Ruegeria sp. P10, assembly GCF_056534925.1. Lineage (NCBI taxonomy): Bacteria > Pseudomonadati > Pseudomonadota > Alphaproteobacteria > Rhodobacterales > Roseobacteraceae > Ruegeria > Ruegeria sp. P10. The sequence goes on from NZ_JBQERJ010000015.1 coordinate 50,671, forward strand.
GGTGATGTCGCGTTCTTCCTTGATCTGTTTCAGCAGGTCGATCGTGTTGTTGGTATCCGCCCTCGCCATCCCCGCCGTCGGTTCGTCCAGCAGCAACAGCCTCGGATTCTGGCTGAGGCACATGCCAATCTCGAGCCGGCGCTTGTCGCCGCGCGACAGCGAGGCCGCATGCATCTCACGCTTGTCGGCCATGTTCATCTCTTCCAGCATGGCTTCGGCCTGTTCAACAACAGCTTTTTCGTTGGCGATGGTCTCGTATGCATGCATCCGGAACGCGCCATCCCGCATGGCGAAGATCGGAATCAACATGTTCTCCATCACCGTCAATTCACCAAAAATCTCTGGTGTTTGAAACACGCGGCTTATGCCCATCTGGTTGATCTGGAAGGGTTCAAGCCCCAAGACCGATGCGTTGTCGAACAATACGGACCCGGTATCTGGCATGAGCTTGCCAACCAGACAATTCAGCAAGGTCGACTTGCCCGCACCATTGGGCCCGATGATTGCGTGAACCGAATTCTCCTCGACGCTGAGATTCACATCCGTGAGCGCCTTGAGGCCGCCGAAGCGCTTGCTGACGTCTTTGACTCTTAGAATTGCCATGGCTCGCCCCTTATTCCGCCGGTTCCGTTTTGCCCGACGTCGCGTCGTCGGATTTTGATTTCTTGCGCTTGAGCCGGTTCAGCAAACGCTGACCACCTTCGACAAGACCACCCGGCAAGTAGATAACGACAAGCATGAAAAGAATGCCCAGCGTCAGATGCCATCCCTTGCCGATGAACGGATGGATCAAGAAAACCACAGCGTCCTCCAGCCCGTCAGGCAGGAATGCAAACCAGCTGTGCAACACGTTGTCGTTGATCTTCGAGAAAATATTTTCGAAGTACTTGATGAAGCCTGCACCCAGCACCGGCCCGATCAGTGTGCCGGTGCCGCCCAGGATCGTCATCAGAACGACCTCGCCCGATGCGGTCCACTGCATGCGTTCGGCACCTGCTAGCGGGTCCATTGCGGCCATCAGCCCACCAGCCAGGCCGGCATACATGCCCGAGATGACAAAAGCTGCCAGCGTGTACGGTTTCGAGTTCAGGCCAGTGTAGTTCATCCGCTGCTGGTTTGATTTGACGGCCCGCAGCATCATCCCGAAAGGTGAACGAAAAATTCGGATGGACAGATAGAATACCACCATCATGATCACCGCACACAGATAGTATCCCGCGTTGAAATCAAAACTCCATGCGCCCACGTCCAGCGTGTAGGTTGCGCGCATCGGCAACCCGAACAGATGCGGCAGGTCCGGCGAGTTCGCCCCTTGCAGAATCTGTGGATCATCCGCGTAAACCTGCAATCCCGTTTCCCCGTTCGTCAAGTTGAACTTGGGGTTGGACAACACCGAGTAAGCCAACGCAAAGCTCATCTGGGCGAAGGCCAGCGTGAGGATCGAAAAATAGATGCCCGACCGGCGCAGGCTGACAAATCCGATCAGCAATGAGAATACCCCGGCGACCACAACGCTGAGTGCGATGGCCGGGATGATGTTGTAACTCAGCAGCTTAAACATCCATACGGCGGAATAGGATCCAACGCCCAGAAAGGCCGCGTGTCCGAATGACAGGTATCCGGTAAGGCCGAACAGGATGTTGAAGCCGATGGCAAAGATGCCGAAAATCACAAAACGCTGCATCAGATCCGGATAGCCCGCGTTGAACTGCGCCATGGCGCTGCCTTCCGGGAACGGATTCAAGATGAAGGGTGCCAGCATCGTCAGGATGCCGACGATGATCAGCAGGCTGGTGTCTTTTTTGTTCAGTCCCAACATCGATTATTCCTCCATCACGCCTTTGCGTCCCATCAAACCGCGCGGGCGTGTGAGCAGCACAATAATGGCAACAAGGTAGATGATGATTTGGTTGATGCCCGGGATCGTCGTTGTGGCCCAGGTCGTAGAGGCGAAGCTTTCGAGAATGCCCAGCAGAAAGCCAGCCAGCACCGCGCCGGGAAGAGACCCCATGCCACCAACGACAACCACAACGAAGCTGAGGACCAGAAAATCCATCCCCATGTGATAGTTTGGTGGGTTGAGCGGCCCGTACATGACGCCCGCCAAACCGGCCACCGCGGCAGCGATACCGAACATGATCGTAAAACGCCGGTCGATATTGATCCCCAGCAAACCCACAGTTTCGCGATCCGCCATGCCGGCGCGCACAACCATGCCGAAGGTGGTGAATTGCAGGAATGAGAAGACGGCACCGATAATGGCAACCGCAAAGCCAAAATAGACCAGGCGCCAGATCGGGTAGATGATCGCGTTGGGATCAAACCCGATCATCGTGCCGAGGTCGATAGAGCCACTCAGCGCGTCGGGCGGCGGCGTCTGAATGGGGTTGGCACCGAAGAAGTACTTTACGATTTCCTGCAACACGATCGCCAGGCCGAACGTGACAAGGATCTGGTCCGCGTGGGGGCGCTTGTAGAAATGCTTGATAAGCCCGCGTTCCATCACATAGCCAACCGCCAGCATGATCGGGATCGCAAACAGGATGGCCAATGGAACGGACCAGTCGATAATCGTCGCCCCAAACTCCGGGCCGAACCACGCCTCGACATAGGGTGTTTCCACTTTCAGCGGGTTGCCAAGAAAGTCGGTTTGGCTCTCGTCGATGGTTACAAAGCTCAGGTTCATGAGCTTTTGCAAAGTGACGGCACAGAACGCACCGATCATGAACAGGGCCCCATGGGCAAAGTTCACAACGCCGAGCGTCCCAAAAATAAGCGTCAGCCCCAGCGCAATCAGCGCATAAGCCGACCCTTTGTCCAGACCGTTCAGAATTTGCAATAGGATGGCGTCCATTGGCCCACCTCAGGGTTGGTCAGTGTGAATTGAGTGGCACAACAGGATCAACCCTGCTGTAGATGTCTGGCCACCATTTTTGGCAGCCAGACTTTGATACGCGGTCTTATGCGCCCGGGTTACACTCACCCAGTGCGCCACCGGCGAACATCGGATGCTCCGGATCGTATTCGACCTGCGCGCGTGGGGTGATCTCGACGATCTCCAGCGTGTCATAGGCGTTGGTCGGGTTCATGTTGCCACGCACGACCAGCACGTCTTTGAAGCACTGGTGGTCATCGGCGCGGTACAGGGTCGGACCGTTACCCAGCCCGTCGAACTCGAAGCCTTCCAGGGCCTCGACGACGCCGCATGGGTTGAAGGTGCCGGCGCGTTCGCACGCATCCGCGTACAACAGAACCTGGGCATAGCAGGTCTGGGCCGAGTTGGACGGCGGCTTGCCGTATTTCTCGCCGAAGGATTTCACGAAGGCTTTTGTGCCTTCATCCTGCAACTGCCAGTTCCAGTTCATTGAACCCAGCACGCCCTTGATGTTCTCGCCCGCACCGGCGGCCATCAGCTCCGAATACAGCGGCACGACGATCTTGAAGTCCTTGCCGTTGGCAACTTTGTCGAGCAGGCCGAACTGAATCGCGTTGGTCAGCGAATTCACCATATTGCCGCCATAGTGGTTCAGAACCAGAACATCCGCGCCCGAGTTCAGAACCGGAGTGATGTAGGACGAGAAGTCTGTTGACGCGAGCGGCGTTTTGACGGTGTTGACCGTTTCCCATCCCAGGGCTTCGGTCGAGGCGACGATCGACTCTTCCTGGGTCCAGCCCCAGTTGTAGTCCGCCGTCAGGTGATAGGCGCGGCGGTCGTTGCCCATCTCGGCCGCCAGCACCGGCGCAAGCGCAGCGCCCGACATGTAGGCGTTGAAGAAATGGCGGAAACCATTGGCCTTCTTGTCCTTGCCGGTCGTGTCGTTGGCGTGGGTCAGACCCGCCATAAAGATCACACCCGCTTCTTGACACAGGCCCTGAACCGCAACGGCCACGCCCGAGGACGACCCGCCGTTGATCATGATCGCACCGTCTTTTTCGATCATCGACTTTGCGGACGCACGTGCGGCGTCTGACTTGGTCTGGGTGTCACCTGTGACAAACTCGACCTTCTTGCCGAGGATGCCATTGCCCTTCAGCGCCTTCGACGTGAAGGTGTTCAGGCAACCGCCGTCACCCTCTCCGTTCAGGTGTTCCACCGCCAGCTGTTGCGCCAGCAGCTCGTCATTGCCCTCTTCCGCATACGGCCCGGTCTGGGGAACATTGAAGCCCAGGGTCACGGACCCTCCGGTTGGTTCGTTGGTGTAAGCGGCCGCCGACGAAGCCGTGAAGATCGTAGGCAGGGCCAGACCGGTGCCTGCAACGGCACCAGACTTCAACACGCCGCGGCGTGTGACAGATTTATTGGTCATTAATTCCTCCCATTTCCCTTTCTCTCGTCGTCTGGCTCCTCTTCCAGCAGACGAAAGCGCACTTATGTGCATTTCAATAATGGAAAGGCGGTGGAAAATTTCACAACAAATTACTGGATTTGAAACAAAATTTTGTAAACGTCTTGACGAAAACCAAGATCGTTTGAAAAACTTTTTTGTTTGATTTAATTTAAATACACATTTTTCATATATTTAAATGTAAATATCAATGACACGGTTGTCAGGGATGACACCAATATTCGTTCTCTGCGGCACCAAAAGCCGATTTGCAATACAAAGCCAGCATTTTCAACACACTGAATGGAAACAAGCTCTTCGCTCATCTGACGGTCCAGTTTGATTGTTGGCGCATGATCGTCCACGAGTCCGCCGGTATGATCATATCCTGCACGCGTGGGCGACATCCCAGTACGCTGAGCGGTCTTTCGTGTTCCGGTGTTTCGTCCATTCCACGATCAGGATCCGTTTGCCTAAGGCACCACCCTAATTTCGGATGCTGACGTCCGCTGTGACTTGTCAAGCCGGTGCGGGGCGCGACAGACCATTGGTCAGGGAACCAAAACCGCTGCCCCTTGCAATCGTCCGGCGCTCAGATCCGCGAGGGCTGTGTTGGCGTCCTTCAGTGAATATCTTTGGGTCCGTGTCTGGATGCCAGCGGCTTGGGCCATTGCAAAAAACGCCTCACCATCCTGGCGCGTCAGGTTTGCGACAGACAGGATTTGGCGTTCCCCCCAAAGATCGCTGTAGGGAAAGGACGGAATGTCGCTCATGTGAATTCCGCCGCAAACCACGCGGCCGCCCTTGCGGACAGCTTGCAGCGCTTTGGGCACAAGGGCCCCGACAGGTGCGAATATGATTGCAGCATCCAGTTCCACCGGTGGTCGCTCGTCAGACCCACCAGACCAAACCGCACCAAGATCACGCGCAAACTCCTGTGCCTCGATATCGCCGGGCCGGGACAGCGCATATACATTCCGGCCCTGCCAGACGGCCAGTTGTGCAAGGATATGCGCGGCAGCTCCGAAGCCATAAAAGCCGATTTCCTTGGCATCCTGGGCCATTCGCAGACAGCGAAACCCGATAAGCCCGGCACATAACAACGGCGCCAGTGCAACCGGATCGGCAATCTCTGGCAGGGCAAAAACATACCGTGCATCCGCAAGGCAGGCTTCGGCAAATCCTCCGTTTCGCGTGTATCCCGTGAACACCGGCGCGTCACACAGGTTTTCCTGTGCGCGATGGCAATACGGACATTTCCCACATGTGGATCCAAGCCATGGCACACCCACGCGCTGACCGGCATCCAGCCCTGTAACGGCATCCCCCTTTCGCACGATCCGCCCAACGATTTCGTGGCCCGGAACCAGTGGAAGTTCAGGATGTTCGAGGTCACCATCGACGATGTGAAGATCCGTTCGGCAAACACCACAAGCCTCGATCTGGATCTCGATATCATGAGGGCCCGGCGTCGGAAGTTCGATGTCTTCCAGTCTCAGCGCGCGGCCGGCCTCGTTCAAAACCATTGCGCGTGTCATGGTCCAACTCTCCAGATACATCCGCCCGAAATCATCTGTGTATTGCCTCTTTTCGTTGCAAATTGCGGGCTTGGCCTTCGACTAACCCGCAAATGTGGCACAGGGTTTCGACGACCTGCACGATAACACACCTGCGCCGCAGCAAGGCTTGATCCATCGCAAAGTCCCAGATCCAACCGAGCGACCAAAATCTCAACTTCACCTGAAGGGCTTGCGCAGAGTGTCCAAAGGAGATCGACAGGGCACTGACGGGTCTGACCTTCGCCGCCGGTTTCAGGCCTGAAGAATGTAGCTGCCCGGCGCTTTGGGCAGGTTTTCAGCCCCCCTTCGCTTTCCGCCCATCGGCGGCGGCGCGGTTTCGCCCGATGAACGGTCTTTGATCCAATCCACCATCGCAGGCCACCAGGAACCTTGCTTTACTTCGGCCGACTCGAACCACTCATCCGGCGAGGTATACAGCGCGTCCGCCGGCCTGTGGCCCAACCGATAGTGGCGGAGCTTGTGCCCCGGCTTGCTCAGGATGCCGCCATTGTGACCACCGTTGGTCAGCACGAAGGTGAGGTCTCCGTCGGTAAACAGCCGAATTTTGTACACTGATCGCCACGGGGCAATATGGTCGGATTCCGTTCCGACCACAAACATGGGTACGCGTATATCCTTGAGCGCAACGACCCGACCTTCGACAGAAAAGCGCCCAGCGCTCAGCCGGTTTTCCAGGAACAGACCGCGCAAATATTCGGAATGCATTCGCGCCGGCATCCGGGTCGTGTCATTGTTCCAGACGGTCAGCTCCGTAGGCAGGTCGTCTTCACCCAGAAAATAGCGACGGACAGCCCGGGCATAGATCAGATCCTCGGCGCGGATTGTCGTAAAAGTTCGCGTCATCTGAGGGCGGTCAAGATAGCCCTGCAACCACATCAGGTCTTCTACAAAAGCGACCTGGCTGTCATCGATAAACAGCAAAAGCTCACCGGCTTCGGCAAAATCAACCTGCGCCGCCATCAGCGTAACGCTTGCAAGCCTGTCATCGCCATCGCGTTGCATCACCGCGGCAGCAACCGCCAGAAGTGTGCCGCCAAGGCAATACCCATTGGCGTGGATCTTTTGGCCCGGAACGATTTTCTCGATGGCCTCGATCGCGGCCATGACACCGTTCAGGCGATAATCCTCGAGGCTGAGATCAGCCTGATCAGCGGTGGGGTTGACCCAGGAAATCATGAACACGGTAAAGCCCTGCTCGACCAGATGCCGCACCATGGAGTTTTCCGGGGACAGATCGAGCACATAATATTTCATGATCCATGCAGGCACGAAAAGGATCGGTTCCGCCTGCACGCGCTTGGTGCTTGGTGTGTATTGAATCAGCTCGAACAGCGCGTTGCGATAAACAACCCTGCCGGGGGTCGCGGCAATGTCTTTACCGATTTCATAACCCTCAGGGGCAGGTTCGTGCTGTTGCGTTATGGTATGGGCAACATCCTCAAGAAAGTGAGCGGCGCCCTCTATCAAATTGCGACCGCCGGTCTGAAAGGTGCGATTGATGATTTCCGGGTTTGACCACGGGAAGTTCGAAGGAGAGACAAGATCAAGCGCCTGACGAACCTGAAATTGCCCGCGTTCGGCGTCGCGGGGGGCGATGCCGGGCATTTCGTCCGTTGCGGCCTGCCACCAATCCTGCGCGCTCAGAAAAGCCTGCTGCCATAGGGAAAATGGCGCCTGCTGCCAGCCGGGCGCATTGAAACGGTGATCCTGCTTACATGGCTGAAAAGGCGGAGTGGCCTTCGCGCCGGTCGCCATCTCGCTGGCATAGACCCAGAGTTTGGCCGCATCACGTGCCGCGCGTTCTGTCAGTTCAAGCTGGCGTCCGGGGGAACGACCCAGGTGCAGGGCCCAATCGATCCAGGTGGCCATTATCGAATGCGGGGAAACACCGGCGGTGGCACGGGCAAGGGCCGCGCGCGTTGCGCGGTCAAGTTTCTCATAGGGGTGTGGCGGGGCATTCTCGTCGGTATCTGCCGCACAAACCCCGACCTCGGCAGACAGCTTGTCAAGTGAGAGTTCGGTCATCTAGGTTCTCCGATCCGGGCAGAGTGCTAAAATGCTGCAAACCTAATTCCATCTGCCCACCAGGCCCCGGACCGACCAGTCAACCGCCCATTTTGATTGGACGTACTTGATTGCAGCGCCGGACCTGGCGAGGCTTCCTGAAATGGCAGCGAGCGCTTGGGAAGCCGTGTTGCCAGGTACCGTTCGCTATTTTGGCAACATAAAGAACTCTTCCAATACAATCTTGCCATCCTCAACTGAATAAATGGCAATTTCGCTAAGGTTCATTCGTTGTCCGGTGTCTTTCTGCACGACCTCGGCATTGAAACGCACCCCAAAGCGATTGGGCGGATGAACAAAAGGGCCATCTGCCGTAAGCGTTTGGATTTCATGCGTTTTCAGCCAATCTTCCCGCTTTGCCTTGATGGCGTCGCGACCCTTTGTAATCCGAAATTGCCGCACCGGAGGCACAACCGCCTCTATGGACTGAGCGTTTTCCGCGTATATCTCGTCAACACTTGCCAAGCCATTGCGATCACGCATCGCCTGAACAAATGTCCGCCCAATTTCGACCAGTCTTTCCATGCAAGACCTCCTGATACATTGGTGACTGTATCTCGGCGGCCCGCGTTCAACCTTGACAAAGATCAAAATGAGACGGCCCTGCAAAGATTGGCCACCGGACTTGCTTAGGAACAGGCAGAACAGCGCCTTGCGAATTTGGGCGCAGCAAGTCGCCGCCAGTCGTTGGGCGAGAGGAAACCAGTGGCGGACCGAGGAGTCTTCGAATTTATATCATAATTTTATGTTTTTATTAGATTTTTAATAATCTGAATCTAAGAGTACCACATAAAATACCGCAGCATCTCGAATAAACATGTCACCGCTGGCAAGGCGGTTTCCATGAATCCAGAACAACGGTACCAGCTAAGAAGCGCAATACCGATTAAAAACAACAGCATTATTTGAACCGTCCTGCTCAAATAATGCCACTGCTGGATGGGTTCGCCTGATTGGCGGGTTATTCCAAGCAGCAAGATTACCCCCAACCTTTTGTTCACACCGGGGCGACAACATTAACCGAACGTGAACAATGTATTCTCTGAGTGTTCAAAGTGTTTAGCTCATACTACTCCCCGCAGGGCTATCTTAAAAAGCCCGTCTTTGTCGAAGGGGAAAAGAATGATCAAGTCTGCCATTGGGGTTGAGCCTTGTGTTCCTGCAACTATGCAGTCCTCAAATGTCGCCGTTCACGGCGCGCGTTCCAACGCCGAAAATTCGAGCACCAATCGCTTCCCTCCTATCGAGAATGCACTAACTGACATCATTAACAACAAGCGACTGGATGAGACAAACAAGGACGCCTGAAACGACGATTACAAGCCATCACGCTTCCAGGTTACGGCGACCAAATCAGGATACTGCAAAGCCCGCTCCGTATCGGAGCGGGTCTATTATTGAGAAACCTCAATGCGTTCACGACGCTAAAAGCGTATCTCCATCCATCTAGTCAGATGGTGTCGACACGACGCCGGGCCGGCCATGCTCGTGGTAAAGACATGGTCGACCCGGCCACCATCGGCTTGCAGAATAACAAGCCAATACTGTTAGCCATCTAACCCAAGCAGTGATTTTACTGCCGCCTCAACCTCGTCTGTAACGGGCTTGTTTGCCGCGTTTTCCAGTGCTTCGCGTTCAGTCAGCCCTTGATCTTCAACGGCCTCAGTCAAGTCCTCGACCTCAGCAACCGCTTCTTCATATTCGACAGCATCCTGTTTCTCGGTTTCCAAACTTTCAGCCGTGTCGATGGCGTCCTGTAGATCGTTGTTTGCTTCCTCAAGCGCTGCCTCGATGTCTGGGTCGGTGCCACCAGCGTCTTCCAGCGCCTCTTCAAGTTCGGTCACACGATCCTGCTTTTCCTGAACATCAGTTTGTGCCGCTTCAAGATCCTGTTCGATTTCAGAAACAGAACGATCTGGCGGCGTCATCCCGTCCAGAAGATCCTGCTGCTCCTCCAGCGCCGCCCGCAGATCATCGCCAGCCAATACCGTTTCACGATAAGTAGCAATTCGGCCGACTCGTGAGTTGGGTGCAGCGTTCAGTAGGGCCGTCTCACTCGCATTTGCTGCGTTCAACGCGCCCAACTCTGACGGATGAGCCCCAAGTAACGAAGCCATTTTGTGTCCTGTCGGACGCTTTTCCGGGCGCACTGAACTGGTGACCGTAGGCGATGACGTGATTGTTCGCGCGGTTTTCGTTGCTTTGGATTTGGGTTTATTGGCCTTGGACTTCCTGCCACCAAATATCTCTTTCAAAGAGAATTTTTTCCCTTTTGAAGATTGGGGGCGCGATCCTGAAATTCCAGTTGCTTTGTTACTTGTCTTGCCAGTTGCAGACTTTCCTGCATTTTTGGATGCGCCCTTTCCTAAACCTTTGCCACTACTGTTTCCGGCTCCGTCATTTCCGCTACCATGGCCATTTCCGTTCCCACCGCCATTACCGCCGGAGTTTCCTCCGCCGTGACCGCCACCGTGACCGCCTCCGTTGCCGCCACCGTTGCCGCCGCTGTTTCCTCCGCCGTTGCCGCCGCCTTTTCCGTTGCCGCCTTTCGCGTAGGCAGAATCAGGAAAGGCGACCGCCCCAACGAGCGCGGCGGAACTCATCAGGGCGATGGCAACAGCTGAGGTTTTCAACAATCCGGTCATTGTGTTTTTCATGGCGTTTCTCGTTGTTCAATTTTGAGTTTCTGTCGTCAGCGCTATTTCAAACTTGATTCCGACAGGCCGTATGTCCTTGCCGGGTTCTTGTCCTAGTTTTTGTCATCTAACCCCATTGATGTTGAACCCACGGGAAACTGGTCGTTCATCAACGGTTCATGTAACCTTCGTTAGGTTGATCGGGCGTCAGCGCCGTAAAAAGTACCGAAGATGAAAAAGCTTTTGATCCTTGCCTGCCTTTTCGCGGTTCTCCAGCCCGGAGAAAGCGATGCGGCTGCCCGCGAACTGAAGCAGGCGGAGTTACGCAAGGCGACAAGTTCGGGACAAGCCATTCGGCTTAAAAAGGTTATCAAGGGTGTAGAGCGAGTTTTTGGCGGCACCCCAGTTAATGCGCGTGCCTTTCAGACAGATGAAGTCTATTATCGAATTCTGGTCAAAAAGCCGAATGGAAAGATAATCAGCGTTATCGTCAATGCAAAAACTGGTGTTGTTGTACCCAATCGGTCAAGTGTTGGGCGGCAGGTAACTGAAGCTGCCAAGACAGCGCCAGGCAATCCTGCTGCTGCATCGCAAGGGAAGTCGGCGAACAATGGCATCAATGGAAACCGTGGCGGCAACGGTAACAGCGGTGGTAACGGTGGCGGAAACTCCGGCGGTAACGGCGGGGGAAACAGCGGCGGCAACGGTGGCGGAAACTCCGGCGGTAATGGCGGTGGCAACGGTGGTGGAAACTCCGGCGGCAATGGCGGGGGAAACAGCGGCGGCAACGGTGGTGGAAACTCCGGCGGCAATGGCGGGGGAAACAGCGGCGGTAATGGCGGGGGAAACAGCGGCGGAAAAAGATGATGTTTAAACTTCGAGACACGCGCATATAGTGCTGGTGCATGAGAGTTTTGCTTGCAGAAGATGAACCGCACCTCTGCGATCAGATCAAAAAGCTGTTGAATGCCGAAGGTCGCGTAGTGGATGTGGTAAACAACGGTCTCGACGCGTTACATCTGGGCGCGACCGAACCGTACGACGTGATCATTCTGGATATCGGCCTGCCGGAACGGGACGGTATCTCGGTGCTGCGCGAGTGGCGTGGTTCGGGCGTGCAAACCCCGGTTCTGATACTTACCGCCCGCGATGGCTGGAGTGAGCGTGTCGACGGGCTTGATGCCGGTGCGGACGACTACATGACCAAACCGTTCCACATGCCAGAACTGGCGGCCCGGGTCCGCGCCATTTTGCGGCGGCAAAGTGGCCAGTTGAACCCGGTGATCGAGATGGGTAACGTCGTTCTGGATACGCGCAACGGGCGAGTGACGGTTGATGGCGTTCCGATCGATCTAACGGCTCAGGAAATCGCTGTGTTTACCTATCTGGCCCTCAATGCCGGGCGCATGATTTCAAGAACCGAGCTTTCTGAACATATCTATGAATACGACGGCGACCGGGATTCCAATACCATTGCAGTCTTCATAACCCGTCTGCGCAAAAAACTTGGCTCCGACTTGATTACAACGGTACGGGGCCGCGGATATATGATTGACTCTGCCTGATGTTGTCACTGCGTCAACGGGCATTGTTAGGAGGCTTTGCATCCGGAGCCGTGTCTGTTGGATTAGGTACACTTGCCGTCTTTTCTTACATCAACAACCGCGTATCAGATCGCTTCGACACTGCTTTGTTGGACCGCCACACACAGCTTGTAGTGGGATTGAGCGTCACCACCCAAAGCCCCGATTCACTCCGGGATCTGATGTTCGATCCGGCTTACAGTTCTCCATACTCTGGTAGATACTGGCAAGTTAGCAACGACGAAGGAGAAATCTTTACGTCTGCGTCACTGTTTGACGAAGTTATCGCCGAGCCTTCCGGCAACCCAGATACGCCAACGCTGTGGACTACGAATGGCCCCGAAGGTGAGGTCCTGCGCAGTGCCTTTCAAAAAATCACGTACGAAGACGGCTCTGTCTGGGGCGTAAGTGTCGCCGAAAGTCGGGTTCAACTTGCCGCCGAACGCCGTGCCGCACAACAAAGCCTATTGCCCGTATTTGCCCTTGTCGGTCTGATAGGGGTGGCCGGATCTCTTCTATTGATGACTATCATACTTGGGCCTTTAAGAAGATTGCGTTCCGATGTCGCGCATCGCTGGGATCAGGATGAAGATCTCAGACCAGCTGATTATCCGGAAGAGGTCGCTCCACTGGTTGAAGACCTGAACAAACTTCTGCGTCGGAATCGTGAGATCGTGTCAGGATCTCGCCGTCAGGCAGCCGACTTGGCCCACGCTTTGAAAACTCCTGCCACAATTTTGCGGAACGAACTGGAAACGCTTTCCGGTGCAGGAGTTGCAACGGGCACCGCGCGGGAGGCGTTGGACCGGATCGATGCTCAATTGAGCCGATCTCTCGCCAGATTGAGAGCCTTGCATACCGCGGACTTAACCCATTCGAGAACGGATTTGACAAACGCTATCGACAGGCTGGAACGGCTGTTTGCAACAATAGCGGATCGCGAAGGCAAATCTCTGCAGATCGTGCGTGACCCCGGTCTCTGGGTACGCATGGATGCACAAGATATTGAAGAGGTGTTGGGCAACTTGCTGGACAACGCAGTCAAGTGGTGCCGGAAAAGTGTACGCTTGACGGCCAAGCGCAACCCCGGTTGCATCGAAATCAGCATCGAAGACGACGGCCCCGGGATTCCGGAAGACGCCCGCCGCGATGCACTTCGGTCCGGCGGTCGTTTGGACACATCGGTCACCGGCAGCGGGCTAGGACTGACAATAGCAGTCGATTTGCTGAAAGCTTATGACACCCATCTGATTTTGGGCGCTTCCAGTACCCTCGGTGGTCTCGAATGTCGGGTCGAGATCTCGAGCTAGGGTCAGGACCCATTGATTTCAGCGGGGTTGCGTGTTTCACGGTTCGAAAAACGGGCGGTGAACATGTCTGATCTGTTTTCGCTGACCGACGCCCAGA
>NZ_JBQERJ010000016.1:0-59924 GCF_056534925.1 Ruegeria sp. P10
CGCAGATCCAATGATCCCGAACGCATGCTCAATCCCGTGCATCTGCAAAACCTTAACAAAGGCCTCTTCCGTCGTCATTTTCATAAGGGTGCTCTCCAACCAAGAGTGAGTGAAACCGGGCACTGCACCCGGCGTTTGATATGGTTTTGGCGCAAGGGTGCGACCTGCGTTAGGGCCAAAACGAAAGCCGGATTAGGTCCAGATAAGGCTCAAACGGCCCGAATTGCGTCTGCGATCAGTTTCACGCCGGTCGCGATGCGGTTAGTTGGAATTGAGGAATAGCCCAGGCGATAGAAATTCTGTGGTCTGTCCGGCCCCGAGAAGAACGGTGCGCCGGGTTCGATGTGAACACCCTGGTTTTGCAGTCTTAATGCCAGTTGAGTTGTGTCGACATGCTCAGGGGCTGACATCCACAGTGAAGAGCCGCCAATTACACCCCGTCCAGCCACGGTCAGCCCACTTTCCGCGATGGCTTTGTCCATCGCGTCGCGCCGCTCTTGCAAGGCCTTTGACATACGCCGAATTTGCGCGTCGTAGTGGCCCAGCGACAGGAAATACGCCGCCGTGCGCTGAATGTGGCCTGGTGGGTGACGCAGAACCAATGAACGCAGCGCGCGTGCCTCGCGGATAAAGGGCTCTGAGCCGACCATGTATCCAAGTCGCAATCCTGGAAACAGCGACTTGGAAAAACTGCCGACGTAGATCACGCGCCCATCCCGATCCATGGATTTCAGCGCCGGCGAAGGGGCGCCTCGGAAGGCCATTTCAAACTCATAGTCATCCTCGACGACCATCGCGTCGAGTTCGCGTGCTCGGTCCAGCAACTGGTTGCGGCGGTCGATCGGCATCGTCGCGGTTGTCGGGCTTTGATGGCTGGGGGTGGTAAAGATGACGTCTGCTTCGTCGGGAATCGCCTCGGGCGGCAGACCGTCCCGGTCCACACTCAAGGGCGTGACCGCACAGTCCCAATGGTTCAGAAGGCTTCGCAGCGCATAGTAACATGGGTCTTCTATGACGGCCGTGCGATTGTGGGTCAGCAAGATACGCGATGCCAGCCAGAGCGCGTTCTGCGCGCCAAGAGTGATCAAGATCTCTTCGGGGCGGGCCGCGATGCCTCGGCGTGGTAGAGTGTGACGGGCAATAAACTCGATCAACAACGGATCATCCTGATCCACGTAATCACCGGTCAGCGAATCGAAATCCTTGTGTCCCAACGCGCGGACGGCGCATAACCTCCAGTTGGCGTGGTCAAACAAGGTTCGGTCAGCCTGCCCGTAGATGAACGGATAACGGTATTCTCGCCAGTCGCTGGGTTTTGGCAGCACGTCGCTGTCCAGAAAGCGACGCGCCAGTGCCTTGTCCCAGTCAACGGATTCTGTGCCGCGCTGGACAGGCGAATACTTGGGGGGGACAGGTGCGTTTTGCGAAACGTAATACCCGGACCGTCCCTTGGCGGTCAGGTAGTCATTGGCCAACAGTTCGGTGTAGGCCAATGTCACCGTTATTCGGCTGACCCCCAGATGCGCGGCCAGTTTGCGTGACGAAGGGAGTTTTTCTCCGACGTGAAAGCGACCGGACAAGATGCCTTCGGCAATCATCTGCTGGATCTGGGCCTGCAATGTGCCCTGACCATTGAGCTCAAGAAAGAATGTATCGACCGAAATCCCCATGCCTGCTTATAGGGTGGACTTAAGGCCGGGGCAATCTGGACTTACATCGCAGTCACGAAATTTTGTCGGCGGGGTTGACCGGAGAGTTCCTTCGGACTAAATAACTATACATCTAGTTTAATGGAGATAGTGGATGTGGGAAGCTGCTGCTGCCGGATTTTCTGCCATGGGCTCTGAAGCTCGGCTGAAAGTCCTCAAGACGCTGGTCCGGGCTGGCAAAGCCGGATTGACCGTTGGCGAGATACAGGACCGGACCGGGATTGCCCCGTCGACCCTGGCCCATCACCTGCGGTTTCTTGCGGCCGGTGGAGTGGTTGAACAGGAAAAGGTCGGTCGAACCACGATCAACCGCGCCAATTACGACGAATTGAGAAATCTGGCGCAATTCATTCTCAGCGAGTGCTGCGCTGACGAAGTTGGAAAGGCTGCGAACGATGGCTGAATTGACACAGAACCCGCGCATGACTGCCAAAATGGCGCTGGACCTGATCAAGACACCCTGGACGCTGATCGTCGTCATTCTGGCGGCGGTGGCAATCCTGGATCCCGGAAACTTGCCCGAGGTGGTGACATTTGCAGCCAAGGCTCTGGCGCATACAGGGCAATATATTCTGTTTGCAGTGCTTCTGCTGTCTTACCTCAAGGCGACCGGCGCAGAGGTGATGGTGGCGCGTGCCTTTGAGGGGCGCGAGACCCGGATGATCTTTCTGGCTGCCTTGTTCGGTGGTCTTGCCCCCTTCTGTTCTTGCGAGGTTATTCCCTTCATTGCGGGTCTTCTGGCCCTTGGTGCGCCGTTGTCCGCGGTCATGGCGTTCTGGCTCAGCTCACCCTTGATCGATCCGCCTACGCTTTTGATTACCGCCGGTGCGCTGGGATGGCCCTTTGCCATCGGCAAGGCTGTTGCGGCGGTTGCGCTTGGCCTGTTCGGCGGGTTCGCGGTTCGGTTGCTTATGCGCAAAGGAGCGTTTGCCCAGCCTTTGCGCGAATACAAGCCCTCCGGGTGCTGCGGATGTGGTCCGAAAACGGATACCAAGCCGGTCTGGACATTCTGGCCGGAGTCCGAGCGTCGCGCCCGGTTCCGTTCGGAATTCGTGCACAACGGTCTGTTCCTGTTGAAATGGCTTGCGCTGGCTTATGTCCTCGAGGCGCTTTTGGTCAATTATATCCCCGCCGACCTGATCGCCGGCGTGGTTGGCGGAGAAGGCGTGCTGCCGATCGTCGTCGCTGCGCTGGTGGGTATGCCGGCATACCTGAACTCGTACGTGGCGCCGCCTTTGCTGGCAGGGTTGATGGAGCAAGGTATGACAGCGGGTGCGGCCATGTCGTTCATGGTTGCCGGTGCTGTCAGTTCCATCCCGGCGATGGCTGCGGTCTGGTCATTGGTCAAACCACGTGTCTTTGCAACCTATCTGACCCTGGGAGTCGGTGGCGCAATCGTGGCTGGTATCATCTTTCAATTGGTATGAACGCAAAAACCGCCCGGTGTCACATCGGGCGGCTTTTATCCGTTCGGTGCCGTCGATCAACTACCGTCGCACAGACGTGGCAGTTTGAGCCGGTACCGGGCTTCTCCGCTTTCGAGGTAAACGCGTTTTTCGATACAGGCCGTCGTGCCCACTGTCTGCGAAATCTGCGCATCTGTAGACGTAATCGATGTGGCGGACCCATCCGGCAAGCGGACAGATGCCACGACGCCGTTCTTCAGATCTCCGTTCACCGGAGTTGCAGACAGAACCGGGACGGTCAGAAACGCCTCATGCTCGTGTTCGCCTTCATCCCCCAGCAGAAACAATGTCGTGACGATGGCAATCATGACAACGCCGCCGGCCAGACCAAGCCCCCACGTTTTCAGAAAGGCATAAATCGTGACGGCGCGATGCGGGCCAAATACCGCAGATAGAACGTTCAGCATGGCAAGTCCGTGAAAAAAGCCCCAGCCGTCATGGCCGAGGCTGTTTGCGCGTTACGGGCGAAGATCGTCTTCGTCTTCGTCATCCGCCCCACCCTTGGGCAGGTTGAAAAAGCTGTCTGCGTCGATGATCGGCTCGTCGTCTTTCTCTTCCGACGGTTCGTCGGACAGCGAGAAGGTTTCCAGACCTTCAATTGCGGTCGGGATTTTCGGCGCTGCGTCCATTTCCAGCGACTGCTCGGTCGAGACCAGCTTGCGACGTTCGTCATCGCTCATCACGCCGCCTTCAGCCGCTTTCTTGGCCGCCGCTTTCTGCACGGCGGTGTCCAGTTCGGACTGTTTGCACAGACCCAGAGCAACCGGATCAATCGGCTGCATGTTGGCGATGTTCCAGTGCGTGCGTTCGCGGATCGACTGGATGGTGGGTTTGGTGGTGCCCACCAACTTAGCAATCTGGCCGTCGCTGAGTTCCGGGTGGAACTTGACCAGCCACAGGATCGAGTTCGGACGGTCCTGACGTTTCGAAAGCGGCGTGTAGCGCGGACCACGGCGCTTTTCCTCACCGGCGGCCGATGGGTTGAACTTGAGCTTCAGCTTGTGAAGCGGGTTGTTCTGTGCCGCGTCGATTTCTTCCTGGGTCAGCTGGTTGTTGGCGATCGGGTCAAAGCCCTTGACGCCGGCGGCGACGTCGCCATCAGCGATACCCTGCACTTCCAACTCGTGCATTCCTACGAAATCCGCGATCTGCTTGAAGCTGATCGTGGTGTTGTCCACCAGCCATACGGCGGTTGCCTTGGCCATAAGCGGTTTTGCCATCAGCCCGTCTCCTATACATACATCTGTCCCGTCGCCGGAATTCGGCGGCCCCTTGGTTTTGGGGCAGGTTTCCGTTGTCGGGGAACTTGGCCCGTATATAGTCGCGCAAAGGCAAGAAGGGAAGAGGCGAATGCGCCAAGGGATTACGGGGCTGGTTTTGTGGGTCTTGAGCGCGGTCGCTGCGCCGGCCGAGGGCGAAAAGGCGGGCGAGTTCGATTACTACGTGCTGTCGCTCAGTTGGTCGCCCAACTGGTGCGCCCGCGAAGGTGACGCGCGCGGCTCGGATCAATGTGACGATCGGCATGATCACGGCTGGATACTGCACGGGCTATGGCCACAGTTCCATCAGGGCTGGCCGTCCTACTGCCGTACCCCGGAAGGCCCACCTTCGCGACGCACGACGCGGGAAATGGAGGACATACAAGGCAGTTCCGGCCTTGCTTGGCATCAATGGAAGAAACACGGCACATGCTCGGGATTGTCGGCATCCGACTACTTTGCCTTGTCCCGGCGGGCTTACGAAGCCGTCAAGCGCCCTGAGGTGTTCCGCAAACTGGATTCATCCGTCAAACTGCCGGCTTCGGTGGTCGAGGAGGCATTCCTGAAGGCCAACCCGGAGTTGGAGCGCGACATGATCACGATCACCTGCAAACAGGGCTATATCGAAGAAGTCCGCCTGTGTCTGTCCCGCGATCTTGATTCCGTACCCTGTGGCCGCGACGTGATCCGCGACTGCACGGCCAAGGACGCGCTGTTCGATCCGATTCGTTAAAGCTTTTTGTTCTGGCAATCCCGCGCATAGTCCAGCGCCCTGGCGGTGCCTTTCAGATCGATGGCCATCACCACCTCACCTGCCGGGTTATAGACGGTCATCGTTTTGTTCTGAGCGATGGCGTTCACAAAGCTCCGGTCAGTGAAAAACACGGTTGCGCCCGGCACGTCGCGTTCGTTGAACCCGATGGCCGTCGCATCATAGCTTTTGCCGTCCAGATCAAAGCGGATCGGATAACTCTCACCCTGTTTAATGTCGCCCCATGCCTTGTTGTACACGGCGAAATACCCACGATTGCCCAAGGCATCATAGCCCAGCCGCACCACCGAGAGATCCTGATACACCGTCTGGATCAGGCACCCGTTGCCAAGCGCGGGGTCCATCATGATGTTCCAGCCGTCGACAAAGCCCTTGTCGATGAGGTCTTGGGCTAGGGCGGAGGTGGCTGTCAAAGCGGCGAAGGCGAGGGCGAGAAGGCGGGTCATAGCATATCCACAAATCAGACAATCTATTCATGTCATTGTAAATTGTTGTAGAAGTTAGACAATCCATTTATTTCCCGCGGGCCGTGTCAGGTCTCCTCGCCGTTGGAACAGATCTCAAGTCTCAGGTTAACAATTGCCTGGTTTGGAACGTCTTCTGAATTCAGCGATCCTCCGACAGCTAACCATTCGGAGAATTCAGGGTTAATGCAATCAACGTATAGAACGCCGAAAAAATCGCCGTACTTACCTTCACCGCGAACATAGACGTGCCTGTGTGTTTGTTCATCATACCTTTTGTCTTCTGGAATTGCGCTCCACCATTGTTTGTATGGCGGCGGTAAATCGTGCGTGTCTTCGAATAAGTAGAGAGTTTCAGCGGCCAAGGGCGAGGCGAAAGCACCAACAATTGCAAAAAAACGCTAAGTGTTTCATCGTGTTTGATAATCCGTGGAATTAACAGAAAGAAACTCATCCAATAACTGTACAGCTGTCAAGCTAGTTACCGCGATACTTGAGCGTGCATCGTGCGTTGCGCTGGCGCCGCCTAGCGCAAAGGCCTCGCGAAAAAAGAACCGGTAAGTTAGAGCTACAGTTCCTTCCGCGCCCTGAGCGCCGCCGTAATCGTCCCGTCGTCCAGATAATCCAGTTCGCCTCCAATCGGAACACCCTGCGCCAGTGAGGTCAGGCGGACCTGTCCCTCGAGCTGATCGGCGATGTAGTGGGCGGTGGTCTGGCCATCGACGGTTGCGTTCAGGGCCAGAATGACCTCAGAAATCCCTTCGGCCATCACCCGATCCTTGAGTCGGGGAATGCGCAGTTGGTCCGGGCCGACCCCATCCAAAGCCGACAGCGTGCCGCCCAGAACGTGATAGCGACCCTTGAAAACTGCAGCGCGTTCCATCGCCCAGAGGTCGGCGACGTCTTCGACCACGCACAGCTCTCCGGTCGCGCGATCCGCGCTATCGCAGATGTCGCAGATATCGGTGGTGCCGACATTGCCGCAGTTCAGGCATTCGCGGGCGGTGGCGGCCACTTGTTGCATCGCGTCCGAGAGGGGCGTCAGCAGCAGGGCGCGTTTGCGGATCAGGTGCAGAACCGCGCGGCGGGCCGAGCGCGGGCCCAGGCCCGGCAGTTTGGCCATCAGGTCGATCAGGTTGTCGATGTCGCTGTTCGAACTCATGGCCAATCCTGCATTGCGCCAGAGGGAGCCTCCGGCGGGAGTATTTGGGAAAAGATGAAGCTCAGAACGGCAGCTTGATGTCTTTGGGCAGGCCCATGCTTTCGGTCAGCTTGGCCATTTCAGCCTGCGAACGTTCGGTTGCCTTGGTCTGCGCATCCTTGATGGCGGCCAGGATCAGGTCTTCGACCACTTCCTTGTCATCGCCGTTGAAGATGGAAGGGTCGATATCCAGACCTTTGAGTTCACCCTTGGCCGTCGCCGTTGCCTTGACCAGGCCTGCACCGGATTCGCCGACAACCATCATGTTGTTCAGCTCTTCCTGCATTTCGGTCATCTTGGTTTGCAGGTCCTGCGCAGATTTCATCATCTTGGCCATGTCGCCCAGACCGCCAAGCCCGCCGAGTCCTTTCAGCATAGTATTCTCCTGTGTCTCCGTTTGCGCTCTAGATACGGGCAGCAGCGACATGGCACAAGGGTTCTCCCGCCGGTCGGAGGCTCATCCGTTCCGGTCGGCATGTTGATCAGCGCAGGCGTCAGCAGGAACGTGCTAACCATCTGTGACACCATATTTGCCAGCAGGCCCGACAAGCGCAGATCGTCCTTGGCGCGCATATGGTCTGCTGCCGAGACTGATTGCACGGAACACAGGAAATCTGGGCGGGGTTCGAATGGCTACGCAGCATTCGGATCAGAATGGTCACGGGCCGCCTTCCGCTGGCCGGTGTCGCAACAAACGATCTGAGACATGCGGGCGGATGTGTTCGATCGAAACCTCGGTCAGCTTCGTTTGAAACGGGGGGTGACGGGCGGCGGGGTCAGTCTTCCTCGAACGGGTCCCACTCGTCTTCCACTTCGGGAAGCGCTTCGGTCTCGACCTTGGCGGCGCGTTGCTCCGGCGTTTCGATCCTAGTGATTTTCGCCTTTGGGAATTGCGCCAATACCGCCTGCACCAACGGGTGTTGTTCGGCTTCGGATTTCAGTGCGAGCTCGGCCGCATCCCTGACTTCTGCAATCGTGGGGGCTTCTCCGTCCGAGACGATCGAGACAGCCCACCGATTTCCTGTCCAGCGTTGCAAGGCAGTGCCCAGTCGTGGCGCCAGATCCGCCGGTGCCTGGGTGGCGGGTGTGAATTCGATTCGTCCGGGTTGATAGGAGACGAGGCGCACGCCGTTTTCCACCTCGACCAGCAACTTTACGTCGCGATTGGTCCGGATCAGTTCCACCACGTGGTCGAAGGTCGGGTAATGGGCAAGGGCCGTCTGGGCATCCTGCGCCAGGGCTGCAACCGGTGCGCCACCGGAACCGCGAGGGGACGGCGCGTAGGCAGGTGGATGGGTCGCGCCAGCCGGCGCCGGACCGGCGCCCGGTCGGGATATCGAAACGCCGCCATTGGGCCCGCCCGGCGGCGGTGGCGGGGCATCTTGCAACCGTTTGATCAGCTCTTCGGGGCTGGGCAAATCCGCCACATGGGTCAGGCGAATAACGGCCATTTCAGCGGCCATCATGGCGTTGGGCGCAGCCGAGACTTCCTCGAGCGCCTTCAGCAGCATTTGCCACATCCGGGTCAGAACCCGCATCGGCAGAGCCTCGGCCATGTGTTGGCCCCGGGTCCGTTCATCCGGAGAAACCGTCGGATCCTGCGCCGCGTCAGGCGTGATCTTCACGACGGACACCCAATGCGTGATCTCGGCCAGATCGCGCAGCACCGCCAGCGGGTCTGCGCCTTCGGCGTATTGGCCGCTCAACTCGGTAAGTGCTCCGGCGGCATCGCCGCGCAGGATCATATCCATAAGGTCCAGAACCCGGCCACGGTCTGCCAGTCCAAGCATTGCACGGACCTGATCGGCGGTCGTCTCGCCAGCCCCATGCGAAATCGCCTGATCCAGCAACGAGGTCGCATCCCGGGCCGATCCTTCCGCTGCTCGGGTGATCAGCGCCAGCGCGTCTTCGGCGATCTGGGCGTTTTCCGCTTCGGCGATCTTGCGCAGCAGGCCAATCATGTCTTCGGGTTCGATCCGGCGCAGGTCGAAACGCTGGCAGCGGGACAGCACAGTGACAGGGACTTTGCGGATTTCAGTGGTTGCGAAGATGAACTTCACATGCGCGGGCGGTTCTTCCAACGTCTTGAGCAGCGCGTTGAACGCGCTGGTCGAGAGCATATGAACCTCGTCGATGATGTAAATCTTGTAACGCGCGCTGGCGGCGCGATAGCGGACACTGTCAATGATCTCGCGGATGTCGTTGACGCCCGTACGGCTGGCGGCGTCCATCTCCATCACGTCGACATGGCGGCCTTCCATGATGGCGACACAATGTTCACACTGACCGCAGGGTTCGGTCGTGGGGCCACCGGTTCCGTCGGGTCCGATGCAGTTCATGCCCTTGGCGATGATCCTTGCGGTCGTGGTTTTGCCGGTGCCGCGAATGCCGGTCATGATGAAGGCCTGCGCGATCCGGTCGGCCGCGAACGCGTTTTTCAGGGTGCGCACCATGGCATCCTGACCCACCAGATCGGCAAAGGTTTCCGGGCGATATTTGCGGGCGAGAACCTGATAGGCGGGGCTGGAGCTGTCTGTCATGTCTTCTCGTTGGGATTCGGTGCTTGGGCACAGCGTAGTGGCCACCGTTGCCCGCGTCCACAGCGTGGCGCGATGATTTTTGATTTAGAAACGAGTCGCTTTCGCACTAAACTGCATCAGCGGATTTAATGGCTCATTTTTGTATAGAGTTCTTTGGGGAGGACAGGATTCATGTCGCAGTTGGTGATCTACGCCCTGCAAGTCGGTGGCGGAACGCTGGCGCTGACCTCGATGCCCGGACGCGGCGGAGATTACTCCAGCGATCTGGATATGATCGCAGCCTGGCAGCCGGGGCTTGTTGTTTCGATGACGACGGATGTCGAAATGCTTCAGGACGGGGCGCAGGAATTTGGAAGCGATATTCAAAGCCGCGCCAGCCGATGGGTTCACCTGCCGATCGAAGATTTCGGAGCGCCGACAAAAGCGATTGATGACGCGTGGCCGTCCGTCAGCGCCGCGGCCCGGCACGCGCTGTCCGGCGGAGGTCGCGTATTGGTACACTGCCGCGGGGGCTGTGGCAGGTCAGGTATGATTGTCCTGCGGCTGATGGTCGAATGCGGCGAAGGCGCGGACACGGCGCTGCAACGATTGCGGGCGGTGCGCCCTTGCGCCGTCGAAACGGATGCGCAACTGGCCTGGGCCTCTCGGCGTGCCCAGGCACAGGTCAGTCTGGACTCAGATTGAAATCTGCGCGGGCGCGCAAGCAGGTTTTCGAGGCCGGATCGTAGAAACTTCGATCATCGCGCAGGGTGGGGTTTTCACGACGCCGGATGGCATCGCACTGAACGTGTTTCCGAAGATCAGGTCGGCATAGCCGTTCAGCGGCTCAATCGCGGTTTCGGGCTGCGTCCCGCAAAAGACACGAATGCGGTCTGATTGCGCGCGGAAAATTGCATGACATCCTTCGCTGCAATGTGACAGCGCGCTGCTGCCCTCAATCTCGAAATCGTCACTTGTGGCCGAGGTCGCCTGGGCCATGGCTTCGGATATCGAGCGCGCCAGCCGCGCCAAAGCGGGACAGGTTTTGCCCGTCCGCTGACATACTGTTGCACTGAATTCATGTGTCTTTGTCTTCCAGATCATCCTGCGCCCTCCGCGCTTGGTGGACAGGATATTTGGGACAGGTGGGACAGCGTGATGCCGTCAGGACCTGCCCGGACACCCCGCCCGAGTTTCGGTTTCGTTTCCGATGGCAGGTCTCCTGACTTGCGGGTCATCGCTTTGCCGACCTTCCCAGCCTTTGGGCCAGTGGTGTTTCGGCATCGCTTACCGCTTACAGTTGCGGGGGCAGTCGCGGATTTGGTTGTTGCCTGCATGACCAGACATTACCGCACCGTGTTCCCTTTTCATCCCGACCCCTTGTGGAGGCCGGAAACCATCACACAACCGCTAGCGTTTGAGCACGCGTCGAGTCAAGCCGATCTTTTGACCGGACGCTTGGTCATGCTGGATACGGTGTTGGTTCATGCATAGTGTCGAGGGCGTTGAGGTTCGGAAACCGGATTTACCAAGCGCAAAGCCAGAGATCATGTTGGACGCAGAGCAAACGGTAATGACCGAAGAATTTCGCTTTCCGTCCGGGCAGAAAACACTGTCTGCCCGGTTGTACAGCCCGCTGTCTTCGCCCGAAATCGTCGTCGTGCTGAACAGTGCAACGGGTGTGCCGCGCGATTATTACCGTCATTTCGCACGATGGCTTGCTGCCGAGCAGGGTATGGCCTGCCTGACCTATGACTATCGCGATTACGGGCATTCCTTGACCGGCCGCCTGAAAGATTCGCGTGCGACCATGGCGGATTGGGCCTTGATCGACATGCCCGCGGCACGGGCAGAAATGCGCAGACGGTTTCCCGATTCGCAGCATTGGACCATCGGCCATTCGATCGGCGCGATGTTGGGGCCTGTGCAGCCGGATATCGATCTGATTGATCGCATGATCTGTGTGTGTTCGGGGCTGGTAACCCTAAGCGACCATCCATGGCCCTATCGTGGTTTGGCAGGATTGTTCTGGTATGGTCATGCCCCGCTTTTGGCCCGAGCCCTTGGCTACCTTCCCGGAAAGGCGATCGGGTTCGGCTCGGATCTGCCGGCATCGGTCTATTGGCAGTGGCGCAAATGGTGTACGGCGCCTTTGAACTATGTGCCTGAAATCGGGCATGAGTTACCTGCGGCGCAGTGGAAGGATTCTGGAACGCCCGTGGATTTGTTCACCTTCGAGGACGACCAGATGGTGCCGCCGGAAGCGGTTTGGCGGCTTGCGGATCTTTACGGCCCCGATGCCAACCGCCACCTGCTGAGCCCTGCCGATTTCGGGTTGCCCGAGGTTGGTCATATCGGAGCATTTGCCCGGCGCAATGCAGCGGTTTGGCCGCGACTGATCGCTTGATCAGACGCGGCGCAGGACGGGCCGGGCACCGCCCAACGATCACCGGTTGCGAAGTTTCTTTTCCTTCATGACGCCACGGACCATCTTGCCGAACGCTTTGTCCCGCGCCCGGGACTGCGCGACGGTTTCAGAATTGCGCTGATCTTCGCGCCGAAGCTTGCGCCACCGGTCCAATCGAGCCGGATCAAGCGTGCCGTGGCTTATTGCCTTTTGCACGGCACATCCGGGCTCGGAGCTGTGCTGGCAATCCGAAAAACGGCAGTCCCGGCTCAACTCGGCAAGGTCCGAGAAAACGTCGTCGATCCCGTCCCGAGCGTCCAGCAGGCGCAACGCGCGCATTCCGGGTGTATCGATCAACCAGCCACCGTTGCGCATCCGGTGCAATGCGCGTGCGGTCGTCGTGTGCCGGCCCCGCGCGTCATCCTCGCGAATGTCCGAGGTGGCGAGATCCTGATCGGTCATGGTATTGGCAAGTGTCGTCTTGCCAACGCCCGACGATCCAACCAGCGCTCCGGTCTGGCTTTTGGGGCACCAGGACAGAACCTTTTCAACCTCTGCCGGGTCCAGCGCGTTGATCGCCAGAACCGTCAGGAACGGATCCAGAGATTGCACCTGCCCCGAGAAACTGTCGGGGTCCGCCGATTTGTCGGCCTTCGTCAGAACAACGACCGGGTAACACCCGGCCTGATGCGCGAGCGCCAGATATCGTTCCAGCCGGGGCAGTTTGAAATCGGCATTGCACGAGCTGACGATGAACAGCACATCGACATTGGCTGCGATCAGTTGCGTCGCGGCGCCTGTACCCGCGGCGCGTCGGTGCAGCAGGCTGCGCCGGTCGAGCAAATGGCGCACGCGTTTGTCGTCATCGGCGAGAACCCAATCGCCAACAGCATAGCTGCCGGTCGTTTGATCGGGGGTCAATAACGGGACTTCGCCGTCAGGGTTAAGCCCTATCAGGCGGTCCCGATGAACGGAAGTGATGCGAAAAGGCGTGCAGGAAGGATAAGCCGCGTGTTGCGCGGCAAAGTGAGAGGACCATCCCAGGTCCGAAAGTGCAAGAAACATTGGTTTGCCTGTCGTCAGAAACAGCACTCCCGACGGATGGCGATCGCTCATCCCCGGGTCATGTATTCAGGCAGTCAGTCGATACCGTGAGGTCAGAACCGTGCTGCCCGAAGGATCTTTGCTACAATCATAAAGCCCTCCTGCGGCCAAGGTTCGTAAAGTGAGAGGTTGGACATCGACCCAAGCGGGGCTCGTTGTGGCTGCTTCCTTCCGGACCTGACCAGGTTGGCGAGGCGCTCGCCCGCGCCAACCTCTCGACTCTGGATATAGGGAAGGCTTCGGCAAAAGACAACCCGTCAGAGCGTCAGCCGAATGCGAGCAAAACCGTTTTCGTCAGGTTCCAGAATCTTGGGGGCAAACCTGTTCAATTCGTCAACATACTTCAAAGCACCGGGACCGGTCCGAAGAATGGTCGTCACCCCCGATTTTGGCATCAGAGAGAACGGGTAAGGTTGCCGGGCCAATGGGTCGGGTGGCAGGCGGTGCGTCATGTAGTCCCGCAAAATGTCCCGGATATCCAGCGGGGGCAGATCGATGGCCGGGGCCGACGACACATGCGGGAAATGTCCGCCCCCGCTTGCGCGATAATTATCGAGCGCGACGACAAATGCCTGATCGGGTTGCACGGCTTGGCCTGCGCAAGTCAGATGATGCACCCGCCTGTGGCCGGGATGGATCATTTGCCCCCCGACATCGTAACGCGCCGGTTGCGACGGGTCGACCTGATAGGACAAGCCAAAGATGACATCGAAATTGTATCCCGCCCGATCCCGGTCGAATAGCTCTGCCTCGGCGTCGGGGAATTGTTGGTTGAATGCGCTGGCTGACATCTCCAACCACTCCAGCAGCTGCGCGCCCGTGATCTGAACCGCGCGCAATTCGTTTGGAAAGACATGCAGGTCCGCCACGTGACGCAGACAGATTTCGCCGAGCGGCACGTCCGTATAGTGCCTGGGGCCAGAGCGTCCGCCGCATTTGGCCGGCGACGCGGCTGACAACAGCGGCAGCTCTGCAAGCGTGGTGCCGTGTAAAAAAGGGCGCAACGTGGCTGCCTGTGCGGCGGCCACAAGCGCCAACCCACGATCCGGCGCACAGAAGCTGAAATAGCTGTGCAATGTGTCCGAGACGCGCGCAACGGGCGCGGCCATGTCCTGACGGGTCTGCTGATGTGCGGGTTCAACCAGATGCGCGAATTCCAAATCTTCGCCAATCGCGGTGCCGCCCACCGAAACCGGGCGCAATTCGGCGTGGCTGTCGACAACACGCAGCCCCGACTGGGGCTCTAGGGTAACGGCCAGATCGATTACTCCAAGATATGCGCCTGCCGAACCGGGCATGACAACCGGCGTTCCATGCACCAGCCCTTTCACGTAATCCACATTCGGGGTTTGCGCGCTGGTGCGTGCGGGAAGGGTCAGGTGCGTGTGCCCGGCGACGACAGCGTCGATGCCCTCGATCGCGGCCAGGGGAATAACGGCATTTTCAGTGTCGGTCGCTGTGTCCGGGTGTCCAAGCCCGGAATGGGCGAGCGCCACGATCAGATCGCACCCCTTTTCGCGCAAGATACGCGTCAGGGACTGTGCCGCGACAACGATGTCGTCCGCCTCTACGGTTTCGTTCAGATTGTGTTCTTCCCAACGTGTTGTCTGCGGTGGCAGCACCGAAAACACGCCGACGCGAATGGGCACATCCTTGTTTCCCACCCTAACGATACGGTCAAGGATCGCAAAACGCTGCCAAGATTGGTGTTCTCCGGACCGATGAAGATTGCCGCACAGAACCGGGCACGGGGCTTGTGCAAGGGTCTTGTCCAATGTCGGCAGCCCGAACCCGAAATCATGGTTGCCCAGACCAATCGCATCATAGTCCAGCGCCTTGAATGCCTGCATCATCGGGTGGGGATTGTCGTTCCGAACGGCCCATTCGCCCATCGGCGTTCCCTGAAGCGAATCCCCGTTGTCGAACATCAGCACCAGCGCGTCTGTGGCCTCGTGTCGGGCCTTGCGGATCAGGCTGGCGGTGCGTGTCAGCCCAAGCGTCGGGTCCGGTGTGTCCGCGTAATAGTCAAAACCAGTCAGATGCATATGCACGTCGGAGGTGGCAAGAATACGAATACGCCCACGGTCTTTTGTGGGTTGCACCTGCGTCGATGGGGTTTGCTTCACTTTTGTTGTTCTGCTTTTGAGTGTGGTAATGGGCTAAAATCATCAAAACGCAGTCTAGATGATTTTTCCGGGGCCGCCATGCGGCTTTTCGGTGGCGTGTCCCTGCGTTTTGCGCCTTGAATTGCCATTGCAACAGGGCCTGAGACATGGCAGCCCTGTGCGCAAGACCAGAAGGAATTCCAATGAAAAACGCAGAGCAGGTGACTTTCGGCGGCTCGGGCCTGAATCGGGCAGCGCATCTTCGTGGGGATTCAGAGAAGCTGTCCGAGATGGCGGGCGACCCTGCTGCGCGATGCATATTGTTGTGGCGAGGCAAGCTTCTGGTCGTGGGCGCGGCGCTGGATCAGCTTGCCCTGACGCAGATGACCCACCCGCTGGTATGCGATGGCCCCGGCGGCGTGATCGAAGCACCGGTTTTTTTGGGCCTGAGCGCAGAGGGCGCACCCCTGTTTGCCGCAGATATCTCGGCCTGGGGGGCAGAGGGATTGGATCTGACCGGCCTGGGAGAGTTCGTGGACAGATCCGAACAGCAGCACCCGGATTTGCCTGAAGGGCATGTTTTTGCCGAGCTCCGCCGGATCATGGCGCGATTGTCGCCTCGTGATGCCGAGTTGGCCGCATCGGCCAAGGCGGTTGTCGGTTGGCACGAAACACATCGCTTCTGTGCTCGCTGCGGCGCAGCCAGCGATATGTCGCAAGCGGGATGGCAGCGCAGTTGCCCGTCATGCGGCGGGCAACATTTTCCGCGCACGGATCCGGTTGTGATCATGCTGATTACGCATGCGGACAGCGTGCTTATGGGGCGGTCTCCGGGTTGGCCCGAGGGAATGTTTTCCTTGCTGGCGGGATTTGTCGAACCCGGCGAAACGCTCGAAGCGGCGGTGCGCCGCGAAGTGATGGAAGAGGCAGGCGTACCGGTTGGTGCGGTGTCGTACCTGTCCAGCCAGCCCTGGCCGTTCCCGGCATCCCTGATGTTCGGATGCGCCGGCGAGGCCCTGTCGCGTGACATCGTTATCGATCCGGTCGAGATCGAAGAGGCGATGTGGGTCAGCAAATCCGAAATGATGCAGGCATTTGCCGGCGAACATCCCCGGTTGTTGCCGGCTCGCAAGGGGGCTATCGCTCATTTTCTGCTTCAGAACTGGCTTGCGGATACGCTGGACTGAAGAAAAACTGGTGAAGCCATAAACAGCAAAGGTCATTATGCAGTTTTCAGCGCGCGAAGATATCGAAGCCCCGATCAATTCGGTGTTCGACATGGTGTCGGATTTCGAAAGGTTCGAACGTATGGCGATGCGTCGTGGCATCGACGTGCGGCGTCTGGACACTGATGCGATGGTGGTTGCCGGCACTGAATGGAAAACCGAATTCAAGTTGCGTGGAAAGCCGCGCCAGATGTCGGTGGTGATGACGGATTTCGACAAGCCGTCGCAAATGCGGTTCGAGGCGGCCAGCAAAGGGATGACCGGCCTGACGACAGTAGATTTTCTGGCCTTGTCTCCGCGCCGGACACGCCTGAGCATCGAGATGTCCTTGGCCGCAAAGTCCTTGCCCGCGCGGTTGCTGTTGCAGTCCATGAAGCTTGGACAGTCAAAGTTCCGCAAGCAATTCCAGGTGCGGTTCAGCGAGTTTGCGCGTGAACTGGAACAGCGTCACCTGCACGGGGCGTGAACGGCGTCCGCTGGGCTGATCGGGGCAAGGATTGGAAAAGAAACCTCGGATGTCGCACATTATTTTTCTGCATGGCGCATCAAGCAGTGGAAAATCGACAATCGCGCAGGCTTTGCAGCAGAAGATAGAGAAGCCGTTCTGGCATATCTCGATCGACCACCTTCGCGATTCTGGTGTTCTGCCGCTGGATCGCTATCGCCGTGGCGAGTTCGATTGGTCCGACGACCGATCGACTGTCTTTGATGGGTTTCATCAGTCGCTAGCTGCCTACGCGGCCTCGGGCAACAATTTGATTTTGGAACATATTCTGGATACGCCGGGGTGGGACAAAGATTTGCGCGACCTCTTGCGCCCGTTTGATGTTCTGTTCGTAGCTGTCCATTGCCCGGTTCCCGAGTTGAACGCGCGCGAACGATTACGCGGCGACCGTCCGGTGGGAAGCGCCCAGCGGGACCAAACCATGATCCATGCTGGTAGAGTTTACGATATCGAGATTGATTCCATGGACGGCATTGAAGCCAACGTGCAGACAATTCTTCAGGCATGGCGCAGTGACCTGCGCCAATCGGAATTCAGCCAGTCTTTCGCGTGACCTGTCAGCCGCGAGGATGGGCCGCAGGGTAGACGCCAAGAACCTCGACATTGGTCGTGAAGTGTTCCAGTTCGTCCATTGCCAGCTGCACGTTGCGGTCTTCGGGATGTCCAACAATATCCGCATAAAACTGCGTTGCCGTGAAGGACCCGTCGACCATATAGCTTTCCAGCTTGGTCATGTTGATCCCGTTGGTGGCAAAGCCACCCATGGCCTTGTACAGCGCGGCCGGGATGTTGCGGACCTGAAACACGAAACTGGTGATCATCCCATGATCGCCCCGGCGGGACAAATCCGTTTCGCGTGACATGACAAGAAAGCGGGTCGTGTTGTCGTCATTGTCCTCGATATGGCGGGCCAGCACGTTCAGGTCGTAGATTTCAGCCGCAAGCTCGCTTGCCAGAGCGGCGGAATGCAAGTCCCCGATTTCGGCCACTTCGCGCGCGGCGCGGGCATTGTCGGGACTGACACGGCCACGAATACCGTGTTCTTTCAGAAATTCTGAACATTGCGGCAGCAGCACCAGATGCGAATGCGCTTCGGTGATGTCTTCCAGTTTTGCGCCGGGTACACCAAGAAGGTTGATGTGAACACGCACGAACGCTTCATCGATGATGTGAAGCCCGCTATGGGGCAACAGCCGGTGAATATCGGCAACCCGACCGTAGGTCGTATTTTCGACCGGCAGCATCGCCAGATCGGCCGCGCCCAAGCGAACTGATTCGATCACATCCTCGAATGTGCGGCAGGGCAAGGCCTCCATTTCGGGTCGTGCGTTGCGGCAGGCCTCGTGACTGTAGGCGCCGGGTTCGCCCTGAAAAGCAATGCGATTGGTCATTTGGTCGATTCCATGCAACAAGTTCGCGATTTGGTCGTTTCGTCGCGGTGTCTATACCTTGCCTCTCGCAAGTGGAAGCCTTAGACACCTGCGCAGACAGCTGAAATGGACACGCGATCAATGTTCGACACGATGACAGTTACGAAGGCCGCCGCAGGCCTGTTCGGCACTTTCCTGGTGCTGCTTCTGGCCAAATGGGGGGCTGACATCCTCTATTCTTCCGGTGGCCATGGCTCGGCTGAGGCCGCCTACATTATCGAAACCGAAAGCTCGGGCGAAAGCGCCGACGGCGAAGAAGTGGTCTTTGAAGATCTGCTGGCCGCCGCTGACGTTGAGAAGGGCGCGAAAGTATTCCGCAAGTGCACCGCGTGCCACAAGCTGGAAGACGGGGCGAATGGAACCGGCCCTTACCTGTATGGTGTAGTTGATCGCCCGGTTGCCTCGGCAAAAGGTTTCACCGGTTACTCAGCCAGTATGCAGGCCCATGGCGGCAACTGGACGCCCGAAGCGTTGGATGCCTTCCTGGAACGCCCAAGCGCCTATATCTCGGGAACATCGATGAGTTTTGCTGGCTTGAAAAAACCTCAGGACCGCGCGGACTTGATTGCTTATCTGCAGACAATTGGCAACTGATTGCCTGAGAGACCATTGAAGTTCAGAGCCGCTGCCCCGCGCAGCGGCTTTTTTTGTCTGAAGGGAACTTCACAAAGCGCTCACGCATTCTAAACTTGAAACTGTCAGCGTTGGCACTTTAGCTAGCGTATGCGACATAAAAGATTACAATAACCCAGAGGATGAGCCCCATGATATCCCTAATGCCTGCTGCATGTGATCTTAAGGTCAGGCCATTGGCTGGCATATTCGGGCTTTGTGCTGTTCTGCTCTCACCGCAAGCTGCTTTGGCATTGGATGAGGGGGTTACCCGCAGTCATGGATATTCGTATTTCGGCAATCTGGATTACCCTGCTGACTATCCGCATCTGAATTACGTGAATCCAGATGCGCCCAAAGGTGGTGAGTTGTCCTTGGCGGCTTCTGGGACGTTCGATTCCTTGAATCCCTATTCCCGCAAGGGGCGCGCAGGCGCCTTGACGACGCTGCAATATGACCGCCTGTTCGAAAGCTCTGATGACGGTGTCGGGCAGTATTACGGCGTGCTGGCGGAAAGTCTGGAATATGATGAAGGGCGCAACTACGTCATTTTCCATTTGCGACCCGAAGCAACCTTTTGGGATGGCACGCCGGTGACGGCCGAAGATGTTGTCTACAGCCATCGCCTGTTCATCGAACAGGGCCTGCCTTCCTACGCCCAAGCCGTGGGCCGCATGGTGACGGGGGCCGAAGCGCTGGATGATCACACGGTCAAATTCACGTTCAATCCGGAAGTCACCCGCCGCAGTTTGATCGAGACCGTCGGGTCGACCCCCGTCTTTTCGAAAGCATGGTTCGAGGCGGACGAGTCCCGGCGTCTGGATGAGCCGCGTCTGGAAGTGGCGGTCGGCTCGGGTCCCTATAAACTCGACAGCTATGACATCAATCGCCGTATCGTTTACAAGCGACGTGACGACTATTGGGGTAAGGATCTGCCATTCAATGTCGGTCGCAACAATTTCGATACCATTCGCGTTGAGTATTTCGCCGATCAGACAGCGGCGTTCGAGGGGTTCAAGGCCGGTGAATACACGTTGCGGATTGAAAGCGATCCCAAGCTTTGGGCGACGGCGTATGATTTTCCGAAGCTGAACGAAGGTGTGATCGTACGGGACGAGATACCGGATGGCAGCCCGCCAACACCGTCCGGCTTCGTCTTCAATCTCGGAAAACCGCAGTTTTCCGACAAGAACGTACGCAAGGCCCTTGCCTTGGCCTTCAATTTCGAATGGGCAAATGAATCCCTGCTGTTTGGTCTGAATTCACCGCGCAATTCCTTTACACAAGGCACCCCGCTGGAAGCGCAAGGCCTGCCCGAGGGCGATGAACTGGCGTTTCTTCAAGCGCTGGGTGAGGTTGTGCCCGAGGACCTTCTTTCAGAACCTGCCGTGACGGTTCACGAGTCAAACCCCGCGCGCCTGAACGATCGCAGAAATCTGCGAAAAGCCGCGAAACTGCTGGACGAGGCCGGGTGGCCGGTCGGCGATGGCAACGTGCGGCGTAACGCGGAAGGGCAGACACTGAAGGTTAATATCCCCTATCCTTCAAACCTGCCGACTTCGACGGCCACGATGATTGAAACCTATGTCCAGAACCTGCAAGCCATTGGCGTGGATGCGTCGGCGGAAAAGGTTGACCCGGCGCAATACACGCTGCGCAGCCGCGAGCGGGACTATGACATGGTCTATTCCACTCGTTACGGGTCTTTTTTGTCGACCGGTGGCGGGTTGAGCCAGATGTACGGGTCGGAAGAGGCCGCATTCAGTCTTTTCAACCCGGCCGGATTGGCAAGCCTATTGGTTGACGCGATCATCGAAGCATCCTTTGATACTGACAATCAGGCGGATCAGGACATGGCGTTGAAGGCGTTGGATCGCGCTTTGCGGTACGAGTTCTTCGTGATCCCCGTAGGATACATCGCTGACCACTGGGTGGCATATTACGATATGTATGAATACCCGGAAAACCTGCCGCCTTATTCGCTGGGCTATTTGGATCTGTGGTGGATCAATCCGGAAAAAGAGGCTGCACTGAAAGCGAAAGGCGCGCTGCGATAACATGGGCGCCTATATTCTAAGACGTTTGTTGCTGATCATCCCGACCCTTCTGGGCATCATGATCGTCAACTTCACGCTGGTACAATTCGTGCCTGGCGGGCCGGTTGAACAGATCATTGCCCAGATCGAAGGTCAGGGGGATGTTTTCGCCGGTTTTGCGGGTGCGGGCGATGCCGGCGCGGGGTCAGAGCCGGCGGGCGGCGTTTTCGACGACAAATATGTCGGTGCACGGGGCCTGCCGCCCGAGTTCATTGCTGAACTTGAAAAGGAATTCGGCTTCGACAAACCGCCCCTGGAACGTTTTCTGATCATGATGGGCAACTATCTGACGCTGGACTTCGGCGAGAGCTATTTCCGCTCGATCAGCGTGATTGATCTGGTGCTCGAGAAAATGCCGGTCTCGATCTCGCTGGGCCTGTGGTCAACGCTTATCGCCTATCTGGTTTCGATCCCTCTGGGCATTCGCAAGGCGATCAGGGACGGTTCGCAGTTCGACACGTGGACCAGCGCAGCGATCATCGTGGCCTATGCGATCCCTGGCTTCTTGTTTGCCATTCTGCTGTTGGTGCTTTTCGCCGGTGGATCCTATTGGCAGATCTTCCCGCTTCGGGGGCTGACATCTGACAACTGGGACAGCCTGAGTCTTTTTGGCAAAATCGCAGATTATTTCTGGCATATCGCGTTGCCGACCATCGCGCTGACGATCTCGGCCTTTGCGACATTGACGCTGCTGACCAAGAACTCGTTTCTCGATGAAATCAAAAAGCAATATGTCATGACCGCCCGCGCCAAAGGCCTGAGCGAACGCAAAGTGCTGTATGGCCATGTGTTCCGCAACGCGATGCTGATCGTCATAGCCGGATTTCCGGCCGTGTTCATCGGCGTGTTCTTCGGAGGTTCGATCATCATCGAAACGATCTTCTCACTTGATGGTCTGGGACGTCTGGGTTTTGAAGCCGCCGTGGCGCGGGATTACCCAGTGATTTTCGGCACGCTGTTCATCTTTGGCCTGATGGGGCTGGTGGTCGGCATCATCAGCGATCTGATGTATGTGCTGGTCGACCCGCGCATCGATTTTGAAAAGCGGGAGGGGTAAATGGCATTGTCCCCCCTGAACCAGCGCCGCTGGAGCAACTTTCGCCGCAACAAGCGCGCCTTCTGGTCGTTGATCATCTTCGCCGTGTTGTTCGGCCTGTCGCTGTTTGCCGAGTTCATCGCCAATGACAAACCGATTCTGGTGAAATACCGGGGCGAGTTCTACATGCCGGTCTTCAACTTCTACGCGGAAACCGATTTTGGCGGAGACTTCCAGACAGAGGCGATCTATCGCGACCCCGAGGTTCAGTGTCTGATAGACAGCGGCGGCCTGGAAGACTGTTTTGACGATCCCGAAGGCATTATCGAACAGATCGACGCCGGTACGTTCCAGGCGGAGGGGTTCGAGCGTGGCTGGTCGCTTTGGCCGCTGATCCCTTATTCCTACAACACGTCTGTGGACCGCCCCGGGGCTGCACCCTTGCCGCCCAACGGCCAGAACCTGCTGGGCACCGATGACACCAAGCGCGATGTGCTGGCACGGGTGATTTACGGCTTCCGCCTGTCGATCCTGTTCACGCTGCTGGTGACGGGTGTTGCCAGCCTGATCGGTATTTTCGCCGGTGCCGTACAGGGTTTCTTCGGCGGTTGGCTGGATCTGATCTTTCAGCGGATCATCGAGATCTGGTCCGCAACCCCGTCGCTTTATGTCATCATCATCATGTTCGCGGTGTTGGGGCGAAGTTTCTGGCTGCTGGTCGCGTTGATGATCCTGTTCAGCTGGACCGGGCTGGTTGGCGTGGTGCGCGCAGAATTCCTGCGGGCGCGAAACCTTGAATATGTGCGCGCTGCACGGGCATTGGGTGTGGGCAACATGACGATCATGTTCCGCCACATGCTGCCCAACGCAATGGTGGCCACGCTGACCTTCATGCCCTTCATCGTCACGGGCACCATAGGCGGGCTGGCTTCGCTGGATTATCTGGGTTTTGGTCTGCCGTCTTCGGCCCCCTCGCTGGGGGAGCTCACCTTGCAGGCAAAACAGAACCTTCAGGCCCCATGGCTGGCTTTCACGGCCTTTTTCACCTTTGCTATCATGCTGTCCCTGCTGGTCTTCATCTTTGAAGGCGTACGGGATGCGTTCGATCCCAGAAAGACCTTCTCATGAGCCTGCTGGATGTAAACAACCTGAAAGTCTCGTTCCGGCAGGACGGTCGGATCAGTGCTGCGGTTCGGGGCGTGTCATTCCATGTCGATCGCGGGGAAACCGTGGCGCTGGTGGGCGAATCCGGGTCGGGCAAATCTGTCACCGCGCTCAGCACCGTATCGTTGCTGGGCGACAGCGCGATCGTCGAAGGGTCCGTCACCTATGACGGGCAGGAGATGATCGGCGCCTCGGAGCAACGCCTGATGGATGTGCGCGGCAATGACATCAGCTTTATTTTCCAGGAGCCGATGACATCGCTGAACCCGCTGCACACGATCCAGAAGCAGATGGCGGAATCGCTGGCCCTGCATCAGGGGGTCACGGGCGATGTCGCGCGCGAACGAATTCTTGAACTGTTGAACAAGGTCGGTATCCGCGACCCCGAAGACCGGCTGGACAGCTATCCGCACCAGTTGTCTGGCGGACAGCGGCAGCGCGTGATGATCGCCATGGCGCTGGCGAACAAGCCGGACATCCTGATCGCCGATGAACCGACGACGGCGTTGGATGTAACCATTCAGGCACAGATCCTCGAGTTGCTGGCCAGTTTGCAGAAATCCGAAAACATGGGGATGCTGTTCATCACCCACGATCTGGGCATTGTGCGGCGCATCGCCGACCGGGTTTGCGTGATGAAGGATGGTGAGATCGTCGAGACCGGCGCGACCGCCGAGATCTTCGACAACCCGCAGCACCCCTATACCCGCAAGCTCCTGGCCGCGGAACCTTCGGGTCAGCCAGACGCCGTTGCAACAGATGCCGAGGAAGTCGCGCGTACGGATCATCTGAAAGTCTGGTTCCCGATCCAGCGCGGGTTTCTGAAACGCACGGTCGGCTATGTGAAGGCGGTGAATGACGCCACGCTGAGTGTACGCGCGGGTGAGACCTTGGGGATCGTGGGCGAAAGCGGGTCGGGCAAGACCACGCTGGCGCTTGCGATCATGCGCCTCATCGCGTCCGAAGGCGGCATCACCTTCCGCGATCAGGATGTGCGAAGATGGTCTACCCGCGAATTGCGCCGGCTGCGCAAGGATATGCAGATCGTGTTTCAGGACCCGTTCGGCAGCCTCAGCCCACGCATGACCTGTCAGCAGATCATCGCGGAAGGTCTGGCCATTCACAACATTGATCCTCATCGCGCGCCGCGCGAGCTGGTCGCTGAGGTGATGACCGAGGTGGGCCTGGATCCTGCGGCCATGGACCGATATCCGCACGAGTTTTCGGGCGGTCAGCGTCAGCGCATAGCCATTGCGCGCGCGATGGTCTTGCGGCCCAAGCTGCTGGTTCTGGACGAACCGACCAGCGCGCTGGACATGACGGTTCAGGTTCAGATCGTCGATCTGCTGCGCGATCTGCAAAAGAAATACGGGCTGGCGTATCTGTTCATCAGCCATGACCTGAAAGTTGTGCGGGCGATGTCGCACAAGGTGATCGTCATGCGAAACGGAGATGTGGTTGAAATGGGCACGGCCGAGGATTTGTTCGAAAATGCCCAGACCGACTATACCCGCGAATTGATTGCTGCGGCGGGCTGAGATCAGCCCGCCATCGTCAGGCCATCAGGCGCTGGCTTTTTCTTTGGCCGCCGTTTTCGGCACCGGCCCGCGCAGTTCTTCATAGTGATCAAAGCTCAGCTTGACCCACCCGGTTCCGCGCGTGGCACTGGCAAGAGTGCGATGCAACTCATCTTCGGCAACGGAGGGAATCAGAGCGTTGAAAATCTCCCAGCCTGATGCGTTCGGGTTGCCCTCAAATCCCAGAACCTGCCCTTGCAGAGAGCTGATCGTCGGCACGAGGTCGCCGACAAAATCAGAAGGCAGGTGGATTTCAGCGTTCAGGATCGGCTGCAAAACAACGGGCTTGGCCTGAGGCAGCGCTTCGCGCACGGCGTTCTTGCCCGCGGTACGGAAGGCATAATCCGAACTGTCTACGTTGTGATGCTTGCCGTCATGCAGCGTGACCTTCACATCCACCACCGGAAAACCCTCGGGGCCTTGCTCCAGCGCGTCTCTGGCGCCCTGTTCCACGGATGGAATGTAATTCTTGGGCACCGCGCCGCCCTTGACCACCTCTTCGAACTGGAACCCAGATCCGCGCGGCAGCGGCGCGACCGAGATCACGACATCCGCGAACTGCCCAGCCCCGCCGGATTGTTTGCGGTGTCTGTGGCGGTGTTCGACAGGTGTTCGGATGGTTTCGCGATAGGCGGTTTCGACTTGGTCGGCTTCAATCTCGATCCCGAAATCCTCGGCCAGCTTGGCGGTCACGCGTCGCATGTGCTGCGGACCTTGAGACCCAAGAACGGCGTGGCCGGTAAGCTCATCCTGTTGCAGGTGAAGGCCGGGGTCGATTTCGGCCAGACGGCTCAGGGCGTTTGACAGGCGCACATCGTCCCGCTCATGCGCGGGCGAGACAATCTGACGATGCGCCACCGGATGCGAGGCCGCCCATTCCGGCAGTTCCGTCGCCGAATTGCTGTCGTAGATGTAGCCGGGTTCGAGGTGATCGGATTTCACCGCCAGACCAATCTGCCCGGCCTCCAGCGCGGCGATCTGGGTTTTGGCATCCAGCGTTGTCAGATTGCCGACGGTCTCACCGCCCAAGGCTTCATGGGCTTGCACGCCGTCCCCCAGGCCGCGCAGAACCACGATTTTTCCGATGTGTTTTTTGACATCCGCGAAACCGGCAATGGCGCGGGCGCTGTCAGCGGCCTCGTCGCGCCCGGCGGCGATGTCAAATTCGGGGGCTTCGTGCCGCAGCGCCTTCATCAGACGCGTCAGCCCGTTGCCGTGACTTGCGGCACCCAGGCAGGCGGGAATCAACTGATGGTTCTGCAAAACCTGTGCCGCCAGATCATAGACCTCGCCACTTGGCGGCTGTTTGTCTTCTATCAGCTGTTCCAACAGGTTGTCATCAAAATCGGACAGGGTTTCGAGCAGCTCGGTTCGCGCTTCCTGCTCGCGGTCTTCGACGGATTGAGGCAGTTCGATCAGGGCCGAGGGCTGGCCCTCCTGATATTTCCAGGCCCGTTCCGAGATCAGATCAACCGCCCCGATGATCGTATCCCCTTCGCGGATCGGTACCTGACGCAGGGCAATGTGGTGGGTGCAGTATGTTTGCAGAGCAGCGATGATATCGCGGACGCGGCCATTGGGGTTGTCCATCCGGTTGATGAACAGAAAACAGGGGATGCCGGCCTCTTCGACCAACCGCAGGTAGGGCGCGCACAGAACAGCGGCATTTGGGTCTGGGGGCACCACGACCACGGCGGCGTCCGAAATCGCCATTGCGGGGCCAACATAGGCCAGCGCATCGCCGCCCCCATCGACGTCGATCGCGCACCAGGGCTCGTCCAGGTAAGAAAAACCGTGCAAATGCACGGTTCCGGAAACATCGAATGTGGTGGGGCGCCCGTCAAGGCGGCTGATGGCCTCGACAAGCGTAGATTTGCCCGATTGGCTGGGCCCGAGGACGGTGAAAACGCGCATGAGTGTTGTCCCTCTTTCAGGTTGCAGATTAGCTACACGAAAGGGACCGACCGACGCGTTGGCGCCGACAAGGGTTGTCTGTATTTTGCCCGCCTCAGACCGCAGAGCGAGATGCCGCCCTACAGCATGAGTGTGGGAAAAACCGCAGGTGTGCGTCAAGCCCCTGATGTGTTTTGCGCGTCACGGGCCGAATGTTGCCCGCCGAAAAAGGGTCAGATGGCCGAGCTGTGCCCGGCTTTGCTGAGGTCATAGGCGTCAAAGCTGCGGGCGATCATCCGGGTCAGCGCGCGCGCTTCGGGCGGTATGAAAAGCCCGGCTTCAGTGATTTGCAGCATCCCGTCGAAAGATGCATTGGCTGCGTGATACATCTCGTCCAGGTCAGAGACCGAAATATCGTGATCCCGAAGGATTTCTGTCGAGTCGATCTTGAAATCGCACATCAATGCTTCGATCAGGCGGGCACGCAGAATGTCCTGACCTTTGAAAAGGTGCCCTCGGGATGTCGAAAACTGCCCATCGCGAATGGCTTTGGTATGGGCAGAGGTGGCCGGAGCGTTCTGTGCGTAACCTTGCGGGAAGCGCGAGATCGAGCTGGCCCCGACACCAATCAGAACATCGGCCTGATCGTCGGTGTAACCCTGGAAGTTCCGCTTGAGGCGGCCCGCGCGCAACGCGTGGGTCAGCCCGTCATCCTGAGTGGCGAAATGGTCGATGCCGATTTCGGCATAATTGTCCCAAAGGAACAAACGCCGGGCTGTGTCGAACAGTTCAAGGCGTTGTTCGGGCGTTGGCAGTGCGTCCGACGGAATCAGCTGCTGCCGCTTGGCCATCCAGGGTACGTGGGCATAACCATAAAGTGCCACGCGATCCGGGCTGAGCGACAGGAGTTTCTGTACGCTTTCCGTCATGCGCGCCTTGGTCTGATGTGGCAGGCCGTAAAGAATATCCGCATTCAGGCTGGTGATGCCACGTTCACGGATCATGTCGATAGCGTCGCGCGTGGTGTCATAGCTTTGAATACGGCCTATGGTTTTCTGGATTTCGTCATCGAAATCCTGCACCCCAATCGAGGCGCGGTTCATGCCCGCGTCAGCCAGCGCATCCAGACGCGCCTCGTCAATCTCGTTCGGATCGATCTCGACCGAGAATTCGGCATCCGGCCCCATGGGGACGATACCCAGGATGTGTTGTGCCAATTCGCGCATCAATTGGGCGTTCAGCAACGTTGGTGTGCCGCCGCCCCAGTGCAGACGCGACAGGACCACACCCTCAGGCAGACGTGCCGCCAGAAGGTCCAGTTCGGCCTTCAGAACATCGACATAGGCGATTACCGGGTTGTCGGTTTGTGTGCCTTGTGTCCGGCAGGCGCAGAACCAGCATAACCTGCGGCAGAATGGGACATGAATGTACAGCGAAATTGCACTGCCGGGTTTGATCCCGGAAATCCAGTCGCCAAACATATCTGCTCCCACGTCGTTGTTGAAGTGGGGGGCGGTGGGGTAGCTTGTGTAACGCGGTACTTTCGCGTCAAAAAGTCCAAGCTTTGCCAATTGTGGTTTCACTATCATGGCGATACCCTTATGCGACAGGCGACACAGGTGCTTTGATGGAGATCAAGTGGGAACGCGCATGACAGTAAAAGCACAATTTGACCATTCAAATTGCGGAGATTGCCCGATTCGTCATCGCGCCGTCTGTGCCCGTTGTGATGCCGATGAGCTGGAAGAGCTTGAAAGCATTAAATATTACCGCAGTTTTGAGGCGGGTCAGACGATTATCTGGTCTGGGGATCAGATGAGTTTTGTCGGCTCGGTTGTGGCCGGAATCGCGTCGTTGACCCAGACGATGGAAGATGGCCGCACTCAAATGGTTGGTCTGCTGCTGCCAAGCGACTTTGTTGGCCGCCCGGGTCGCGATACTGCGCCTTATGATGTTCAGGCTACGACGGATGTCGTGATGTGCTGTTTCCGCAAGAAACCGTTCGAAGAGTTGATGGACCACACCCCGCATATCGCCCATCGTCTTTTGCAGATGACTTTGGACGAGCTTGATGCCGCCCGCGAGTGGATGCTGGTTCTGGGGCGCAAAACGGCGCGTGAGAAGATTGCCAGTTTGTTGTCAATTATCGCCCGCCGGGACGGTTCAATCAGTCAAAAAGCTGTATCAGGACCCATTGTGTTCGACCTGCCCCTGACCCGAGAAGCAATGGCGGATTACCTGGGTTTGACATTGGAAACGGTCAGTCGCCAGATATCAGCTTTGAAAAAAGACGGGGTGATCACGCTTGAAGGAAAGCGGCACGTGACCATCCCCGATCTGGGCCGCCTGATGGAAGAGGCGGGTGACGATTCGGATGGCGGCTTTCCGGTCTGACGTAATAGGCTTTTGACCACTGACAGCCGCCGCAGTCTTTTTCGCGGGATATCTAATTCAGGAGCTCGGCATGGAATTTACCAGTTTGTTGGCAATGCTTTTGGTCGGCGCAATCGCCGGTTGGCTTTCCGGAAAGATCATGGAGGGCAGGGGTTTTGGCCTTTTCGGAAACATAGTTGTCGGAATCGTAGGCGCGTTTCTGGCGGGGTTGATATTTCCGGCGCTTGGATTTGCCGTTGGCGGCGGCCTGTTGTCGTCTATCCTATTCGCAACAGCAGGTGCCGTGATCCTGTTGTTCCTGATAGGCCTGATCCGCAGAGGATGACAAAAGAGAGGATGACAAAAGCCGCCAAGTCGGGCGGCTTTTGATGGGCGTATCAATGGGCCAGGAATACCGGTACGCCAGACTGCTCCAGCATGTTGCGTGTTGCGCCGCCCAGAATGGCCTCGCGAAAACGGGAATGACCGTAAGCGCCCATGACGATCAGATCCGATTCTGTATCGGATGCGTGACGGTTGAGAATATCCGACACGCGCGTCATGCTTTTGCTTAGCACATCAATCTCACATTTGACCCCGTGACGGGACAGCATCTGTGACAGCATTCCGCCCGGATCAGACCGGTCCGGACCATGGCGAGGCGGATCGATGACCACGATTCGGACCAGCTCGGCCTGTTTCAGGAAGGGCAGGGCGTGACGAATGGCGCACATGGCCTCTACGCTTTCGTTCCAACCTATCATGATATTGCGCGGCACCGTCAGGGGCTCGACGTCGTCCGGTACGACCAGAACCGGGCAATGCCCTTCGAACATGGCGGCTTCGATGATGGGCTCGGCCTCGGCACCGCGGTCTTTTCCATAAGGGTGCGGCAGGACCACCAGATCGGAAAACCGTGCCCTATGCGCGACATGGCGTCCGATATCGGCAATCTGCGCGACACCATGCTCGGCGGACCAGCGAACGCCGGACTTGCCAAGGTAGTCATTGGCAAAGTTTAACAGCTCCTGGGCCTCGGCGTTGGCCCGGCTCAGTGTTTCCTGAACGATCAGCGCATTGGCACCCGCATAGTAGTAACCTGTCTGACTGCGATCGACGCCAAGGCACAGGGCTTCGGCATGTGCATCCTGCGATTCCGCCAGGGCCACCATCTGCGCCAGAGCGGCGGGTGCTGTCTGCGTTTCGGTCATGACAGTGAGTAGAGATTTGTAAGTCATTGCGACCTCATGATTCGGGCATTTGGTCTCATGTGACCAGTTGGCCTGTTTCCTTT
This sequence comes from Ruegeria sp. P10, assembly GCF_056534925.1. Lineage (NCBI taxonomy): Bacteria > Pseudomonadati > Pseudomonadota > Alphaproteobacteria > Rhodobacterales > Roseobacteraceae > Ruegeria > Ruegeria sp. P10. The sequence continues at coordinate 30,213 of NZ_JBQERJ010000016.1, forward strand.
ACAATGCGTGTCACAGAAAACGCAGAACTGTCTTGATACAGATCAAAGCAGTAACAGCCGCCGTGCTTCAGAACGGCAGCCAGTCAAATGGGTTTCGCGCGTATAAGAATCAAAAACGCGCGGGGCATGGCAAAGGGACGCAATATGTCGAATTACATCAAGCTGATCGTGCTTGGTCTGATCGCGCTGTTTGCAGCGATCGGAACCAATTATGCACGCGATTTGGCGTATCAGGTACATGCACTGCTGGTGATGCTTATCGCCGGTGGCCTGTTTATCTGGACGCTTCGAAACACTGACGAGCCAGATATTCTAGTCGACCGCTCGGGCGAATACATGGATGACGTGATCCGCTATGGCGTGATCGCAACCGCCTTCTGGGGCGTGATCGGGTTTCTGGCCGGGACCTTCATCGCATTTCAGCTGGCTTTTCCGGTGCTGAACTTTGAATGGGCACAGGGGTATCTGAATTTCGGTCGTTTGCGTCCGCTGCATACGTCGGCAGTGATTTTTGCCTTTGGCGGCAACGCATTGATCGCAACGTCGTTCTACGTCGTTCAGCGTACCAGCGCGGCGCGGCTTTGGGGCGGCAATCTGGCCTGGTTCGTTTTCTGGGGCTATCAGCTGTTCATCGTGCTGGCGGCGACGGGTTATGTTCTGGGCGGAACGCAGTCCAAGGAATATGCCGAACCTGAATGGTATGTCGATCTGTGGCTAACCATTGTCTGGGTCGCCTATCTGGCTGTCTACTTGGGTACGATCATCAAGCGGAAAGAACCCCACATATATGTGGCCAACTGGTTCTATCTGGCCTTTATCGTCACCGTCGCCATGCTGCATCTGGTCAACAACATGACCGTTCCTGTCAGCATCTGGGGTTCGAAATCGGTCATCGTCTGGTCGGGCGTGCAGGATGCCATGATCCAGTGGTGGTATGGCCACAACGCGGTGGGCTTTTTCCTGACTGCCGGCTTCCTGGGCATGATGTACTACTTCATTCCGAAGCAGGCCGAGCGTCCGGTGTTCTCGTACAAGCTGTCGATCATCCACTTCTGGGCGCTGATCTTCCTGTACATCTGGGCCGGCCCGCACCACCTGCATTATACTGCGCTACCTGACTGGGCCTCGACGCTGGGCATGGTGTTCTCGGTGATCCTGTGGATGCCGTCCTGGGGTGGTATGATCAACGGTCTGATGACCCTGTCGGGCGCGTGGGACAAGCTGCGCACCGACCCTGTGATCCGGATGATGGTGATCTCGGTCGGCTTCTACGGCATGTCCACCTTCGAAGGCCCGATGATGTCGATTCGCGCGGTGAACTCGCTGAGCCACTACACCGACTGGACAATTGGTCACGTGCACTCGGGCGCGTTGGGCTGGAACGGCATGATCACCTTTGGTGCGCTGTACTTCCTGGTGCCTGTCCTGTGGAAGCGTGAGCGTCTGTACTCGCTGCAAATGGTCAGCTGGCACTTCTGGCTCGCCACCATCGGTATCGTGCTTTACGCCGCGTCGATGTGGGTCACCGGTATCATGGAAGGCCTGATGTGGCGCGAAGTGGATGCCAACGGCTTCCTGGTGAACTCGTTCGCCGACACCGTGGCTGCCAAGTTCCCGATGTATGTGGTGCGTGCTCTGGGTGGCGTGATGTTCGTCGCCGGTTCGCTGATCATGTGCTACAACCTGTGGATGACTGTGCGGAAAGCGCCGGCCAAAGAGGCCAGCCTGACCGTCGCGGTCCCGGCTGAATAAGGAGGGCCGGAGCAATGGCAATTCTCGACAAACACAAGATCCTCGAGACCAACGCGACCCTCCTGCTGATCTTCAGCTTTTTGGTCGTGACCATCGGTGGCATCGTACAGATCACCCCGCTGTTCTATCTTGAGAACACAATCGAAAAGGTGGAGGGCATGCGCCCTTACACCCCCCTCGAGATGGCGGGTCGCGAGATCTACATCCGCGAAGGCTGCTATGTCTGCCACAGCCAGATGATCCGTCCGATGCGGGATGAGGTCGAACGCTATGGCCACTACTCGCTGGCGGCGGAATCGATGTACGATCACCCGTTCCAGTGGGGGTCCAAACGGACCGGACCGGATCTGGCGCGTGTCGGTGGCCGCTATTCCGATCAATGGCATGTCGACCACCTGCGGGATCCGCAATCCGTTGTACCTGAATCGGTGATGCCGAAATACGGCTTCCTCGAACATCGCAAAATTGACGGCAAGTACATCGGTGATGTGATGGCCGCCAATGCTCTGGTCGGGACGCCTTATTCCGAAGAGATGCTGGAAAACGCACAAGCCGACTTCCTCGCTCAGGCTGACCCGGACAGCGACTATGACGGGCTGCTGGAGCGCTATGGTGACAAGGTCAACGTGCGCAACTTCGACGGCCAGCCCGAGTTGACCGAAGCTGATGCGTTGGTTGCCTATCTTCAGATGCTGGGCACGTTGGTCGATTTCTCGACCTTCACCCCGGACGCAAGCCGCTAAAGGAGGATCGTGATGGAAGAATACACAATTCTCAGGCAGTTTGCGGATAGCTGGATGCTGCTGCTGTTGTTCGCCTTCTTCGTTGGTATCGTCATCTGGGTTTTCCGCCCCGGTGCCAGCAAGGAATACAAGGACACCGCCAACATCCCCTTCCGGCATCAAGACAAACCCGCCACATCCAAGGAGGCGCGGCAATGAGCAAGACACCTGAAAAACAGCCGGGTGATCCGAACACAACCGGGCACAGCTGGGACGGGATCGAAGAGTTCGACAACCCGATGCCGCGCTGGTGGCTGTGGACCTTCTACGCCACTATCTTCTGGGGCGTGATCTACACGATCATGTATCCAGCATGGCCCCTGGTCCAGTCGGCCACCGCCGGCGTCATGGGCTGGTCTTCACGGGCTTTGGTCCAGCAGGAGATGGTCGCATTCGAAGAGGCAAATGCACCCTGGAACGCCAAACTGGTGGAAACACCGCTGGAAGACATCGCGCAGGACGCTGAGCTTCAGCAATATGCCGTGAACTCTGGCGGTGCCGTGTTCCGTACATGGTGTGCGCAGTGCCACGGTTCCGGTGCGCAGGGCGCGCCGGGTTTCCCGAACCTGCTGGATGACGCCTGGCTGTGGGGTGGTACGATGGAAGATATCGTCTACACCGTCAGCTATGGTATCCGGAACGAAGAAAGTGACGATGCGCGCTATTCCGAGATGCCTGCCTTCGGTGAAATCCTGGAGCATGACGAAATCACGCAGGTGGTTCAGTATGTCATGTCGCTGAGCAATGCTCAGACCGATGACGCGGCGGCACAGGCGGGCAAGGTTGTCTTCGAAGACAACTGCGTGTCCTGCCATGGTGAAGATGGCAAAGGTGACATCTTCCAGGGGGCGCCGAACCTGACCGACGCGATCTGGCTTTATGGCGGTAGCGAAGAAGCTCTGACCGAAACAGTGACCTACAGCCGCTTTGGCGTCATGCCGAACTGGGATACCCGCCTGACCGAGGCGCAGATCCGTGCGGTATCCGCCTATGTCCACCAGTTGGGTGGTGGCCAGTAAGACCTAGAGGGCACCTTCGGGCGGCTGGCCGCCCGAAGGCTGTAGCACCGGCTGTTCCATCTGTTCGCGCGTTTCCTGAACAGCCGGTGCTTTTTTACACTGAATTCCTTTTGTTTTGCCATTCCGTTCTTTGCAACGACGGCTTATCACCCGCGTTCGGGCAGGGCTGACCCGGGGCTGCGACAATTGGTCGGTACTTGGAAAACTGCATGTACCACGTGCAGCTGGTATCGCGCCACAAGCAGATTTTCCGCCAAAATAGGCTCAAAATCGGGTAAAATACCTGATTTCCAGCCTCGGTAAGAAGGGCGGATCTTCAAAAGATGTTTGCTCGATGCGCTTTTTGACCCATGTCAAAGTTCGCCTAGGCATGATCTGGAACAAGACGTCTTCAGAAGACCCATTTGTGGAGCCAGCCAGTGAGCGATTCCGATCCCGCCCCCAGCCTTTACGCCGCGCGTGAGCCGATTTTTCCAAGACGTGTTTCGGGGCCGTTTCGAAACCTGAAATGGATCATCCTCATCGTGACGCTGGGCATTTACTATGTGACGCCCTGGATCAGATGGGATCGTGGCCCCAGCCTGCCTGATCAGGCTGTCCTGCTGGATCTTGCAAATCGACGTTTTTATTTCTTCTGGATCGAGATCTGGCCGCACGAATTCTACTTTGTCGCTGGTCTGCTGATCATGGCAGGTTTGGGTCTGTTCCTGTTTACGTCGGCTCTGGGTCGCGTTTGGTGCGGATACGCATGCCCGCAAACCGTCTGGACGGACCTGTTCATTCTGGTCGAGCGGTGGATTGAAGGCGACAGAAACGCCCGCCTGCGCCTGCACCGTCAGGAAAAGCTTGATTTCCGAAAGGCTCGCTTGCGGGTCACCAAATGGGCGGTCTGGTTTCTGATCGGTTTGGCGACAGGTGGTGCCTGGGTGTTCTATTTCGCGGATGCACCCACGCTGGCCCGTGATCTTGTGACGGGCAACGCGCATCCCGTTGCCTATACGACGATGTTGATCCTGACGGGTACAACCTTCTTCTTCGGCGGGTTCGCCCGCGAGCAAATCTGTATCTATGCCTGCCCTTGGCCGCGCATTCAGGCGGCGATGATGGATGAGGACACGCTGGTTGTCGGCTATCGTGAATGGCGGGGTGAACCGCGCGGCAAAGGCAAGCGGACGGCCGATTCTGAGTTGGGGGATTGCATCGACTGTATGGCCTGCGTGAATGTCTGCCCTGTCGGGATCGATATTCGGGATGGCCAGCAGCTGGAATGTATCACCTGTGCCCTTTGTATCGACGCGTGTGATGACATGATGGCCAAGATCGGCAAGCCACGAGGGCTGATCGACTACATGGCGCTAAGCGATGAAGCCCACGAGCGATCCGGCGAGCCCGCCAAGAATGTCTGGAAGCACATTCTGAGGCCGCGTACGATTTTGTACACCGCATTGTGGGCGCTGGTCGGGTTCGGGCTGCTGTTTGCGCTCTTCATCCGTTCTGACATTGATTTGACCGTTGCACCGGTTCGCAACCCCACTTTCGTCACCCTGTCGGACGGTACAATCCGCAACACCTATGACGTTCGTCTGCGCAACAAGCACGGTGAGGACCGTCTTTTCAAACTGTCATTGGCGGGCGATCCGGCGATGCGACTGGAAATCGAGGGAACCAATATCGATACTGTGAATGTCACGGCGGATACGGCACAATTGACCCGTGTATATATCGTGGCCTCCCGCAATAGCGATCCGGCCGCAGCAGATGCGACACCAGTACGGATCTGGGTCGAAGACCTCAGCAGCGGCGAACGCGCCTACAAGGACACCACGTTCAACGGACGAGGGAACTGATCATGGCCGAACGTAAATTCACCGGAAAGCACGCCCTTGCCGTGTTTGTCGGCGCTTTTGGCGTGATCATCGCGGTGAACCTCGTGCTGGCGTACAATGCGGTGAAAACCTTTCCCGGGCTGGAGGTCAAGAACTCCTACGTCGCCAGCCAGGAGTTCAACGAGCGCCTGAAAGAGCAGCAGGCGCTGGGCTGGACAGTTCGGGCGGAAACCAAAGGCGGCCTTCTGATCCTGCACATCACCGACGAAAGCGGTGCGCCGGTTGAGGTGAGCGAATTGCAGGCCGTGGTCGGTCGGGCAACCCATGTGCGCGACGACTTCGTGCCGGATTTTACGTTCGACGGTACAGCCTATGCCACGCCTGCTACACTGGGCAAGGGCAACTGGAACATCCGGTTGGTGGCGCGTGACGGAAACGGTGCCGAATTCTCGCAGCGCGTCCCGCTTTACGTGAAGGGGTAAGCATGACGGCTCAGCTTTCATCCGGCACAGCAGCCTGCCCGGGCTGCCTTGCGGCCCCGGCAGAACCGGCCCGGCCCATACCGGAGGATGTGCAGATCGCTTTGTCGCTGCCGGGCATTCATTGCTCGGCCTGTATCGCGACGGTCGAGCGTGAACTGAACGCGCATCCCGGCGTCGAAGACGCCCGGGTGAACCTGACGCTCAAACGCGCGATGATCAAAGCCACGCCGGAAACGCGTGCAAGCGATCTGATCCCGGTGCTTGAACAGGCAGGTTTCGAAGCACATGAGCTTGATCCGGGGGCTTTGTCCGCAACCCAGACGGACAAGGCCGGGCGTGATCTTCTGATGCGGCTGGCCGTGGCCGGGTTTGCATCCATGAACGTGATGTTGCTGTCGGTGTCGGTCTGGTCAGGTGCGACGGATGCAACGCGGGACATGTTCCACTGGATTTCAGCGGCCATCGCGCTGCCGGCCATTGCGTTCTCGGCCCAGCCGTTCTTTGCCAATGCCTGGAGCGCCCTGCGCGTGCGACGGCTGAATATGGATGTGCCGATTGTACTGGCGATCCTGTTGGCGCTGGTCACGTCGCTGTGGGAAACCGCGTTGAGCGGCGAGCATGCCTATTTCGACGCAGCCCTGACATTGACCTTCTTTCTGCTGGCCGGACGGTATCTGGATTACCGCACCCGTGCCGCGGCGCGATCTGCGGCCGAAGAATTGACCGCGTTGGAAGTTCCCCGCGCCATTCGTGTCGCCGATGGGATTGAAGATGAAGTTCCCGTTGCCGAGTTGTGCGTCGGAGATCTGATCCTTGTCCGACCGGGTGGGCGCATGCCCGTGGACGGCCAGATCGTGTCGGGTCAGTCCGAACTGGATCGATCCCTTCTGACAGGCGAGACGGTGCCAGTCTTTGCCGAGGCCGGGCAGGCTGTGAGCGCGGGTGAAGTCAACCTGACGGGTCCGTTGACAATCCGGGCAACGGCGGTCGGGGAAGACACGTCGCTCCATCGTATGGCTGATCTGGTCGCCATCGCCGAGTCTGGCCGGTCCCGGTACACCTCGTTGGCCGATAAGGCTGCCAAGCTGTATGCGCCCGGCGTTCACATTCTGTCGGCGCTCAGCTTTGTTGGGTGGTACATCTATTCCGGTGATTTGCGCACGGCGCTGAACATCGCGGCGGCTGTTCTGATTATTACCTGCCCCTGTGCGTTGGGTCTGGCCGTGCCAGCGGTAACCACGGCCGCGTCGGGCCGGTTGTTCCGCAAGGGAATGCTGATCAAGCACGCCACGGCACTGGAACGGCTGTCCGAAGCTGACACAGTTGTATTCGACAAGACGGGAACGCTGACATCCGGCGCACCGGAACTGGTCAATCTGGCAGACCATGCACGGGCCAAGGTCGAGGTCGCTCTGGCGCTGGCCGAGGCTTCTGCACATCCCTTGTCCGTATCATTGGCAAAAGCGGCGCGTGCGGCAGGCATCAAACCAGCAAATGTGCGGGGAGTAGCCGAGGTTCCCGGCTATGGCACCGAGGGCGAATTCCGTGGTCAGCGTGTTCGTCTGGGGCGGGCCGCCTGGGTCGGCGCGGATCAGGGCACAGACACTTCGGCCTGGCTGGCAATCGGCGAGGAAGCACCCGTGGCCTTCCGATTCTCGGACGCGTTGCGCCCGGGCGCCGCTGAGGCGGTGGATGCCCTGCGTGCTTCGGGCAAGCGTGTACTTCTGATTTCAGGGGATTCGCAGGGGGCAGTGCGCGCCTTGGCGGAAAAACTGGGAATTGAGGACTGGATTGCCGAGGCTTTGCCGCAGGACAAGGCAAGACGCATTCAGGATCTCAGCGATGAAGGCCACAAAGTTTTGATGGTTGGCGACGGGCTGAACGATACCGCCGCTTTGGCGGCGGCGCATGTGTCGATCTCTCCGGCCTCTGCGCTGGATGCGGCGCGGGTCGCGTCAGATATCGTGCTGTTGGGCAATGATCTTTCGCCCATTGCGGATGCGTGTGACACGGCCGTCAAAGCCACCAGACGCATTCGCGAAAACTTCCAGATCGCAACCGTTTACAATGTGATCGCCGTTCCTCTGGCCGTGATCGGACTGGCGACACCGCTGATCGCGGCCTTGGCGATGTCGACCTCGTCCATTACCGTGTCCCTGAACGCCCTGCGGTTGAGGTAATCTGAATGGAAGTGCTTGCTTATCTGATCCCGATTTCCCTGTTCCTGGGGGGCGTTGGTCTGGCGGCCTTCGTATATACCGTTCGTACGAACCAGTACGAAGACCCCGAAGGTGACGCGCGCCGGATCCTGAGCGACGAATGGGATGACAAACCCAAACCCTGAACGAATGCCCCATAGAGGCAGAGTTGAACCAACTGCCCTTGAAATTGCCGCAATGCCCGGCTATGTCCGGCCCATCCGCTAGCAGAGAGAACACGCCAAATGGCCACCACCAATCCGATCCAGTTCATTCAGCAAGTCCGTGCCGAAGTCTCCAAGGTCGTCTGGCCGACCCGGCGCGAGGTGCTGTTGACCACGGTAATGGTCTTCATCATGGCGGCGCTGACGGCTGTATTTTTCGCTTTGGTCGATTTGGGTATCCGGGGTGGTCTTCAACTGATCCTGGGTGCTTTCAGCTAGACGGGATCAGCGCGCTGAAACGTCTCTGCCCCCTTGCGCTGCGGGCAATGTCAGAGTAGGTGACGCGGTACTATTCGGAATGGGCGTGTGGCGATTCGGGCTGCGCGCCGCTTTTTATTCCGGATGGCGTGGCAAGATTTTAATGACGGGTGTGTCCGGTACGCTTGATACCCCGAAGACAAACAAGGACGACAGGTTCATGGCGAAACGGTGGTACTCGGTCAGCGTTCTTTCGAATTTCGAAAAGAAGATCGCAGAACAGATCCGCACGTCGGTGGCTGAACAGGGCCTTGAGGACGATATCGACGAAGTTCTGGTGCCCACCGAAGAGGTGATCGAAGTGCGCCGGGGCAAGAAGGTCACGACCGAACGCCGATTTATGCCTGGTTACGTTCTGGTGCATATGGAAATGTCGGATCAGGGGTACCACCTGATCAACTCGATCAACCGCGTCACCGGTTTCCTGGGCCCGCAAGGCCGCCCGATGCCGATGCGCGACGCCGAAGTGAACCAGATCCTGAACCGTGTTCAGGAAGGTGAAGAAGCACCCAAGCTGATGATCAGCTTCGAGGTCGGTGAGAAGGTCAAAGTCAACGATGGCCCGTTCGAAGATTTCGACGGCATGGTCGAAGGTGTGGACGACGAAAACCAGAAGCTGAAGGTTTCGGTTTCGATCTTCGGCCGGGAAACTCCGGTCGAGCTGGATTTCACGCAGGTCACCAAGCAGAGCTGAGGAAACACTCCTCGAGAATTGAAACGCCGCGATGCCAAGGGCAACGCGGCGTTTTTTGTTTGGGTATTCGCTGAAAACGTGTCGACCTATTGCGCCTGCACCATGGCCGCGCGCAAAAGTTGCGGGCGGTCGGTCTGCGAGGGCAGGAACACAGCCTGCGATCCGGCGTCCAGGGCCGACAGGCTCGCGTCATACCACTGCATCGCAAGATCGCGACGTTTCTGTACACCGAAGCCTTCGCGCAGATGGTGGCCAATCAGTTCGCCATAGGCGGGCTCACCCATTGCGACCAACATCAGGGCAGACCCAAGCGCGGCATCCATGTTGTCCTGACGATAGCCAATCGCAAGGCAAACCTTACTTGTCGCGGCAAGGTCTTGGGGGCTGAGGCCCGAGTCCAGCGCCAGCTTGCGCATCTGGGTTTCAGCCTCGGTTTTCGAATTGATAGACAGAGCATCAACCTGAGGCGCCACCATTTCACCATACGAGTCGCATTGAGCACTCACCTGCTCCGGCGTCAGCCCCTGGATATCCTGAATCAGATCTTCACCGCGCGCCATCGCGTAGCTGCGGGCAAGACAGAACTGCTCGCTGAGCGCAAAGTCGGGATCGGACATGTTCGCCAGGGTCGTATAGCCGCCATTGGTAGATGTTTGCAGCATGACCCCGCTACAGCGATTGGCCAGCGACGGGCCTCCGGTGCCGCCGGAAAACAGGCTCGGCAGGCTGGCAGACGTTGTTTCGGTTGTCTCCGGCTCAGGTTCTTGCGGTGTCGCAACCGGAACAGGTTGTGCCGGGGCGGCTTGTGCCGGCGCCTGAGGGGCAGTAGCCAAAGCAGATCCCGTCTGCACCTGACGGCGATACGCCATCAGAAGCGGTTGGCCCGCAAGTTGAGTCGTTGCCTGTCCACCGCTTGTGGCCCAATAGTAGGCTTGCATCAGAAAATCATACTGATACGGCTGAAAATCATAGCCGTTTATAGGATAACCCATCGAGGCCTGATAGCGTTCGATTGCGGACCGGGTGCCACGACCGACCTGACCATCGACCCTTCCTGCATTGTACCCGAAGTAATTGAGCGCAGTCTGGGTTTGCGCGCCTTGCGTGGTCGACGGAATGCCTGACCGATAGGTGCGGTTCGATGTAGTTGTTCTCTGAGATTTTTTCTTTTGTTGGTCCTTGCCGATTGCGTAACCAACGATCCCGCCGACGACCGCACCACCAAGAAACTCTCCAGCGTCGGCCCGCGCCGTTTGAGGGATGGCAGCAGCAAGAGAAAAGGCGATGCCAAGAGTTAAAGCTAAACGAAGTATCATAATTAACCTCCACCAATAATCACAATTTTTAAGGAGTATAGCACGGTCATCTGCGTTGTGGCGAAGCAAGCGCCAATGTCGCGTTCAATTGGCTGAAAACTGGCGGTTTTACATGTCTTTGCAGATTGTTAGAGGAATTTGGAACCGCGCGGACATTCGCGTGTAATCACGCAGGCAGCAAGAATCCTCTCAGGGTTTGATTCGGTACAACCCGAATGGTGCGCCAACCACTTGTCATCTCTCCTGATCCCATGTAAACGCCGCCTCTATCGTCTTCGGGCGAGATTCTCTCGTGGGAGGTTGCCGGGGTCGCGATCCCGGACCGGACCACGCAACATAATCTGGGTGGGACGCGTTTCACCCAAGTTGAAAGGAAAACCAAATGGCCAAGAAGCTTGCTGGTACAATGAAACTGCAGGTTCCTGCAGGTCAGGCGAACCCGTCGCCGCCAGTTGGTCCGGCGCTGGGTCAGCGCGGCATCAACATCATGGAATTCTGCAAGGCGTTCAACGCCAAGACCGCAGACATGGAGCAGGGCGCACCTTGCCCAACCGTGATCACCTATTATCAGGACAAGTCCTTCACCATGGACATCAAGACGCCGCCCGCGTCTTACTACCTGAAAAAAGCAGCTGGTCTGAAGCCGGTCGGCAAGCGTAACCGCCCCCGTGGCGCGGAAAACCCCGGTCGTGAGACCGTGGCCACCGTGACCTCGAAGCAGGTTCGTGAAATCGCAGAAGCCAAAATGAAAGATCTGAACGCCAACGACGTCGAAGGCGCAATGCAGATCATCCTGGGCTCGGCCCGCTCTATGGGCATCGAGGTGAAGTAAGATGGCAAAACTCGGTAAACGTACCCGCGCTGCGCGCGAAGCTGTCGCCGGCAAGGAAAACCTGTCGGTTGAAGAAGCAGTTGCCCTGGTCAAAGCCAATGCAACCTCGAAATTCGACGAGACCATCGAAATCGCACTGAACCTGGGTGTTGACACCCGCCACGCGGACCAGATGGTTCGCGGCGTTGTCGGCCTGCCGAACGGCACCGGTAAAGCGATGCGCGTTGCTGTTTTCGCTCGTGGCCCCAAGGCCGATGAGGCGAAAGAAGCAGGTGCGGACATCGTTGGCGCAGAAGACCTGATGGAAACCATTCAGGGCGGCACCATCGAATTCGATCGCTGCATCGCAACCCCGGACATGATGCCGATCGTCGGTCGTCTGGGTAAAGTTCTGGGCCCCCGCAACCTGATGCCAAACCCCAAGGTTGGTACCGTGACCATGGACGTGAAAGCGGCCGTGGAAGCAGCCAAGGGCGGTGAAGTTCAGTTCAAGGCGGAAAAAGGCGGCGTTGTGCATGCCGGTGTTGGCAAAGCGTCGTTCGACGAAGCCAAACTGGCTGAAAACGTCCGCGCGTTTGTCTCGGCTGTTGCCAAGGCGAAACCGTCGGGCGCCAAAGGCACCTATATGAAGAAAATCGCGCTGAGCTCGACCATGGGCCCCGGTGTGACCGTTGATGTAGCAGAGGCCTCGGGCGAGTAAGCCAGACAAATCTGCTGTAAAGTATTGATCCCGGGTGGTGCAAACTGCCCGGGATTTTCATTTTGCCGGGTTCGGTGCGAAGATAAATCGCATGCATTTCAGTTCTGGCAATCGAACGGACCATGGCTATGGAAACTAAGCGCGAACTCCTCCAAAGATTTCTTAAGGGATTGGAAACCGGTGACGCCATGGCGGCAGCGGTTGTGAATGAAGAGAAGTACATCCAGCACAACCCTCAAACTCACGAAGGCAGCGAAGGTATTGCCGACCTGTTCGCAAGGCTGTCCAAAACCTCGCCCAAGGTTACATTCAAAAGGGTTTTCGAGGATGGCGACTTTGCCTTTGCGCATATCGAGTACGATTTCAGTAGCCTGCGCGCCGCGTTTGAGGTGTTTCGGTTCGAAGATGGCAAAGCCGTAGAGCATTGGGACAACATTCAGCCCTTACGCGGTCCAAACCTTTCTGGGCGTGTAATGCTGGATGGTCACACCGAAGTAACGGACCTGGAGAAGACGGAAGAAAACCGAGCCGCTAGCAGCATGTTTGTCACAGACGTTCTGATAAAGCGCAGGTTTGACAGATTGGCGGACTTTGTTGCAGAGGATCTAAAACAGCACAATCCGGACATGGCCGACGGAATCGTAGCGCTCAAGAACGTGTTGGAAGGAACAAGCGAAAGCGGGACAAAATTTGTCTACAAGCATTTGCATCGGGTTTTGGCAGAGGGAAATTTCGTCCTTTGCGTGTGCGAAGGGGAAAGAAATGGGGTGCATTCCAGCTTTTATGATTTGTATCGCTGGGACGCTGATCGGATCGTCGAACATTGGAACACCATCGAAGCGGTTCCGCCGCGCAAGGAATGGAAAAACGACAACGGGAAGTTCTGACACATGCCCTTGGAACTTGGGTGTTGTATGATCTGAATTGGGTGTAATTTACCCCTTGGAAACCTCCTCTATCTGCCCTAAGAAGACCTGCGGAACAAAGCGTGCGATTCGTCGTGCGCTTTGTTTCGTTTCGTCCAAGACGGTGGGTGGGTCCATTCGGCCCCTTAATTCCCTGCCTGAGACGGGTAAGACCAAAGAATTCTGGGGGTCCCACCCTCGGGCGCATTTTGGCCAATCCCGTAACAAGGACCTGAACGCCGGAGCGAAAGCTGCGGCAAATATGAGCCGGGGTGAGATTTCGCCCCTAACTTGGAGAGAACTGTGGATAGAGCCCAGAAAGAGAAAGTGGTCGAGGAACTCGGCCAAATCTTCGAAAGCTCTGGCGTCGTAGTGGTTGCCCACTACGCCGGTCTGACAGTTGCCGAGATGCAGGACCTGCGCGCGCGTGCACGCGAAGCGGGCGGTTCCGTGCGTGTTGCCAAAAACAGGCTCGCCAAAATCGCCCTTGAGGGTAAGCCGTGTGAAAGCATGGCCGACCTGCTGACAGGGATGACCGTTCTGACCTATTCCGAGGACCCTGTGGCAGCAGCCAAAGTGGCCGAGGACTTCGCCAAGGAGAACAAGAAGTTCGAAATCCTTGGCGGTGCAATGGGCGAGAACGCTCTGGACCGCAAAGGCGTCGAAGCTGTTTCGAAAATGCCGTCTCGCGAGGAGCTTATTGCTTCGATCGTGGGCTGCATTGGCGCACCTGCTTCGAACATCGCCGGCGCGATTGGCGCACCTGCAAGCAATATCGCAAGCATCCTTTCCACCATCGAAGAGAAGGCGGAAGCTGCGTAAGCGGTTGGCACTGAATGATCTGCGTGGGGCATTTGCCCTGACGTTGGAACACACACTGTAAACGGAAAGAGCTGATAAAATGGCTGATCTGAAAGCACTCGCAGAAAGCATCGTGGGTCTGACCCTGCTGGAAGCACAAGAACTGAAAACCATCCTCAAAGACGAATACGGCATCGAGCCCGCAGCTGGCGGCGCCGTAATGGTCGCAGGTGCAGCTGGCGACGCCGGCGGTGCAGCTGAGGAAGAAAAAACCGAATTCGACGTCGTTCTGAAGAACGCCGGCGCATCGAAAATCAACGTCATCAAAGAAGTTCGCGGCATCACCGGCCTGGGCCTGAAAGAAGCCAAAGAACTGGTCGAAGCCGGCGGCAAGATCAAAGAAGGCGTGGACAAAGCAGAAGCAGAAGACGTCAAAGCCAAGCTGGAAGCAGCTGGCGCCGAAGTCGAGCTGGCCTAAGCTTGGTCTCAGGTGCATCGCTGATGTGCCGAAAAATTTGGCTGGGTCCGGAGAAATCCGGGTCCAGCCGAACCTGTCTTAGAAAGGGCCTCAAGACGCGAGGCGTTTTCTAAGACACGGTTTTCGGATCGGGAGGCCGCCTTCGGGACGGTGGCCATGAATTGATCCGGACGTGTTGTCTCGATTGTGCAAGATGCCGGGGCCCGACGGTGTCTTTGCCCGCTGAGAACATCGAAAGGTGACATCTGACATGGCTCAAACGTTCCTTGGCCAGAAACGTCTTCGTAAATATTACGGCAAAATCCGCGAAGTGCTGGAAATGCCGAACCTCATTGAGGTCCAGAAATCTTCTTATGATCTTTTCCTGCGCTCCGGCGATGCAGAGCAGCCCACTGACGGCGAAGGCATCAAAGGCGTGTTCCAGTCGGTTTTCCCGATCAAGGATTTCAACGAAACCTCCGTTCTGGAATTCGTGAAATACGATCTGGAAAAACCCAAATACGACGTCGAAGAGTGCATGCAGCGCGACATGACCTACAGCGCACCGCTGAAGGTTACCTTGCGTCTGATCGTGTTCGATGTCGATGAGGACACCGGCGCAAAATCGGTAAAGGACATCAAGGAGCAGGATGTCTTCATGGGCGATATGCCTTTGATGACGCCGAACGGCACTTTTGTCGTGAACGGGACCGAGCGTGTGATCGTATCGCAGATGCACCGTTCGCCCGGCGTGTTCTTTGACCACGACAAAGGCAAGACTCATTCCTCGGGCAAGCTGCTGTTTGCCTGCCGCATCATCCCGTATCGCGGCAGCTGGCTGGACTTCGAGTTTGACGCCAAGGACATCGTGTTCGCCCGGATCGACCGTCGCCGCAAACTGCCTGTGACAACCCTGCTTTATGCATTGGGTCTGGATCAGGAAGCGATCATGGACGCGTATTACAACACCGTGTCCTACAAGCTGGACAAGAATAAGGGTTGGGTGACACCGTTCTTCCCCGAGCGCGTGCGCGGCACCCGCCCGACCTATGATCTGGTTGACGCCAAGTCCGGTGAAGTGATTGCCGAAGCGGGCAAGAAAGTTACCCCACGCGCGGTCAAGAAGCTGATCGACGAAGGCACCGTCACTGATCTGCTGGTTCCGTTTGATCACATCGTCGGCAAGTTTGTCGCCAAGGACATCATCAACGAAGAAACCGGCGCGATCTATGTCGAAGCCGGTGATGAGCTGACCCTGGAATACGACAAGGATGGCGACCTGATCGGCGGTACCGTCAAGGAACTGATTGACGCGGGTATCACCGACATCCCGGTACTGGACATCGACAACGTCAATGTCGGCCCCTACATGCGCAACACCATGGCTCAGGACAAGAACCTGAACCGTGAAAGCGCGCTGATGGACATCTACCGCGTTATGCGTCCGGGTGAGCCGCCCACCGTCGAGGCTGCGTCGGCTCTGTTCGACACGTTGTTCTTCGACAGCGAGCGGTATGATCTGTCCGCTGTTGGCCGCGTGAAGATGAATATGCGTCTGGCACTGGATGCGCCTGACACCCTGCGTACCCTGCGCCGCGAAGACATCGTGGCCTGCATCAAGGCGCTGGTGGAGCTGCGCGACGGCAAAGGCGATGTGGACGATATCGACCACCTCGGCAACCGTCGTGTGCGTTCGGTCGGCGAACTGATGGAAAACCAGTACCGCGTCGGCCTGCTGCGCATGGAGCGCGCAATCAAAGAGCGTATGTCGTCAGTCGAGATCGACACCGTCATGCCACAGGACCTGATCAACGCGAAACCGGCGGCGGCCGCGGTTCGTGAATTCTTCGGCAGCTCGCAGCTGTCGCAGTTCATGGACCAGACCAACCCGCTGTCCGAGGTTACCCACAAACGCCGTCTTTCGGCGCTTGGCCCCGGTGGTCTGACTCGTGAACGTGCGGGCTTTGAGGTGCGCGACGTTCACCCAACCCACTATGGCCGGATGTGCCCGATCGAAACGCCCGAAGGTCCGAACATCGGTCTGATCAACTCGCTGGCCACCTTCGCCCGCGTGAACAAGTACGGCTTCATCGAAACCCCTTATCGCGTCGTACAAGACGGGCAGGTGACCGACGAGGTCCACTACATGTCCGCGACCGAGGAAATGCGTCATACCGTGGCACAGGCCAACGCGACGTTGGATGCGGATGGCAAGTTCATCAACGATCTGGTTTCGACCCGTCAGGCGGGTGACTACACGCTTGCCCCGCGCGAGAATGTGGACCTGATCGACGTGTCGCCGAAACAGCTGGTCTCGGTTGCTGCATCGCTGATCCCGTTCCTTGAAAACGACGACGCCAACCGCGCTCTGATGGGTTCGAACATGCAACGTCAGGCGGTTCCGCTGCTGCGGGCCGAGGCACCGCTGGTCGGTACCGGCATCGAGGAAAAGGTTGCGATCGACTCGGGTGCTGCGATCCAGGCGAAACGCGCCGGTATCATCGACCAGGTCGATGCCCAGCGTATCGTTATCCGCGCCACTGAAGATCTGGAACTGGGCGACGCTGGCGTTGACATCTATCGTCTGCGCAAGTTCCAGCGTTCGAACCAGAACACCTGCATCAACCAGCGTCCGCTGATCAAGGTGGGTGACACCGTCCAGAAGGGCGAAGTCATTGCCGATGGTCCGTCGACCGATATGGGTGAACTGGCCCTGGGTAAGAACGTGGTCGTCGCGTTCATGCCGTGGAACGGTTACAACTACGAAGACTCGATCCTGATCTCGGAGCGTATCGCGCGTGACGACGTCTTTACCTCGGTTCATATCGAGGAATTTGAAGTCGCCGCCCGTGACACCAAGCTGGGTCCGGAAGAAATCACTCGCGACATCCCGAATGTCGGTGAAGAAGCGTTGCGCAACCTCGACGAGGCGGGCATCGTTTACATCGGTGCGGATGTTGAGCCGGGCGATATTCTGGTCGGCAAGATCACTCCGAAGGGCGAAAGCCCAATGACCCCGGAAGAAAAGCTGCTGCGCGCCATCTTTGGTGAAAAAGCATCTGACGTGCGCGACACCTCGCTGCGCGTGAAGCCGGGCGACTACGGTACGGTCGTTGAGGTTCGCGTCTTCAACCGTCACGGTGTCGAGAAAGACGAGCGTGCGCTGCAGATCGAGCGTGAGGAAGTCGAACGTCTGGCCCGTGACCGGGACGACGAGCTGGCGATCCTTGACCGCAACATCTATGCGCGTCTGCAAGGTCTGATCCTGGGTAAAACCGCTGTCAAAGGCCCGAAAGGCGTCAAGGCAGGGTCGGTGATCACCGAGGAGCTGCTGGAAACCCTGACCCGTGGTCAGTGGTGGCAGCTGGCGCTGGAAGACGAGCAGGATGCACAGATCGTCGAAGCTCTGAACGAGCAGTACGAAGTGCAAAAGCGCGCTCTGGACGCCCGTTTCGAGGACAAGGTCGAGAAAGTCCGTCGTGGCGACGATCTGCCGCCGGGTGTGATGAAGATGGTCAAAGTCTTCATTGCCGTGAAGCGCAAGTTGCAGCCGGGCGACAAGATGGCTGGTCGTCACGGGAACAAGGGTGTGATTTCCAAGGTCGTTCCGATGGAAGACATGCCGTTCCTGGCCGATGGTACGCCGGTTGATTTCTGTCTGAACCCGCTGGGTGTGCCGTCGCGTATGAACGTTGGTCAGATCCTTGAAACCCACATGGGTTGGGCCGCACGCGGTCTGGGTCTGAACATCGATGAGGCGCTACAGGAATACCGCCGTTCGGGCGATCTGACGCCGGTACGTGACGCGATGAAACACGCCTATGGCGAGGATGTCTATGAAGAGGGCATCAGCGGCATGGACGAGGACCAGCTGATCGAAGCGGCCAGCAACGTCACTCGCGGTGTTCCGATCGCAACCCCGGTCTTTGACGGCGCCAAAGAGGCTGACGTCAACGACGCTCTGGTGCGCGCGGGCTTCTCGGAAAGCGGTCAGTCGATCCTGTTCGACGGTCGTACCGGTGAGCAATTCGCGCGTCCGGTCACGGTGGGCATCAAGTACCTGCTGAAACTGCACCACCTTGTGGACGACAAGATCCACGCGCGTTCGACCGGGCCGTACAGCCTGGTGACCCAGCAGCCGCTGGGTGGTAAGGCGCAGTTCGGTGGTCAGCGCTTTGGTGAGATGGAGGTCTGGGCTCTGGAAGCTTACGGCGCCGCCTACACCCTGCAGGAGATGCTGACGGTGAAATCGGATGACGTCGCCGGCCGGACCAAGGTCTATGAGTCGATCGTCAAGGGCGAGGATAACTTTGAAGCGGGCGTGCCGGAATCGTTCAACGTTCTGGTGAAAGAAGTCCGTGGCCTCGGCCTGAATATGGAACTCCTGGATGCGGAGGTTGAGGAGTAAGGGCCTTGCCCTTTCTCCCGTCCCCCCTTCCGCAAGATTTGAGGTAACAAATGAACCAGGAAATCACCAACAACCCGTTCAACCCGCTGACGCCGCCGAAAGTATTCGACGAGATCAAGGTCTCACTGGCGTCGCCCGAGCGGATTCTGTCTTGGTCCTATGGCGAGATCAAGAAACCCGAAACCATCAACTACCGGACGTTCAAGCCTGAACGTGACGGCCTGTTCTGCGCGCGCATCTTTGGCCCGATCAAAGATTATGAATGTCTGTGCGGCAAATATAAGCGGATGAAGTATCGCGGCGTTGTCTGCGAGAAATGCGGTGTGGAAGTCACCCTGCAAAAAGTCCGCCGCGAGCGTATGGGTCATATCGAACTGGCCGCGCCCGTTGCGCATATCTGGTTCCTGAAATCGCTGCCGTCCCGCATTGGTCTGATGCTGGACATGACGCTGCGCGATCTGGAACGCGTTCTGTACTTTGAAAACTACGTCGTCATCGAGCCCGGTCTGACCGACCTGACCTACGGCCAGATGCTGACCGAAGAAGAGTACATGGACGCGCAGGATGCCTATGGCATGGACGCGTTCACCGCGAATATCGGTGCCGAAGCCATCCGTGAGATGCTGGCCCAGATCGATCTGGAAGCCGAAGCAGAGCAGCTGCGCGCTGATCTGGCCGAAGCAACCGGCGAGCTGAAGCCCAAGAAGATCATCAAGCGTCTGAAGGTTGTTGAATCCTTCCTCGAGTCGGGCAACCGTCCCGAATGGATGGTGATGACCGTGATCCCGGTCATTCCGCCGGAACTGCGTCCGCTGGTTCCGCTGGATGGTGGCCGTTTCGCGACCTCGGATCTGAACGATCTGTATCGCCGCGTGATCAACCGGAACAACCGTCTGAAGCGTCTGATCGAACTGCGCGCGCCTGACATCATCGTCCGCAACGAAAAGCGGATGCTGCAGGAATCCGTTGACGCTCTGTTCGACAACGGCCGTCGTGGCCGCGTGATCACCGGCGCCAACAAGCGCCCGCTGAAATCGCTGTCGGACATGCTGAAAGGCAAGCAGGGTCGCTTCCGTCAGAACCTTCTGGGTAAGCGCGTCGACTTCTCGGGCCGTTCGGTCATCGTGACCGGTCCGGAACTCAAGCTGCACCAGTGTGGTCTGCCCAAGAAGATGGCGCTGGAACTGTTCAAGCCGTTCATCTACTCGCGCCTTGAAGCCAAGGGTCTGTCTTCGACTGTGAAACAGGCGAAGAAACTGGTCGAGAAAGAGCGTCCCGAAGTGTGGGATATCCTCGACGAGGTGATCCGCGAACACCCTGTCATGCTGAACCGTGCGCCGACGCTGCACCGTCTGGGCATTCAGGCGTTCGAGCCGGTCCTGATCGAAGGTAAAGCCATCCAGCTGCACCCGCTGGTCTGTTCGGCCTTCAACGCCGACTTCGACGGCGACCAGATGGCCGTTCACGTCCCGCTGAGCCTTGAGGCGCAGCTGGAAGCCCGTGTTCTGATGATGTCGACGAACAACGTTCTGTCGCCTGCAAACGGCGCGCCGATCATCGTTCCGTCGCAGGATATGATCCTGGGTCTGTACTATGTGACCCTGGAACGCGAAGGCATGCCGGGTGAAGGCAAGGTCTTTGGTTCGATCGACGAAGTTCAGCACGCGCTGGACGCGGGTGAGGTGCATCTGCACTCGAAAATCACTGCCCGGATCACGCAGATCGACGAGGAAGGCAACGAAGTTCAGAAGCGCTATGAAACCACTCCGGGCCGTCTGCGTCTGGGTGCGTTGCTGCCGATGAACAACAAGGCGCCGTTCGAGCTGGTCAACCGCTTGCTGCGGAAGAAAGAAGTGCAGCAGGTGATCGACACTGTCTACCGTTACTGCGGTCAGAAAGAGTCGGTTATCTTCTGTGACCAAATCATGTCGATGGGCTTCAAAGAAGCGTTCAAGGCGGGCATCTCGTTCGGCAAGGATGACATGGTCATCCCAGGCGACAAGTGGAGCATCGTCGATGACACCCGCAGTCAGGTGAAAGACTTTGAACAGCAGTACATGGACGGCCTGATCACTCAGGGCGAAAAGTACAACAAGGTTGTTGATGCCTGGTCGAAGTGTAACGACCGCGTGACCGAGGCAATGATGAGCACGATCTCGGACGTTGCCAAGGCCGAAGACGGGTCGGACATGGAGCCGAACTCGGTCTACATGATGGCCCACTCGGGTGCGCGTGGCTCGGTTACTCAGATGAAACAGCTGGGCGGTATGCGTGGCCTGATGGCCAAACCGAACGGTGACATCATCGAGACGCCGATCATCTCGAACTTTAAAGAAGGTCTGACCGTTCTCGAGTACTTCAACTCGACCCACGGTGCCCGTAAGGGTCTTTCGGATACCGCTCTGAAGACGGCGAACTCGGGTTACCTGACCCGTCGTCTGGTGGATGTGGCGCAGGACTGTATCGTTCGTGAGATCGACTGCGGCACCGAGCGTGCGATCACCGCCGAAGCAGCCGTGAACGACGGTGAGGTTGTCGCCTCGCTGGCCGAACGTGTGCTAGGCCGTGTGGCGGCTGACGATGTTCTGCGTCCGGGCACCGATGAGGTGATCGTCGCAGCCGGTCAGCTGATCGACGAACGTATGGCCGACACCATCGACGAAGCCGGCGTTCAGTCGATGCGCATCCGCTCGCCTCTGACATGTGAGTCCGAGGAAGGCGTCTGTGCGACCTGCTACGGTCGTGACCTTGCACGCGGTACAATGGTGAACACAGGTGAAGCTGTCGGCATCATCGCGGCGCAGTCGATCGGTGAACCCGGTACACAGCTGACCATGCGGACCTTCCACATCGGTGGTGTTGCGCAGGGTGGTCAGCAGTCGTTCCAGGAAGCCAGCCAGGAAGGTATCGTTTCCTTCGAGAACCCGCAGATTCTGGTCAACGCAGCCGGCGAAAGCCTGGTCATGGGCCGGAACATGAAGCTGGTGATCAAGGACGAACACGGCGAAGAGCGTGCCAGCCACAAGCTGGGCTACGGCTCCAAGCTGTTCGTCAAGGACGGCACTAAGGTGGCCCGTGGCGACAAGCTGTTCGAGTGGGATCC
Organism: Ruegeria sp. P10; assembly: GCF_056534925.1. NCBI lineage: Bacteria > Pseudomonadati > Pseudomonadota > Alphaproteobacteria > Rhodobacterales > Roseobacteraceae > Ruegeria > Ruegeria sp. P10. Next base: position 51,970 of record NZ_JBQERJ010000016.1, read on the forward strand.
CTACACCCTGCCGATCATCGCCGAGAAAGCCGGTACTGCAAAATATGTCGATCTGGTTTCGGGCCTCGCTGTCCGCGACGAGACCGACGAAGCAACTGGCATGACCCAGAAGATCGTGATCGACTGGCGCGCCGCCCCCAAGGGCAGCGACCTCAAGCCCGAGATCATTCTGGTTGGCGAAGATGGCGAGCCGGTCCGCAACGATGCGGGCAACCCGGTTCACTATCCGATGTCGGTGGATGCGATCCTGTCGGTCGAAGACGGCCAGAAGGTCGAAGCCGGTGACGTCGTCGCGCGTATCCCGCGCGAAGGTGCCAAGACCAAGGACATCACAGGTGGTCTGCCGCGTGTGGCCGAACTGTTCGAAGCCCGCCGTCCGAAAGATCACGCGATCATCGCCGAGGCCGATGGTTACGTGCGCTTTGGCCGCGACTACAAGAACAAACGCCGCATCAGCATCGAGCCGGCTGACGAGTCCATGGAGACCATCGAGTACATGGTGCCCAAGGGCAAGCACATCCCGGTCGCCGAAGGGGACTTCATCCAGAAGGGTGAATACCTGATGGACGGTAACCCGGCTCCGCATGACATCCTGTCCATCATGGGTGTCGAAGCGCTGGCGGATTACATGATCGACGAGGTGCAGGACGTGTATCGTCTGCAGGGCGTGAAGATCAACGACAAGCACATCGAGGTCATCGTGCGCCAGATGCTGCAGAAGTGGGAGATCCTGGATTCGGGTGACACCACCCTGTTGAAGGGCGAACATGTCGACAAGCAGGAGTTCGACGCGGCCAACGAAAAGACCATCGCCCGCGGTGGTCGCCCTGCTCAGGGTGAGCCGATCCTGTTGGGGATCACCAAGGCCTCGTTGCAGACGCGCTCGTTCATCTCGGCGGCGTCGTTCCAGGAGACCACCCGCGTGCTGACCGAAGCTTCGGTTCAGGGCAAGAAGGACAAGCTGGTCGGCCTGAAAGAGAACGTCATCGTCGGTCGTCTGATCCCCGCCGGTACCGGAGGGGCAACGCAGGCTGTCCGCCACATCGCGCAGTCGCGTGACAATGTGGTGATCGAAGCCCGCCGGGAAGAGGCCGAGGCCGCCGCCGCCCTGGCCGCACCGATCATGGATGATGATATGGTCGGGGATGAGCTGGACGTTCTGGTCGAAACACCGGAAAGCCGCGAATAAACCGCGTCATTCAAAACCAAAAAAAGGCCCTGCGATTTCGTGGGGCCTTTTTTGTTGCCGCTCCAGGTGCGCAATTGTGAACCGTCGTGACAGAGCACAGCCTTTGACGCGATTGCATCAGGCTTGTGGTTCTTCAATCAGTGGTTTAGCGATATTCTGTGTTTTCGGATTATATTGAGCTGAACAATGGACACCAAAGGCAACTCTTTCGAGGACCGTGTGGCACGGATCAAGAAGTGTTCAGAAGAAAGCACACGCAAGTCGCCTCTGCCTCGAACCGAGAGTATCTGGCAACGTCTGGGTTATCCCGCTGCGTTTCTGGGGGCTTTTATACTGGGTGTTATTGCGGTCTTCCTGTCCCGCCTGATTCAATATCAGTCGGTTGGCATTCCGGTGCCCGGCAAGGTGGGAACGCAGGATTTCGTCAGCCTCGGCCTCGCAGGCGGGGCCTGCATCATGGTTATGCTGTTTCTGAAAGGTAAACTGCGAGAGTTCGCCGGGGCGCTCACGGTTGGTGCGTTGGTGACGACCTTTTCCTTTCATAATTTCGTGTGGAAATATCCTGTGTTTTTCGAACTTGTATACGGGGAAGACTGGGTTGAGTTTGTAAAAGACACGACAGAGCCTTCCAGCCTGAACCTGTTCGGGACCATCCTCCCATTCGGTTGATGATCTCTGTACCCCGTGGTGCGTTATTGACATCCAGCCCGACTCGGCGGCCAATGCGGGGCGATCAATTGCCCCGGAGCCCGAAGCAGCATGACTCCAAACACCAAAGGCGCTTTGCTGATGATGGGCAGCATGGCTGCCTTTACCTTGAACGATACGCTGGTGAAGGTTGCCTTGCAGGATCTGCCATTGTTTCAGTTGGTGGCCATGCGCGGGTTCCTGGCTGTATTTCTGATCTATGTACTTGCCCGGTCACTGGGCACGTTGCATCTGAATTTTTCGCGCCATGACAAGTGGCTGGTTGCACTGCGCTGCCTTGCAGAGCTGGCGGCGACATTCTTTTTCCTGACGGCGCTGAAGAACATGCCGCTTGCCAATGTTACGGCCATTCTTCAGGCATTGCCGCTTACGGTAACATTGGGTGCTGCTTTGGTTTTTTCCGAACAGGTTGGTTGGCGACGTGCTTTGGCAATCGCCGTGGGGTTCGTCGGAATGCTGCTGATCGTAAGACCCGGGCCAGAGGGGTTCAGCGTGTATTCCATCTATGCGCTGGTTGCAGTGGTTTCGATTACAGTTCGGGACCTCATCACGCGACGCATGTCAGCCGACGTGCCGTCAATGCTGGTTACCCTTGCCACCTCGGTTTCCATAGCGGGGGCCGCGGCAATAGCCTCGGTTTTCGAAGGATGGGTTGTGGTTTCGGCAACGGCGGGTTCCCTGGTCGCGGCGGCGGCCGTGTTTGTGCTGCTTGGCTATTTGTTCAGCGTCATGGTCATGCGTCAGGGAGATGTCGGATTCGTTGCACCATTCAGATATTCCAGTCTGATCTGGGCGCTCGGGTTGGGTTGGGTCGTGTTTGACGAATGGCCTGACAGCCTGACGATGCTAGGTGCTGTCCTGATCGTGGGTGCCGGTCTGTTCACCTTGTTCCGGGCACGTGCGCGTCAGGGCTTGGCGTGACTCCGTCTGACCATGTCCGGATCAATGGCGAAACGGGTTTGAAACTCGAGCTCCTGCTGCCGGGTAAGAGGGTTGAGCGCGACATCCATGTTTCTGGTTCGCGGTGAGTCATTGAACCGGTTCAATCCTCTTACCCACATCGGACTGTCGGGTCGGGTCACAACGGGCATCGCGCGGTTGATCCTGTTATGGGCAAAATTCATGATCGACTTCCGCTGCCCGCCCCGCACGTACATTCCCAGACCGGCAGTGATCAACGGGCGATGCACGCGCGTGGCCTGTATCCCCTCGGAATTGGCGCGGGCCAGATAACCGCAGTTGAAGTCAACGGCGACCATCGCGTGCCTTTCGAACAAGCCGACACATTCCCTGACACAGCCCCGGAACCGCTCGACAAAATCCACGGCCACTGCATCATCATCGTCGTGGCGAAACTGAAGGCAGGGTTGGTCGGGATCGGTCCGTGCCGAATTCAGGACATCCTGCATGACTTTTCTGTGACGCCCCGGAGGTTTCGCGACTATGCGCGCCTGTTTCAGCCCACCGGTCAGATCGTTGAGGCGGTCAAATGCCAGCTTGGGCAGGCAGTGGCCGACCACGATCACCAACTGGAAATCTTCGTCGGACTGTTTTTTGAAACCGGGCAGGGCGACCGTCTCGAACAGGCGAAACCGTTCTTCCAACCTGTCGTGCTGGTACAGGAATTGCCGTCTATCTTCGACACACTCGTGCGTTGTCTGAAAGCCGCCAATTGCGGGATAGGAAAACCGGCAAAGACCGATGACCTGCATTTTCTCAGCGCGCCGCATATCTGGCCTCGAACGCGTCAGGGTCGATCGAGAACCGTACCCGCAAGTCTTCAGCCTGTTCAGGCGTGAAAGGCGACAACTCGCTGGTATCTTTGCGCGCGTGGTCCGAGTCGTTGAAATCGTGCAGCATCCTAACCCACATGGGCGTGTCCGGATAGCTGACCACGGGCATGAACCGGGCGAGCCTGTTGTGCAACCGGTCAAATATCGTCCGCGTGCTTCCGGCTTGAACATGCATGCCCAGGCCAACGCCCAGCAGCGATCGATAGACCCGAGCTGCCCGAATTCCGTGGGCTTCGCGCCGGGCGATGTACCCTTGATTGAAATCTATACCGACGGACTCGCTCTGCAGCATCAGCCCTGTGTTTTCGACAACAGCAGCGCGGAGGCGTTCTATGAAATCAACGGAAACGGCGTCATCGTCATCATGCCGAAACTGTAGGCACGGCTGATGCGGGTCCGCGCGGGCGGTGTTCAGCACCTCTCGTACAATCTGCTTATGATCCCCTGGTTTTTTTGCAATGATACGGATCTGTTTGATCCCGGCGGTCAGGTCGCGCAGCCGGTCCGCATGGATCTGAGGCAGGCACGTCCCGGTCAAAACAAACAACTCGAACGTCTCATCGGTCTGGGTGCGAAAACCGGGCAGGGTGATCGCCTCGAAAAGACGAAAGCGTTCTTCCAGCCTGTCGGGGGCATACAGAAATTGCCGTTGCTCTTCGATCGTATCCCGGTTCAGCCGAAAACCGCCGGTTGCGGGATAGGAAAACCGGCAAAGGCCAATCACTTGCATCTGTAATCCATCAGCAGATATTCGACCCGACTATGCCCTTGCGGCGGTTCAGCCGCAACCGGGACAGCGGCGCGCAGGAATGGCAATCCTACAGGCTGCATTCAACGCGCGCGCCGGGGCGCCGGTATCGTGCTGTTGACACTTGGGCCGACTCCCCCTATACGCGCGTCATCTCGGTACCGGGGGCCGCCCCGTAGCCGATTCCAGTAATGAACTGGTCAAGGCCCGGACAATTTTGCAGTTCGCGCCCTCTGAGAACCAACCGCGACGTTCACCTCGGAATGGGAACGCTCGTGGGTTTTGCGCTTGTGGACGCATAAGTGCAGCGAATTTAGCCGCACGCAACGCGCGTGCATGTCATGTGTGTTGCAAAACGGGGAAAGAACCGGAATGCCAACTATTCAACAGCTGATCCGCAAGCCGCGGCAGCCCAAAGTCAAACGCTCGAAGTCCATGCACCTGGAGCAGTGCCCGCAAAAGCGCGGTGTCTGCACACGTGTCTATACCACAACGCCTAAAAAGCCGAACTCGGCGATGCGTAAGGTTGCCAAGGTGCGCCTGACCAACGGGTTCGAAGTCATCTCGTACATCCCTGGTGAAAGCCACAACCTGCAGGAACACTCGGTTGTTCTGATCCGTGGCGGCCGTGTGAAAGACCTTCCCGGTGTGCGTTACCACATCCTGCGCGGTGTTCTGGATACTCAGGGCGTCAAAGATCGTAAGCAACGTCGTTCGAAATACGGCGCGAAGCGTCCCAAGTAAGAAGGAGAGGCTGATATGTCACGTCGTCACGCCGCCGAAAAACGCGAAGTCCTGCCTGACGCCAAATTTGGCGACAAGGTACTGACCAAATTCATGAACAACCTGATGATCGACGGCAAGAAGTCGGTCGCAGAGCGCATCGTCTACAACGCATTTGACCGCGTTGAGAACAAGGTAAAGCGCGCTCCTGTCGAAGTGTTCCACGAAGCGCTCGACAACATCAAACCTTCGGTCGAGGTTCGCTCGCGCCGGGTTGGTGGTGCAACCTACCAGGTTCCGGTCGAAGTGCGCCCCGAGCGCCGCGAAGCACTGGCCATCCGCTGGCTGATCACCGCTGCGCGCGGCCGCAACGAAAACACCATGGAAGAACGCCTCGCCGGCGAACTGCTGGACGCCGTACAGTCCCGCGGTACTGCCGTTAAGAAGCGCGAAGACACCCACAAGATGGCCGAGGCGAACAAAGCCTTCAGCCATTACCGCTGGTAATTCTAGAGGCTTATCCAAATGGCACGCGAATATCCGCTCGAACTATACCGTAACTTCGGTATCATGGCGCACATCGACGCAGGTAAGACCACCTGCTCGGAGCGTATCCTGTATTACACTGGTAAATCCCACAACATCGGTGAGGTGCACGACGGTGCAGCCACCATGGACTGGATGGAGCAGGAGCAGGAACGCGGCATCACCATCACTTCGGCTGCGACCACCACGTTCTGGGAACGCACCGAGGACGGTAAAACCGCCGATACCCCCAAGCACCGCCTGAACATCATCGACACCCCCGGCCACGTTGACTTCACCATCGAAGTCGAACGCTCGCTGGCGGTTCTCGACGGTGCCGTCTGCGTTCTTGACGCAAACGCCGGTGTTGAGCCCCAGACCGAAACCGTGTGGCGTCAGGCTGACCGCTACAAGGTTCCGCGTATGGTTTTCGTCAACAAGATGGACAAGATCGGCGCAGACTTCTTCAACTGCGTTCGCATGATCGAAGACCGCACCGGCGCACGTGCTGTTCCGGTTGGTATCCCGATTGGCGCCGAATCTGAGCTGGAAGGTCTGATCGACCTGGTCACCATGGAAGAATGGCTGTGGCAGGGTGAAGACCTGGGCGCAAGCTGGATCAAAGCTCCGATCCGCGACAGCCTGAAAGACATGGCTGAAGAATGGCGCGGCAAGATGATCGAAGCGGCCGTCGAAATGGACGACGACGCGATGATGGAATACCTGGAAGGCAATGAGCCCGACGTTCTGACCCTGCGTAAACTGCTGCGCAAGGGCACACTGGAAATCGCGTTCGTTCCGGTACTGGGTGGTTCTGCGTTCAAGAACAAAGGCGTTCAGCCGCTGCTCAACGCTGTGATCGACTATCTGCCCAGCCCGCTGGACGTTGTCGATTACATGGGCTTCAAACCCGGTGACGAGGAAGAAGTTCGTGACATCGCCCGTCGTGCTGACGACAACATGGCGTTCTCGGGCCTGGCGTTCAAAATCATGAACGATCCCTTCGTCGGTTCGCTGACTTTCACCCGGATTTATTCGGGCGTGCTGAACAAGGGTGACTCGATCCTGAACTCGACCAAAGGCAAGAAAGAGCGCATCGGTCGTATGATGATGATGCACTCGAACAACCGGGAAGAGATCGAAGAAGCGTTTGCAGGCGACATCATCGCGCTGGCGGGTCTGAAAGACACCACCACCGGTGACACCCTGTGTGACGCGAAGGATCCGGTAGTTCTGGAAACCATGACCTTCCCCGATCCGGTGATCGAGATCGCGGTCGAGCCCAAAACCAAGGGCGACCAGGAGAAAATGTCTCAGGGTCTGGCCCGTCTGGCCGCCGAAGACCCGTCCTTCCGTGTGGAAACCGATCTGGAATCGGGTCAGACCATCATGAAGGGCATGGGCGAACTTCACCTGGACATCCTGGTGGACCGTCTCAAGCGCGAGTTCAAGGTTGAAGCGAACATCGGTGCACCGCAGGTGGCCTATCGTGAAACCATCTCGATGCCGGTCGAGCACACCTACACCCACAAGAAACAGTCGGGTGGTTCGGGTCAGTTCGCGGAAGTCAAGCTGGAGATCCAGCCCACCGAGGCGGGCGAAGGTTATTCGTTCGAAAGCCGCATCGTTGGTGGTGCCGTTCCGAAGGAATACATCCCCGGTGTTGAAAAAGGCATCAATTCGGTCATGGACAGCGGCCCTCTGGCTGGCTTCCCCGTGATCGACTTCAAGGTTGCCCTGCTGGACGGTAAGTTCCACGACGTTGACTCGAGCGTTCTGGCGTTCGAAATCGCGGCCCGTATGTGTATGCGTGAAGGCATGCGCAAAGCTGGCGCGAAGCTGCTGGAACCGATCATGAAGGTCGAAGTGATCACTCCGGAAGAATACACCGGCGGTATCATCGGCGACCTGACCTCGCGTCGTGGCCAGGTGTCTGGTCAGGAACCGCGCGGCAACGCAATCGCGATCGACGCGTTCGTTCCGCTGGCAAACATGTTCGGCTACATCAACACTCTGCGTTCGATGTCGTCGGGCCGTGCCCAGTTCACCATGCAGTTCGACCACTACGATCCGGTTCCGCAGAACATCTCGGACGAGATCCAGGCGAAATACGCATAAGCGAAGATTTGAGGGAGCGTGGGTATCACGCTCCCTTCATTACCGAAAAAGGAGGCCATCATGGCAAAGGAAAAGTTTGAGCGTACAAAACCGCACGTCAACATCGGCACGATTGGCCACGTTGACCACGGCAAGACCACGCTGACCGCAG
>NZ_JBQERJ010000017.1:0-48568 GCF_056534925.1 Ruegeria sp. P10
CATGTGCATCCCAAGCCGGAAGCAGCCAAAAAAAGCGGTGAAGTACGACAAGCGTCGCTACATAGTCGCACCCCCCCTCTCGTGACATTGCCGTGCAATGCACTGTCGGGCAGTGATACGAGATCATGTTCGGAAGGTTGAAAGATTGGCGACGTGTGGCAACCCGATACGACAGGTGCCCAAAGGTCTTCCTCTCAGCCATCGCACAGGCGGCTACCGTCATCTTTTTGGCTATGAATTCTGACCCTAATGGCCAGTCTTAATCAACCCAGGTACTTATCCAAACCTTGATTTGTGTCCATAAGATCGCGTGGAAACTCAAGGGCATATCACGGGCGCTATTTGATCGGATTCATCGAAGGCTGCGGAGAGAAATCGCGATGGTTGGAAACACAATCTTCGTGCAGCCATTCAAATCGGTAGGTGGGTATGTTGGCGGGTAGCTGGTAAAAACCGCCAATTTTTCCAATGGATTCAAAGTGTCGGGCGACACATAGTTCTGCCACTCACGCTTCACTAAGCTATTGATTTCGCTTTAGCTACCATTTCATCAGAGCACACGTTTTTCCATTTGCGTCTCAAAGGTCTTCCATCATGTCCGCTGAACTCCACGAGAGTCTCTATTCGCCTAACGTGCGGAATATATCGAGAGAAAACCCAAAGCAAAAATCGCTTTCAGAAAGCGATGCCATTCTTTTTGAACTTTAAGAATGGTCTTTTATCGACTGCCTCCGCCACTACTGCAGTTGTAAAATGTCCGGAACGCAAAGCTGTCTTCTTGCCGGCATTTTGTCCGCACCATCCGATCGTTTCAGCCGCTTCGGACCGTCTTTGACCTTGATCTTCGGCTTTGCTAGTGGACCCTTCAAGGTCACGGGCCAAGGGCTCTTCGAAAGAGGTTCGCCAATCTTGCGGGGCTGCAGATTTAGGTCCAAAACCTTGCCCGCCACATTAACACCGCCAAAGACGACGACTTGGACATGATCTGTCTCCAATGTGGTTTGTTTCGTCGAAATACTTCCATTTGAAATACTAATCGGCGCGCGCAAACATACAATTGGAGCAACCTTCTGTTTCTCTTTGGTAAACACCCAAGGTAGCACCCCCAATCCTGCCAGATCTAAAAGCTGGGTCTCGATCGAGCCGTCACGCATAGAAACTGTGGCATTGCCGCTCATGCTATTGGCAAAATGCTTGACTGAATCGGTTCCGCCGGTCACCGAAAAATCTGCATAGATCGTACCGCTTGCGCCCTTTTTGAAGTTCAGGCTGTGAAGAATTTCATCCAGTTGCCAGCCACCTGCCTTGCCGGTCAACGTGAGCAGATGTGCGTCGTTCGATAGATCTATTTGCCCACTGACGTCGAAATGAGCGCCTCCGTATTCAAACTTCAGTGGTCCTGCCTTAAGCGCGTTTTTGTTGAGCGTCACTTCGCTCTGCAGACTGCTGATGCCCTTGGCACCTTCGATGTGCCGAAGGTCAACGTCGACATCCATATCCATGCCGGACAAGAGAATTGAGCGCCCGATAGGTTTAAGCGTTACATCTCTTAACGCGCCTTGGTTGCCCTCGTCTTCTTTCTTAGGTTCTTTCTCTTCCGGATTTGGGCCGCCTAATTTCCGCAACTGTGCGGCAGCCTGAACGATAGTTCGGATCTGATCTATCATTATCAGGTCACTCTCAATGGAACCCTGCAGCACCGGGTCGCTTGTTGCATCATCAAGATCGGCCATAATCTGCAAGATAGAGTCGGCGACCTCAACATTGGCACTCGCGTTCCAATCAGTGCCTTCGCTAACAAGATTGATTTCAAGGCGAGCCTGCCCGGTTTCCACACGTTCAAGCGATAGTGCCTGCAAAAGATCCGCTCCGGATGGAACTGCGACATCAATTGCCAAATCCAGGTCCTCGAATTTGAGTACATTCTCGACAGTGCCATGCACCTCAAGGTTCCAGACGTCTGTATCGCTTGTCTTTCCATCCAAGTTCGTCAGCGAAAGCTGATTGATGTCGCCGTTCAAATGGAAGTCACCGGAAAACCTGCCAAGCTGGTCGTCTGGTCCCAACAATTCTGGCGAGATCAAACTGCTTGCCGGTATATCCACTAGGCCTTCTGCTGAAATGCCTTGCAACTGAAGCGCGTCATCGACCGAACCGTTCAAAATGATAAACGGATCGGCTGGGTTGCCAATTCTAAGGTTGATGTTTCCGACTTTTAAAGCGCCTTCTGGTGTTCTGGAAAGCTCGGAGAACTTAATCGGGGGCGGGCCTTCGCCGGACGTGTCCAACGTGAAACCGTTGGTCTTAATGACCATTTGTCGCTGCGGCACCTGCCCAGGCACGCTGTCGATAACCATGTCGACTGCGATAAGTTTAAGATCATACCGCGAGGCGGCTGGGGCTGGTTCCGCATCTTCTGGGTACAACCTAATTCGGGTTGTCAGGGATACGTCTTCTGGGTTTCCCAACTCTCCGATTTGTCCCGTCAGCGAAAGGCTTTGCCCACCATCCAATTCAGTCAATACAGCCAGGTCATCAATCCGGGCTACGCCGTCGACTGATTTGAATGCTGCACCAATACTCCCTGAACCCTCCAGAACGCGATTGAGTTTCAGGATATCAAGAAGCTGACCAAGTTCGGCAACCTCTATGGTCGTATTCACTTGTAGCCCGTTCTCTTGAGGGACTTCCTCGGCGGCAATCGCAATCTGATCGAAGTTCACCGCGACCTGAAACGAGTCGTCCGCAGGAATGCTCGCGTTCAGAGTAAACTTCTCTCCGTTTAGTGCACCAGCCCCAACCGCGGTCACAACGTCGGTTTCCGTATCACGCTTTAAATTCAGCTCAGGAAGCTGCAGATCCAGACCAAGCCCGTTTAGATCGTTCTGGTAAAGAACGGTGACGTCGGTCAGGTCAATTTTGTGGTCCGTTAGAATTCCAGCCACAGACAGGTTTGCAGGTTTGGCCGGATCCCCGGCTCTAGCGCCCGTTTGGGAAGCGGACTGCCAGTTTCCGACACCGTCTTTGTCCGTGATCAAGTTGAGGTGAACACCCGAGAGAGAAAGCTCACTCAGCGACAATTTGCTGTTCCAAAGGTCGCGGGCAGAAATTTTGAACTCAAGTTTATCGATTGCTGCCAGATTCGCTTCGGCTCTGATCGCGCCGGGTAGTACCAATCCCGCTGCTGATACATGCAGTTGCCGACCAAGGCCTAGACGCACTTCATCATCGATTAACACGTCCTGACCAAGTTTCTTCGAGATCAGGTTTTCAACAAAAGTGGTCCTGACAGAAGAAAACAACGCAGAGGACAGGAAAAGCCATGCCACAACAACCGCGACGAACGCGACAGCGCAACAAACCATGACACCTTTTGTGATGAACCGCACGCTTTTCTCCTAAGGTTCTGATTCCTTTTTTGGGCAGACTAGACCATTAAAGCATCATGTTAATGGAATATGTGGCTTCTCATTTTGCTGAACCCTAAATGACCTTGACCATTTAACCGACTGCTCTTGCGGAATTGGTCGGGCGGCTAAGAAACGGTTAAAGGACTAAATTTAGGATGTGCTGCTGACCCAGTTTCAAAATAGCTGGCTTGAAACGCGTTTAACGATTCGTAAACGGGCACATTGCATTAGCTTTGATTACTGCGACCCGACGCCCAACCAAACTAGTGGCGGCTAAAATACTTCAATTCTCACATCCATCTAATTACTGTTATATGTGAATTATTCAAACGATGGGGACACAATGAATTCGCTAACTAGAATCACACGTGGGATTGGCGTTGCTTTCAAGGATGGTAGAGTGAAAGGCCTTCTTGCCTTTACAGTCGGAATGATTTTATGGGCCTCGGTCTTCTACCACTTTGTCGAAGGTTGGAGTTGGCTCGACTCAATCTACTTTTCTGTCGTGACCATTTCGACCGTAGGGTTTGGTGACTTCTCACCCGAAACCGCGGCAGGGAAGATCTTTACGATGGTATACATCATTGTAGGACTCGGTGTCTTCGTGACTGCAGCAACCACAGTGGCGGATACAATCTTGTCCCAAGACGACAAAAAAGCGGACAAGTAGATTATCCCAATTTGGCCAACCCGAACTCATGCCCAGGCATTGATTTGACTGGGCATCTCAAGCCGTGGCCCGGATTAATTTGTGTCTTCAAGCTGATAGATGACCACTAAATTCTAAAAAAATATACATATTAGGTTTTTTGAGTGTAACATTCAAAAAAAGTTCACGGAGGGATGGAATGGAAAAGACTCAGGACGCGAAGATTGTCGATCTAGCGATACGATTGCTATTTCTTGGACTATTCCTCTACAGCGCCCTGGTTATGGTGGCCCCGCTTGCGAGCGTGGTTATCTGGGCAACGATCCTCTGTGTGGCGCTTTACCCGGCATTTGATTGGCTCCAGTCCAAGCTGGGAGGGCGGAAAAAACTTGCCACAACGATCTTGGTTTTGTTGGGCCTTGTTCTGACCCTCGGGCCAGTCGCAACTGCGGTGTCCGGGGCTGCTGAACTAGGGTCCGAGTTTGCGGAACAAGCAGACAAGGGTGAGTTGAAAATCCCCCCTGCCCCTGAGGGGATCAAGGAACTACCACTGATCGGAAGCAAGATTGCCGATGTCTGGAGTATGTTTGAACGGAATCTGGACGGTGCGCTTGCAAAATACGGCGCGCAAATCCTTGAAATCACCAAATCGCTCTTCGGAAAGGTGTTGGGCATTGGTATCGGGCTTCTTGGCTTAGCTCTGTCCGTGTTGATTATGGGGGCATTGTTCAGCCCCGGGCCAAATTTGGTCCAGGGTCTTCAGCGCTTTGCCAACCGTGTCTTTGCGCCGCGCGGCGGTGAATTCGTGACACTGGCAGGCGCAACGATCCGAAACGTTACAAAAGGCGTGATTGGCGTAGCAGCCATTCAGGCAGTTTTCGTTTGGATACTGTTGGCATTGTTTGGGATTTCTTCGGCCGCCACGCTGGCATTTATCTGCCTCATACTCTCAATTATCCAAATCGGGCCCGGACTGGTTCTGATACCAGTTATTATCTACGCGTGGAGTTCTATGTCCGGTGGAACTGCTTTGATCTTCACCATATTGGCCGTTCCCGTCATGATAATGGACAGTTTCCTAAGACCCGTGTTCATCTCAAAAGGCCTTGAGACTCCCATGCTGGTCATCCTCATCGGTGTTCTCGGAGGTATGATGGCGTACGGGTTGATCGGCGTTTTTATGGGGCCGGTACTCTTTGCTGTCTTCTATGAGCTGTTCAAGGTTTGGATTGATACCTCACCTGAAGCCGAGGGCACTGTCGAAGGTGCGACGAAATGAGGAAAACGATATGGACAACCCTGGCTGTCATTCTGATTTTCCTTGTCTGGTATCTGGTCGCTGATCGAAAAACACCATTTACTGGGAACGCCAGAGTAAAAGCTGTAGCCACCCAAATCGTGCCTCAGGTGACCGGAACGGTAACGGAAGTCTTGGTAGAAAACGGCCAAATCGTTTCGGCAGGTGATGTTCTGGTTCGAATAGATTCCAGACCCTACGAAATCGAGCGTTCAAAGGCGGAAGCTGATCTTGAAGCGGCAACCCAAGAGGTGGGTGCGTCTTCGGCAGAGGTAAGTGCGGCACAAGCCAAACTCGCAAGGGCGCAGAGCGATCTGGATACGATGCGCATTCAGACGGAACGTGTATTTGCGCTCGAAAAGAAAGGGTTGATTGCCGTCTCAAAAGCCGATGATGCACGAGGACAACTGGCAGAATCCGAGGCAAACTTTGAGAACGCAAAAGCTGATCTGGAAAAAGCAAAGCAAAGGCTTGGTGACGATGGGATTGAAAACCCGAAAATCCAGCGCGCACTGGCGGCCTTGGCGGATGCGGAACTGAACCTTGAATGGACCGAACTGCGTGCTCCTGCGACAGGTGTCATTTCTAATCTGCTGATTGCCCCCGGAACGTATGCGCGATCCGGCCAGGATCTTTTGACGTTTCTGGATGCAACCGACGTCTGGATCGAGGCGTATTTTACCGAGAACAATCTGGGAAGAGCTTCAATAGGGTCTCCGGTTGATGTGGTGTTGGATATGCATCCAGGTAAGATTGTTCCGGGCGTCATTGAGAGCTTTAGTGCTGCTGTTTCTTTGAGTGGCAGTGATGAGCCAGGGCAATTGGCGAGCCCGCCAAGCACCAAGGGATTTTTGCGGGAGCCCGAAAGGTTTCCGGTCAGGATTGTTTTACCCGGCTATGAAGCTGGAAGTGCCGAAGACGATCTTCGATTTCAACTGAACGGGCAGGCCGATGTAATCATGTATCTAAGCGACAACTCGTTGCTGAACCTTGTAGGTCGCGCCTACATCCGCGTGGTTTCAATCTTCTCCTATGCATACTGAGAACCAACGCTCTGTCACCCGACTTGCGCTGGGTGTTACCGGTGTATTTGCATTGGGCCTGTTTCTCGGGTGGCCACTCGCCATCATTGGAGCGGTTTTCACTGCCCTTTTTCTTCAAGCGCCTGCCGCATTGCCTTTGGCGGCGTTTGGCAAGCTGTTTGTCTTCTCGATTGGATTGATGTTCACTTCATTCCTGCTTTCCTCAACCTTCTCACCATATCCTGTTGTGTTCCTGATCCTAGTGGCGATTGGAATAATCCTGTCTTTCATATGGTCCGTTTCCGGTGCCGGAGTATTGCCCGGTGTCATCGCCCTCATGGGAGCGTTGATGATCCCGAACTTGGTTTTGCAATCACAGGATCTGGCCTTGGTGCTCGTGTATTGGATACCACTGAATCTGCTGTTTGCAGGCTTTGTATCGACGCTGATGTTCGTGTTGATACCCGCTGCACCTCAAACGGCACCTCAAAAGAAAGCTGCAACATCGCCGGACTTCGACTCACATCGCCGAATAGTCAGGATGTCTCTGGTCACAGTGCCCTTTGCTATGGCGTTCTTTATTTCCGGCGCTTCTGCTTTGTTGGTCCTGTTTTTTGTCGCCCTGCTGAGCCAGCAACTTGCGGCAATGCCTGCTGCAGGCAAAACAGTTGCAAAAGCTATGCTGACGGCAAATCTACTTGGGGCCGCAGTATCCATCATTTGTTATGAAATAAACGTAATAGCTCCGGTTATTCTCACCCCCGTTTTGCTGTGTTTTTTCTTTTGCCTAACACTCGGAGCACTTGGAAAGTCAAAAGTCCCGCTCGCCGCCGCCGCCGGTTCCGCTATTACGACAGCTCTGATAGTATATGGCGGTTCGGTTGCACCATTTTCAGACGAGGCTGACGTCAAGAGCATCACTCGCGTATTGCAAGTTGCCAGCGCCGCTTTTTTCGTAATCATCGCATATGTTGTGGTAGATGAGTTTTGGCCGGAGAAAGAGCGCCAGGCGACTCAATGAAGTTAGTTGCGACAAAACTTGGCGCTGAAACCAGCAGAGTTCCCAGTTTGACCAATTTTCGCAACCACCGCACGAGTTGCAGCGCCATAACAAACCGCAAACATCGCAGTAGTGGTTTATTGTGAAGCGATCTCTGGTTGAGTGCCCGACCTGTTCTCACGTACCTTCGACAATGGCATTTCAAGCCTTGGCAAATTCCTTAACGATGTACCGCAGCAAGTTATTACCCTCGTCAATGAGATCGTGGCGATCTTCTTTCTTTGTCACCACAGCTGCCCATGCCATTTGATCTTTGACCCAGCCCCTTGATCCGGGCCGTTTGGATGTAGAATCCGTTCCTGTTTTTTCTCGTGATTAGGTTGCGGTCAAGGCCTGCTGAGCGGAGCCTTTGCGTAGCTCAAGCGAAGCAGACCGGGCGGCACGGTTGAGATTGGCGTAAACGGCCGGTGCCAGTCCGCCAAGCGATGTGTGTGGTCTCTGAGTGTTGTAGTCGATCCTCCAGGTTTCAATGATCTTTCGGGCTTCTGCGAGATTGCCGAAGATATGTTCGTTCAGGCATTCGTCACGCAGTCGACCATTGAAGCTCTCCACGAATGCGTTCTGCATGGGCTTGCCTGGTGCGATGTAGTGCCAGCCAACGCCAGTGTCTTGGCACCATCGAAGAACGGCATGAGATGTCATTTCCGTTCCATTATCGCTGACAATCATGTCCGGCTGGCCACGCCTGCGGATCAGATCATCCAGTTCACGGGTCATCCGCGCGCCTGACAACGAACGATCCACGACAGTTGCCAGTGCCTCTCGGGCGCAGTCATCAATGATGCACAACACACGGAACCGCCGACCATCCTCAAAGGCGTCGGACACAAAGTCAAACGACCACCGCTGATTGGCCCGATCCGGCACAAGAATAGGCCTTCGCGTGCCCAAAGCTCGTTTGCGCGACCGACGACGGCGCACAGCCAATCCTTCCTCACGGTAGAGACGAACAGCTCCTTGTGGTTCACTTCAAAGCCCTCTCTGGCCAATAGGATGCCCAAACGCCGGTAGCCGAACCGACGACGTTCGTTCGCCAGTTCGCGCAAGCGCTTGCGCAAGGCCGCGTCATCCTCGTCCTGTTTCTGATACTGGAAAACAGACCTGTGCAGGTCGGCCAGTTCACACGCCCGACGCTCAGACAAATCGTGTCGATCCATCACGTCTGACACGGCCCGTCTTTTGACATCGGGCGTCAGTAGTTTTTTGTCGCGAGATCCTTCAATGCCGCATTGTCGAGCATCGCATCTGCCAGCATGCGCTTCAGGCGGTTGTTCTCATCCTCAAGTGCACGCAGCTTCTTGGCATCCGACACGTTCATCCCGACGAACTTGGCCTTGTATTTGTAGAACGTTGCATCGCTGATCCCGTACTTGCGGCACAACTCCTGTGCTTTAACTCCAGCCTCGTATTCCTTGATCATTCCAATGATCTGTTCGTCCGAAAATCTGCGTTTCATAGTCCATCCTTTGCTTGGACGGATTACTAACACTTCAGTGGCCTGATTTCAGGTGGTTGGGTCATGAGGCAAGTGTGGTGAACAGCTGTCCAGCAGTGACCGAGGATATTCGTTAGTTTTGGCAAAATTCAAACTAACCAGTTCAGCCAAAGAAAACTCGGCAAATCGTCGTTACGCGCACGCACCTCAAGTGAGCATACCCAAGGTCATGAAAAATGCGACCAGGTCCAACCACCTCTGCCCAATCCGATTCCGGCATCAGCCATCACCGACTGGCACATAGCGAACCAACAAAAAACGAAGCGTCTATCACCAATGGAACGACTATGGCTGCCAAATGGCAAAACTATGTGTCGTCCCACAAGGAATGTCGGGCGACACATAGTTTTGCCATTCATCGACATCTAAGCCTTTGATTTTAAATTTCCCTAGAATAGCACGAGGCACGAGTCTTGCCATTTGCGACTCAAAGGTTTTCCATCAAGCTTAAGCCATCGCATAGCGGCAATTGCCCTTCTGTTAAACAGTTACAGGCAAAAGCCGTATGCACAGGCGGATCGCACACTCCAAATTGATCTAGGTGGCAACGTGCGAAACATCCCTGTCCGGCGAGTATATGTCCAAGATGTTCCAATGTCCGGTCGTTGGTGTTGGGTTGTTGATCATTGGGACATCAAGAACGGTTGGTTTGCCGCTGGCGATTGCCGCTTCCAATGCGGGCAACAATTCATCAGCAGCACTGAGCCTGTGCCCTTCTGCACCATAAGCTTTTGCAATATCTGCATAACCCGGTCCGTTTGCGGGTGCGGCGGCTGATCCGGGGAACGTGGTTCCATAGGTCAAACCGTAATGAGCTTTTTGAAGGCCTGCGATCGTTCCGAAGGCGTTGTTGTTCATGACCAGCCAGATGATGCCCAGATTGAGTTCGACGGCCGTTGCGAGCATCGACGGGTTTTGACCGAAGCCACCATCGCCAACTAAACTTAGTACGACTCGATCAGGTGCTGCCAATTTTGCGCCGATCGCGCCCGGAGGGCCAAAACCCATCGTCGCGAACCCGCCCGGGGTCAGTATTGAGCCAGGGGTCAGGATATCGAATTGCTGTCCGACACCGTTCTTGTTCCACCCAACGTCCGTGGTGATGATGGCATCCTCAGGCAGTGCCTTGCGGGCATCTGCCAGAATGCGCTCGGGCATCATCGGAAAGGCTGATGAGGTCGCCATTTCCACATTGCGCGCTTTGAAGTCCGTCCGAAAGTCAGCGATCTTCTGCTCCAGCACGGGGCGTTGGAGGCCCTCCGGATACATCTCGCGGGCGACCCGGTTGAGGACTAGTAAAGCGGCCTTGGCGTCAGCAACGACTCCGATCTCGGTGGGGTAGTTCCGGCCGATCTCCTGCGGTTCAATGTCGATATGAATGACCTTGGAACCGGGGATGTTGAACGTATAGCCGGGGTACCAGCTGGAGCAATCGGCCTCTTTGAACCGAGTGCCCACGGCAAAGATGTAGTCCGCATTCAAGCAGGACTGGTTGACCAATTCGGTGCCCCAAAACCCGGTCATTCCCAGCACAAGCGGATGGTCGTCTCGCAACGCGCCTTTACCCATCAGGGAATGCGCGACTGGAAGGCCCATATGTTCAACAAATTCTCGCAACTCCTCACTGGCCTGCGCCAACAGGATACCGCCGCCGACATAGGCAACCGGGTTTTCGGCCTGTGCCAGAGCCTCAATGATTTCACGTGCGGTTTCATCGTCAATCGACGGCTTCTTGAGCGCGCGCGTGTTATCGCGGATACGGTCGAAGCTGTCCGAGGGGATCACCTCGGAGAAGATGTCCATCGGCACATTGACCAGCACCGGCCCGGGCTGACCGCTTTCAGCCAGATGGAACGCCTTTTCCAAGATTTCGGCCATCAGGTCGGCGCGATCCACCCGCCAAGCACGTTTGACGAAGGGGCGATAAATCTCCCATTGGGCCGCATCTGCGTGCAGGTTCACTTCCTGATGCGGATGCTTGCCATAGTAATGCGTGGGAATATCGCCCGCGATCACGACCATGGGGATACAGTCCAGCGCCGCGTTGGCGACCCCGGTGGCACAGTTTGTCAAACCTGGGGAGAGGTGTGACAACACCACCGAGGCCTTGCCCGTCACGCGGGCATATGCGTCCGCCGCGTGGCTGGCGATTTGTTCGTGCCGCACCGTGACAAAATCAATCGGACTTTCGGCCAGTGCAGCCAGAACTGCGATGTTTGTATGGCCACAAAGCCCGAACACATGCTTGACATCACGGCGTTCGAGGAAATCAACGATGTGTTCGGCGACGGTTTTACCGTCGAGTTTGCTTGCGTCCATCACGCGACCTCCTGTCCGTAGAATTCACCGAACAGGTCCGGCTCCGAGGGGCGATCCTCAGGGATCGGACGGCTGACCCAGGTGTAGTTCATCATGTGTTTCATGGTGACGTTTTCATTTGTGATGTTGCCGCCCCAGATGCCGCAACCAAGGCTGCTGGTCATAGGCATGCCATTGGTCCACGCACCCGCGTTGGCCTTGGACTGAGGCTGTCGAACCATCATGCGACTGACCGGAGCCAGACGCGCCAACCGGTCGATGTGATCGTCATTGTGGCTGTAGATGCCGCAGGAATGGCCCTTGCCCCCGGTGTTGTAGATCTGGCTGACCGTTTCCAGCGCATCATCGAAAGTTTCGAAGTGATATAGCGCCATTAGCGTGGTCAGTTTTTCCTTGGAGAACTTATGCTGCGGGCCGATTTGCCCCTGATTTTCAACCATCAGGAATTTGCGATCTTCGGGGATCGAGAACCCGGCGACCTTGGCCGTTTGCTGAGGCGGACAAGCTATGGTCGGGAACGTGCGGTTGCCCCTATCATCCCACATAGCCGCTTCGAGCATGGCCTTCTCTTCATCCGAACAGAGATATCCACCTTCGGCCTCAAGTGCCTTGATCATATCGTCGTAGACCGAGCGCTGGATGATGATGTTGCCATCTGCCGAGCAGCCAGACCCAAAGTCAGAGGTCTTAGAAATACGAGTGTTCTGAGCGGCAATGTCCAGATCTGCGGTCTCATCGATGACGATGGACGAATTGCCCGCGCCCACGCCATAGGCCGGACGTCCCGAGCTGTAGGCTGCTTTGACCATGGGCTTGCCACCCGTCGCCAGCGTCAGGTCGCAGATCTCCATCAGATGTTGCGTCAATGGGATCGACGGTTTGCGAATGGATTGGAACAAGTCCTCGGGGGCACCGGCAGCACGACAAGCTGCACGCATGACCTCGACCATTTCAAAGGTGGTATGGGCGGTTCGCGGATGCGGGCTGAAGACGACCGCATTCCGGGCGTTCGCGGCGGACACGCCGGTCACTGGTGGAGTCATTGCCGGGTTGGTCATGGGGATCAGGGAGGCGATCACACCGGCAGGTTTGGCATATTTCACCAGACCTTTTTCCTCATCCACCTCGACGATACCCGTCGAGGGTGTGCGCAAGACATCTCGCAGCACCATGTGAATCTTGAAGCGCTTCGCAGGACGCCCTGCGCGATCTCCGATACCGCTTTCGTCCACGCCCTGCTGGGCCAAACGCGTGAAGGTCTTCTCGTTCCCCGCATACCACGCAATGGCCTGAGACAGGCGGTCCAGCCTGTCCTGACCCCAATCCTCGATCTCGGCCATGGCAGCGCGGGCGCGCGCCAGCATATCGGCCGCCATGTTGCGGTCTTTCTCAGTGAGCTCTTTGCCCATGATAATCCTCTTGGTGTTTTGGAATTGCTGCATCGGTCATACGACGCTGAGATCGCGCCGCGCCGAATGTCCGCTTGGCGTGGCTGAGACAGCGACGCGCGTGTTCTTCATATCCCAACTCGGCAACGCGGCTTTGGTTGGGCAGTTCGATGGAATAGTCGACGGGCGGCATCCGTTCGATGATGCCGGTGAAGTCAATCCAGCCTTCGCCGGGATAGAGCCGCGCATCGCGGGCCAGTTGGATCATGCCCTCTCGCGTATCGGCGATCCCGGGCAGGCAATCGGAGATATGCAGGAAGTGAAACAACTCCGAGGGGACGTGCAGAAGCTCTCCGAGATCAACGCGACTGAGGTGCAGATAAAGCGTATCGACCAGAATACCGCCATTCGGTTGATCGGAGGCGCGGACAATATCCAGGGCCTCATCCAGAGTGCGCAAGCGAGAGAAGCTTGGGAATTCCAAGTCCACTGTTAGCCCGTAGGGCGCCGCCAGTTCGCAGGTTTCAGAGTAGACGTCGATCAGAAAGTCACGATCATCGCGGGTGTTGGTCCACGCGCTCATGATCATGCGTTTGGCGCCCAGTTCCCCACCGATCTCAAGAGAAGGTTCAAAACTGCGCGGATCGACATCTTCGGTGATGCGCGCAATCTCGATATCCAGAACCTTCAGGCCAGTGGCAGAAAGAGCAGTTTTGGTGGCCTGCACCTGCGCCTTGTCGATTGGAGATTGAGTGAATTCACCGGGCACATGCATCGGAATGAATCTGGGGCTGACGGCATCGTAACCGGCCCGCGCGGCGATATAGACCAACTCGGGCGGCGTACAGCCAATCAGCGTCAGATGCGCCAAGGAATAGAGAGAGGGGCTTGCGCCAGCCTCTTCGGGTTTCACCATGAACGACAGCTCCACGTGTCTGCGAATCTTAAATTCATCACACGTAGTTAAAAATATCTGGTATTTTTCGAAATATCAACTTTTAATACTGAGCAGGAAATGAAAGCGCCCAGGCAACTGCCCGGGCGTGTTTTACATTTGTGTTGGCAGAGCCTTAGAGAGTGACCCAGTCACCTCCGGACTGGTGAGAGCGCACGGAGGCTTCAATAAACCGGACGCCATCTGCACCTTGTTCGACACTGGGATAAGTAAGCCAATCATCCGGAACGGTAACGCCATCCCGACGCGCGGCTACGGCCATAGCAAATTCCGTATAGAGGATGGCCCAGGCTTCGATAATCCCTTCTGGGAAGCCGCGCGCGGTCCGGATTAGACGTTCTGCGCCGGGGCCGATGCCATGCCCGTGACCTCGGCTGATGATACGATCCGGCTCACCGAACCGATTGAACTTCAGCTGTTCCGAATTCTCCAGGTCCCACTCGAGACCTCCTTCGTTCCCGAATATGCGCAACCGCAACCCTCCCCGATTCCCAGGGGCCAGGCGTGTCGCCATCAGAGTTCCCGGAACCTCGTTTTGATAGCGGGTGAACATGAATGCTGTGTCTTCCAAAGGCTTTGGCGCGCCGCAGACATGAAACTCGGCCCGTAGGTCGGTCAAGGGCAGGCCCGAGACAAAACTGGCGAGATGAGCTGCATGGGTACCGATATCGCCGACACAACTCGTTGGTCCTGAAATCTTGGGGTCCAGCCGCCACTTTACATGAGGCGCATCAGCCACATCTTCGGGCGTCATCCAGTCTTGCATGAACTCAACATGGATTTGGTTGATTTTGCCGATGCCTCCTTCGGTGACAATTTGCTTGGCCTGCCGGATCACTGGAAAACACGACATTGCATAACCGACAGCAAATACCTGCCCCGTACGCGCGGTGATCTCCTCAAGCCCCTCGGCTTCGGCGACTTCGTTGGTCAGGGGCTTGTCGCACAGCACGTCAATGCCCGCCTCAAGAAACGCTTTGGCAGCTTCGAAATGAACGTGGTTCGGGGTCGTGATCATGACGGCATCTACGCCATCCGGGCGCGCCGCCTCGGCCTGCGCCATCTCGTCGAACGACGCATAGCACCTGTCTGCCGGCAGGAACCACTCGGCCCCGCGCGCCTTGCTTCGCGCGGCGTCAGAACTGAGCGCGCCTGCGGTGACCTCCCACCGGTCGGTCATCCGCGCGGCCGTTGCCTGCGTGACAGAGATCCGTCCGCCGCCAACAACGCCCAGCCGCAAACGGCGAGACAACCGGGGGAAAGGTCCGTCAAAGTTCAGGTCTTTGGGTAAAAGTCTCTCAGCCATTCTGAACCTCTATTTCCGGGGCCCGTACGCCTTCTGGCAGTATTTCCACCGCCATGAAGATGCTGGGGGTAATCGTCTCGTATTGATGCCAGGGATAGTTGCCTTCAGCGTCATACATCGGTTTGTGCGTCGTGCCGGGGGCCATGAATTCTTCGAGGTAAAGGGTTTCAACATCCCGCTCACGGCATTGC
This sequence comes from Ruegeria sp. P10, assembly GCF_056534925.1. NCBI lineage: Bacteria > Pseudomonadati > Pseudomonadota > Alphaproteobacteria > Rhodobacterales > Roseobacteraceae > Ruegeria > Ruegeria sp. P10. The sequence goes on from NZ_JBQERJ010000017.1 coordinate 15,093, forward strand.
TGCATTTTGCCAAAGCCTACGATTTGTGTATGCACTTCGCGAAACCCCGGTACCGGGCAGAACGGATGATCCTTGTGCAATCCGACATTCAATGGGACCGAACCGGAATGGTACATGGTCAGTCCAACGTTACCCACGAGAACCTTTGGCGACATGTAGTGGCTGACACCGCGCAAACGCTCCTCTTGGCGAACATCAAAAGCAGATGGCCATGTATCTTTCACCCATGCGAACAACTCGTTCTCATCCGCATGGGCGTCGAAATCGTGGACAATGACTGCACGTTCCACGCCGCTAAGCGTGCTGTCTTGCACGATCACAGACGAAAGCGGTGCAATGGTCTGATCCTCGACAGAGAGATTTCGCCCCCCAAGGTTAAGGACGATGGCGCGACCCTCTATGGAAATTCTGCGCTCGTCAGTTATGTGCTGGACGCGAAAGAATGGCTGAGCAAAGTCGAGTGTCTCAATCGGCATGGACCAACTCCTTCCTCTCATCGTTCAGGAAATCGACCGGCAAAGGTTCCGGAACCGCGCAACGGCTTTCTATCGTCTGATAGGCACCAAATTTCGGCGCCCGTTCAATCGCGTCCATGACCTCGAATACATGGTAGGCGAGCGCTCCACTTGCACGGGGTTGGCGTCCTTCTTGCGCCGCCAGGGCCAGATCCAAAAGGCCGAGCCCGCGGCTGTCTTCATTGAACCCATGTTTGTTTTCGACCACCTGCCAGTCTTCGCGACCGGTTGGACGAGGCTGATGAGACCAGCGCGAGGTCTCCCGCGTTTTCAGCCAGACATCCCCTTGAAAGATATTGGCACCATGAACCGGGTCTGGGTCTGGGATGCTGATAGTGCCGTTTTCACCGTAGATCTCGAACCGTGGAGTTTCGCTGTCCCAGACGTCGAAGCTCATGGTCATCGACCCTATAGCTCCGGAAGAGAACTGCAGCAGGCTTAGGGAGTGCGTGTCGACCTCGACATCTATCCATTCGCCGTTGCGAGGGCCGTTTTCGATCATCCTATTGTCGAACGTGCGCCGAGCCATTCCGGCAACCCGGTCAACGGGACCAAGGCAGCAGATCATGGCGGTCAGGTAGTACGGCCCAAGGTCCAGCAATGGCCCACCACCCGCCTTATAGTAGAAATCCGGGTTGGGATGGTGGCGCTCCGTCCCGTGGGTCCCGACATGGGCAAAAGCCCCTGTCGGTTTGCCAATGGCACCCTCGTCGATCAAGCGCCGAACGGTCTGCCAGCGACCGCCCAGAAATGTGTCGGGTGCGCAACCGACCAGTAACCCCTTTTCAGAGGCCATGTGCAGGATCGCCTTACCATCCGTTCGGTTCATGACCAGTGGCTTTTCGGAATAGACGTGTTTCCCCGCCTCCAACGCGCGCAAACTGATTTCCGCATGCGCCGCCGGGATTGTCAGATTCAGAACACAGTCAATCGTCGGATCGTCAAACACCTCATCTGGCGCACAGGCCTTGGCGACACCGTATTGATCCGCTTTGGCGCGGCTTTCAGAAGGGTCAAGGCTTGCGCAAGCCACGACCTCAACGTTTGAGGATTTGGATAGTGTTTTTAGATAAATATCGCTGATACGACCACAGCCGATAAGGCCGACCCGGAAGGATTTCGATGTCTCACGTGTCATCATTCCTGTCTTCGTAGAGGGGTAAGTAATTCGGGGGCATCGGTCCTTTGTTCCGACCGCCCTGGTTCATCTGTTCCCAGGCGTGGGCAAGTATTCCGACCGAGCGGGACAGGCAGAACAGCCCCCGCGACAAGGGCGCAGGAAAGCCAAGTTCGCAGAAGATCACAGCTGTCGCGCCGTCGATATTCATGGCAATTGGCCGACCGCCGCGTTGACGACCGAGTTCGGCGCGAACCTCTTCTCCGATATCGGCAAACCGGCCAGATACTGTGCCTTCTGCCGCCGCATCACGAACAAGTTGCATCAATCGTGGTGCGCGTGGATCGACAGGCTTGTGAAACCTGTGACCAAAGCCCGATACGATCTTGCCGTAGGTCTCGCGCCAGCTGTCCAAGCCATCCCGAACAGCGTCATTCAGCGAAGCTCCCGCATCCATGCGGACTGCGATATCATAGTACAGCTCTGCACACTGCTCTCCCGCCCCGCCGTGCACGTCGCCCAGCATGTTCACCGCAGTCGCCATCGCATTATTGAGACCTACCCCGCAGGTGGCGGCCATACGCGCAGCCGCGATTGAGGGAGCCTGTGGGCCGTGATCCACGCCTGCGACCAAAGCGGCTTCGAACAGGCGCGCTTGCGCGTCGCTGGGTAGATCGCCCCGCACCATAAGCCAGATCATCTGCGGGAAAGATACGTTTCCGATCAGGTCCTCTATGGCGTTTCCACGAAAAGAGATCTGTCCGGGTTTCATGTCGATGATGGAGGTACGCCACCATTGGCGAACGGCGCGCTCATCGTCTTTCATCTGCGCGGTCATTGCGTCTGCACCTCTTTCACCGGCTGGGTTTTGCTTTGCGCAGCAAGGCGAATGGGTGCATTGCGCGCGCCATAACCGGCATAGCCCATACGGCGTTCAACAATTTCGAAGAAGAAGCCGTTAAAGATGGGGCGGCTGTATATCTGAAAATACTCAGCACCCGCCGCCCGATCGTAAAGAATGTTCCCCCTGCGCAATTGGGCGACCAAATCGTCATCCAATCCGAATGTCGCTTGCAGATCAGCGTAGTAGTTCTCCGGGATGGACAGGCTGGGAAAGCCGGACTTGAGCAACTGGGCTGAAGTTTCAAAAATATCGTCCGATTGGAAGGCAATGTGCTGAACACCGGCGCCAAAGCCATCTTCAAGGAATGACGCCGCCAGAGTTCGGCGCCCAACGGCCCCGTTCAGGTTCAGGCGCACTTCGCCTTCTGGACTTTCGATAGCCTGGCTTTGCACGACGCCGGACGGATCGGCGACGTTCACAATAGGAGACTTTGCCATCTCAAAAGTCGAAATGTAGTAGAGCAACCAGCTCTGCATCTCATCGTGACGCATCGTCTGTGCCAGATGGTCGATGCGGCGCAGACCGGCGGGCTGGGTCGCTTTGGTCTTGGCGACTGGCTCAAACTCGATGTCCCAAACCCGATGCAGATCGGATTTCTCATCGATGAAATGAACGACGTTGCCACCAACACCCCGAATGGCCGGGATATCCAGTTCCCCTGTTCCCACCGGCTGTGAGAAATTCGGCGCGCCCAACGCGGTCGCCCGCTGAACCGTCTGATCCGCATCTCTGACACGCAACCCCATGTCACAAACGGAGGGACCGTGACCCAGGAACGCCGAATGGGCAAAACCTTCCTTTTCGGTATTCACAACGATGTTTATGGCACCCTGCCGCCACAGCTCGACGGACTTGGTGACGTGTTTTCGCTCCATTCGAAAGCACATTGCTGACAGCATCTCTGCAAGCTGCGCGCCGCTTAATTCATCAGCTGTAAATTCGACGAACTCAAAGCCTGATACATAGACGCGTTCCGGCAGGTCCGGGATACCGAAATCGGTTCCCGGTTCGGTCCGAGATACCTCATCCAGGAGGTTCACCAGCGACCTGTAGCTGTCTCGGGCCAGTGTGCGGCCACCGGGTTGAGGAGCTGCTTCGTTGACGCGCGCAATGGACCAAGGCCCCTTGTAACCGGCGCGCGACAACACCCGCACGAAGCCCGCAAGGTTCAGCGATCCGAGCCCGGGCAAAAGCCCGAAATGCCGCTTGAGCCTGCGGATATCCATCTCAAGCCGGGGTGCATCGGACAGTTGCACATGGAACAGCCGCTCTCCGGGAATGTCCCGAAGGCGGGCTGGTTTGGACCCATCGGCAAGCGAGAAGAAGGAATTCAGGGCCAGCCCGAAATGGGGGCTGTCGATGGCTTCCACGACGCGTAACGCCTGCTCATCCGAGCGAATAAGATCCGACCATGGCAAGCCCATATAGGCCAGACGCATCCCTATTTCTTTAGCGATTTGGGCCGCCTCGCCAAGATCTGCGATTACCTGTTCTTCGGTTGCAGCGGCATCGACGTCGAAGGCAGACCCGATTAGCAGTAATTCCGTTCCCAACTCGGTCATCAAGTCGAGTTTGCGTTTCAGCCGATCAAAGGCGCGCTCCCGTCCACCTCCGGACTGGCCTTCAAGGTTATGGAAGGGTTGCAGCAGGCAAATCTTAAGGCCGAGATCTGACGCAATGTTCCGGATCTGAGATGGCGACCCGTCAAAAGCAGTCAAATCCGGCTCGTGTAATTCGACACCCCCGAATCCCGCGTCAGCGATAGTACTCAGCTTTTCAGCCAGATCACCGGGGATCGACGTTGTCGAAACCGAGAGGCACATTATCCCTGATACCCAAACATACGCGGCAACCACAGGACCAGATCCGGCATCAGCATCATGATCACCAATGCGAAGATGAGAACCGCCAGGAAGGCCCAGATTTCCGAGATGATTTCACGCAGCGGAATGTCCGTCACGGCGTTGATTACAAAGAGTAGAATGCCATAGGGAGGCGTGATCAGGCCGATCATCGAGTTCACGACGACCAGCACTCCGAAATGCACCAGATCAATTCCAAGCGCTTCGCAGGTTGGAATGAACAGGGGCACGATCACAAGAATGATCGTTGTCGCGTCCAACACGCAACCCAGCGCGAGGATCAGCAGGTTAACCAGGATCAGGAAAACAATCGGACTAACATCTGAACCCTCCAGCAGTACCGAGATCGACTGTGGAATCTGTTCCTGAATGACGATGAAGTTCAGAATGAACGCGCCGCCAATGACCACCCCGACGGCGGCGGAAGAGCGCGCGCTGTCGACGAACACTTGATACAGGCCACGGAAAGTCAAGGCACGATAGAACAGGGCGGCGAGAAGCAGCGCATAGAAAGCAGCCACTGCTGCAGCCTCGGTCGGAGTGGTGACGCCGCCGTAGATTCCGTACAGCAGGATTGCAGGCATCAGCAGCGCCGGAAACGCGTTGGCGGTTTTTGCGGGCAACTCGCGCAGCGGAACAGGTTCTTCCAAAGCAAAGTTCCGCTTTCCGGCCAGATAGTAGTTCATCGCCATCAGAACGACGCCCATGATCAGACCCGGCAGAATACCGGCCAGGAACAGCGACCCAATAGAGGCCTTGGAAACGAGCGCGTACAAAACCATCGGGATCGAGGGTGGAATAATAGGGCCGATCGTTGCCGACGCCGCCGTGATTGCAGCTGCGTAGCCTCGGCTGTAGCGGCCATCTTTGGTCATCATTTCAATGATTATCTTGCCGATCCCCGCGGCATCCGCGACAGCCGAGCCGGACATACCGGAAAAGATCAGAGACGCTACCACATTGACGTGCCCGAGGCCGCCCTTGAAACGACCGACAGCGGCTACGCAGAAGTTCAGCAGACGGTCCGTGATCGACCCAGCATTCATGATATTCGCGGCGACGATGAACAAAGGCACGGCAAGCAGGATCGTGCTTTTGTAGAAGCCTTGCAGGATTTTCTCGCCCGCGAGGGCGACGTCCAATCCGGCCGTGCCCAGATACACCAATGAGGCCAAAAGGATGGAATAGCCGATAGGTGTCCCGATGCCTGCCAGAAGAAAGAGAGCGAGCAGGCAGGAAAGAAGTTCAAAACTCATTTCTTAACTTCCTCGCCCTCTTCGACGTCGACTCGCGGATGGTCGTCAACGACGTTGTACCCAACGACCAGTTCCAACTCTGTCTTTGGTGGGCCATTGCGCATGACGTCGAAGAATAGCCACGCGTACCGCGCTGCGACGACCAGCATGAATACCGCGTAAATCGAGAATACTGTGCGCAGCGGTATCTTCTCGCCGGAGAACGGATTGCGGACAGTCGATGTCTTGCGGATTTTCATCCAGTCGATGTAGTCCCACGTCGGAAGGAAGCTGTAGAGCATACCGACCACGATCGCTGCGGCCGCCAGCATCGCAAAGACCTGCCGCACGCGCATCGGTACGGAAAGGTAGATAATGTCGAACTTCACGTGATCCCGTTCTCGCACTATGAAAGCGCAACTGAAGAAGATCACCCAGACCCACAGAATGCCGATGAGTTCAAGCGTCCATCCGGCGGGGGTAAAGAAGTAGCGCAAGAGTATTTGCAATAGGAAGATCAGGAAGATTGCCGCCAGCATCCCGCCGGCAATCGCTTCGGTCAGTCGGGAGAACCCCTTCATAAAGGCTTTCATTATGGTTCTCCCTCCCTTCTTCAGACGACTTTAGTTGCCCAGAGCGTTGATCTGCTCAAGCACACCGTCCGGCCATGATCCGGCGAATTCACTTTCCAGGTACATAGACTGTACCTGATCGCGGAACGCAGCGAGATCGGGTTCGTAAATCTCCATGCCCTGCTCTTTCAGGAAGCTGACAAGATCCTCTTCTTTCTGAAGCTGTTTCTGGCGGCCTGATTCAGCTGCTGCGTCCGCAGCTTCCTGAACCTTGGCTTGCTGTTCCGGAGTAAGCCCGTCCCAAACCTCTTTGCCGATGGCGATATAGTTCAAGTCGACCAGATGCGATGTCAGGACGATCTGATTGGTCACTTCATAGAACTTGGCGTCGACGACGGTCGGCAACGGATTATCCTGCCCGTCAACGGCACCGGTCGACAGCGCGGTATAGACTTCGGAGAAGGCCATCGGTGTCGGCGCGGCACCCAGCGCTTTGCCAAGGAACTGCCATGCGTCGGTGCCCGGCATCCGCAGATTCACGCCTTCCAAGTCTGCTGGCGTCGTGACTGTCAGCTCATCCTTGGGTTGGCGCAGGTTAACCTGACGACGGCCCAGATACATGACCGACAGCAGTTTGACGCCCAGCTCTTCTTCAGCTTTTTGCTTGAAGGCATCCATCAAGGGATCGTTGAAGACAGCCACCTGATGCGCGGCGTCCTGGTGGACATAGCCTGCGGTAAAGATCGAAAACTCGGGGAAGAACTGGGCCAGTTCCTGCGCCGAGGTGATCGACATTTCCAGGTTACCCCGGCTGATGGCGTCCAACTCGGTGCCTTGGGCGAAGATGGTTCCATTATAGCTGGGCTCGTAGCTTGCGAAATCAGCGACCATGGGCGCGAAAACCTCGGCCATAGCGACCGAGCGCTGATCGGTCTCCGATCCTGATGTTGCGAGGCGAAGTTGCACTTTGTCTTCCGCCAGCACACCACTTGTTGCGCTAAACAGAACACCGGTTGCGACCAGGGCCGATACAGCAGCCCGGCGGGTAAGTTTGGTAATCACTTTGCTCCTCCCTGAGACATCATGATGCTTCTTTTTTGCGATTCAGAGTTTTGACCTATTTTGGACATTTTGCAAGATGTTTTGCAAAATATCTGATATTTTAGACTGCCGTCATACCTGCCATTGGTGTTTTTTGTAAGTTTTTGATCTTGACCGTATCACCTGTTCTGCAGGAATTCTGAATAGCTTCAATGACTTGAAGTGTTCTGAAGCCTTCCCAGCCGGACACAATCGGATCTGCTTCGTGCCGAGCAACGTCAACAAAGTGCCCGAGTTGATTGACCAGTGGGTCAGAGGAACCCTTCTTCAGCGCGGTTGACGAAATTGGAATCCACCAATCCCTTTCCTCACCCTGGTAGGTCCATAATCTTAGATCAGGGACAGACAACGACCCATGAGAGCCACCGATCATGTAGCTACTCTCAGTGGTCGACGGATAGATTGGATATTCCTGAGACGTCATCTCCCAGCTCCACGGAGCAACAATGCTGTCGGATACGCTAATGGTCCCAATCGCTCCGCTTTCAAACGTCAATAGCGCTCCGGCGACATCTTCGTTGTCATAGCCGCGTTGCGAGGTAGCCGACTGCGCCTGTACGGTCACGACCTCTCCGGCCAGGTACCGCAGAAGATCGACATCATGGACAAGATTGACCGAGATAGGCCCCGCACCGGGTTTCTTACGCCAGGGTGCGGCGTCAAAATACTCATCGGGCTTGTAAAACCAGCAATTCGCATGGACAGCGCGCACATCTCCAATCTTCCCGTCGACAATGGCTTCCTTCGCTGACTTGATCAGAGGATTGTGCCGACGATGATGTCCGACCATCAGTGGCACATTGGCCTTTTCCGCTTCTTGGACAAGCTCCAGTGCAGCGGAGGCTTCCACGGCGATCGGTTTTTCGACGAGTACGGGACAACCATGCCGAACACATGTGAGCCCTTGTTCGACATGAAGCGTCGTGGGCGTCGCGAGCACAGCTCCGTCCGGCGTCTGATTTGCAAACATATTCTCGAGGGTCTCGTAACACGCAACGCCATGCTCCGCAGCGTAGGTGCGCCCTTCGTCACTGGGATCAACAACCGCAACAAGATCGACATGACGCAACGCGCGGATCGCGTCTGCGTGGCGGCGTCCAACAAGGCCAATGCCGACAATGGCAATACGAAAGTTCATTGACACTTTGCTTCCTTCCAGAGGGTTCGGAAACTCCGAAACCAATGTTTATGACTGAGCTGCTTTGCCCAACTTGAATTCGACCGTATTGGGGTTTTTGCGATTCCACAATAATGTATGATATTTTTATTTCTACCATACATCAGATTGGATTGCTGATAACTCTATAAAGTGGTATTTGAAGGAGGAATCTAAAAATATCGGGTGAAACGCATGGCGAAACAGCCGTCTACGATAGGTGCAAGCACCTATCAGCGCATCAAGCGGGATATCATCTTCGGAGAGTTGCAACCCGGCTCCAAACTGAAGCTGGACGCATTGAAAGAGCGCTACTCAGCAAGCCTTTCAACACTTCGTGAAACCCTGAACAGGCTTGCCAGCGACGGTTTTGTCGAAGCTCCCGAGCAACGGGGTTTCCTGGTCACGCCGGTCTCTCGCGAAGACCTGACCGAGATATCAGAGTTGCGTGTCCTGCTGGAATGCCACGCGTTGGAGTTGTCCATTGCGAATGGCGACACGGACTGGGAAGGCAACCTCGTTGCTGCACACCACAAACTGCACCTGATGGAACAGCAGCTTCTCAAGGGCGACGAGTCCGAGAAAGAAACCTGGAAAAGATATGATTGGGAGTTTCATCAAGCGATGATCGCGGCCTGCAACTCCAAGAACCTTCTGTCTCTGCACTCCATCATCTACGACAAATACTTGCGGTATCAGATGCTTGTGCTGACTTATCGCGGCGAAGAAGCGGTCAAGGAGCACAAGGGCATGTTCGATGCCGCGCTGGCCAGAGACGCCGACACGGCAAAGAGGCTGTTGGAAGATCACATTCGAAACGGTCTTTCACATACGCTGGAGGCTATGTAGCTCGCTGTTGTTGCCGCCTATCTCCATCACCTGAATCAGCGGCACGGGACCTGAAAGGCAAGTTTAATTACTGTGCTTACCAGACGAATTCCGTAAGTTTATGATTCGACATCCGAACCCGCTACATCAGGCAGCCGTTTAAACAGAGATGAGAACGCTAAGCTTCCGCAACCAAGGGTTGCTTTGCACCACCACAACAAACCGCGAACATTCTTGAAACGGTTTTATGTGAAGCGATCTCTGGTTGAGTAGTGGCCCTTCAGTGGAACGAGTACATAAGGCATGTTCGCGAGTTGATCCCAACGCTTGATTGGGAGGGCGGTTCCCTCGGTGTACGTCTTCGCTTTGAGCCAAGCGACGTCGAAGAGCTATTTAAGGACTTCATATCTGCAACAAGGGATGCAGAAGAACTCAAAAGCGCCGCAGAAACGAAGCACGTAGATAGCTCCGAGACTACGGACACAAAACAGCCTGCACCGAAGCTTACCCTCTGGCCGAGAACCTTGACCGACTTTCTTCGAAAGCGACTATCAAAATACTTTATTGTCCGCGTCTATCCGCTTGACCCTGCAAAAGCTGCCGACCCTGTACGTGGACAAGCGGCCTTGCAGGAATTGCCGTCAAACTGTCTTCCTTACGAAGGTGAGCCATTGAAAGGGCTAGTACGAATTCACGATATCCCTGCGCAGCGTGGATTCGGTGAAGAAGCGGCAGGCGAGGAAGACGACGACGCTCCCGCAGGATCTCCTGGTAGCAAGCTTTCGGATCAACTCCGCAGCTACTATTCAAAACACCTCGATCCGGCGAAAGGACCTGATGCAAATGATTTAGGCGCGCTTCAAGCCATTGAAGCGGCGCAAGACGCGTTTGATCAAAAGCTAACCGAAAGCTTCGCAGCTGCATTTAGTGAAGTTGAAGAAATGAGTCACCCAGGCGTAACAGACCCGAAACCAAAGGTTTCTACGAGATTAAAGGCAATCGACGGGTTAAATCACTCTTCGGCTGTAACATTTGTCGTTGATGTGGCCCCTACGGAAAGTGAAGATATGGTGCCGCTGCTGCGGCTTCCAGAAAACAACAATGGGCTCGGATACCAAAACCTAATTTCGATGATTTTCAGGTTGATGAGCTTTCGCGACTCTTGGATGCGCGTCGGCAAGGCTGCCAATGCTAACGATGACGTTCAATACGAACCACTACATCTGGTGCTGGTTGAAGAACCGCAACCCTATTAGACAACACCGTGTCCTCGCCTGAGCCTGCGGGCCGCACCACTATTGTCGAATAGCATTGCCTCGCCCCCATCCGCGTTCGCCACGTGGCAGATCAGCAGGAACAGGTGCCTTCGGCGTCTGATCTGCAAATCAGCCCTGATTTCCCAATAGGGAAGTCAGGATCATTGAAATCGGTCTAGGTGCTAGATGAAGGACGTGAGGCGAAAAAGGCAAGGTTCTGTCGCTGGTGGCAGAACTATGTGTCGCCTGACAAGGAAATGTGGAGCGTCACTGATATTTGACTCAATCGGGGGCCAAAACCTCAATAAATCTGTAAATCGCGTCATTCAATTCTGACCCAAACGTCAAGCATTTCTGACCCAACACAAAAAACGCCCTCTAATCGTGGCCACGGCCCATGTCTCAGAACAGCCCAATCCGCTATTTTGAAGTTGGGTTGCCCGCGCACGCAGCATTAGATTTGCAGCCAGATGCGATTTTGGTGAACATAGTGATCAAATGGTGGGCACCTATCTTTGCCTTAGGCCAACCAAATCGGAATAAGAACGCTCACCGCGAGTGATTTGACGTTTGAGGGTGTTCGTTGCTGCTTTTACTTTACCCTCGCCCAATAGCGATGTGATCGCTTGATGTTCCTTGTAAGATTTCTTCGTTCGATCGGAACGTTTGGACAGATGCGTCCGCATAGTTTGGACGATATCACTGACTTTTTGATATCCATCCCGCAGGTAACTGTTTCCGCAGGACCTGAAAAACGCGTCGTGAAACTCGGCGTCAAGTTCCAAGTACTGCTCGAATTCATCCGCTTCCTGCGCTTCTGACATCTTAGAAACAATTGTAGCCAGCTCATTGATCAGAACCGACGGGTTCTTTTCAAGCGCCTGCTCCAAAGCTGCAGATTCTAGGATTAGCCGATACTGGCAAAGCTGCACCACGTCCTCTTGAGAAAGAGAGAATACAAAGGCTCCTCGATGAGGAAAGATCTGAACGAGGCCCTGAAGATTCAAAGCTGATAGAGCTTCGCGAATCGGAGTTTTACTGATGCCCATGGCATTTGACAGCTTCACTTCCGGCAACGATTCACCCAATTGAAACGTGCCATTGATAATGCCTTTTCGGATATGCTCTTCAGCAGTTTTACTCAACGACTCCGGGCGCTTAATCTGCAAAATCTCGGTCATTTTCACTTCGTCCTATTTCGCCTTTCCAACACAATAGCACATGTAAGCTTGATTTCTATATTATATCTGATATCTCAGATGGTAGATCGAAAATGACTAAATCCGTGGGAGGATACCTTGTTCAAGAAATCAACATTGGCGCTTGGCGTCGTCATGTCAGCCGGGCTTGCTTTTGCAGCATCCGCTGAAACAGTCATTAAGGTTGGGCATGGCGCGGCAGAAGCGTTTCATATGCATCGCGCGCTACTGAAATTTGAAGAACTGGTCGAAGCTGGCTCGAATGGTGAGATCGATGTACAGATATTCCCTTCGTCGCAGATGGGCCCTGACCGCGAGATGATCGAAGGTGTTCAGACCGGCGTTCTGGAAATGGCCATTCCTCCTTCCTCTTTCTTCGCGGGCTGGGATCCGGCTTTTGCAGTAATTGAACTGCCTTACATGTATTCCTCCAAGGACATCGCCTTTGATGTTCTTGATGGTGATGCTGGTGATGGCATGCTTGCACGGGTCGAAAACCAGGGATTGGTAGGTCTTGGCTGGCTTGAATTGGGTGTACGCAATGTGACCAACAATGTCCGTCCGGTTGCAACCCCCGCAGATCTCGAGGGTGTCAAACTACGTACTATGAAGGTTCCGGCGCATGTGGCGACATTCGAAACGCTCGGGGCCAACCCGACGCCAATGAACTTTGGTGAGGTCTATTCTGCTCTCCAGCAAGGCGTGATCGACGGCCAGGAAAACCCACTGGCGATCATTACCTCACAGCGTTTCTACGAGGTTCAGAAATACCTTTCGACCACGGGCCATGTCTTTGCGGTCTATATGCCCGTCATCTCCAAACCGTTCTTTGACTCGCTGTCCGCAGAGCATCAGCAACTGGTCCGGGACTCGATGGCCGCCGCACGTGAATATCAGGCTGAACTGGTCGCGAGCGAAGACGCGGAACAACTGGAACAGATTCGTGCTGCTGGTGTCGAGGTTCTGGAACTGACTGCAGAGCAGCGACAGGCCTTTGCCGACAAAACCGAAAGCGTCCGTCTGCAATATCGCGACGAGGTTGGCGCTGAAGCCTATGACGACTGGGTAGCAGCGGTTTCCGCAGCGAGCGGAAGCTGACCCTCGGACTACTCAGCCAATACGGGCACCCGCGCCATGAAAGTTCGGGTGCCCCTTTCGTTCAAGGGGAGGTGAACGGTGTCGGTTATCAAATGGATCGATATGAATGCCGAAAAGGTCTTAGCCAGTGCACTTTTGGCCGCGATTGTCTTGTTGATCTTTGGAAATGTGTTCATGCGCTACATTCTGAATGCCTCTCTTTCTTGGGGCGAAGAGCTAACGCTTTGGCTGTTTGTATGGTTTGTCTGGCTAGGCGTCAGCTATGCGTTCCACACAGGCGATCATGTGCGTATCACGGTCCTGCGTGATGTCCTGAGCGAGCGCGCAAGGCTTTACGCGGATGTTGTGATCGCGCTTCTTGTCCTTGGATTTCTGATCGTTCTGACAATTGAATGCATCAAGCTTATCCGACAGCCTTTTGTCGCCAGCCAGACTTCGGTCGTTTTGGGGCTACCGATTCCGATCCTTTATGCTTCGGCGCCGATTGGCGCGGGCCTGTCCGCGATCCGCGTCACTCAACATCTGATCCGAACCCTGCGTCTGATCGCAGGAACCAAAGCGTGAGGAACCCGGCATGTTTGCAACAACGCTTTTCTTGACGCTCTTTGCCCTGTTGCTCTTCAGCGTGCCTATTGGCATCTGTCTGGGATTGGCCACTATGATCGTGATGGTCTTTGTAGATGGCACGCCACCCATGGTTCTTCTGGCACGGTCGGTGGTAACAGGTGCGGACTCCTTTCCTCTAATTGCCGTCCCTCTGTTCATATTGGCAGGCGACCTGATGCAGCACGGTGGAATGTCTCGCCGACTGGTTGGATTTGCCAATGCGCTGATCGGTCATATCCGGGGTGGGCTGGCTTATGTGAACGTGCTCGCCTGTGTGTTTTTTGCCGCCATATCCGGCTCATCTCCTGCGACCGTAGCCGCCATCGGGTCGAACATGATCCCAGAGATGGAAAAGGTCGGCTATACGCGCAAATTCAGCGGCGCATTGACAGCATCCTCAGGAATGATCGGTGTAATGATCCCGCCGAGTATTCCCTTCATCATCTATGGTGTTACTGCCGAGGTTTCGATCGGCAAACTGTTTCTTGCAGGCGTTGTTCCTGGCATCCTTTTTGCCCTCATGTTCATGTTGGTCGCTCGCGTTCTGCTGCGAAAGGACGAGGTTGTTCAGCAATCGACGACTACGTTCTCAGGCCCGGGCGTCTGGCAGAGCTTCCGGTCTTCCATCTGGGCGCTATTGGTGCCGGTAATTATCCTTGGGGGCATCTACAGCGGTATCTTCACCCCAACCGAAGCCGGTGCCGTGGCCGTAGTCTATGCCGCTTTCATCGGCATATTCGTCTATGGCGACATCACCCTCAAGGACCTGCCAGAGGTTTTGGCGGGCAGTGCAAAGACCAGCGGGACCATTCTGATATTGGTGATCATGGCGACCGCCTTTGGCAGGTTGATCACGCTCGCAAGAATCCCGACAGAGCTCGCAACAACGATCACCAGCCTGTCCGACAACCCAATCATCATCCTGTTGCTGATCAATCTGCTGTTGTTGGTGATCGGAATGTTCATGGAGACGATTTCGTCGATCATCATCATGACGCCGATCCTGCTGCCAGTTGCAACCGCGCTGGGTGTCGATCCGATCGTTTTTGGTGTCATCTTGACGGTCAACCTGGCCATTGGGTTCTGCACACCGCCATTGGGTGTGAACCTGTTCGTGGCCAGTAGCATTTCGAAGATTTCCATCGAAAGCCTCAGCCGGGCGATCCTGCCATTCTTTGTCGGCATGCTGATCTTGTTGATGTTCATCACCTATGTGCCCGCAATTTCCTTGGCCCTGCCATCCCTTTGGTGACCGACTGAGGAGCTTCAAACGTTAGACAACGAACAGAGGACCCGGATGGATCTGGACCTTTCCCACCCGTCGATAGAAGACCTTCGGAAAACCGCACAAAAGCGCATTCCGAAGTTTGCCTTCGAATACCTCGACAGCGCGACCGGCCGGGAGCTGGGGTTGAAGGTCAACCGGGACGCACTTGATGCCATCGGATTCTTGCCGCGTGTACTATGCGGCCGAACAAAGGCCGACCTACATACTACATTGATGGGTAGAACTTACGATCTGCCATTCGGGATAGCACCGGTAGGTATGTCCGGCCTGATGTGGGCAGGAGCAGAGCGGATGCTTGCAAAGGCTGCGGTTGCTCACAATATTCCGTTTTCGTTGTCCAGCGTGGCGGTTGCTTCACCGGAAGATGTGGCACCTTACATTGGAAAAAACGGATGGTTTCAGCATTACCCGGTGAACTCCGGCGATCTGCGTCGCGCCATGCTGCCGAGGATTAAGGCAGCGGGATTTCATACACTGATTATCACGGTGGACGTTCCAGAAGAGAGTCGGCGCGAACGACAACGCCGCGCCAATCTGACGGTGCCTCCAAAAGCTGACCTGCGCACGCTGACAGAAATGGCGTCACGACCCGCCTGGTGCCTTGCACATCTGCGCGAGGGCATCATGCCACGTATGCGGTTCTTTGACGATTACGTCCCGACCCGCGGACGAGAAAGTTTTACCCATGCAGGCGCTCTGATCCGTGGGATTCCAGATTGGGACTACCTGCGCGAACTACGGCAGGAATGGGAGGGTCACCTGATCGTCAAGGGTGTTCTGCGGCCGGAGGACGCGCAAAAAATGGTGGCCGAGGGCGTGGATTGCATCTGGGTCTCAAACCACTCCGGGCGTCAATTCGAAGCCGGACCCGCTGTGATTGACCAACTCCCGAACATCCGCGAAGCAGTCGGAACAAATGTGCCACTGATCTACGACTCTGGCGTGGCCTGGGGATTGGACATCATGCGCGCACTGGCGAAAGGTGCAGATTTCGTCATGGTCGGACGCGCCTTTCAATATGCCGTTGCAGCGTTCGGAGCACGAGGGGTCGACCATCTCGTTCACATCCTGAAGGCTGACATTGAGGCCAACATGAGCCAGCTTGGCAGCGAAAACCTCGGCAGTCTGGCAGAGCACCTTCTGAGAACTGGCTGATCGGCGCTTGCGGCGCGTGGCGTATCACGCAGGCGCGTTGTCACCCTCGTCAATCAGCCCCTTGACGATCAGATCCGCGGTTGAGCGCGAACATGCCATTGGCAGATCATACACTGTTGCGAGACGGGTCAGAGCCTTAACGTCGACATCATGTGGCATGGGCGACAGAGGGTCTACGAAGAAAATCAGTGCATCCAGTTTCTCTTCACAGATCATAGCGCCGATCTGTTGGTCGCCTCCGAGTGGTCCACTTTTTAGGCAGGTCACATCCAGTTCTGGATAGGTTTGCTTGATGCGACTGCCGGTGGTCCCAGTCGAAAAGATTTGTACTCTGGACAGGCGGGCCAATTGCAGACCCACCCAATCAACGATTTCGTCCTTTCGCGCATCATGGGCCACGAGGGCGAAACGCGGCGCATCACCGGATGAACTGTTCAACGTAATCTTCTCCAAGACCGACTTCCGCGAAGTGTTTTCGGCACAGATCAATCTTGGTAAAGACATCTTCGTAGCCAGTGACCTCGCCCCACGGATCAACATAGCACATCACGCCATTGACCTGGAAATAGGTGACCATCTCTTCGACATCGTCGGGAACGACCAAAGTATGAGTCTCACCCGGCGGCTCAAAGACATATCCTCCCTCTTCCGCAACCCAATCATGTTCCAGATAATGCCAGCGCCCTTTCAGGACAAAACCGTGGACAGGCTGTGGATGGCGGTGCCGCGAAAGAACACCAGCTTTGCGCACTTTGAGAAGGTTCATCCAATAACCTTGCGAGCGGTTCAAGCAGAGCGGTCGGAACCAGACGTTCTCTGCCTGCGGAACCCATAGCCTGTCGTCTTCGCTCATGGCATTCGGGATCACGATCTCGTCTTGCGCATCCTTGGGAAACGGCAACTGATATGGCATTCGGGCGGTGTCATCGTCATTCATTGATTTTCCTCACATAGCGAGATAGCCGCCATCGACCGGATAGATTGATCCGGTCACAAAGCTGGCGTTTTCACTCAAAAGCCATTGCACAAGCGCACCGACTTCTTCGGGTTTCCCCCAGCGTTTCATAGGCGTACGCGCCATGATCCCCGCTGTTCTTTCAGGGTCTTCCCGAAGGCCCTGGGTCATCTCTGTCTCAATCCAACCCGGCGCGATGGCATTGACCCGGATACCGTCTTCGGCCCAGCGACCTGCGAGCGCCTTGGTCAACTGTGCCACGCCGCCCTTAGAAGCGGAATACGCCGGAACCAAAGGCCCACCAAAGGTACTGAGCATAGAGGCGGTGTTGACGATGGCCCCACTCGCTTCAGCCAACAATGGATGCGCGGCAAGACAGCAGCGCATGGTGCCTGTCAGATTCACATCGAGCACCTTGGCGAAGACGTCGATGTCATATTCTTCGCCACGCAAAAGAATACCTGCGCAGTTCACCAAGGCATTGAGACCCATGAGTTCGCCGAATACATCATCGATGGATGTCTGGTCGGTGACATCCAAGATCTGCAACTTTATCCCGTCCTGAGGCTCGAATGCATCCAATTCGGATTGGGAGGCGGAAGCGGCAATGACGGACCAACCTGCGTCTGCCAACGTACGTGCAACACCCGTACCGATCCCTCGCGTACCGCCCGTAACAAGGGCCTGTTTCATCCAAGTTCCTCCAATACACTGGTGAAGGCGCGCGCGCGCCTTCCGATATCATCCAATGTATAGCTCGGTTTGAACAGCGCGGAGCCCAGCCCATATCCATCTACACCCGCGGCATGATACGACGCCATCGTATCCGGCGTTATGCCGCCTACCGCCGCGACGACTGCGTCTGCAGGCAATACGGCGCGCATTGCAGCGATGGCAGCGGGTGGCACCATTTCCGCCGGAAAGAATTTGAGGACCGATGCTCCGATATCCAACGCCGTAAAGGCCTCGGAGGGGGTCATGACTCCTGGACACCAATAAAGATCCCGAGCGACAGCCGCGCGCCCGACGTCCGGGTTCATATTGGGCGACACGATGATACGCCCGCCTGCATCAGCAACCGCCGCGACCTGATCCGTAGTCAACACAGTGCCAGCGCCGACGATGGTTTGAGCGCCATGTTTCACGGCGATCTGCCCTATCGATTCCAGCGGGTCCGGTGAGTTGAGTGGCACTTCGATTATCCGAAACCCGGCATCGAAGAGTACATCAGACACCGGGCGCGCATTTTCTGGTGCTAGCCCCCGCAAAATCGCAATCAGCGGGTTCTCGGCAAGAGCTGCGGTGAGATCAATCATCCAACCAACCCCGCAGCGCGAGCAATCAGAAAATGCCCTTTCGCAACGATATCATCTGGCGCGCGACGGCTGTCGAAACCAGCAGTTCGAAGCGCTATTTCGTATCGGTCGGACAAGTCGCTGCGTCCAACAACAGTGATCGTGCCGACGTCTTTTTCTTCGCCGGTCGCGGCAGCAACCTCGGTCCCGATCAACAAGCCCGACAAGTAGTCGGCCGTGGCAACCTTTGGGATTTTGCCCATGAGAGGAAGCGTCCGAACATGAAACAGGCTGTGCAGCAGGTTCGACTCACCACTAAGGCCCGCCTTGACGCCCATCACGAATGCGTCTTCGCTGAAGGCGTCCTCCTTCATCAAGGTGCCAAGGATCGTGTGTTCTTTCAGCGCCGAAAAGATCTCACCTGTCATGTAGGTCGAGAAATCCACGATCTTCCCGTCGGCAACCTGAACCCATTTGCTGTGCGTTCCCGGCATCACGAACATACCTTCGCTCAAACCTAGCGAAGATGCCCCAATGATCTGGGTCTCCTCGCCGCGCATTACGTCCGGTCCTCCGGCATGTTCCGTCGAGGCACCGGTCACGAAATGAATACGCGCACCGTTGGCCGCTTCGTGGGGGACCAGCGCCCGCGCAAGACCGCCAGCACCCAGCGGCATTTCGGCATATTGCGTTTCTACCCAGCCATTGCGGCTGGTGATCATGCCAGATGCCAGGATCGGCAGGTCAGCTTTGGCGACCCAAGGGCCGATAAGACGATCAAGGACCGCGTCAAAGGTTTGTCCCGCAACCTGCATGATACCTTCAGGCGACGAGACCCCATCGATCACTTCGCCCTCCGCACCAATGAGAAATGCACGGAACGATGAAGTGCCCCAATCTACGCCGATCAGCGCTGGCTCAGATGCGACCGAATTCATTCAGCAGATCCTCAACGGTTTTGCCTTGGGCCACCCATTTACGGGTTTCCTCTTCACGGTCAGCCTGCTCTTGAGCAAGGCGCACGGTTTCTTCGGCAATTTCCTGTGGAACCACGACGACGCCCATAAGATCAGCTACAATGAAATCTCCGGGGTTTACGACGACGCCCCCACAGGCGATTGGCACATTGATCGAAAGTTCTTCTTTACGTTCCGAGAACATCGTGTGCGTTCCGCGCGGCGTGATCGCGCGCGTCCAGATTGGCCAGTTGATGTCTTCCAACTCATCTGTGTCACGCCCAGTGCCATCTACGATCATACCGCGAATGCCACGGTTCTTGGCCAGACCACCCATTAAACCGCCGCAGACTGACGTTTGACGATCACCACCCGCGTCCACGACGATCACGTCCCCGGGTTGTCCCATTTCAAGCGCTCTCAATGGGTCGACCAGATCGCCTTTTGAAAGCTGAACCGTCACGGCCTGGCCTGTCACCTTGGCGCGGAAGGCGGGCTTGATGGCGCTGTCCATCACGCCTGTTCGGTACTGCACATCCGCAAAAATGGCGGCAGCGGAGTACGCCTCCAACACTTTGTCGAATTTTTTGAGAAGTTCCGGGTTTCTTTCAAAATCATTGAAAACCCTAAGGTCCGTGCTGACGTCTGGCATTCTTGTCTCCTGTTATGCGGTAGATACGGCCAACGCGTCGGCATTGACTGTGTAGTCGGGGTTTTGTCCTGTCAGGACCTTGGCCACCTGAGTGGCCGCGGTTACCCGCGCTGCGTGTATGGATTCCTCGGAATAGTAGGCGGCATGTGGCGTTACGAGCACGTTGGGCAGTGTGAACAACGGGTTGCCATCAGGCGTCCAGTTGGCGCGCTTGGCCGGCTCTTCTTCGGGGTCGTCGAGCCCTGCAGCGGCCAAATGGCCTTCGGTCAGCGCCCGGAACAGGGCTTTGTTGTCGACCGTTGGTCCGCGTCCGGTGTTCACGAGTATCGCCCCGGGTTTCATGACCGAGAATTCGGCATCCGACAAAAAGTGATGCGTGTTCGGCGTCATCGGTGCCTGCATCAGGATATAGTCGGACCTTGCCAGCAATTCGGGCTTGCTCACCAGCTCGACCCCAATCTTTGCCGCGACTTCTCTTGGCAAATACGGGTCGTAGGCGATGACCGTAACCCCGAAAGATTGCGCCCGCGCCACGATGGCTTGCCCGATTTTACCCAGCGAGACGACACCCATCGTCCGCCCGCGCAAACGGTAGACCGGCTGCCCGCTTTGCCATTTCCAGATCCCTGCATGAGTGGCCCGATCATAGTCAGGCAACTTGCGCGCCAGGGTCAGCCAAAGGGCAATCGCATGATCGGCGACCTCCTCGGTGCAATAGTTTTGCACATTGGTGACGAGGATACCTTTTTCCGTCGCCGTGCCGACATCCACGATATCCACGCCTACGCCATAACGCGCGATGACCTCGCAGTTCCGCATCCGCGTAATCGTTTCTTTCCCGATCCGGGCATATTGGTTCATCATCGCTGCGCAATGCGGCGCGACATCAAACAGGTCTTCCTGGCGCTTGGCCTGAAGCGCAATCACCTCGGCTCCTGCGGCTTCCAGGATTTCCGTCTCAACGGCAACATCACCAAAGTCGTAATCGGTTATCACGACCTTGGGTTTGTCCGTTCTGGGGGGAAAGGCGGCGCGGTCAGTCATAGGCACCCGCCGAATAGGTCAATTCGTACGAGTGGCTGTAGAGCTCGAAGATGTTGCCAAACGGGTCTTCCATATAGACCATGCGATAAGGCTTTTCACCTGGGTAATACTTGCGCACTTGGCTCATGCGCTGGCGCCCGCCAAGGTCTTCGATAACCTTGATGCGGCCTTCCAGATCCTCGTCCTGTACGCAGAAATGAAACAAGCCACGCCGCCAATATTCAAACGGTCGTTCTTCTTCGACGGTCTTCGGGAATTCAAACAATTCGATGCCAACACCGTCGCCCATTGACAAGTGAGCGATGCGGAAGCTTCCCCATCCTTCCCCAAATACATCGTCGCACATCTGACCGATGGCGCTTTCGTCATGCATGATTTCAGTTGGTTCCATCAGCACGTACAGGCCGAATGCCTTGGAATAAAACTCCACGGCTTTTTCCAAGTCGGGAACTGTGATGCCGATGTGAGAGAAAGTGAGAGCGGCCATGTAGGGCTCCTCCAGTTAGCAGTTAAAGAATGTTGCGAACGATGCCGCCTTCGATCCGATGCGCCGAACCATTGGAGGCTGTGCTTGCTGAGATCGTGACGATCATGCGGGCGACTTCGTCTGGTTGGACAAAGCGCTGTATGAGCGATGTGGGCTCATCTGATTTGAAGTAATTGTCGACGATGGTGTCGAGCGGCTCACCCTTCTGATCGGCGAGGCCGTCAAAATAGGCCTCGACACCTTCTGTCCAGGTCGGACCAGGCAGGATCGAGTTAACCCGGACTTTTGTACCCTTTGTCAATTCTGCCATGCCACGTGTCAGACCTAACATGGCAGTTTTAGTGACAGAATAATGCACCATCTGAGGTAGTGGTTTCACTGCCGCTTCGCTGGCCATGTTGATGATAGATCCCTTATCCCGGCCAAGCATGTCTGGCAGGAAAATTCGGCTCATCCGAACGGCAGACAGGACATTGATGTTGAAATAGTGCATCCAGTCGTCATCCGTGAGATCCTCGAACGGCTTAACCGAAAAGATGCCGACATTATTCACAAGAACATCCACCGCACCGCGTGCGCGGGCAAACTCCGCCAGAGTTTCCGCATCAGACGTCTTGGTTAGGTCGGCCGCAATGCCTTCGACGTCGCCCAGAGATGACAGGTCTTCGACGCAGTCGGACACTTCCGCTGCGGTCAGACCATGCACGATGACCCGCGCGCCCTCTTCCAGGTAGATCCGGGCAGTGGCTTTGCCGATGCCGGAACCTGAACCAGTCACCAGGACCAGTTTATTTTTGAGCCCCAGATCCATCTCAGGCCTCCTTCTTAACGTTAGATGACTGCTGCGATGAAGGGCGGCCGAACATTCGACCCATCAAGGCCGAAATCTCCGAGCGCCACATGTCTATGCCGACGGCCAACAGAATGATCAGGCCCAGCACGATATTCTGAACCGAAGATGGCGCAGCGTTTAGGTTCAAACCATTCTGGACGATAACGATTGTCATCGCCCCCATCAGCGTGGCGAGGATGTTGCCGCGGCCACCTGCAAGGCTGGCTCCGCCGACAACAGCGGCGGCAATGGCCTGAAGTTCCAGCGTCTGGCCATAGTTGGGCGAACCAGAGTTGAGGCGCGCTGACATCAGGATCGCACCAACCGCAGTCATGAAACCTGCGATGACAAATGTCGTCGTCTGAACTTTACGTACGTTGATACCCGTCAGAACGGCAGCGGCTGGGTTGCCACCCACGGCATAGATCTCACGGCCGAGTTTCGTGAAGTTCATAGTGAACGCGGCAAGGACGTAGAAGAACACGAGGTAGAAGAAAGGCATCGGAACGCCGAACAGCTTGCCGTAAAATATTGGCTCCAGCGCCGGATCCAGCGAAAAGATCGGCGATCCATTGTTGAAGGTTAGGGCAAGGCCCCTGAAGGCAATCAACGCTGCCAATGTTGTGATGAAAGACGGGATACGCCCGTAGGCTGTTATTAGCCCAATGAACAGACCAAGCAATCCGCCCATGAGGAGAATGAGTGGCAACGCCAGAACCAGTGGAATGCCAACAAATTTCAACATCTGCGCAAGGATCATGGTCAGCAAAGCCACCATAGACCCGGAGCTCAGATCGATGCCCGCAGCGAAGATCACGATAGTAGACCCGATTGCGATCAAGGCCACGATGCTTACCTGAAGGGACAGGTTTGAAAGGTTACCCGGGTTCAGGAAGCGTTCCGTCGTAAGGGCCACGATCAGTGCGACGATCACCATTGCTGCAAATGGTCCGATCAACTGGGTGTCAAAGATCCGCTTCATGCGAAAGCCTCCTTAGGCTTGGATTGAGGAGTGTCGGCGGACGCGCGCACAAGGTCGTCATGAGTAAGGTCGGATGCATCGACCGTGCGCACGATCGTTCCGTGCTGCACGACGGCAATCCGATCGCTCATCGCAAGCAACTCATCATGGTCTGAACTGATCAGAATGATCGATTTTCCCGCCCGCGTGAGCCTGTTAATCAGCTTGTAAACAGCGATTTTCGCGCCGATATCGATCCCCTGCGTCGGCTCATCAAGGATCAGAATGTCCGAGGCTGAGAACAGCCAACGCGCAATAACAATCTTCTGTTGATTGCCACCAGACAAAAAGTTGACCGTCTTTTCCTCAGCCTGGGTTGAGATTTCCAGATCGCGGATCAGGTCATGGGTAGCTTGCTCTTCGGCCTTGAGGTTCAGCACTCCGAACCGACTTAACCCGCCAAGCGACGCTGCGGTGACGTTCCCACTTGCGCGGAAATTGAAGAACAAGCCGTCGAATTTGCGGTTTTCCGGAACAAGGGCCAAACCAGCACGGATCGCATCGATTTCCCGGCGGAAGCGTACTGGTTTGCCATGCAGTGTTATCTGTCCGCCCGTCAGCTCGTCTGTCCCGAACAGGGCGCGAGCGATCTCTGTGCGGCCACTGCCCAATACGCCACCCAAGCCAAGAACTTCGCCCCGATGCAACGAAAATGATACATCTTTCACGCCCGAATTGGTGGCCAGACCCGCCGCCTCCAGCACAATATCCTTGGTCGCGTTCTGCTCCTTCGGATAATGCTCACCAATGTCCTCACCGACCATTGCGCTGACAATCTCAGAGACGCTGATCTTGGTCTCGCCACTTGCGCGCACAACACAGCCGTTGCGCAAGATCGTCACTTCATCAACGATCCGTTCAACCTCATCCAGCCTGTGCGACACATAGAGAATAGCGGTACCGCGCTCACGCATATTGCGCAGTAGCTGGTGCAGGCGCTCAATTTCATCTTCACCCAATGCCGCTGTCGGCTCATCCAGGATGATCATGCGGGCATCCATCGCGACGGCTTTCGCGATCTCGACCAGTTGTTGCTCGCCTACCGATAGCGAGCCGGTGATGGTTTCGGGTGAAACATCGACATCCATTTCCGCCAACACGCGCGCGGCTTCGTCGTGGACCTTGGCCCAGTCGATCACACCAAAGCGGGACCGAGGCATATTGCCAAGGAAGATGTTTTCGCCAACCGACAAGGTGGGCACGATCGAGAATTCCTGAAAAACTGTTGCGATACCCAGTTCGCGTGCGGCCTGCGGGTCGCTGATCGTGACCGGCTTGCCATTGTGCAGGATTCGACCGCTATCGGGTTGCTGTACGCCGGACAGAGTCTTGATCATGGTCGACTTGCCACAGCCATTTTCACCCAGCAGCCCATGAATGGAACCGGGCATAAGCCGGATGCAAACCTTGTCATTCGCCAAAACCCCGGGATAGGCCTTGGTGATATCGACAAACTCCCAAAGTGGCGTTGCGGGTGTCATTACGATTGCCTCGATAAAAGCGAAACTCGGTTGAGTTGCGACCCGGCAGCACGCGCACGCGCCACCGGGAAGCGGGGAGAAAGTTCAGTACTCTTTGGACGGCTGCGGGAAGAGCTTTTCTGGCTCTTGCAGCACGCTGATCGCACCATCTTTGTCTTCAATTGATGTGGGCGTTTCGATCCAGCCGCCGGGATAGGACCCGTTGAGCGCATCAATGGTTGCGTGCATGGCCGCTTTACCCATTAAGAATGGCGAGGTGTTGACGGTTGCCGTGATGTTGCCAGCCGCAATTTCTTCAAGGCCTGACGTGTCGCCATCATTGCCCAAAAGGACGATGTCATTGCGGCCAAGCGCTTTCGCCGCAAAAGATGCCCCGATGATCATGTAGTCGTTCGCCGCAAAGATCATGTCGAGATCGGGGTTCGACTGCAGGATATCCATACCAGCAGTGTTGCCGCCTTCAACGTTCCATTTACCATCAATGGATACCACAACGTCGAAGTTATCATTGCCCTCGATACCGTCGAGGAAGCCGCCCACACGTTCGGTCGAGTGATAGCCAGGCTGCCCTTCGATAATGCCGACCTTCAGCGGTTGATCACCATAAGTTTCAATGGCCCAATCAGCGATAGCATGCGTGCCGTTACGCTGAGAGTACCCGACAACGCCATGAATTGGTGTCGGGAAGTTCGGGATGTCCGAATTGATCATCAGAACTGCCATGCCCTTGTCTACTGCCTGCTTTAGCAATGGTGCGGCAGCAAATTCATCGTGTGTCCCAAAGATGATTGCATCCACATCCTGCGTCAGCACATCCTGGATCATTCCCATTTGGCCGTTGATGTCCGCACCGGACTGGGGCGCAAGCATGAAGACTTCGACCCCGGCCTCAGCAGCAACCGCTTTGATGCCTTCACCGATGGCGATGTAGTAGTTGAACTCGGTCGCCGGCGGCATATACGCGATCCGGAACGTATCGTTCTTGGGTTCTATTGCATCGATTGGCGCTTGTGCCCCGTCCTCAAGTGGAACAGGTGTTGGATAATTTTCCGCCAGAGCGACCGTTGCCAGCGTGGCGAACCCCGCGGCAAGCGTAGTGGTCATTAGCGTTTTCAACATAGTTTTCTCCTCCAGAATTTCGTTGGTTATCCTTTGAATGGCGCGTCTATCACGCCACGAACGCCGGGTTTCACAGCAAAGAGGCCGCCGGATTCCGGTTCTTTTGTTAAAGCTGCTTCGTCACTCATCAGCCTTGAGCTCGTGATGAACAGCGTGTCGAGATCAGGCCCACCGAAAGCGCAACAGGTGGGCTTCCAGACCGGCACCTCGATCACTCGATCTATCGTGCCGTCAGGTGCGACGCGAACAACGCGATGGCCTTCCCATTCGGCGTTCCAGACGCCCCCTTCGGCATCGACACAGGACCCATCAGGCAAGCCTGGCTCATCATTGAAAGAAGCGTGCTGCCGACGGTTCGAAACGGTTCCACCGCGTGTGTCGTAATCAAATGCAACGATTTCCCGATCCGGGGTATCCGCAAAGAACATCGTCTCACCGTCGGACGTAAAGCAAGTCGAATTGGCGCAAGACACTCCTTCGATAATCGTCCGTACACTCAAATCCTTATCGACGCAGATGACTGACGAATCGGCTTTACCAGAAACTTCGTTCATGCCTCCAACAATCAATCGCCCTTGGCGATCGGTTCGCCCATCGTTCAGCCGTGTCTCCGGATTGTTCGGCTCGAATCGTGCCACGAGGGTTTCCTCGCCATTGGGCGAATCGAACAAGACAACTCGATCCGCATAAGCAACAATCAGACCGCCAGACGCGCGCGGCGCGAAGCAACACACACGCTCCGGCATTTCATGAGAGGCGGTTTCTGACGTTGCAGGATCAAATGACCAAAGCGCGCAGCCCTCAATGTCGGTCCACCAGATAAGGCCATCGGCGGGATTCCAGAAAATCCCTTCCCCGTGCAGGTTCTTACAATCGACGACCAACTCTGCGCGCACTTTTTGATCTCCTAAGTACATTCTGATATCTGATATACCAGCTTGCCTAATCTGGTGTATCAGATATCTTGCATCTGGCAACACCTTTTTTTGGAGATATCCTCAGATGGCGCTTGAGAGACCCAAGTCTTTGCGTGAACTCGCACTGGAACACTTGCGGAATAGTATTATCGATGGCTCCCTGAAAATGGGTCAGGTTTTGTCGGAGCGAAAAATCTCCGAAGAGCTGGGCGTATCGAAATCGCCGGTCCGCGAAGCACTCGCTCAACTACGTGACGAAGGGTTGGTCAGTATCGAGCCTCAAAAAGGCGCACGTGTTTTTTCACTGTCTGAGCCGGAAGTGACTCAGATCTGCGATTTCAGACAGGCCATCGAAACTGCCGCCTTTGAACTTGCGTTGTTGCGGAACCCGGAAGGTCTTGCCGGCGACATGCAGCGTGTCGTGAAGGACATGGAGAAAGAACGCAGGCGAGGTAATGAAAAGGGCTACCTTTCACTGGATACCACATTTCATCAATTGATTTTTGAACATGCAGGTAACGACTACCTGACGGCCAGCTATACACGCTACATCGGTAAGATTGCCGCATTGCGAACCCATTTGGCGAAGCTGCCACAGCATACTGAGCTCTCCTTCGATGAGCATTCGAAAATCGCTATTGCCGTTCGCGAAGGCGACATGGCCAAAATCAAATCTCTTCTCACTGCGCATATTGACCGCACCAGACAAGCCTACAAAAGCGCCGCCATCGTCCTCGAAGGAGCGACCGCATCCTAGCAAAAACGTAGCTTCGTTGTGACGGGGGCGGGCCAAAACGGCGCCGCCCCTTTCTCTTGGGCACCTCACGGTCTTTTCTTTTTCAGTTGACATCTGAGATATCAGATGCCAATCAAAAGGCGGGAGGAAGCTTGTATGACGCCAGTAATGAAACCTGACTCACCGGGGCTACAGCCACTGATCCAGCTGGATCGGGTTGGCAAAAGCTTCGGCACGAACATTGTTTTGGATGGCGTCGACTTTGAATTGAGACCCGGCGAAGTTCACGCGCTATGCGGGGAAAACGGCGCCGGAAAATCCACTTGTCTCGGCCTGTTTTATGGACTTCACCAACCTTCTGCTGGGCGTATCCTGTGCGACGGCAAGGAACAGCGAGTCGAAAGCCCATCACACGCGCAATCCTTGGGCATCGGCTGTGTTTTTCAAGAAC
Source organism: Ruegeria sp. P10 (assembly GCF_056534925.1). Lineage (NCBI taxonomy): Bacteria > Pseudomonadati > Pseudomonadota > Alphaproteobacteria > Rhodobacterales > Roseobacteraceae > Ruegeria > Ruegeria sp. P10. The sequence continues at coordinate 42,931 of NZ_JBQERJ010000017.1, forward strand.
TCAGCCTCGCTGGCGCGCTCTCTGTTGCGGAAAACATCTACGCGGGGCGCGTACCCACCCGGTTTGGCGTAGTTGACTGGCCTGAACTGCGCCGCCGTGCGGAGGCGTTACTGGCGGAATTCGGTCTGGATATCGACGTCTCAACACCCGTGGAAAACTTGCCAATAAGCTCCCGCCAGATTGTTGAAATCGCCAAGGCGCTGTCGTTGAATTCCCGCGTCCTTTTGCTGGATGAACCGACATCAGCATTGGCACCCGACGAAGTAGACGCACTATTCGAAGTCCTAAAGTCCCTGACAAAGAAAGGGATTGGCATCGTCTATGTCAGCCACCATATGGCCGAGATTTTCCAGATCTCGGATCGCATTACCGTTTTGCGAGATGGGCGCCACATCAGCACTTTACCGGTTTCGGAAACTTCTCAGGAACAAGTCGTCGCCGAGATGATCGGCGGTGCTCACCCCGGTGATGTCACGCGGTCAGGTAAGGTTAACGGCGAAGAGGTTTTGCATGTCCGAGAATTAACCCATCCAGATGAATTCGAAGACATTTCTTTCTCCATTAAAGCCGGAGAGATTGTAGGGATGGCAGGGTTGATGGGCGCTCGCCGCAGCGAGATTGTTCGATCGATTGTCGGGTTGATGCATGGCGCGACCGGGGAGATCAGACTGCACGGCAAGCCTGTTAACTTTGCGTCCTTGCGGCAGGCGATGCGTGCTGGGGTCGGGTTTGTTCCCGAGGAACGCAAGACTGAAGGCCTCTTTCTGGAACAATCACTCAGCGACAACCTGATCGCGGCCAGTCTTTCCGATCATGCGTCTGCTGGGTTCATGCGTTCGGGCTCGATCAAAGCAGCTAGCCAAACAGCCATTGACGCCTTCAGTGTCAAAACCAGCGGGATCAACGAACTTGTTGGTGATCTCTCAGGGGGCAATCAGCAAAAGATAATGTTGGCCAAGTGGCTCAAACGCGCGCCAGCTCTTCTGATCATTGAGGAGCCCACAAAAGGGGTCGATGTCGGAGCCAAATTCCAAATCCACACGGAACTTTTGCGTCGAGCAGCCGAGGGAATGGCCATCCTCGTCGTGTCATCCGATTTTCCCGAACTGGTCTCTCTCTCGACCCGCATCCTTGTAGTCCACGACGGGCGCCTCATGGGAGACATCGCAGCCGCTGAGGCAACCGAAACCACGCTTCTTCAAATGGCCGCTGGAAATTCCGTTCCTATTGTGGACGCACCCCAAACCAATCAATCAGGAGTCGCGACGTGACCATGACCGCTCAAGCCAACTTGCCCATGAAGCGTCCGCTGCTGCGCCGTGTTCTACAAGCTTTTGTCGATATTCGTGAACTGACGCTGATCGTTCTGATCGCCGCCATCATCATCGTGATGTCCAACGTTAATCCCTATTTCCTCAGCTTCTCGAACTTTCGAGCCGTGGCCGTGGGCATGGCCCCCACCGCGATCATCGTGATCGGTATGGCGATCCTACTTGCATCCGGCGGGTTCGATCTTTCCGTTGGATCGGTTATGGCTTTGTCTTCTACCGTCGTAGCCATGCTGCTTTTGACTGGTATGCCAATTCCGCTCGCTGTGGTATGCGGATTAGTGTTGGGTGGAATTGTCGGGGTAGTCAACGGTTTGCTCGTGACCGGCCTCGGGATCAATCCGCTTATCGCGACCCTCGGCACGATGTCGATCGCGCGAGGCATCGCTCTTGTCCTGACCGAAGGTTTTTCTGTCTCAAGCCTGCCGGCATCATTTGCCTGGATCGGCAAAGCTGACATAGGCGGCTTTCCGGTAATCGTCTTGTTCACCATTCTGCTCGTCGTTCTGTTTGACCTGGCCGTCCGCCATACGCGCTTTTTCCGTCAGGTCTATTTCATCGGCGCCAATGAAAAGGCCGCGATGTTGTCAGGCATCCATGTCACACGCGTACGTATCATTCTGTACGCACTGACCGGTATTCTGGCTGCTTTGGCGGGTGTATTGCTGGCCTCCCGTCTGATGAGCGGCACGCCCACGGCAGGAAACGGTATCGAACTTCAGGTTCTGGCAGCGGCTGTCATCGGTGGCGCATCTCTACGCGGCGGCGAAGGTACTATTCTTGGTGCTTTCCTCGGCGTCGTTTTCGTTGCGTTGATCAACAACACTATGACGATGCTGGCTGTATCGATCTACTGGCAGATGATCGTCATCGGCGGTGTACTCGTTACAGCGGTCGCCTTGGACATGCTGATCCGAAGCAAACGGGGCTAATCCCGAAGCTTTCCAAAACTCAACAACAACCAAAGATCCAAAACAGGGAGACTACGATGACTGAATTGAACGTGAATCGGCGCAGGCTGCTGACAGCGGGCACCACCGCTGGATTGGCCGCAGCGTTCGGACTGCCCATGCTGTCCAAAGAAGCCATGGCGCAAGCGGCCGGCAAGGAGTATGTGTTCCTGTCCATCGTCACGCAGGTGCCGTTCTGGGTGGACTATCGAAATGCAATGGAAGACCTTGAGGAACTGATGGGCATCAAGGCCACATTCACGGGCCCCTTGGATTTTGACACGGCCGCACAAGCACGCCAATTGGATGAACTGATCGCTAGACGTCCCGCAGGCATCCTTATCTTCCCCGGTGATCCGGCCACTCTGGCTCCCGGCGTCGAACGTGCGGTCGAGGCGGGCATTCCGGTCACATGTTGTATTGGCGATATTCCCGACAGCCCCCGGTCCACATTCCTTGGTATCAACGGCGTTCAGGCAGGACGTGTCGGCGGTGAAATGCTCGCGCAAGCGATTGGCGGGAAAGGCAAGGTTATCCTCGGCACTTTCCCTGCCCCCTCCACGTTGGAGCGGGTCGAGGGGTACAAACAAATCTTTGCTGAGAAATACCCAAATATCGAGGTCGTCGACGTCGTCAACGATAAGGCCGACCCGTCCTATGCGCCGACAGCCTACCTTCAGGCAATTCAGGCGAACCCGGATATTGTTGGCATTGGCGGCACGGACGGCGACAGCGGCAAAGGCGCGGCAATTGCCGTCAATGAGGCGGGACGCAAGGACATCAAGATCGTCGCGATGGACCGAAATGATGATATGCTTCCCTATATCGAAGACGGCACAATTCACGGCGCTGTGGCTCAGAAATCCTATCTTGAGATCTTTCTCGCCTTCCACATGATGCATTGGCAGAACACTGACGCGCTGAAGGTCTTGCCCGATTGGAAGGCGGCTGGCATCAATCCTTTGCCAGAGCGTGTTGAAACCGGGGTTATGCCGATTACGGCCGAAAACGTCGTCCAGTTCAAACACACCTAAGCGATTGTCCCGGCGCATTCTGTCGCGCCGGGAACCGATAGGAGGGGGTACATGTCGGACAGATGGAGCGTTCTTCACCTGCAGCAAAACGATCTGCGGCTGACACTCCTGCCCGGCATCGGGGGCCGCTTATGGGACATAAACTTCCAAGGTCGCTCCCTCCTATTTCAGAACGCAGATCTCATCGGGTTGGATGTCGATGACACACGGCTTGCTGATCTGCCCACACGCTCTCCACAATTTGGTTTTCCGCTCTGGGGCGGCGAGAAGACGTGGATCGCCCCGGATGCATCATGGATAAACGGCGCTCCGTTTCCCGTGTTGGACAGCGGCTCTTACCAGATCACTTCAAGAAGCAGCACTCGTATCGACGTGACCAGCGCAGTATGCCCGACCTCGCACTTATCGGTGTCGCGCCGCATCACGCTGACCTCGGCGGAAAGCTGGGAAATAGAACACATCGTGGTCAACCATGGGACCTCCTCGCGCCTGACCGGCATTTGGTCAGTCATGATGCTTAACACCCCCACCAAGATCGGTGTCGAATTGGAAGACCCTGCATTTTATCCTGTTTTTGGCTCTGCCGAAGGGATGATAGCTACGCACGGCAAAGGCATTGTTGTGGATTGCAACAGACAGCAGGAATTCAAGGTCGGGGTACCGAACCCCAACGGTCGTACATTGATACGGTGCGGCGCTGATACCCCTTTGCTGATGTGCTCAGTACCAAAACCACAACAGGGTGATCAATTTGCACACGACTATCCGTTTGAGGTCTTTAATTCAGCCGATTACGCCTATTGCGAAGCGGAGTGGCACTCCCCGGCACGCAAGCTCGCACCGAATGAAACGCTGAGTTTTCGGCAAAAGTTTCACGTTTTGGCGGACGAGAATGCACCCCAAATGCCATTGGGCCTCACAATCAACAAGGAATTCCTGTCATGCATGTCTTGATCACAGGCGCTGGTGGGCATCTCGGCCGCAAACTTTTCGACGCGCTAGAAAGCGAACCAGACTACGTCGTTTCCGGCATCGACATTCGCCCCGTAGATCATCCCGACATACACACTGCAGACCTGTCCGACGACAGCAGTTGGGTCAGTTTGCTAAAGGGAGTGGACGTTATCGTGCATCTTGCCGGAGACCGAGAGCCCTCCGCCACTTGGGCCTCCGCGATCAAACACAATATGGATGCAACGCTTTCTCTCTATCACCATGCGGCAGCCATGGGCGTCAGCCGCGTGGTTCTTGCCAGCTCCAACTGGGTTCACGGCGACAAAAGGTTCACGCATGAGGTGCTCAACAGCACGACACCACCAGGGCCAGTAAACGCCTACGGCATGTCAAAGCTATTCTGTGAACGGACAGGGGCCCATTTCGCCGAGCATCACGGACTGTCGGTCATCTGCTTGCGCATCGGCTGGACGCAATGGACTCACGGCAACCAACCCGGCACACACATGGCGATGGGCCGGTGGGGTCAGGAAATGTGGTTGAGTGATCGGGACTTTCTAGGCGGAATGCGCGCCGCAATAGATGCCAAGGATATTTCCTTCGCAGCCCTGAACCTAATGTCAGATAACCCAGGTATGCGCTGGGACATCACCGAAACACGACAAGCGATTGGCTATTCTCCAAAGGATGGAAGCCCCGCAAAAATAACAGTGGGCATTTCCTTGAGATCAATGCTGCAGCAGCTGTTTACAGTCCGGCTCCCCAGCTATTTCACAACACGTTTTCCGGATTGGTAGAGTACAAGGCCCGGGTATTGTTTTCGCGTCGCGCAATCAGTTTCCGAAACCTCACATCGAAGTAAGCGCTGAAAAGGTCAGCGTTGTCCTCTTCGCGGTCGACGGACAGCGACATAACGAGCGCCAGATTTGGCAACCATTGATGTTTGATACTTCGATAACAAACCGCAAACGTCGCTGAACGGGTGTTATCTGAAGCGATCTCTGGTTGAGTGCGAGCCTTATCTGCGGACCGAACGAACCATCATTTCAACCCCTCAGATAACCGTCATTGATCCAATGTGCATAGAACGCCTGCGATGAGCCCACTTTGATCAGTGCTTCACGGTGCCCCAATGACCGTACTGCGTAGAAAGCGGATTTTGCCAAGACTGAGCAAACGACCCTTATCTCACTTTCTGATATCGAACTCGACTCTGCGCTGGTGATTTGAGTGTCGACCTGATTGCCCGTGCCAGTAGCGATTATTTTGACCTTGGCACTGCTACCAGCTGTTGTGCATCATCCTATTGTGCAGGGTTTACCCATCCTTGTTTTCGCAACTCGCGTAGCACGGCTTCTGCGTTCTCGACATC
>NZ_JBQERJ010000018.1:0-35459 GCF_056534925.1 Ruegeria sp. P10
TGATCGAGGCCCTGATCAACCAGGAGCTCGGCGAGCCTTTCCGCCGCGACGCGATGAAAAAACCCGTCGCCGTCGCCGGAATCTCCGCCGATGACATGAAAGCTCAGGCCGAACTGTAATCTGATCCTGCCCCCACCCGGGCCGAATACGGTTCGGGTGGGGGCAGGCTTTGCCCAAAAGGCAGCTCAAATATTGCAAAGGAAGTAAGATGCAGGCGTTGAGTGCATCCAACTCGCCGTGGCTTCGGGCACGGTCTTTCGTTCGTTTGAACGGGCACGGTTTCCTTGTTTCCGTGGTTGTCGCCGTCGCAGCGAAGTTCTTGTCCGAACATTATGGTGCCCCGGCGATGCTGATGGCCTTGTTGCTGGGCATCGCGTTCCATTTCCTGGCCGAAGACGATGCCGGCGACTGCAAGGCCGGAATCGAATTTACCGCACGAACGGTTCTTCGTTTTGGCGTTGCGCTGCTTGGGGCGCGTATTTCCGTTGAATTGATGATGAGCCTTGGCGCTGATCTGATTGCCGTTGTGATTGCCGGTGTGATCCTCACGATCCTGTTCGGCCTTCTTGGCGCGCGTCTTCTGGGCCGTGGTTGGCGCTTTGGGGTGCTGACGGGGGGATCGGTGGCGATCTGCGGCGCATCGGCCGCGATGGCCTTGTCGGCCATTCTGCCCAAAAACGAGCATTCGGAGCGGAACTTGGTTTTCACGGTACTGTCGGTAACTGTTCTGTCGACAATCGCGATGATCGCCTACCCGATCCTCACCGAGGCTTTCGAGTTCAACGACGAGGTTTCAGGGGTCTTCCTGGGCGGAACGATACATGATGTCGCGCAGGTTGTCGGGGCCGGGTTCTCGGTTTCGGACCAAACCGGTGAGGTCGCGACTTTGGTCAAACTGATCCGTGTTGCCATGCTGGCCCCGGTGGTGCTGGTTATCTCGTTTCTTGTCCGGCGCCACGCGGAGTTCAGCGAGGAAGACGGCAAGCGCCCGCCCATTTTGCCGATGTTTGTCGTTGGCTTTCTGATCTTTGCCGTCCTGAATTCAATAGGTCTGATCCCGGATGTGGTCTCGTCGGCCATGGCCGATCTCAGCCGTTGGGCGCTGCTGGTGTCGATTGCCGCAGTGGGCATGAAAACGTCGCTCAAGCGGATTTTGGATGTTGGCGGGCAGGCCATCGTCCTGATTGTGGCCGAGACGATCTTCATCGCTGCTCTGGTTCTGGTGGGCGTCTACCTGTTTCACTAGAGGATGGCGAAATTCCACGTCCAGCACGTGACCGACCATTGGCCGGTCACGTCATCTCGCACTACATGACCAGCAGGAGGGTATGACCTCATGACGACACAGGTACTCAATCTATTCGATGAGCCGGAAACGCGCAGCGAAAGGCGTTTGGCCGATCTTCCCGATCGCGTTGTCGAGGGTGATCCGCATCACAAGATTGGAATGCACTTCACCAGCCCGGATGGGCAATTGTCTGCCGGAACCTGGACGTCTACGCCGGGCAAATGGCACGCGTTCACGGACAAGGACGAATATTGCTATATCGTCAAAGGCCATTGCGCCCTGATCCACGAAGACGGGACCCGTCAGGATTTTCGCACCGGGGCCAGCTTTTTGATCCCCAACGGCTTTCGCGGCTATTGGGAAGTCGTGGAAGAAACGACCAAGCACTTCGTGATCAGAGATTGCGCGCCGGACGCATGATCTGATCCGTGAATGACCTGAGGCGGCGTGAACCGTCATGCCTCAGGCGCGTCATTGGCTTTTCAGCGACGGGTCTGGTCAAAGCTGATCGTCAGTTTTTCCGCCGTGGGTATTGACTGGCAGGTCATGATTTCTGCGGCTTTGATGTCTTTGTCTTCCAGCGCCATGCGCGCCCGCAAATGAACTGTGCCGTTGGTCAGTTTGGCCCGGCACGCGCCGCAAACTCCGGATTGGCAGGAATAGGGTGGCTTGAGCCCCGCTGACTGCGTTGCGTGAAGAATGGTCTGTCCCTTGGAAACCGAAATGAGGTGTCGGATGCCTTCCAGCGTCAGTTCAGCGGATGCGTCCACCCCGTCAATACCCGTGTCCAGATCCGGCGCAGCACCATAGCTTTCCATGTGGAGACGGTTCGGGGGAACATCAATGGACATCAAGGCCGATTTGACGGCCTGGTTCATATCGCCCGGACCACAGATATAGTAACGCGCGTCCTGGGTGTAAGGTGGATACTCGGCGATCAACGCTTCGATGGCGGCCTTGTCGATTGTACCTTGCCGCCAGTACTCGGCGCTGGACCACCAGCCGGGTTTCGAAAAGACATGGTTGATTGTAAAACGTTCGGGATGCGCTTTCTGAAGCACGCTCAGTTCGTGCTGCAACAGGATGCTCTTGGCGTTTGTGTTGCCATACACCAAATGCGCGACTGAATGGGGCTCGGCTGTCAAAACCGAGTTCAGCATTGCAAAGAGCGGAGTAATGCCAGAGCCCGCGCCAAAAAAGTAATGGGTGCGCCGCGCCGTTTCGTCGAGGTCCAGGCAGAAACTGCCAAATGGCGGCATGACATCAATGGTTTGCCCTTCCTGAACAGTGTCGTTGATGAAGTTGCTGACACGGCCACCCTTGATCCGTTTGACGGTGATGCGAAGCGGATCCCCGGAGTAAGGCGAACTGGAGATCGAATAGCTTCGACGGTGCTCTTCGCCATCAATATTGAAACGAACGGACACGTGTTGGCCCGGCCTCCAGGCGAATATGTCCATCAGGCGGTCAGGGACCTCGAACATGACGGTCTTTGCCACGCCACCCAACTCGACTCTGGTCCCGCAAACGCGCAATGGGAAAAAATCACGCGGGTTCATTTTCCTTCCCCCAACCATTGCAGAACAACTTTCTGGTGCGCGATGATGGGGCTTTCACCGTTTGCCGCCGGACCTGCTTCAAAATACCGAGAATGCAGGGATTTCTGCTGTTGCTCGCACGCGTAGATGTCTTCGCCGGTAAAGTCATCGGCAACCATCGGGTCATCTTCGCCCATCGCGTCATTGGCTTCGTATTTTCCGCCTATTCCAAACTTGGACCAGAAAGACGACGACTTCATCGACTGTTTGGTGAATTCCCTTTTTGGAGCTGTTGGACACCCGCCCACGGTTGTGAACTCGCGTCCGTTCCGGGCCAAGGGGTTCGACCGGGCCGAACCATTCTGCGATGGAAAGCGCGTCGGGGTCAGGATGGACGAAAATCATCGATTCCCAGATATCGACCTTGGCGGGTTTCAGGCCAAGGCAGGACTTGTCGACCTTGCCATATTTCTCGTGTTCATCCGGCACCAAAATCAGATTGCCTTCAAGATCGTAGGTCCAATCGTGATAAGGACAGGTCAACGCTTTTTGCGTTTTGCCAACCGCGCTGATCAATTAGGTTTCGCGGTGGCGGCAGATGTTATGGAAGGCGCGCAGGCGACGGTCGCGCCCCATGATCACGAATATGTTGTTGGTTCCGGCCTGCACGGCCATGAGCTGGCCGGGTTCGCTGACATCTTCCAAAACCCGGCATAGAGTCAGGTATTGGAGAAGATTTCGCGCATTTTTTGGTCGAACCAATCCTGGCTCGTGTAAGCTTCGACCGGCAAAAGGTGTAGCATGGGTTTCATTTGAGCCTCTTGTGAAAGAGTTTTCAAAACGTCCGAGGGTGAAAGTCGATAGCGGTCATCGACAGGCTAAGTGCGATCCAGGCAAGTTGGACCAGCCAAAACAGGATGGGATCCTCATCCCGGGATACGTTGGTTAAAAGCAAAGAGTGCCCGGAATGAAAGCTCGGGATTGTCCAGAACATGAAAAGAATCCCCCACAACGTCTGACAGCCAAGCGCCGTCGCGACCATGAGCGCAGCGAAAGCGATGCACCATCCAGGCCAGATTTCGCAACACATCTGATCAGAGCCTGCATGATCTGCTCATGACGTTCTTCACGATTTGTGGGGCGCCGATCATGTTATTTCCAGTATTTCAGCTTCAGGTTTGCGGTTACGCCGGTGCCGACGGTGACAGCGGCATTCGCGAATTCCGGCGGCAGACCGTTCTGCCCCATACCGCCAAAGCCGTACCCTTCGGTTGGGACATCTTTTTCGGTATCCAGGTTGCTGTTGCTGTTCTCGTCGTGAATCCCGGCAATCGCATAGGTGCCAGGCGGGAGATTGTGAAAGGTGACCGAAGCCAAGCCTTTGACAGCAGGAACGGAAGCCAAGGCCGCCGCGTTCGTCATGTCCATGGCCTTAAAAGACTTTGCGTCATCGAACACGGCAATGATCAAATCACCCTCTGCATTGCGCACGCCCTGCACCGTTGCAGTGAGAGTTTGTGCGGATGCCCCGAGGGTTGAAGCTAATGTCATCACAGATGCGACGACCAGTTTGCTTATCGGCATGATGTATCCTTTACTGTCGATATTGACAGTAAATAGGAAGGATGCAATTAGCTGTCAACTGTGACAAGCATTCACCCGATTTTCCTGAGGGTGTTTTTTTGCATTGAACCAAGCACGAGGTATCGGCCCAACGCGGACAAGGATCGGAGAAAAGGAAAAAAATATCCTAAGGCGGCTTTCCAAAGCTACTCGGGCAAGACTTGCCTCATGTAGAGATGACGCATGACCATTGGCGTCAGGTACATCGGGATTTGATACGCCCCGATGAAGACCATGATGGGTGCGGTGACCTCGGGCGGCAAAGCAACGAAGAAAATCGCGATGTTTCTGTTTCCCGCGATCAGAGAGACAGCGGTTGCTCTGGCTGCCGGCAGACGTCCACGGGTCATGCGGAACGAAAGGAATTGTGCTCCGAAATTGGCCAGACAGGCGAGCGCGATCCAGAAAGCGGCGACGGCCGGGCTTTTCAGCGCAGTGGTGCTGACGGAAGGCATCAGGCCGATGACAAAAACGGCCAAGGTGATTGTGCCCAACCCTTCCAGATTCACCAATGTGGAGCGTGATGGTGAACGCAACCAGACGCGCCGGACAACAATGGCGGCGCCGGTTGTGCAGAGTATCGTCAACAGCAGTTGCAACCCGGCCAGCAGAACAGAGTGAATGCCGCCCAGTTCTGGCATGAGCAGGAACACCGGAAACGCTGTCAATGGCAGCAGGGCGGTCCCAACCACCATCATTCGCATCGCGTGTTCAGGTGGGTAGCCCATCATCAAACACATGTTGGGACTGCCGGAAATCGAGGGCGCAGCCGCCATGATGAGCAGGGACAGAAGCACCGGCGTTCCGGTCCATCCCCCGACAAATCCAATAGCCAGAATGATCAGCGGCATCACGAATTGAAACCCGATGACGGTGAACGCGACCTTGTGCAGATCGCTCAACGATCCAAGAATGGTTTCGGGGTCCATTCTCAGGACGGTGACGAACAGCAACAACACGACCAGGGGCGGCAGCAGGCCTCGCATGGGCTCGGCCAAACCCGGCAATAAAAGACCCGCCGCCAATCCGGCGACCAGAACACGGGGCCCGTGACGGGCCGCCAGATGGAGCAGGTTCAAGGCCGTTTTACCCGCCCGGGCTCTGACGCAAATTCTCGGGCAGCCAGGTGGCGAGGTCGGGGAACCAGATGAGGATGAAGACCATCAGCACCATGATCAGGAACATCGGTATCGCTGCGCGTGCGATATAGCTCATCTCATGGTTGGTCATGCCCTGCATCACGAACAGGTTGAACCCGATCGGAGGTGTGATCTGCGCCATTTCAACAACGACCACGATGAAGATGCCGAACCAGATCAGGTCAATGCCAGCATCGCGGATCATTGGTTCCACCACGGCCATGGTCAACACGACGGAAGAAATCCCGTCAAGAAAACAGCCCAGAATGATGTAGAACACCAGCAGGACCATCAGCAGTTCGAAACGGGTCAGTTCCCAACCTGCAATCAGATCGGCCAGCCCGCGCGGCAGGCCGGTGAAGCCCATGGACAGTGACAGGAAAGCAGCGCCAGCAAGGATCAGGGCAATCATCGCGCTGGTTCGCGTGGCCCCCATCAGGCTTTCAGTGAATGTCTTCCAGTTCAACGACCCCTGGCCTGCCGCAAGCAACAGGCCGCCGATCACCCCGAAAGCCGCAGCTTCGGTCGCAGTGGCATAGCCCAGATACATTGAGCCGATGACGACCGTGATCAGAAGGATCACAGGCAACAAAAAGCGGGAATTTCTGACTTTCTCGGAGAAGCTCAGCTTGCCCTCGACATCCGGGGTCCAATCTTTGCCCAACTTGGAATAGATCGCAACATAACCCATGAACATCGCTGCCAGCACCAAACCGGGAAGGATGCCGGCAAAGAACAGCTTGGTGATCGATTCATTGATCGTCACCCCATAGACGATCAGGGTTAGGGACGGCGGGATCATCAGCCCCAGAGTGGCCGCGCCGGTCAGAGTACCGATGATCATCCGTTCGGGGTAATTGCGCTTGCGCAGTTCGGGGATCGACATCTTGCCGACGGTGGTCAGCGTTGCCGCCGACGAACCTGAGACTGCCGCGAAGACGGTACAACCCACGATATTGGTATGCACCAAACCGCCGGGCAGGGGTGCCATCCAAGGGGACAGCCCTTTGAACATGTCTTCGGATAATCGCGTGCGGTACAGGATTTCGCCCATCCAGATGAACATGGGCAAGGCGGTCAGGGTCCACGACGACGACGCCGACCAGATGGTTGTGATCATCACGTCGCCCACGGGGCGTGTCGTGAACAGCTCCATCCCGACCCAGGCGACCCCCATCAGGGCCAGGCCAACCCAGACACCGGTACCGAGCAACGTGAACAGAACAAAAAGGAAAAGGATGATGACAGACAGGTTTTCCATGCGTCTATTCTCCGTGGCTCTGGTCGGCCAGATCGCGGACAATGCGATGGTCACCTTTGAACAGGACGTGGATCAGGTGATCCGTCAGCGCGATGGCCAGGATGACGGCTCCGATCAGCATCGCGGATTGCGGAATCCACAGCGCGGTTCTGTCCTGACCCTGGCTGATGTCGTTGAACTTCCAGCTCCAATAGACGAAGCGATAGGCATACCAGCAGAAATACCACATGACGGCTGTGCCGATGGTGAAACACCAGATTTCAAGGACACGCCGCACGCTGTCCGGCACCGCGTTCAGAAGGATCGAAACCCGAATGTGGCTGCCCCGATTCAACGCATTGGCAAAGGCCAGAAAAGATGCCGCCGCCATTGCATAGCCGGCATAGTCGGGCGCTCCGGGAAATACCTCACCGGTCCAGCGGGCCAGCATCTGCACGACGATCAGCAAAAGAATGGCAATCAGGCTGACCGCCGCCATTACCCCCGCTGCCAGATAGATGAAATCCAGAACGGACCGAAGCCCCCGCAATACCGCCATGGCGTCCCCGCTTTGTTATGATTGGATGGAAAACAGGCGACGCAATGCAACGCCGCCTGCCTCGAATGGTTACTGAGAGGCGTTGAACGCGTCGACGATGGCTTTGCCTTCGTCGCCGGCGGCCTCCAGCCATTCATTGGTCATGGTCACACCAATCTCTTTCAGCTCATTCGTCATCTGCTCGGATGCCGGACCGACGGTCATGCCACCATCACGCAGACCTTGCAGAGTAAAGCCGGTGTATTCCTTGGCGCGCCAGTTGCCCGCGTATTCCGCCAGCTCTGCGCAGGCCTTGATGACGTTCTTGTTGGCGTCGGACACGCCCGACCAGACATCCGAATTCACCATCACGTAGTTGCGCGGCAACCAGGCATCGACTTCGTAGAAATAGTTCAGGCTTTCCCAGACCTTGCGGTCGTACCCGGTCGATCCCGAAGACACCATCGACTCGGCGACACCCGTCGCAAAAGCCTGACTGATTTCTGCCGCTTCGATCGTTACCGGCAACATGCCCGTCAACTCGGCCAGTCGCGAAGTCGCGTTGTTGTACGAACGGAACTTGATGCCCTTCATATCGGCGACCGAGTTCACCTCATTCTTGAAATACAGTCCCTGCGGCGGCCACGGTACAGCATAAAGCAGCGTCAGGTTCTGCTCGGCCAGCAGTTTTTCGATAGAGGGCTTGGCGGCCTCCCAAAGCTTGGCGCTGTCGTCGAACGAGGTCGCAAGGAACGGGATCGAGTCGAAACCGAACAACGCGTTCTCATTCTGGTGGCCGGACAGAAGGCGTTCTCCGATCGGGGCTTGCCCGGTCTGGATTGCGCGTTTGATATCGGCACCTTTGAACAGCGAGCCGGATGGATGCGTAACGATTTCGATCTCACCGCCGGTTCCGGTCGTTACACATTTGGCGAATTCCGCACCGGTGGCCGAATGGAAGTTCGACGCCGAATAGGCCATCGGCATGTCCCATTTTTCGGCCATGGCCGGTGCTGCCGCGGCAGCAGTCAAAGCGGTTGCCGCCAGAAGGTTTGTCAGTGTTTTCATCGTTTTCTCCCTATCGAGTTTTGAAATACCGGTGTTTTTCATCGGTCTGTTCTTATGTTGCAAAGCGCGACGGCGCATAGACGCTTACGTCGGTGTTCGGGGTTCTGCCCGCGATCATCTGCGCCAGAAGCCGCCCGGTCTTTGGCCCACCTGTCAGGCCGATATGATGATGCCCAAAGCCCATATAGGCCCCTTTGATTCCGGGCACGTCGCCTATGATCGGGATCGAGTCAGCCGGGGCCGGCCTGTGCCCCATCCATTCCACTTCCTCCTTCCATGTTATGCCCGGAAACGCGGCCCGGGCATTCTTTCGCATCAATTCAAACGGTGCGCGCGAGGGCGGTGCGTCCAGCCCACCGAACTCCACGATACCCGCCAAGCGTATGCGCCCATCCATGGGCGTGGCAACAAACTTGCCCGAAGCCACCATGACCGGGCTGCGGGGCATGGCAGAAGGTGACACCAATTCAAGATGATAACCGCGCTCGCTTTCAAGAGGAACAGAAACCCCCAGTCGCTTTGCCAGCGGCCCCGACCAGACGCCAGCCGTTACAATGGCGGTGTCGCAAACGATGGTCTCACCATCCGCGCGCACACCGGTAACGCGGCCGTTGTCGCGGGTGACGTCCTCGACATTGGCGCGGATGATCCGGCCTCCGCCGGCCTCGACATGGGCGGCCAGGTCTTTCACGTACCGCCCCGGATCGATGATATGACCGTGGTTTGACAGCTTGGCAGCGAAACCGATATCCGGGCTGAACACGGGGTCATAGTCGTGAAACGCCTTGCCCTCCAGTTCTTCCCAATCAAAGCCGTTCTTCCGCCTTATTCCCCAGCCCAACGCATCTTGTTCAAAATGGGCCCGGTTCTCGTAGAGAAACAGATAGTCGCTGGGCACGATCCACTTTTCAGCACGCGTGCCTGCCGCCAATGCCTTGTGGTCATTCAGGCTGTCGCCGACGATCGGCGTCAGCGCCGCCGCGATCCGTTCAACGTCTGCCACGTTCGCGTGGCTTAGATATTGCCGGAGCCATGGGAGCAACTTTGGCAGATACCCCCATTTCATAAACAGCGGCTGCGACGAACTCAGCAACATTTTGGGCGCTTTGCTAAGCAGTCCGGGAACCGTCACAGGTATGATGGAACAGGACGCCAGCACACCGCCATTGCCATGAGACGTGCCTTCACCCGGTCCGGCCTTGTCGAACAGGATCACGTCGTGCCCGTCCCGTTGCAGCCAGACCGCGGCCGACACGCCGACGATACCGGCGCCGATGATGGCTATGGTTTTCTTGTCACTCATTCTGAAACCGCCCTGGCCACTGCGTAATGGTTTAGTTTGGCCATCTCGGGCCTGCCGCCAAGCCCGGGGGTTGCGGGCACGCAGACCTGTCCGTTCTGGATCCGGAAGGGTTCTTCCAGAATGTCTTCTTTCAGGAAATAGGACGCCTGATAGAATTCGCAGCCCAATTTGATCTCGGGCGTTGCGGCAATCATGTGGGTGCCGGCAAGATGGGCCAAGCCGGCCTCGAACATGTCCCCGCCATATGCCGTCAGACCATGCGCGGCCGCAATGCGGGCGACCGTTTGCCCGCGGGTCAGGCCGCCAGACTTCATTATTTTCACCGAAACACCATCGCAAATACGTTCACGCGCGGCGCGTTCCATATCTTCGGGGCCAAAGACGCTCTCATCAGCGAGAAGGGGAATTTCGGTCATTTGGCGCAGCTTTGCCATCATGTCGAAATGGTGGGCGCGAACCGGCTGTTCGATGAAATCAGGATTGAACTGGGCCACGTCCCGCACCCGCGCCGGGGCGTCCTCGATGTTCAGCCCCTGATTGAAATCCACGCGGACCGAGAATTCAGGACAGTTCTGCGCCAGATATTCCAATCGCATGATGTCAAAGGCGTGATCCTTGAACCCGGTCTTGAGTTTGACAATCCGCACGCCATCCTCTCGCAACCGCGCCAACAGGTCTATGTCCTGGGAAAAGTCCGGGTTGGCGATGGAACAGCTGAGCGGAATGGCGCTGCGGCAGCGACCGCCCAGCAAAGACCAGACAGGGATGTCGCTGATACGGCCGGCCAGATCCAGCAGCGCGGTTTCCAGCGCGGCCTTGGCCTCGGTGCAATGCGCCACGGCACAGGCCGCGCGCGCCATGATGGCTGACCGGTCGCCCACGCTGGCGCCAAGAACAAGAGGGCGTATATATCGATCCAGTGCCGCGAATGTCGCTTCCGGGGTTCCGGTGAACACCGACCAGGGTGACGCTTCGCCAAATCCCTGTGTGCCATCCTCGGATGTCAGTCGCAGTATGACGACTTCGCAGGCGCCTTCGACGGAACCTATACCGTGATCCCGGCGGGACGTGACCGGAAGCTTCAGGTGCCAAAGGTCGTAACCGATGATGTTTTGTGACAGATCGTTCATTCCGCCCCCTGTGGTTGAGCGAAAGCCTGCCTTGACGGGCATATCATTTCAAATACTATATCTTCGACAGTTCATCAGAAAAAATGATGCGGTAATCCATGTCCCTGCGCTTTCGCCAGCTTCAAGCGTTTCACGCCATCATGGAAACCGGAACCGTAACCGGTGCGGCGTCGGTACTAGGGATATCCCAGCCTGGTATCAGCAATCTGTTGGCTCAGTTGGAACGCGAAGCGCGACTGCCTCTGTTCGAGCGCAACAAGGGCCGTTTGCTGCCCACCCCCGAAGCCGAGCTGCTGTTCCGCGAAGTCGACACGGTCGTGCGCGGGCTGGATCACGTGGCGCAGGCCGTGACAGACTTGCAGAACAAACATCCCGGTCAATTGCAGGTTGCGGCACCGCATCTTCTGTCATTTGGTTTCATGCCGCGCGAGATCGCTCGTTTTGCCAAAAGCCGCCCCAACCTGTCCGTCAGTTTCCAGTCGCAGTATTCATCCAAGATTCAGGAATGGGTGATTTCAGGCCTGTTTGAAATCGGCATCGTCGAGATGCCGATCCTGCACGACACTCTGAATTATCAGGTGTTTCAGTTCGAAACGCTTGCGACTTTTCCAGAAAACAGCCCCTTGGCGGATTATGACGTTCTGACACCGGAAATACTGGAAAACGAGCCCTTCATCGTGATGGGTCCGGAACACCAAACCCACCGTCGAACCCGTGACATCTTTCAGGCATCCGGGCGCACGTGGCGGACACAGATTCACACGCACCTGTCTGAGAACCTGCTGAGTTTTGTGAAACAGGGCATGGGGGTTGCGATGATCGATCCCTTTACCGTGACGTTCGATGGTGAGAGCGGGTACCAGACCCGCCCGTTCAGGCCATCCGTCATGCTGGATCTTGCAATCATCACCGCAAAGGGGCGCCCCCTGTCCACGATTGCGCAGGAATTTCTGGCCCAGCTGACCCCGTCGATTGCCTCTTACGCAACCCATTCCGACACAGGTGCAGCGGCCTTGTGAAGCTGTTGCGAATGGATGTCGACCAATGTGGGGCCGTCATGTTCGACGGCCTGTTTCAGCACCTTTGGCAAGTCCTCAGGGTCTTTGACCGTCCATGATTTCACTCCGAAAGCGGCTGCGACGGCGGCGTGGTCGGTCCGGTTGAAATCGACGTTGTAATAGCGTTGATCAAAACCAGCGTCCTGACCCGCCTTGATCCATCCGAAGACCGAGTTCGAGAAAACGATCGAGGTGATCGGCATTTTGTGCCGGACCATCGTTTCAAATTCACCGCAGGTGAACCCAAACGAACCATCGCCCATGACGGCCAGGGTCTTGACCGAGGGCCGCCCGACATGTGCACCCATGGCCGCCCCCAGAGAATAGCCCAGTGCTCCATGTGCGCGATTTGTGATGAAATGCCGCCCGGGCTGCCGCCAACGGTAATGCGCGCTGAAATAGGGGCAGGGGGTGCCGGGATCAGCGACCACAATCGCATCGTCGTCCAGAATGTCCATCAGGGACGCCATGACAGCCTCGGGCCGTATTGGCGTTTCCCGACTTGCAGCCAAGGGGGCAAATGCCGCCGCCTTGGCCGCCCATGCGGCGCGGGCCTTGGTTGCTCCGTCTTGTCCGTTCAGGTCTTGCCGGTCCTCCAGCGCTCGGGCCAATGCCTCAAGCGCGAGGCGGGCGTCAGCGCAGATCGCCACTTCGGTCTGATAGTTTGCGCCGATCACCATGGGGTCGCTGTCGATGTGAATGATCGTGGCGTTGCGCCCGGGGCTTCTCCACCGTTCGGTCGTGACCGAACCGGCGCGGCACCCGATGAACAGGACGACATCAGCCTGATCCACCACGGCGCGTGTCGCGGGGATGCCGCCGTTCGATCCGACGACACCCAGGGCCAGAGGATCGGTTTCGGCGATGGACCCTTGGCCTGAAACGGTTGTGGCGACGGGCATGTCCAACAGACCGGCGACGCGGCGCAACGCATCGGTCGCGCCGGACAGAACCGGGCCGCCGCCACAGACCGCGACGGCGGATGTGGCCCGGGCAAGAATGGCTGCGGCCGCTTCGATGGCATCCGGATCTGGGGCAGCCCGTTCGGCGGGATAGCTGCGATGCCGGTCGTCGGCCCAGATTTCCGCTTCGTCCACCTGTGCCTTCTGCGTATCAAACGGCAGTGCCAGATGGGTCGCGCCGGGTGTTCCCGTTGTCATCGCCCGGAACGCCGCACGAACCATGGCCGGAAGCCGGGCGGCATCATCCAGAGACGCGTTCCACTTCGTCAGCGGGCGGAACAACGCCGGCTGATCCAGTTCTGTCAGTGGGTATTTCCCGCGGCTGGTCGTCGCCACATCAGAGGTGATCGCCAGGATTGGAACCGAACTTTCATTGGCCTCGACCACACCCGGCAGAATGTAGGTCGCGCCACCGCCGGAAGGGCCTTCGCAAACGCCGGGCCTGCCTGTCACGCGTGCATAGCCATCCGCCATGTAGGCGGCGTGCCGTTCGTCGCGGGTCAGAATGTGCTGAATGCCGTGATCCATTCGGGCGAGCGCGTCATAGAACGGCAAGGTGGTATCGCCGCACAGGCCGAACATATGCGTCACGCCATGCGCCTCGAGCATACGCACCATCGCCTCGGCTCCGGTCAGGTAATTCGTCCCTGTCATGGTTCGCGATTCCTTCGAGTGATAATTGTACACATAACTGTATACAGGCTTGCATATTGATTTCAAGAATTGAGTGTGGCACCTGTGAATCAACGGAAGAAGGGCATTGTTTATGGCGGGTCCACGCGTCGATGATATCTATGATCAGGTCAAAGCGATGGCGGTCTCCTTCCGCCTGCGCCCCGGTGACCGCCTGAACGAGGTCGCTCTGTCCAGGGATCTGGGCGTCAGTCGCACGCCGTTGCGAGAAGCGTTGAACCGTCTGGTTGCCGAACGGCTGTTCGATTTCCGCCCGGGGCAAGGGTTCTTTTGCCGTCCCTTGGATGCGCAAAGCGTGTTCGACCTTTTCGAGCTGCGCCAGATCATCGAATCCGCGGCGGCCCGATCCGCCTGTACCAAGGCGACGGATGAAGGCCTGCAAAGGCTGCGTGATGAACTTTACGAAACGGGCATCGACATCACTGGCCTGACGATCGAAGAAGCAGTGGCCCGGGACGAAGCGTTCCATCTGGGGATCGCAAGGCTGTCAGGGAACATGGAGTTGTTGCAAACTCTGACGCGGATCAACGAGCGTATCCGCTATATCCGCTGGATTTCCATGAGCATGGACCGGGTGCAGAAGTCCAAGGACGAACATAAACACGTGATGCAGGCCCTGCTGGATCGGGACGCGGACGAGGCGGCCCGGGTTCTGGCGGCTCATATCACAAAACGAATGGATCAGGTTCAGGACGCAGTGCGTCACGGAATTACCAACATCTACATGGAAGGGGCCGAAGACATCTCGACCCGCATTATCGAGGAGGAACAGGGATGATCGTGCAGGGCGGCAAGTCCATTTACGGCGCATCCGTGGGAATCCTCATGCTGGACGCGCAATTCCCAAGAATTCCCGGTGACATGGGCAATGCGCAGACATGGCCGTTTCCGGTGCTGTACCGCATCGTCCGGGATGCCTCGCCTGATCGGGTAGTTCGGCATCGGGCCGAAGGTATGCTCGAGGTCTTCATCGACGCCGCGCAAGAGTTGGTCAAAGACGGCGCGGACGGAATAACAACCAATTGCGGGTTCCTGTCCCTGTTCCAGAAGGAACTGGCGGAGGCCGTTCCGGTTCCTGTCGTCACGTCGTCCTTGATGCAGGTCGAAATGGTGAATCGTATCCTTCCCAAGGGAAAGCGCGCGGGCATTCTGACCATTTCGGCCTCCACCTTGACCAATGACCATCTTCAGGCTGCCAATGTCCCCTTGGACACGCCAATCGGCACTACCGAGGGTGGGCAGGAGTTCACCCGCGCAATTCTTGGCAATGAATCGCATCTGAATGTTGAGAAGGCACGGGAGGACAATGTTGAGGCCGCAATCGCGTTAGCCTCGGACAATCCCGAACTTGGGGCAATAGTTCTGGAGTGCACGAATATGTGCCCCTATGCGCCGGATATTCGGCAGGCGACCGGGCTGCCGGTGTTTTCGATCGTGTCCTTCGTGACTTGGTTCCAAGCCGGTCTTGTTCCGCCGGTGTACCGGAACTGACCTCTGGCCTTTCATCAAGACGGATTGTGTTGGCCGCAGGCAAAACTCAAGCCAGTGTCAGGTCACCGGGTATCGAATTTCGGGTCACGCGCTGTGCATTCGGCAGATCGTTCGACTGCGCACGGTCCTTGGCGGCATTGGCGTCCAGTCCATGGCCGATCCATCTGTTGGTCAGGCGGGTTTCGAGTGTTTTTAAATCGGTGTCCAGAAATACCTTGAATGCCCACAGTTGGTGAAGGTCCGACCAACCCGGCTCGTTCAAGAGAAGGTAATTGCCCTCAACCAGAACAACGCGCTGATCCACCGTGATCATGGACCGCGCGGCAATGGCCAGATCCAGTTCCCGGTCAAACTCGGGTATTGCGACTTCTTCTTCCGCGCGCAATCGATCAAGCAACGCATGAAAGCCGGCAAGATCAAAGGTTTCAGGAGACCCTTTGCGGCTCAGCAGGCCGCGATCCTTCAAGATCACGTTGTCATAGTGGAAGCCGTCCATGAAAACCAGTCCGGTTGCGACGCCGCGCAGATTGAGCTCTTTGGTTGCAAGGCCCGCCGCAGTCGTTTTTCCCGAACCCGGCGGCCCGGCAATCGCGACAAGATGCCGGTCTTGCAGCGGCGGCAAGGCCTGGACGGCATCCGCGATTTTGGTTGCAAGCGCCTCGGGGGTGGCAAGTTTACCCGTCACGCGGCTTGGTCCTCGGCGGGTGGTTCCTTGGCACCGGTCATGAACGCCACTGCGTCGGACATCGTGTAATCCTTGGGATCAACGACGCAGAGGCGTTTGCCCAGCCGATGTACGTGAATTCGATCGGCGACCTCGAAAACATGTGGCATATTGTGGCTGATCAGGATGATCGGAATGCCGCGAGACTTCACGTCCAGGATCAGTTCAAGGACCCGACGGCTTTCTTTCACGCCCAGCGCAGCTGTCGGTTCGTCAAGGATGATGACTTTTGATCCGAATGCCGCAGCGCGAGCCACCGCAACACCCTGACGCTGACCCCCGGACAGTGTTTCAACGGCTTGATTGATATTCTGGATCGTCATCAGGCCCAGTTCGCTCAGTTTGTCGCGGGCGAATTTCTCCATCGCCGGGCGGTCGAGCATTCGAAACCACGAGCCCAGCGGCCCCTTGCGGCGGATTTCGCGACCCATGAACATGTTGTCCGTAATTGACAGGGCAGGGGACATGGCAAGCGTTTGGTAGACGGTTTCAATACCAGCTTCGCGCGCGTCGATCGGGGAATGAAAATTTACTTTCCGACCTTCCAGCCAGACTTCGCCTTCATCCGGCATCACCGCGCCGGACACCGCCTTGATCAGTGTAGACTTGCCTGCCCCGTTGTCACCGATCACGGCCAGAATCTCGCCCGGCATCAAATCGAAATCGCACTGATCCAGCGCCGTCACCTTGCCGTAGCGCTTCACAAGGTTCCGTCCTTTGAGAATAGGTTCCATCAGGCTGCCACCTTTCTGATCCACTGGTCGACCGCGACCGCCGCGATGATAAGGATGCCGATCAACAGAAACGTCCATTGCGCGTCAGCGCCCAGCAACCGAAGCCCAAGCGTAAAGACGCCCACGATCAGGGCACCGAACAGCGACCCCAGAATAGACCCGCGGCCACCGAACAGGGATATGCCCCCGATCACAACCGCCGTTATGCTTTCTATATTGGCCAACTGGCCTGATGTCGGAGACACCGATCCGATCCGGCCGATCAAAGCCCAGCCCGCAAAGGCACAGATCAGCCCGGACAACATGTAAACGGACATAAGCGTTCGGTGCACATTGACACCTGACAACTCGGCAGCTTCCGGGTCATCTCCGACCGCGTAAACATGCCTGCCCCACGCGGTATGGCGCAGGGCGTAGGAAAGCCCGAGGATCAGCGCCAGCATGAAGATCACGCCGACGGTGAATACCGCCCCGCCCACGTTGAACTTGGCCCCGAAAAGTTGCAGAATCGCGGCGTTTTCTTCGATCTCCTGTGACCGGATGGTTTCGTTCTGAGAATAGAGGAAGTTCGCCGCAAGAACGATTTGCCACATGCCAAGCGTCACGATGAACGGCGGCAGTTTGATGCGGCTGACCAGATATCCGTTCACCGCGCCGATTGCGGTTCCAACGAAAAGGCCGCAAACGATTGCGACCGTTGGTGGCAGCCCATATCGGAAGGTGAACTGTCCCATGACAACCGACGACATCACCATGATTGCTCCGACGCTCAGATCGATACCAGCGGTCAGGATGACGAGGCTTTGCGCCGCCGCCACGATCCCGACGATCTGAACCTGTTGCAGGATCAGGGTCAGCGCGAATGGCGAGAAGAACTTGGAGCCCAGCAAAGCCCCGAAAATGACGATGGCAGCCACTAGAACGATCAGCGGCACCAGAGAGGGGTTCACATGCAAAAAATGCTGAACCGTTCCGACAAACCCGCGGTGGTGATCGTCAAATTCAGCAATCTGTTCCGGGCTGCCTTTTGCAGCGGCTTCGAAGTCGTCTGATCGTCGTGAAGTATCGGACATAAAGGTTCCCCCAAAGCGTCAGGTTTCTGACGACTTTAGCAAGTTTTCGGGCGAATGGGTGGTTGGAAAAGCGGAAGGCCACCCTCTGCGGCCCCCCGGGTGGTCAGGTTAACCCCAGCAGAGGTCCATGCCTTCTTTGACCGAGATCGACTCGACGCCTTCGGCAGGCTTGTCCGTTACAAGCGCTACGCCGGTGTCAAAGAAATCCTTGCCAGGCGTGTTTTCAGGCTTCACGCCTTCGTCCGCCCATTTCTTGACGGCCTCAACACCCAGCGATGCCATCAACAGCGGGTATTGCTGCGACGTCGCGCCGATAACACCATCGGCAACGTTTTGGACACCCGGGCAGCCTCCGTCCACGGAAACGATGAGCACGTCATTTTCGCGCCCGATGGCTTTCAGCGCCTCGTAGGCACCTGCCGCGGCAGGTTCGTTGATGGTGTGAACAACGTTGATCGTGGGATCCTTGGCCAGAAGGTTTTCCATCGCGCGGCGACCACCTTCTTCGTTGCCGGCAGTGACATCACTTCCGACCAGTCGTGGGTCATCTTCATCACCGATTACGTTCGGGTCCGCCAGATCGACACCAAAGCCTTGCAGGAAACCCTGATTGCGCAGCACATCCACTGTCGGCTGACTGACGGCAAGATCCAGTGTCGCGATCTTGGCGTCGTTGGCCGCGTCGCCCAGCGTTGCTTTGGCCCATTGTCCAATCAGCAGCCCGGCAAGGAAATTGTCCGTGGCAAACGTTGCGTCAGCCGAGTCAATGGGTTCCAGCGGCGTATCCAGAGCGATAACCAGAACACCTGCATCCCGCGCCTGCTTCACGGCCGGAACGATGGATGATGTGTCCGAGGCCGTCAGCAGAATGCCCTTGGCGCCGTCCAGAATGCAGGTCTCAATGGCTTGCACCTGCGTTTCATGGTCACCGTCAACTTTGCCTGCAAAGGCTTTGAGCGTCATTCCCAGCTCTTCCGCCTTCGCTGTCGCACCTTCCTTCATTTTGACAAAGAACGGGTTGGTGTCTGTCTTGGTGATCAGACAAACGGTTTCGCCTTCCGCCATTGCACTGCCAGCCATGGCAGTAACCCCGAGCGCAGCAGCACCCGCAAGTCTTGCAAGTTTCATCGATTATCCTCCCAGTTTTTCCTGTGCCGTAAAGGGCACGAGGGCGATCAGGCAAAAACCCTGATCTCATAAGAAACAATCACAAGATTCGAAATTTGAGTCAATAAATAAATCACTCTTATTTATTATTGACAGGGCGGGCGGGCTTTCTCATTCTTCAGCAGGAAAGGGGTGGTCGTGCCGGAAAATTCATCTCGGAAAAATTCGATTGGCCTGCACGGGTCAGAGGTGCGCGGAACCAATCAAAGCGGGATGCGGGCCCGGAACGAACGGCTGGTGTTGTCGCTTGTCCGGCGTCATCAGGCTCTTGCTAAGTCCGAGATTGCGCGCATGACCGGACTGTCGGCGCAAACCGTTTCCGTCATCATGCGGCTGCTTGAGAAGGACGGTTTGCTTTTGCGCGGTGAGCCGGTCCGCGGGAAAGTCGGGCAACCTTCCGTTCCCATGCGCCTCAACCCGGATGGTGCGTTTTTCTTTGGGCTCAAGGTCGGGCGCCGCAGTACCGAGCTGGTATTGACTGACTTTGTCGGAAATGTGCGGCAACGCGAGCGGCGAACCTATGACTATCCAACGCCAAAAGCCACTTTGGAGTTTTCTATACAGAGTCTGGGGAAAATGATGTCATCCATGTCGCCCGAGGCCAAAGGCAGGATTGCGGGTCTTGGAATTGCCATGCCGTTCTACCTGTGGGACTGGGCCCAGACCCTTCAGGTTCCTCAGGAAGAAATGGACCCGTGGCGCGTATCAGACCTGAAGGCTGACCTGGCTCGTCGCCTCGATATGCCGGTTTTTCTGCAAAATGACGCCACTGCGGCTTGTGGGGCGGAATTGGTATTCGGTCCGGCCGATGGACCAAGGGATTTCCTGTACTTCTATATCGGGTTTTTTATTGGCGGCGGTGTGGTTCTCAATGGTGCGATCTTTTCCGGGCGTGGAAACTCGGGCGCAATCGGCCCCCTGCCTGTACCGGATGGTGCGGGTGGTGTCAGACCGCTTATCGACGTGGCCAGCCTGTATGTTCTCGAGCGTGCAATCACCACAGCAGGGGTAACGTCGCATTCCATTTGGGAAACGACCCAGCGTTGGGATGTGCCAAAAATTCAACTGGAAAACTGGTTGAAACGGACGGCAAGCGGGATTGCTTATGCGATTGTCTCATCCTGTAGCCTGATAGATTTCGAATGCGTGAAGATTGACGGCTGGATGCCGCAGGACATCAAGGCGCGTTTGGTTGAAATGGTCGAAGACAAACTGTCCGAGCTGAACCTGACCGGTCTCGAGCACCCCGTGGTGCTGGCAGGGACCGTGGGCCCGGATGCACGCTCACTGGGCGCGGCAAGCCTGCCATTGTCGGAAAGGTATCTTTCAGAAGCTTAGATGTGAAATCACCCTGTTGCCTTGGATATTTCACAAACCGGTTCACTCTCGCAAACTGCCGAGCTCATAATTTTCGATGGCCGTAACACATTTTCGTTGACGGAAGGCTGAGTTGTCTGGCAAGCCGCTCGGCATGTCCGGTTCCGGGGCTTGCTCTGGAATCAATAGGGAATGCGGTGCGGGCTCAGGCCCAACTCCGCAACTGCACCCGCAACTGTAAGCGGCGAGCAGGGCTGAAACGCCACTGGGGTTTGCCCCGGGAAGGCCAGTCCAACGCTTTGACCCGCAAGTCAGGATACCTGCCGGACATGTGTCCTCATAAGGGGCACTCCTAATCGGCGACGGGATGTGCGTCGTACCAGGATGCCTGAAAGGGTGATTTGGCGTTGAATGTCCCGTAGTCAAAACGAATTTCGCGCCGGGATTGGCGCGACGGGACAAGGACGACTGTTCATGAAAACGCTGCTCAGCGCAGCCGTTGCCGCGGTGGCTCTTCCCGCCATCGCAGATGCGCATTTTCTTTTGGAATACACTACCGATACCATGATCCAGAAACCGGGCGATGTGCCGGTCAAGCTGATTTTCTGGCATCCGTTCGAGAACGGCCACGTCATGGATCTTGAAAAGCCGCAGGAATTCTATGTGATCCACAACGGTGAAAAGACCGATTTGCTGGACACGTTGGAAGCTATCCGGTTCACCGGCGGGGAAAACGAGGGCGTGGCGTTCAAAGGCAGTGTCCCGGTCAAACGGTCGGGCGACTATGTGCTGGTGACGGTTCCTCAGCCTTATTACGAGGAATCCGAAGACATCTATATCCAACAGCTCACCAAAGCCTTCCTGAACCGCAACGAATTGCCGACCGACTGGATGAATCCCGTAGGTTTGCCGACCGAGATTATCCCGCTGAACAAGCCGACCAACATCATCGCGGGTTCGACTTTCACGGGCCGTGTGCTGGCTGATGGTCAGCCGGTTGCGGGGGTCGAAATCGAGATCGAGTACATGGCCGCCGAGCCCGACATGGAAAGTTCGGCCGCTTCTGCACCGAAAGTCTCTCCGATGCCGGGTGGTGCGGTGGTCGCCATATCTGACGACAACGGGTATTTCTCGTTCGGCGTTCCAAATGCCGGTTACTGGGGTTTCGCAGCACTTGGTTCCGGTCCGGCAACCGAACATGAGGGCAAAGAACTCAGCCAGGATGCGGTCATCTGGATTCGCTCCTGGGATCTGGAGTAACCCAAGATGCACATCGTCGACGGAGCCCTTTCCAACCCGGTTGTAATTGGCGGCGCCATAGCCGCCGCGGGCGGGATCGCCATGGGTCTCAGGTCTCTGGATCTTGATCGCATCCCCACTGCGGGCGTTCTGTCAGCCAGTTTCTTCGTGGCTTCGTTGATCCACGTACCCATTGGTCCGTCGTCGGTCCATCTGATCCTCAACGGCATGGCCGGGCTGCTGCTTGGTTGGGCCGCATTCCCGGCTTTGTTCGTCGGGCTTTTGCTACAGGCGGTCTTTTTCGGCTTTGGCGGGTTGACGGTGTTGGGGATCAACACCGTCAACATCGCATTTCCAGCTGTGGTGGCCGGAATGTTGTTCGGTCGTCTGATCGCGCGTGGAACGCCTTTGCAAGGTGCGATTTGGGGGGGCGTCGGCGGCGCATTTGCCATTGCGGCGACAACCGGCATGGTCGCGTTTTCCCTGGCGCTGTCGGGGGATGAATTTCTGCCTGCCGCCAGGCTTGTTTTCTTCGCCCATATTCCTGTCATGGCCATTGAGGCGATTTTGACCGGGTTCGCCGTGTTGTTGGCACGCAAGGTCAAGCCCGAGCTGTTTATAAGGGAAGCAGCCACATGAAGCATCTGGTTGTCATATTGGCCGTGAGCTGCGCACCTGTGCCTGCCCTGGCGCACAAGGTCATAGCCGGCGTTTTCGAGTCGGAAGACGTCATCGAGGGCGAAATCGGCTTTTCCAACGGCGACATGGCAAGCGGCACCGAGGTCATTGTTACCGGCCCGGATGGGGCCGAGCTGGGTCGATCGGTCACGGATGCGGACGGTTTCTTTGTCTACACGCCGACCTCGGCCGTGGCGCACACTTTCTTTGCCGACCTTGGCGCCGGGCATGTGGCCGAAGTCACGATGCCTGCCGAAGATGTCGCGCGGATCATGGGCGTTGCTGTGGCAGAAAACGGTGACTCATCTTCGGCTGCTGTGACGCAGGCCAGCGGTTCGGCGGCGTCTCTCAGCGCCGAAGAACAGCAGGTTATCGCCAAGGCCATACGTGACGAATTGCGCCCGCTCAGGCGCGAGATTGCGGCCTATCGCGAACAGAACGACCTGCAAACCATCCTTGGCGGGATTGGGTACATCGTTGGTCTGTTTGGTCTGGGTTTTTACATGGCGGCCCGCCGCAAGCTGGCGTCCTGATGGCACACGTTCTGGGGCACAAGGAAAAAACACTGTCCGAAGCCGGTGACGGGCCAGAAGGTCTGATCAGCCTGCTGGATCCCCGGATGCGGATCGTCATGGCAGTTGTTTTTGCAGTCGTGACCGTGGCGGTGTCATCCCTCGGCGCGCTTTGCGCGGCGCTGACAGTGTCGCTTTCGCTTCTGATAGTTTCACGTCTGCCGCGGCGAAAGACGTTGAAGCGAATGGCCATGATGGATGGGTTCATCCTGTTCATGCTGGTCCTGTTGCCCTTTTCCATGCCCGGGGATCCGATGTTCACGCTTTGGGGATTCCCTGCAAGCTGGCAGGGTTTTTGGAAAGCGGTCGAGATTGCCTTGACCGCCAATGCCGTGATCCTGTCCCTGATGGTTTTGGTCGGGACGATGGAGCCGGTCACACTGGGCCACGCCCTGCATCGTCTGCGGTGCCCGGAAAAGCTGGTTTACCTGCTGATGTTCACGATCCGTTATATCGAGGTCTTGCGCGAAGAATACCTGCGGCTGCGGGCCGCCATGAAGGTACGTGGTTTTCGGCCAGCAACAAACTGGCACACATATCGCAGCTTTGGCTACCTTGTGGGTATGATGCTTGTGCGCGCGATCGAAAGATCGGAACGCATCCTGGCCGCGATGAAGTGCCGCGGGTTTTCCGGGCGTATGCCGTTGCTTCAGGAATTTGCCCTGACCCGCGCGGACATTGTGTTTGCGACTGGTTTCAGCGGTCTCTGCCTGGGTCTGATCATTCTGGAACTCGCATGACACTGATCGCGCTTGAAGACATCTGTTTTTCCTACCCCGGCCAGCCACCCGTTCTGGACGGGGCAAGCCTGAGCCTGAGCGCGGGGCAGCGCCTGTCCCTGACAGGTCCGAACGGAGCGGGAAAATCGACGCTCCTGCGGATTTTGCTTGGGTTGCAGCGCCCGTGTTCGGGCACCGTCACCGTTTTTGGTCAGCAACGCGTGGAAGAGGCTGATTTCCATGAGGTCCGCCGCCGGGTGGGGCTTGTATTTCAGGATGCGGACGATCAGCTGTTCTGCCCGACCGTCGCCGAAGACGTCGCTTTTGGCCCGCTCAATCTGGGCAAGACCCGTGACGAGGCATTTGCCATCGTCGACAAAGTTCTGGGCGATCTGGACCTGATGCATCTGAAGAACCGCATTACCCACAAATTGTCAGGCGGTGAAAAACGGCTGGTGACCCTGGCGACGGTTCTGGCGATGGAACCCGAAGTGCTGTTGCTGGACGAACCGACGAATGCGTTGGATACAAAAAACGAAGCGCGCCTGCTGGAAATCCTGCGCGCGTTGCCACAGGCGATTTTGCTTGTCAGTCATTCGCCGGCGTTCCGCTTGGAACTGGCGCCCGATGAACTGGATCTTCGCGACGGGAAGCTGGTGCCGGTCTGACCTGTTCTCGTAGCAACCGGACATGGTGGTTTTAGATATGCAATCATACCGCCTGAGCCACGCCATGAAACGGAAAGCGAACCTTGTGCGTCGTCAGGCCTTGGCTATGTGCGCCTGCGGCTCATCAGCCCATATTTGACCGCCCATGCCCCAAAGGATCCACGTCTGCGCCTGTCCTGTTTCACAGGTTGCCTGGATTGCGCACCGCCTTTGCGGTTGAATTCGAACACGTCGATTATCCGCTCGGCGCAGCCACAGGCTTCGCCCATGCCGACTTTGGCGAAATAGAATTTCTCGAAACGTTCGGGGTTCTGCATGGCTGACCTCCTGAAGGCATTGAACCCCATGATGGGCGCATTGCCAAATCACTTTCCTGCGTTTCAGGCAGCCGTGCTATGGCGCGGCGAACTCGCTTCCAGTCCAGACATTGTCCAGTTGATTGAAGACCGGTGAAGTAATGAGCATTTCTGCGGAATATAGCAGTTGCAGCTCATCCGCAAACCGCGTGACGCCCGGCACAAGCCCGGTGATGTTGCGCCATTCCGCCCAGGTTCCGGGATTTGACAGACTGTTCGGATTGCCGGGATCAGCGGGCTGGTGCCACCCGGCGGCGTTCAGCAGTGGTGTGAGCGCAAAGCGCGCATCATTGCTGTCGACTTCGGTACAGGCAGCGGCATCGCATTCCCAACTTGTCCAGTTCGCCGCCGCGATGGTTCCGGCGATCGGTGCGGCGGCGTCGATGACCCGAACCATAACTTCGAACCCGCCACCAGCCGTCGGACGGCTGAGCGACAAAGGGTCTGTCGCCACGGCGTGCAAAGCCGCTGTTGGCGCCAGGCTGAGTGTACGACCGATCAGAGCCAGCTGCGCAGAGCCGTCTGTTGCGGGTGCAGACCCCGCAGCAGGCAGGATCCTGACAGGTGTCAAAATCGGAACCGCGCCACCACGGATCGTGATTTCCTGCACCGCATTGTCAAATGCCGGAACAAAGTCGCTACGGATCGTATAGGTCAACGGGAAGCTGGGTTGTTGTGGCCCCGCAGGTCGGGCACCGTCACGTGTGACAAAGGACAACGGTGGAACGGCACCGGGCTGTGGCAGCGAAATCTGCGGCCCTGCTATGCCCAGCGCCGCCGCGATCATGCGCGCGCGCTGTTCGGCCTCTCCATACTCGCTGAGCAGATTGATATAGCCTCCGATCTCGGTGATGTTGCGCGGGGCAGGGATGCGGGATGGTGCAATGTCGCCAGCGATGGCCAGCCTGTGGGCTATAACCTCTCGGGCGCGCTGAATCGCCGGGGAATTGGTGGTTTCAAGAATATTGATGATGGCCTCGGCAAGGCTTTCATCGATGCCCGGTTCGGGGGTTGCATTTGTGCTGGTGTCAGTCATCGTCGTCCTCCGCTGGGGCGCTCAGGCCATTGAGGAAATCCAGTACGGATTGGCTGCCGGCCTTGGTTGCGCTGCCGTCATCCGCATCCGTATTGGCTTTGGTAAAGGCCCCGAAAAGCTTGGCCAGAAGCAACGTGTTGGAAGGATTGGCCAGAGCCGCAGCACCACCGGGGAAATCCTTGAACAGGTTTTGAACGAAACCGGCCCGGTTGCCATCCGGTTGCCCGCCAATCAGAGCGGAAACTCCCGAAGCGTTCTTGGCGATATCCTCAAACCCCTTGAGCTTTGCGGCATTGTCGGCAGCTGTCTTTTTCTTCTCGGCGGCTTGCTTTTTGGCTTCTTCCTCTTTGCGGGCCGCAGCGATCTCTTGCCCCTTGCCCGCAAGCTCAGTGGCCTTGCCGACAAGCTCTTTGGTCAGATCCGTCGCCGTGTCTATGGCTTTGTCCCGACCGGCGGCGACCGATTGCGTTTCAAGGGCCAGTTGCGCCTGCAACTCTTTCAGGCCCGTCAGATCGGTTCCCGCCCGTGCAAGATCAGGCGCGGCTTTGAGGATCTCGGCCAGTTGCGAAGTGGGCATGGCCTGGCCTGTACCAATGTCGCCACCGGCGATGGTGAGCGTGTTCGAAGGTTGATTGGCCGGCAGGTCTGATGGCGCACGGGCGCCAAAGATCGCATCGCTGTCCGCGGGCAGGACCGGCGTGTCGCCGACCGGGGGTGGCGTCGGGCTGTCCTGCCAGTTCCAGAAGCGGCGATGGTCGATCATCTCGCAGGAATTGCAGCGGCCCAGAACAGCCTCGCCCAACAGGCCCCTGGTCGGCAGCGAGATCGTGCGGCGCGGTGGTCGGAAGTCTTCGCGATGGAAGGCCAGCAGGCTGTCCTGAATGTCGCCGGTCCGCATCTCCATTCTGTCGGCCAGATCGGGCGGGATCGAGAACGGCATGATCATTGCATTGCCATAGAAGCCCAACACCTTGTTCTGGACCGTGCTGAGCAGTGATATCTCGCTTGAGGCGTCATCCAATCCGCCATCGGGCACGCCGATGGTGAAGCGTTCCAGCAGGATGGCCCGTTCCTCATCCGTCATACTGGCCCAGATCACGCGGGAATAGCGAACGGTGTCGGCAACGATATGCTGATACATTTCCTCGATCCGCCGCAGATCACGGCGTGACAACACATCCGGCACTTCCTGTACCGAATAGGGTAGGGTCGCAGGCAAAGCCTGGAATGTGTTGTCGTCGACGATGGTCTGTGCGTCCTCATTCATGCGCGCTTCGAACTCGCTGATCATCGGCGCGCCGACCAGATCGTCGAAATCCGAGCCTGAAATCGTCGTGTGAAGGCTCCGGTTGATGTTACGTGTGGCGCGATCCAGATCATCCGCATCTTCCAGGTTCGAGATATGTTCCCAAATGTTGAAGATGTTGATCGGGTCCGGGCCGGTATAGAATGAATAGGCAAAAGAGCCCGTCCGCCTGCGCAACTCGACGCGGGCGATGTCGGAACGTTCGACCGAGCGGGGCAAAGCCACGGATCCGGTATAAGTCCGCCGGTTGGTTGGATCACGGCGCGCGTCAGCCAGCCGAACCAGCAGGTTTTCGCGTGTCTCGGCAGGCAAGTCATGCAGGTTGTCGATGTCGATCGGCGATCCGGTCAGGGGCACTGGCCCAACGCGGTCGCCATCCTGCGTGAAGATCACCGCGGATATGTCATCATTGGGCATGAAAGTGCCCTGCGCCTCGAAGCTGACGATGTCCTGCGCGACACCCGGAGCATTCTGCGGTGTTGCGTCCTTGTCCGCGTAAAACTCTTCCAACAGTTTGAGGGCGGTGCGGAATCTGCGACGGTTTCGGAATACGCGGCGGAACACGTCTGCGTGGCGCAGGATCACCTTGTACCGGCTCAGCAATCCGGACCGGCTGACATTGCCCGGCAATTGATCGCCTTGCCCCAGACGGCGAAAGCGGATGAGCTGCATGGGAACGAAGACCACCAATTGAACGCCTTCGATCCGCGTTTCCAGGGAAAAGTCGCGCAGAACCTCGAACCATTGCATCGTCATTGCATGACAGTGGTTGCGGTTGGCCACGAATTTTGTCGTCGCCGTCCGCCGATCACTTGCCGTGGCTGTACGAACGCTTGTTCGGGCCGAACTTCGCTTGACCGAAGCGGCCCGTTCCAGCGCGGCCGAGAATGTCTCGTGCGTGTCTGACAGAAAATCGCGTGACGTGTTCTGCGTGTTGGACGAATTGCCTGACGAGTTGGAGCTGGAACGGGCGCCGCTGAAACCGACCCCGCCCACTATGGCCCCAATACCGCCAAACAGACCGCCACCAATGCCGCCGGCGCCCCCGAAGCTTTTTGTGGACGCCTTGGTCGAGAAAGAGGATGTTCCACGGATCACTTCGTCCAATGCGGTTTCGAATGTGCTGTCGAAAGAGGTGTCGCGCGCCTCTTCGAATTCCTGTTGTTCCTCGAAGGTCAGGCTTTCGCGTTCGCGCACGGTCAGGGTTTCGCGCTGTTCCGACACGACGATCCGTTGTTCTTCGCCCGGGGCAAGCGGCAGGGAATAGACCAGACGCCCCAATGACATTCCGGCGTGAACGGCGGTTGAACGCATCTTGGCGATATAGCCAAGCGCCAGGCTGGAAGCTTTTGGCACATCCTGCGGGCGCTGTTCCAGATCTTCGAAAAAATCCTCGATATCAATGGGTTCGTCAATCGGTATCCGATCGCGGAAATCCCAGTCTCCGCCGTCATTGTTGAATGCGCTCAACAGTGTTTCGGCAGAAAGATTGGCCTGTGCAAAGGTGCCGCCCGGAATTGTCGTGACAAAGCGATTGCCGCCTACAGGGCGGGTGCGAACGATGTTTTTCGGCCCGACAAGCGGGTCGATCAACCGGTAAAGAACCGAATAACGCCGCCGCGAAACCGTGCCTCCTTCGGTTCGGTATTCCGAAGCGCAATCACCTTCGCCCAGAACGATTGGGGCCTGCGTGCCGGTGAAGTCGGATATGTTTTCTTCCGCATCCTCAGGATCCACCGGCAGAATATCGGCAAGCTCACCCAGGATCGAGCGCTGCAAAGGGAGGATGGTGCGATCCAGCACCACGAGGCCCAATTCGCCATCCAATGCATCAATGCGCGGCACTGCCTCGGTCAGAGTGGTGTTCTGCCCGCGAATCCGCAATCTGAGGCCATTTTGCGGCAGGCGCAGATTGGGCAGATCAAGCGAAAACAGGCCCCGCGCATCCGTTACGGCGGCTTTTACAGCCCATGAAAAATCCGCGTTGTCGATGCCTTCACTGGCGGTAAAGGTTGGGCGCAGCGCTTCAACGATTACCCGCTCGGCAGGGGTGCCGTCGGGATTGATCAGTTCACCGCGCAGTTTCGGGGCAAGGGTTGGGACGACAGCGCCCAGAAACCCGTCGGCCAGATCCTTGCGTATGGTTTCAAGCTGACGAAAGACGGCACCGGTGGACTGAACGCGCTGATCGACCAGATCGTTGATCACCTCAGCAGACAGGTCAATGCCGACACCACGGCGCAGCGCCTTGAGCTTCTCGGCTTCGACGCGCCTGAGATCGTCAAGGCTGTCAGCCGTAAAACCGGCCGATCCCGAGAGTTCCGCCGAGATCGTGGGATTGGGTCGAGAGGTCGGAAGGGACAGCGTAATGCGCGGGGGCTCACTGCTGGAGTCGGACATGAAGTCACCTCGTAGGAAAGCGCTGCAAGAAACTGAGTGCCGGGAAAAATCAAATCTCGAAAGTTGACCCAACGTAACATGTTTCAGGGATTCGCAAAAGAAAGGCCCGGGCCCGCCTTTTCCGCGACGCGTTTCGAACGCAGGATCCAAAATGCCTTGCAGCAATGGATCTGGTGATTACTTCGTGAAACCGGTTGCCTTCAGCTTCTGCGCCAGCAGGCTCATATGCTTGTAAATTTCACCTGCATCGCGGTGCCACGCCGCTACATCCGCGCCCTGCTGGGCAACGACCTCTGCGTCCCCTCTTGCCGCCGGACCGGTCAGGGCAGATTGCGGGCCAAGAAGGTTGACGTTTTCGACTGTGCTGCTCAACAAACCAGCGTTGAGCTTGCGGGCAGTTTCGTCCGGCACGCCGGCCTCGGCCCACGCTTCGCGGGCGATGGCCTGCAAGACAACGGCGAAGTTGTTCGATATCACAGCGGCTGCATGATACAGGCTTTTGCTTTCAGACCGGATGGGAAAACAGGTGGCTCCCAATCCCTCCAGAAGCGGCTGAATGAACGCTGTGGCGTCTTCATCGCCTTCGAACCCGCACAGCGCCTCTTTGAATTGCGCGGCAGCGGCCTGTGGATCGGCGAAAGACAGGACGGGATGAACGCTGGCCAGAGACCATGAGAGGCTTCGCAACGGCGCCAGGTGCTCGGCAGGAAAATAGCCGCTGCAATGGAAAGCCACTGAAGGCTTCCCGGTTTTTTCTTGGTTTTCGAACGCCTCTTTCAATTCGTGGGCCACCGCAGAAATTTGCGTGTCGGGTACTGAGAGGATCCACAGATCAGCTGGCCGCAGATCGGCATAGCTTGCGGCAACGCGCCCGGTTTTGGACAACTGGGCGGCTTCATTTGCCGACCGAAAGGATGTGCTCAGAATATCCTGGATCCGGCAGCCATCAGTGCCATCCAGAAGGCTGATCAGCGTTTTGCCAACCCGCCCGGCACCGACAACGTTAATTTTGATTTCAGTCATCTGGGCTCTCTGTTCTTGTCGTTTAGTCCGCCCCACGGTGGGACGAATAGAAAAACGCAATGGCTTGAGTTCTGTTTTTGACGTTCAGCTTCTCATAGATATTGGACAGGTGGAACTTGACCGTGTTGGTGGATATCTGAAGTTCCTTGGACAGTTCCCGGTTCGACATCCCCTGTGCCAGGGCCTCCAAAATGGCGCGTTCCTTGCGCGACAGGCTTTGAATCGGATCCTGTTTCATCTTCCGGACGTCGATGAACGGAAACACCATCTTGCCTGCTGCCACTTCGGCGCAGGTCTCAAGAAGGCCTTCGACCTCGCCCGAGCGGGCTGCAAATCCAGCGGCGCCCGCCTGCATCGCCAATCGCGGGACATCCCCAGAGGTATCGCCATAGATGACAAAGCGCGGTGCATCGGCCTGATCGCGCAGCACCTCGATCAGTTTGGCAGCGCCCAGGGCCGGAAGCGTCCAGTCCACGACACCGACCTGAACGGGTATCCGCATCACCGTTCCCAGAAACCCTTCTGCCGTCGCCGATGTGGCGACCAGAGAGAATCGGGGATCACGTTCGAAAATTTCCGACATGGCCGACAGAACCAGCGGGTTGCTGTCCGCAAGCATGATGTCGATGGGTTTGTCCGATGTCTCAACCATATGATTTTGCCCATATTTTACAAGATACTACCCAAAAGGGTGGGGTAGATTTTGGTATACCGTCGTATTTTTGCCAAAACGGGTAGGTAATTACCCACACTATTAGCCATCCAAAAGCAGTAGTAAGTTACGTTGCGCCATCCGGCAAGCTCGCGTTTTCTGACCGGTATCTTGAACCATCAGGCCGCAATACCCGGCCAACAGCCGAGGATGTCAGACCATGACCTTTCAGATTTTCCCTCCGCTCGAAATTCCCGAGACCCTTGCCGCAGGGCCGGGGCCGGGCAATACGGATGTGCGTGTCCTGAAAGCCTTCGCCGGCGCAGGGGTCGCCGATCACATGCAAGGCGATGTCCTCAGGGGCATGATCGAATGCAAGCACATGCTGCGGAAAATCTGGGGCACCCGGAACGCTTACACCTTCGCCGTCGCGGGCACCGGATGGAGCGCGCTGGACGCCATGTTCTCGGCCGTCATGCCCGGTGACAAGGTTGTTGCATTCACCAACGGCACATTCTCGGGGATCGACGCGTTGACGCTGCGGATCAAGGCGGCAACGCCCGCCGAGCACGCAGCCAGCCCGCTTGACCCACAGGCGGCGAGTGTCACGGTAGTCGAGGTTCCACATGGCCAGCCGGTGACTGCTGAACTGATTGAAGCGACTCTGGCCGAGCACAAGCCGAAATGGGCCTTCATGGCGCATTGGGAAACCGGATCGGGCAGGGTGAACGATCTGCGCGGTTTCTCGGACGCATGTGAACGTCATGGCACCATGGGGCTGATCGATGCGGTCTCGTCACTGGGTGTCGAAGACTTTGCGATCGATGACTATCCGGGTGTGGCAGGCTGGGCATCTTGCCCGCAGAAAGGCCTGTGCTGCTTGCCGCTGACCTATGCCCCTGTCAGCTTTACCGATGTCTATATCGAGGCACTGAAATCCACAGGTGCTTACACCTATGTGCACAATCCGATCTTCGAGGCCCGCCACTGGGGCATCGTCGATGGGCAGGACGTGGAAAAGGGCACCTATCACCGGACCCATTCCGGATATGCGGTTGCGGCATTCCACGAGTCATTGCGTTTGACCTTGCAGGAAGGTCTGGCCAAGCGGTCGATGTCTTACCGGACGCATGAAAAGGTTCTTCGCGACGCGGTGACCGAGATGGGGTGCGAGGTCACCTCGGACATGCCCAGCCTGATCGTTCTCAACCTGCCTTCCGCGCTTTCTGGCCGCGAGATGGAACTGGTGCAGAACTGCCGCGCCCGCGGGTTTGGCATCTGGCCCACCTTGAGCGAACCGGTGCAGGTGCGCATCGGCATCCTAAATCAATTGAATCGCGAGGCCGTCAGCCGGATTGTGCGCCTGTTCGCCGAAGCCATTCGTGAGCTGGGGGGAGAGGTCGATCAAGACGCGATCGAAGCTCTGCTGGAAAGCCGTTACGGCACTTCAATAGCTGCTTAAACAGGAGCGCATCAGATGGATATCCACGAATACCAGGCGAAAGAAGTTCTTTCGAAATTCGGCGTCGACGTGCCCGCCGGCGCGCTTGCCTACAGTCCAGAACAGGCGGCCTATCGGGCGCGCGAACTGGGTGGCGACAAATGGATTGTCAAGGCGCAGGTCCATGCAGGCGGGCGCGGCAAGGCCGGAGGGGTCATGCTCTGCAACAGCGAAAACGAAATCTACAAGGCTTGCGATGATCTGTTCGGTCGCAAACTGGTGACGCATCAGACGGGTCCTGAAGGCAAAGGCATCTATCGTGTCTACGTCGAAGCCGCAGTGCCGATTGACCGGGAAATCTACCTTGGCTTTGTTCTGGATCGCTCCAGCCAGCGGGTGATGATCGTCGCCTCGTCCGAAGGCGGGATGGAGATCGAAGACATCTCGGCCGACCGCCCCGACAGCATTGTCAGGTCCATCGTTGAACCGGCTGTCGGGCTTCAGGAGTTTCAGGCCCGTGAAATCGCCTTCAATCTTGGGGTTGAAGCCAAACTGATCCAGCAAATGGTGCGGACGCTGCAGGGCTGTTATGCCGCCTTCAGCAATCTTGACGCCACGATGGTCGAAATCAATCCGCTGGTCATCACCGGTGACGACCGGGTGCTGGCGCTGGATGCCAAGATGAGCTTTGACGATAACGCTCTGTTCCGCCACCCGCAGATCGCCGAACTGCGCGACAAAAGCCAGGAAGACCCGCGCGAAAGCCGCGCTGCGGATCGCGGGCTGTCTTATGTCGGGCTTGACGGCAATATCGGTTGCATCGTCAACGGGGCCGGTCTGGCGATGGCCACCATGGACACGATCAAGCTGGCAGGCGGCGAGCCTGCAAATTTCCTCGACATCGGCGGTGGCGCGTCGCCTGAACGGGTGGCCAAGGCGTTCCGGCTGGTCATGTCGGATGACAATGTTCAGGCCATTCTGGTCAACATCTTCGCCGGTATCAACCGCTGCGACTGGGTGGCTGAAGGAGTCGTTCAGGCGTTGAAGGAACTTGACCTCGATATTCCCGTCGTCGTGCGGCTGGCCGGCACTAATGTCGAAGAAGGCCAGAAAATTCTTGCCAAATCGGGCCTGCCGATCATTCGCGCCACGACGCTGATGGAGGCGGCAGAACGCGCTGTGGGCGCTTGGAAAAACGACCTTACTCAGGGCACCAAAATGAGGGTTGTGTAATGAGCATTCTTCTCGATCGTGACACGCGTGTCATCGTGCAGGGCATCACCGGGCGCATGGCGCGGTTCCACACCAAGGACATGTTGAACTATGGCACAAACGTGGTGGGTGGCGTCGTGCCCGGCAAGGGGGGCGAAACCGTCGAAGGCGTTCCGGTTTTTGACACCGTCAAACAGGCCGTCGAAGCCACCGGCGCCGATGCCAGCCTGGTCTTCGTACCGCCCCCGTTTGCGGCGGATTCCATCATGGAGGCCGCCGATGCGGGCATCCGCTATTGCGTTTGCATCACCGACGGCATTCCGGCACAGGACATGATCCGGGTGAAACGGTACATGTATCGCTATCCGAAAGAGAAACGCATGGTTCTGACCGGTCCGAACTGTGCCGGCACCATCTCGCCCGGAAAAGCTTTGTTGGGCATCATGCCGGGGCATATCTATCTTCCCGGACATGTGGGGATCATCGGCCGTTCGGGGACATTGGGATATGAGGCGGCGGCCCAGTTGAAAGAGCGCGGGATCGGCGTTTCGACCAGTGTCGGAATCGGGGGCGACCCGATCAACGGATCGTCATTCAAGGACATCCTTCAACGGTTTGAAGATGACGAAGACACGCATGTCATCGCCATGATTGGCGAAATCGGAGGCCCGCAGGAAGCGGAAGCCGCCGAATATATCCGCGACCACATCTCCAAACCGGTGATCGCCTATGTCGCCGGCCTGACCGCTCCGAAAGGCCGTACCATGGGGCACGCGGGGGCGATCATCTCGGCCTTCGGCGAAAGCGCCAGCGAAAAGGTCGAGATCCTGTCCGCCGCAGGTGTCACCGTGGCCGAAAACCCTGCCGTGATCGGTGAGACGATCGCCCGCGTGATGGAGGTTGCGTGATGGTCAAACCTTCGGTTCTGGTTACCCGTCGCTGGCCTGCTGCCGTCGAGGCGCAGCTGGCCGAGAACTACAACACCGTTTTGAATACCGGCGACAAACCCATGTCCCCGGCTGAAATCCGGCAAGCGTTGAAATCCTATGACGCCGTGCTGCCCACTGTAACGGACACGCTGAGCGCCGAGGCACTGGATGTGCTGGGTGTGCAGACAAAAATCCTTGCCAATTACGGCGTCGGCTACAGCCATATCTGCGAGCCGTCGGCACGCGAGTTGGGTATGACCGTGACCAACACGCCCGACGTTCTGTCTGAGTGCACCGCCGATATCGCCATGACGCTGCTTTTGATGGTGGCGCGTCGGGCGGGTGAGGGCGAACGCGAGCTGCGTGCAGGTCAGTGGACAGGATGGCGGCCCACGCATCTGGTCGGAACCAAGGTCAGCGGCAAGACACTGGGCATCATCGGATATGGCCGCATCGGACAGGAGATGGCCCGCCGTGCGCATCACGGGTTCGGCATGGACGTGCTGGTTTGCAACCGTAGCGCCGTATCGCCCGATGTTCTCGCCGAATGCAACGCAAGACAGGTGGACACCATTGATGACCTGCTGCCGCAATGTGACTTCGTTTCACTGCACTGTCCGGGCGGCGCAGCCAACCGCCATCTGATCAATTCGCGCAGACTTGGCCTGATGAAGCCTGACGCATTTCTGATCAACACCGCACGGGGCGAAGTGATCGATGAATGGGCACTGATCCAGGCCTTGGTGTTCGACATGATCGGCGGCGCTGCATTGGACGTTTTCGATGGTGAACCGCGGGTCAGCCCGGACCTGTTGCAATGCGACAACCTCGTCATGCTTCCGCATCTGGGCAGCGCGACCCGCGAAGCGCGCGAAGCGATGGGGTTCCGGGTTCTCGACAATCTGAGCGACTTTTTCGACGGCCG
This sequence comes from Ruegeria sp. P10, assembly GCF_056534925.1. NCBI lineage: Bacteria > Pseudomonadati > Pseudomonadota > Alphaproteobacteria > Rhodobacterales > Roseobacteraceae > Ruegeria > Ruegeria sp. P10. The sequence continues at coordinate 35,243 of NZ_JBQERJ010000018.1, forward strand.
CGAACCTCGGGACCGCGTGATCTGAGGCCACCTTCAAACTTCACGCAATGGCGTCCAACGCAGCCGTGGCTGCGTTGCGTTCCTCAATTAGGAGATATGACCAGTGAATGCCCCGCACCGTTCAGACGGATTTTTCACCCAGTCCCTTTCTGATCGTGATCCCGAGCTTTTTGGCTCGATCACGTCGGAACTGGGTCGTCAGCGCGACGAGATCGAG
>NZ_JBQERJ010000019.1:0-21553 GCF_056534925.1 Ruegeria sp. P10
TTCAAATCCTACTCCCGCAACCAATATTACCTACATAAAACAGTATGTTACGCACCGCCTCAGGGCGGCTTTGTTCATTCTGGGCCAACCCAATCATTGCTGCCAGGGCACCCTCCAGTTCGATCTGCACGCCATCCCGTTCATGTTGGACCGTAACACGTTCGATCAAGCCCCGGATAATCTCCAAGGCCCCTGTACGGATCGACGGATCCGATAGAGCCTGCGCCAGATCTGCGACCTTGGAGCGATAGAGTTCCGACAGGTTAGGGTGAAGGCGCACCGGGGGCGGTGCGGGTTCGGAGAGTTTTGCGTCCAGATCGGCGATCTGCGCTTCGAGATCTTCAAGCCTGGCCTGAAGACCTGGGGTGCGAATGCCTTCTGCAATCGCGTCATAAAACCCATTCAGTTTGCGCGCAGCTTTGACCCGCTCGGATTGCAGACGGGTCCGGGCTACCTCCGCTGTGCCTGCTTCTGCGTTGGCGGCTTCGCTGAAGGACTTGATAAAAGCGGCCACTGCGTCGGGCTGCATCAGACGCTGACGAAGCAAATCCAGAACGGCGTCTTCCAGGACATTGCGGCGAATGGAGTGCCTATGGGAACAAGTACCGAGTTTGCGGGCGGCAGAGCAGGCGAGGTAGTCGCGCCCGACTGTCGCGAGCGGCCCTCCGCAGGTGCCGCAGAATGCAAGACCTGTCAGAAGGTGCTTCTTGCGCCGCTTCTCCCAAAACTTGGTTTCCTTGATGGCTTTGACGCGGGGATCAGCCTCGATCTCGCCCTGCCGCTGTTTGACCGCCTCCCAAAGTTTATCCCCGACGATGCGCAGCTCTGGGACCTCCGTGATGATCCATTCGGAGGTATCGTTGAGACGGGAAACACGTCTGCCGGTCTCCGGGTCCTTGATGTAACGCAGCCGGTTCCAGACCAGGCGGCCGATGTAGAGCTCATTGTTAAGAAGGCCGGTTCCACGAGTGCGGTGCCTCCGGATTGCCGTGTCACGCCATAATTTACCACGGGGGCCTGGGACACCCTCGGTGTTGAGGCGGCGCGCAATGGCTTTTGGGGAGTGCCCTTCGGTGAACTCTTGAAGCACCCGTCGGACAATCTCAGCTTCCGCTGCGTTGATCACTCGTTCCCCCGTAACAGGTTGGCCGTCGGGCCCGAGACGCCGGACGACGTCGTAGCCATAGCTGTTGCCGCCACCGGAGCGTCCAAGCTCCACCCGCCCGCGAAGACCGCGCCGAGTTTTATCTGCCAGATCTTTGAGGAACAGTTGGTTCATGGTCCCCTTGAGACCCACATGCAACTCACTGATCTCGCCTTCGGTCAGAGTCATGATGCCGACCCCTGCAAAGCTCAGGCGTTTGAAAATCGCAGCGATGTCTGCCTGGTCTCGACTCAAGCGATCCAGCGCCTCCGCCAAGATCAGATCAACCCGTCCTTCCTGGGTTGCATTGAAGAGCGCTTGCAGCCCGGGACGCAACATGGACGCGCCAGAGACCGCCCGATCCGAATAGGCTTCAACAATGGTCCAGCCTTCGCGTTCTGCCCGCTCCCGGCACAGTCGCATCTGGTCTTCGATCGATGCGTCTCGCTGCATCTGGCTGGAGAAACGGGCATAGATTGCGACTCGGGTCATCGACAGACCTTTTTCTTCTGGTTGATCAGATCCGCGTAGTCGCGGCCTGCTTCAATGGTTTGGGCGTGAATGTAGTGATGCTCTGCCGTTCCGAAGCTCGTATGAGCCAATATTGGTCGGATCAGCTTTGCGTGTTCCGGAGAGGAGCGCGCCAATGTCGTTGCGGCGGCATCCCGGAAGAAATGCGGTGGGATGCGGCGACCCGTCAGCTTAAGCGTTTGATCAGCAATTCGGGGGCCTAGCGCGTTTTCTTTGAAAGGTAAGCCAGTTTTGCCAACCCATAGGACATCGTGCTGCTGTTGGCCACGCTCCAAAAAATAGGGGCGGACTTCGTTGACATAACGACGCAAGAGAGGCTCAACACTCTGGGGAACAACAGCCTCCCATGGCTGCCCTGATTTGGTCAGATCCCCGGGGAGCGCGACGGTCAAGGTGTCTGCTGTGACATGCAAGGATATGCCAATCCGAAGGCCGGCAAAGGCGCGTCGCCGCATCGGCATCAAAGCCAGCATGGCAATCATGGTGCCATCCCGCAGGCACATCATACGGCGCAGCGATGTTGGCGCCGCTTCTGCATGACCCGTCGCCAGAATCAGCCCTGCACGGAATAGAACCTCGCTGGACAACACACGCCCAAGTTTGCGATCCCGATCACCCCGTCCTGCGGTGCGCTTCAATCCCGCTTTCAATCTCCGCTGAGCGGACCAGTCCTGTGTCGGGTCAGCCGCGGAGAGGATACGCAAAACGCCGTCAATGAACATCAACCGGGTCATTGGCCGGGTGTGTGAGAGGTCCCGAAGCCAAGCGGACAGGCGCGGCAGAGTCGCGCGTCGAGCCGGAGGCAGTGTGATCGCATTCGCATCACTTGTAATCAGCCATTGCAGCCATCGGGCATAGCGCAACTCCAAAGTCTTCAGCGAGGTCGCGCGTAGATGTGAGAGCGCGCCGCAATCGTCAAGCGGTCCACCTCCCGCCTGAAGGTTGAGCCACATCTCCTGGTCTTGCGCGGGCCATTCGTCGAGCGGCAGAATAAGGCTCATCAGCGACGCCCTTTCTTGGCATCGACCAGGTCAGCAAAGGCGCGTGTCGCCGACCGTGCCTCAAGACCGGAATACATGTTGATGGTGTGGCTGACCTCCGAATGCCCGAGCAAACGGCGCGCAACCTCGTAGCCGCCGGGATTGGCGTCGAGCCAGTTCATCACCGCGAAATGCCGAAACAGGTGGGCATTCATCTCCAACCCCGTTTCCTTCCGGATCCGTTTGGAGATGCGTGCCGAAAGGGCGTTCGGGTCGATTGGATCGCATCTCTTTCGGCGCGGAAACAGCCAAGGCGTTCCCGCGGGGCAGAGTTCCGGACAGCGAGTTTTGAGATGGGCGTCGATCATGCGCAATACATCCCGTGGGATCTCGAACTCGACAGGTCGCTCGTTTTTGGTCTCGCCGCCTTCCAGAACCAGGTAGGCTCGGCCATCGCCGGGACGGTGCAGGTGGCGTTCCAGGTGGATGTCAGCCAGGTTCTTCACGCGAACTGGGCAGACCAGCAAGATGGCGATGGCGAGCGCATCTTCGCGTGCCAGAGCCCAGCCATACGGTTTGGACGTGCCGCGTGGTCGCGCGAAAATTCGTTCAGGCAGAAGCAGCAGGCGCTGCTGATGCCGGTCCTCCTGCAACACCCGCAGCCGGCTTCGGTTTTTTTGGGTCATGCCATTCTGAGGTTTGACGGCCAGGCGCGCGGCAAGCCCCGACAGCCCGTCCCGGGTGTCATCGGGTGCATTGAGTATCCGGGCTAGGTTGCGGAGCAGCGCGGCGATTTCGCTGATCATCTTTGTGGTCTGGTTGTTGGTGCGTGATAACATCTGGCGCAAACCCCGTTCAGCCATCGTCGGATTGATCAGGACGTCCAATCCGCCAATGTGGCAAATTGGGATGCCAGAATGAACCAGTTCGGAGGCAAACCGAACCAACTGTCTTTTGTATTGAGACAGGGTCGCGGATCGAAGTGCTCTGTTCTGACCGTCATCTGCCAGCGGGTCCGGATTGGACAGACGATGCATCAGCTTTGCAAGAGCAGTTTGGAATGGCGCTGGAAACGCGGTCACCGGAAATGCAATGACCTTCCGACGCGATTCCAGAGGCAGGATGGCCTTGGGCCATTGTGAAATACGTCGAGCCGCCAGGTTCCAGCCGTTGACCGCGGCACGATGTGCAACATCAGGAGATTTGCTGATCTCGTTATGCTCAAGCGCTACTCGATAGGCCCGAGCATGCTCTTTGCACACATTGGCAGGTTTGACGCCTTGCCGGTTCAGATAATGCACGAAGCGGCAGAGTGCGGGTTGCAATGTCTTGTCACCGGACGCAAGTACATCCGTCCAGAGCGTGCGCCAATCGGGAGACAGATCATCGATCCGGTTGTATCGCCGTTCCACCAGCCCGAAATGCGCGAGCGCCGCCCGTGCATCACTGACCGCATTTTGCCAGCTCTTTGGTGTCAGACCAAGCGCAGCCGGTGAGACATTGGCTAAACGGGGCTGCAACCAGCGGCTGTCGCAGGGTACATCCTCTGGAGGTAATCCAAGAGCTTTGGACGTACGGCTCAGGCCGGAGATCATATCTCTGCGGCGTCCGTCTGTCAGAGAGCTATCGGAGCGCAGTTTGTCTATGAGCTGGGCAAACATCGGTGTGTCGGCTTTGACGAAGGCTAATGTCAATGGAACGGGGCTCTGGCTAGTCATCGGGTTTACGTTCCTTTGGACATGTCAGGTCTCGGGTGGACGGGTGTGGACAGGAGGTCCGATTCGGGAAAAGCGTAGCACAAAAAGTTCGCAACTTACGGGCTGGCCTTCTTCCCGAAATGCACATAACGCATTGACATAAATGGACATTAATAGACGTGAGTTCCTACCAGCAATGTGTCTGCCGGTAGGCGGCATGAGCTGCCGGATCAATGCGGATGAGGCGTCCGCCGGGGCCCACCCGAATAACCTCAAGCAGGCCTGCCGCAATCGCACGGCGTACCGTCTTCTCCGAGCAATTGTCCAGTTCAGCGACGTCCTTCACCGTCAAAAGCTTGCGGGGTCGGCTCTTCTTGGCATTGATCTGTGGCATCCTGATGCGCCTCCTTTTGGTCAGAGGCGTTCCGGCCCAGTTCCCGTACTGCCTGGGCAGCCAGCAATCGGACCAACTGGTCAATCGCTGTCTCAACCTGCCGGTGCGCATGGTCGTCAGAAGGGGGTATGGCAGGAACGCGTGTCATGCCATGACCATGACAACGCGGGCTTGCTCCTTCTAAGTGTATTGATTGGCCAATTCCGGCGGCGCCCAACGCTCTTTCTCTTCACGCTCAAGCTTGCCGCGAAAATCGTCTATATCCACGCGGATCGTCTCACCGCTCAGGATTTGCCCCGGCTCGGTGATCATCTTCACGACAGCCTGGATAAAGTTGACGAGCGGACCTTGCCGTTGTCCTCCGGGGCGCCCGTCTGAGTATGTTGTATAGGTCAGAGGGCGACCGGCATCTTTCCAGATGTAACAGCAGCTCTCGACGATGTACTGACGGCGTTTGTCGCGCGAGAACCGCTTGTCTCGGGGCGACATCTCTGCAACTGCGCCGGGGGTCACAAGGATGTGCCGAATGTCATCTATGACATCCTGAGTAAGTGTCGTTGCGGTCTCAAGCTTGTCGAGGACTTGGTCAAGAAGGTCTCCATCTTCTGGCGTCGCCGCGAAATAAGTCGAAAGCGAGCCCAATGCGTTCCGGAGTTCTTGGGGACCAATGGAACTCTGTTTTGCTTTCCGCAAAAGTTGCTTGAGGTGCTTTTGACCTCGTTCAATCGCTTGCGAGCGTCGGACCTCAGTCAGATTGATTGCGATGTCGTCGTCGTTATTGAGGCAGTTCCCAAGAAACACAGAGAGTTCGCGTACGAGCTTAGTCGGCAGGTCAAACTGTTCAGCCAAGCTCCCGATCATGTCCTTGGAAAGAGCGCCGCGTTCTCCATAACAGCCAAGCTTCCACGACATCGAGCTTTTGATCCCATCCATGTGCGGATAGATGGAATAGTCACCTTCAGTATCTGTAACGTCTTGATTGCCCTTCAGACCGCTGTCCGCGTTAGCGCTCATGTTGTTCTCCATTTGGCACATTCTAGGGTCTGGTCGCACATCCAAAAGCTTACGTGTATCAAGGCAGTACCGATTGCTGAGGAAGCTTGCCGGTTGAAGCAAGTCGACCCCTCCAAAAGTTGCACATAAACAATAGAACAGGAAGAGAACAGCTTGTGCTCCAGCTAATGCTTGATCGTCCAAGGCGGTTTTAACGCTATTTCGGTAGCAGACTGCACACCGCACTGTAGTGGATACATGCGCCTGCCGAGTGACCGGTCGCTTTGCCGCTAGAGCAGACATTGAACCCAATACACCGAATGACCGCACCGAGCCCAAATCAACCGATGCTGCTTAGCGCACCAATGTCAGCGATGCGCAAAAGCGGACCTTGCAAAGTCCGGCGTGCAGCACACCGACATCATGCAACTGGCCGACGACGATCTGTGCCGTGCGCGTTTCGGTAAAGCCGATTTCCGGATGAGCATGCAGGTCCTCGAATATCGCGGTCAAATCTTCGGCACTGTCTGCAATGGTGGGAAGAATACTCAAGTCAAAATCTCTTTTATATGCGCGTCTGTTGCCGAATGAGCCTGGGCAAGGATGGCGAATTACCATTTTTGGCTGGAAGGCCAGTTCTTAGGTGGTTCTTTGCCAATCGAGTTTAAGTATTGAGTGCTCCCCATCCAGACCCTTTAGCGGAATTGTCATCGGGTCGCGAAAAAGAAACTCATTTGACCCGCCAACCATAATCCGCGTGGCGTCTGACACACAGATATCACTTGGCGCAGCAAGCGACGCGATGCGAGCGGCTTTGTTTACCACTGTTCCGAAGTGATCGGCGTCAGAAGTAATCACTTCGCCGGTATGCAAACCAATACGAACTTGCAGTTTCGGTTCGGCGGTTTCAGCTGCGTTGGCGCGCTGAATATTCTGAGCCGCTAACAGGGCGGCCCTCGCAGACCCGAAAGTAGACATTACACCATCACCAAGCGATTTCACCAATTGCCCACCGCTATCGACGATATGGGTCTCGACCAGCTTTAGGTGCCTGCGCACAGAATCGGTCCAGAGTGTGTCCCCTATCGTTTCAGCGATCGTCGTGCTGTCGGCGATATCTGTAAACATGACAGTCGCAATACCGCTTTGACCAAGTTCGTATGGGGTGGACAGGGCGGCATCGAGAAGCTCCTCAAAACCTTTTGCCTCGTACCCGAAGCCTTCAACGTTGTTGACGGGAATTGAGTTGTGAACATGCACGATTTTCCAGGAACCCTTGTCGAGTTTCAAAATGACGGTGGAGCGCAATTGCGCGGATTGTCCCGTTTCAATCGCGTCGATGGTTGCCTTCCATTCCACCCAGCCAAGGGATCCGCATTCAAAACCACGCAGTTCATCCGGGCGCCACTGAAACCGTGGAACCTCCTGAATATACTGCGCCATGCCACGACGTAGCGCATCATCTCGCCACGCCTCATCCTCGTCAGAGCCAAAATAGGACAACGCTGGATCGTCAGAGAAAAGATGTGCGACCGTTTCGCCGTCGCCGCGACCGTACGCTTTGATCCAACGTTCCACTATGGCGGCAAGTTCTGGCGAAGGGCGTATCGTGTCATTCATCAAGTGAATGATAGCAACTACAGCGCCTTACGCATAGTATTCTCAAAATAGTGAACCGGTGAAAACCAACTGCGGCGGCGGCCCGGAACGCCGCGGTTAGCGCAGCAGATCACCCACGCATCAAACCACTCAGAGTTTTAGACGTCACGCAAAGATCACTTTCGAGATAACTGCATCTGGCAACTTTGTCCGAGTTTTGTCTATTCATGCTGCGGTCTGTACGAAGTTCCTAATTCTCACCCCTTAGGGCTAAATGAGATGCCCTCCATCTTCCCATGCAGACAAGCCCGCGCGAGCAACTTGTTCGCCGTTGGTCTCCTGAACGAAGTGACCTGCGTCTGGCAGCATCAAAGGAGGGCGAACTACGCCCAATATTTCGTGCATGCGTTTCATCAGCCTCGGCGGGATCAGAACATCTGCTTCTCCAATCGCCATGAAGCTGTCGCCAGACCAGTCAGTTTTCCACCATGCCGCTGCGCGTCGCGACACATCAACGCCCTCCATGTCGGGTTCGGTCATCACCAACGACGGGAACTTCCGCACCCCGCCCCGATAACGCGCGTTCGGGAAAGGGGCGGCGTAAGCGGCCGCAACTTCATCACTCATGCCGGGCACGTACTTTTGAAACAATGCGGCCACGTCATAGTCCGGGTGGGTTCGGTGGAAATCCCTCCAGGCATCGAATCCTTCGCTGCTACCGCCACCCAAGCCGAGAACCGTGTTCATAACCAATAGCCGATTGAAGCGATCAGGCATGTCTGGTGGAATGGTAAGACCAAGAAGCCCACCCCAATCCTGTACAACGAGTGTAATTCCTTTGAGATCGAGCGTTTCAATCAACTCGATCAAGCTCTGACGGTGAAATGTGAAGGTGTAGCAATTGTCTTGGATAGGTTTGTCAGATCGGCCGAAACCGAACAGGTCAGGAACGACAACTCGGGCGCCAGTCTCGAGAAAGACCGGAATCATATGCCGATACAAAAAACCCCATGAAGGCTGCCCATGAAGGCACAAGAACACCCGCTCTGCATCCTGTGGACCTTCGTCTATTCTTGCCATCCGCAGGCCTTCATACCCGGCCAACTGATCTTCGTACTGAGGACGCCAGGCGAAATCAGGCAGGTTTAGAAAACGGTCGTCTGGCGTACGTACAGCGTCAATAGGTGACAATCCTGTTCCCTGCATTTCTGTTTCTGTTGGGCAAAATTGCATCTTTCAGAGTTTCTCACAAGCTGACATGGCAATTCACGAATGAATGGCAACTTCGCCCGCAAAGCAGTCGATCATTCGTTCCAGTGTTTAGAGTTTCAGATTTGTGCTAGCATTTTCCAATTGTGAATGACCAAGTTCGGACACTGACGAAATGAGGTCACGTTAATGCTGGCTGATAGATACGGACTGACACTGACGACGAGATCGCCGGATGCACGCGACGCGTATGTTGCGGGGATTGACCATATCCTTGCCGCAACATTTGGCGCCACCGCCGCCTTCTCTGCCTCTGTCGCTGCCGACCCCAGTTTCGCCCTGGGCCATGTTGGGCTTTCTCGCGCTCGAATGTACGACAGCGATATACCGGGCGCTCAAAAGGCACTTGCCTCGGCTCGCTCCTGCGCCTCTGGGTTAACCGAACGTGAGAGAAGCCATATCGCGGTTTTCGATCTGTTCCTGCAGGGCCGCGCGTCCGAAGCCCGAAGCGCAGTTCAAGAGCACATTGCAGCTCACCCGCGCGATGTCCTGGTCGCGCAGATCTGCACCAATATTTTCGGCTTGATTGGGATGTCGGGTGAACCCGGCCGGGAAAGCGCACAACTTGCCTATACAACTAAACTGTTTGATGCCTTGGGGGAGGATTGGTGGATTATGAGCGTGCATGGTCAGGCGCTGTGCGAGGTAGGACGGCTCGATGAGGCAATGTCTATGATGGAACGCTCCCTCGCCTTGAACAATAGCAACGCGAATGCCTCGCATTTCAAAGCGCATACACTTTACGAACAAGGGTCTGGTGAGGCTGGTCGCGCCTACCTTGCGGACTGGATCTCGGACTATGATACGCGCGCCGTATTGTACGGCCATTTGAGCTGGCATCGTGCGCTTTGGGCATTGGAGCAGGAGGATGAGGCCGAACTTTGGGCGATTTACGACGGTGCGATTGCGCCACCAGTGTCCCATTCGCTGCCAATCAATGTTCTGACGGACGCTGCCGCTCTTCTGTATCGCTCTGAGATTGCAGGTTACAAAGTGGCACCGGAACGTTGGCGCGATCTGAGCGAGTACGCCGCACGGTTTTTCCCCAAACCAGGGATGAGTTTTGCAGACATTCACAGTGCCCTGGCCCATGCCATGGCTGGAGATGGTGAACGTCTGGCAATCTTGACCGAAACAAAGACAGGTTTTGCGGCGGACCTTGTGCGCCCGGTGGCACAAGCTTGGAGTTCGATTGCTCAGCATGAATGGACGGCAGCACTGCAACTATTGACACCGGTAATGGCAGATCACGCGCGCCTGGGAGGGAGCCGGGCGCAGCGCGACCTGTTGGAGCTGACTTACCTGAACCTACTTTTGAAGTCCGGCCATGGTCCAGAGGCGCATCGAACGGCAATAGCTCGACGTCCTATCTTTAGTCAGGCTGCGCCCATTGTCGGCTTTGCCTGAACTAGCGCTGACTTATTTGATCGGTTTCTAAAATAGAGCCAGTATTAGCCGAAGTGCGAACGAGCGATTTGAACCCCAAAGCTTCAGATGCTGCAAGAAGTTCCTATGTCCGCTAACCGGCCCGTTCCTGCCGTTAGCGAACGGGTCAAGATGCTGCGGTCGCAGCCCGCGTAGCCGCCATTCGCTGTAGTTGCGAAAGCCAGCCGAGGTGAATTCTCACTCTGCGGTTGAAAGTGGCATCGCGACTTAGACTTGCTTCATTCATCGCTTGATTTCTAGAGTGAGAACAAACTCCAACCAGCTATCGATGCTGGGGTTCAAGAACTGGTGCCAGACACGAAGACAAATCTGAGGACACAGCGAATATGATTCTCTAGAACTTTCTGCAGTCTACTCGCGCCAATCAAACGATGTTCGTAACATCACAACCCAGTCTCGAGTTCACCAATAAAGAATTCTAGAAACGATAAGTCGCGCCTAACACTGGCCCTGACTGATCAAATGTAAAATCGCTACCGTCGATCTCATGGTCAAACGAGATATAGCGATAGCCGCCGCGGATCAGCCATCTGTTGTTGATGGCATATTCGGCGGTCAACAGAACCTGCCATGTTTCACTGCCGCTGCGGAAACCTCCGTAGTCGACGAAACCGGTGCCGGACCATTTGTCCGAGAACCGGACGCGTGCTCTGGCGGCGATGACAGGGTCGGTCCAGCTGTCGTCGGCGGTTGTTGTCCTCCCCGGTGCCGCGCCAGGGAGAAGGGTGAACTCTGTATCAGTGCTGAACCACCGGAACCCTCCGGCGACATCCACCGAGATAGTTGGTGCTTCATACACTCGGTAGCCGACATAACCGCTTAGGTATTGCGTGGTAAATGATGTCTCGAGGCCCGAACTGGCGGGGCCGGGAGTGCTGTTGCTGAACGACAAATCTGTGTAGTTGTAATCTGCAAGTATAAGCCATCGTCCGTCGGTGGCCGAGAACGCTCCCATAAAGGCGAAATCTAGGTTTTCCAATGCATCAGAAAAACTGAGTGTACCGTCCAGTGTCCCCATGGGGGTGCTTAAGGATGTTTCTGTTTCCGGCATGAACAGATAAATCGTGGCCTCGTAGGACCAATCGGATTGTTGTGCCGCAGCCGTTGTGGCTGCCGATGCCGATAGCGTTGCCGCGCATAAGCAACTTTTCACCCATAGTGACGAAAACACTCTGTTCCTCCCGACAAACATACAAGTTTCAATAAATTGTCGTTGGTTTGAAATTGTGTGGTCCTGATTTTCATTCCGCAGCTTCTTCCGTCGCCATCGAACTGTTGCCGACGCGATTGATATCTGTGTTCGGGAAAAACTCGGACCAAACGTGCCAGAATACGCCTGCGCGCAGGGTTTCTACACGTTTTAGCTGACCCTGATCCGAGTGACCCCAGAAATCGCATTTGGCCACCGGTTGACCCGAGTCGTTATACCAAACGCCCAGGCTTTCATATTTCGGATCCAGGCTGACCACGACATCCCGTCCTCCGACTTTGGCGGTCACGATCCAGTTGTTCTCGATGATGAAATCGTCGGTCCAGCAAGCGACATCTTGACCAATCGTAATTCCCCAGACGTAGGTTTTGTTCGGCAACCGGTGGTCTGAACGATCCATGTTGTCCATCACAGGAGCGTCTTCCTGATGTTGGCGTCCGATGCCCCAGCCAAAGGTCATCTCGGTCATCATGTCCAGCAGACGCAGCAAAGGGTTCGTGGATGGTTTGTTCAGAAACACCTCACCTTCTGGATAGGCTTTCTGAAACCCGCGGAATGTCATTCGAAAGGTGGGCCAAGGCCTCATTTGCGCTTGGGGCCGGAGAGGGCAAGCAGGACCCTCGGAGTTGGGGTCGCGATCCGCCTCGCGAAAACCGTAGATATGCTGGATCGGATCGCCCGTGTCGTTGTCACGCAGTATCAAGTTGTTGCCATGCTGGGCCAGAACCTCAAGGTTCAGGCGCCGTCCTTCTATTCGCGGTGTGTACCCCTGACCCAGATTGGCCATCGCGCAGTAAGTCATTACCACATCCTCGCCCCCCAGCCCATCTACATCGCCCGCCAAATGAGGGCGCATGATCTGCGCATCCGGGTGCGCGCGCGCGTGACCATTGTGTTCGATGACGATGACTGGCGCTGTTGGACCGACATATTTTCGCGCTTCCTCGATAGAAAAATACTGGGCGTCGTTGAGCTGGTTTCTCAGGCCCAAATGCACCCACACATAGGGAAACCCATAAAGAAGCAAGGTCAGCGCAGCCGTTACGAGCCAAAGCCAGAAAGGGCCGCCCCCCAAAAGGAAATGTGCAAGGGTTGCCACTACAAATCCGCCCAGGCCAATGCCAATCAGGCGGTATTCATGCCGGATAAAGCGCACCATATTCTCGCGCTTTACTTTCAGCAGCATTTGCGAGACATCGCCAAGGTCGCGGAAATAGACAAACCCGATTCCGAGTGACACGATCAATCCCAGTGCGAAAATTATGCTACCAACCATGCTGAGATCCTCGATTTTGGTGATTACAGTCCTTCGCGGTTCATTACGAAAGAACAGGCCTACTTCTGGGGCGACGCGCGCTTGATCATGAAAGCTTCAACGGCTTGCTGTGTCTCGGGACGAATGTTCTCAATCCCCTCATAAGGCATGCCGTAGGCGGGCGGAGTATCGGGGTATTTCTCTTTCCGCGCCTTGTGGCGGCCCAGTATACGTACGAATTCCTGCCCACCCCAAGACCCGACTTCGGTTGAGACCGAGTATTCTTCGCGGGTGTCGCGGTAAAGATCGAAGAATTTTGCTAAAATTGCGCTCTCGCCGGGTCCCGGCAGTTTGAGCTTAAGCTGATCCTTAACGATCGCCTCGGGTTTCGCGACCGAATAGATGATCACGTGATCGCGTCGCGCTTTCGATTCATCCGCGAACAGTAGCGCCGCCGACTGATCGACACCATCGACCAGACGATCCCTTGGGATGAATCCATCCGCCCCGGCAAAGCGCGAGATCGTGGTATAGAGGTCCGAAACATGAATGATGCTGTTTAACAACCCGTCAGCTTCAATCATGCCCGGCCAGCGGATGAAGGCGTCCACGCGCACGCCACCTTCAGTCGTGTCGCCTTTACCGCCCGCGTAAATCAGTGGGGTAAACCCGGATTGCGGCGCGTATTTGGTAAAATGCCCATTGTCGCCCATAACCACAACGATGGTGTTTTCGCTGAGCCCTAGATCATCCATGCGCGCGAACAGATCACCCAGCCACTGATCCAGTAGCTGCATCTTGTCGACATACAAGCCGCCATTCGCGCTTTCCGGCCCGTCACGGCCGGCGCGGGTATTGTCCAGCGGGATCATCGGCCAATATTGCAGGAAGAAGGGCGCGTCCCCAGTTGCAAGGCGTTCCAGTTCCTGAAGTGTTTTATCCTGAAACGCCTGGTTCATTTCGTCGTATTTTTCGGCGTTCCAGCGTTCTCCGGCTTCCATGCGGATTTCGCGAATGGCGCCGCCGGTCTCGCCCTCGATGACGGTCATCATCGCCGAGGCATCCGGTCGGAACCAGCCGTCCAGTGTGTATTTATCCTCATAGTCCCGGATCGCGACCGAGACCTGTTCTTTGATCGCATCATCATTAAAGATTGTCAGCTGGCCCTGCTGGTGGATGGCGTGCTGGGCATAGTCAAAACCCTGATTCATCGCCCAGCTTTCGGCAATATCGCCCATATGCCACTTGCCGACGTGGCTGGTTGCATATCCTGCCTGTTTCAAGACTTCGGCCAGCGTCACTTCATTATCGGGCAATCCAAAGCCAGCGATATCGACGGTCGTATCACCCATTCCCATACGCACGGGCAAGCGGCCGGTCATTTGTGCCACGCGAGTCGGGGTGCAGGACGGTTCAGTATACATCCGAACCATACGCAACGCTTCGTCCGAAAAGTCGTTGATGTTCGGAGTGTCGTACCCACGGACAGCGTTGAGCTCGGGTATACCCATATCGCCAAAGCCCATATCGTCAATCAGAACGCTGACGATATTTGGGGGTTGCCCATTGTTGCCGTCACGAAAAGCGGCCAAAGCCTGATCAACGGCAGCGTCATCCTGCACCCATTGTTCCGCGCGTTGGGCTTGCAGAATATAAAACTCAGCATCGTGTTGAATAGGGTCGTCCTGAGCCTGCAAAGGTGGGGCGGCAATGCCTGCACACAAAACCATAAGCCATTGTAGTTTCATTCCATCTCCCCCAGGGTTCGAAGCCGAGCTTCGGTTTTTGACTTCGATGTGATTACCATCAGTAACATCGATATATTCGAATAATTACTAAATTTGTGATCTCACTGCCAACTCGTGAATACGTCGCGGGTCAGTTCGGATTCCGGGCGCAGGTTTTCAATGCCTTCATAAGGTGTACCTTTGCCAATCTCTGAATGCGGATACTTGGCGATCATCTTCTGGTGACGCTTGATCATATCTTGAAAAGATGCCCCGGCCCAAAGCGAGTAGCCCACCAAAGGGTGTTCCTCTCGGGGGTCCCTATAAATATTATAAGTCGGAGCAGCCGCGCCGGGTTGACCGGGGGCAGGAAGATGCATCTTGAACTCCTGCTTGACGACCGAGCGCAAGACAGGTCCTTCGTAGATATAGACATAGTCGCGCCGCCCATTTCCCTCGCCGTTCAACAGCAAGGCCGTCTGGTCGATGCCGTCTATTACGCGGTCCCTTGGGATAAAGTCTGTGGCTCCGGCAATTCGCGCCATCGTGGTGAAGATATCTGAGACGTGAAAGATGTCACCGGCTGCGCTGTTGGCTTCGATCACACCGGGCCAGCGAATGAACGCATCGGTTCTTACGCCGCCTTCAAGATGCTGGGTTTTGCCACCGCGATAGATCAGCTGGTTCAGACCGGATGAGCCTTCGTAGTGATACATCAGGCCATTATCCGCCATCAAAACAACAATTGTGTTGTCCGCTTTGCCAGATTCTTCAAGCTTGGCCAAAAGATCTCCGATCCAACCATCAAGCAGTTGCAGCTTGTCGGCATGAAAACCGCCATTTCGTGAAATTGCCTGATCCGGGTAGACGAAGTTCAACGGGTAAAGCGGCCAGTATTGTAAGAAGAATGGCGCATCCTCGGAAGCGACGCGTTCAAGTTGCTCCAACGCCTGCCGTTGATATCGTTCGTTCATCTCTTCATATTTGGTCTGCGTCCACACTTCACCGGCTGACATTTCTACTTCCTGGGCGGGTCCACCGGCTTCGGCCTCGACACCGGTGACAAGGCCGTATGGCTTGAACCGTTCATCCAGCAGGAACTGATTGTTCTGCCCCTCGGGCACATAGCCGAGCATGGTGTTGGACCGCATTGCCTCGGGGGTCATGAGGCTCAGCTGTACTTGCTGGTGGAGTGGAAATGCGGCCCAATCAAACCCCTGATTGTGGGGGTACGATTGTTCGATGTCGCCTTGGTGCCATTTGCCGACATGCGCCGTATTATAGCCGACCTGTTTCAGAATCTCCGGCAGTGTCACTTCACTGGCCGGAAGGCCCTCGCCAACCAAAGCCACCTTGACCTCTTCCACACCTGCGCGAATTGGGTGGCGCCCTGTCAACATGGCTGTGCGGGTCGGAGTGCAGGAGGGTTCGGTATACATGCGCATCAGCGACAAACCTTCGGTGGCCAATTGATTGATGCTGGGTGTCTCGATCCCCATGACGTAATTCATCTTGCGGTCACCCATCTGACCAAAGCTGACGTCATCAATCAGGATGTAGAGGAGGTTAGGGGGCTTATCGCCATTGGCCGCACGAATTTCGGCCAGCTTGGCGTCGACTTCAACGTCTTGTGCATCCCATGCCTCACCAAACTGCGCGCGGAGGAATTCAAACTCGCCGTCATGAACAATTGGGGTTTCCTGAGCAAGCACGGAGCCAGCACCAATCAACAACGTAGGCAAGATATATCTAAGTTTCATGTCAAACCTCCAAATCTTTGTTCCGTACCGATTCCGCACGCGCGCCCTGAGCCCGCAGGTGTCCGTCAATACTGCTGCGCAGGTCCGAGAGGCTTTCTGCCAGATCCGCGAGATAGCGCATCTGTAGAACTGAATGCGACTTTGGCGGCATCGCCATTTCTGCGAAGACCTCTTTGTAGTCGCGACAAATTTGATCGAACTCTTGGTCTTTTTCCCGCAGGTTCCGTAGCAGACGACCCGCTTTGGGAAATTGAGATTCAAAGAATTCATCATCCGTCATTGGCAGCGCTTTTTAGGCATTCTCCCTCTAAGCATGCATCCAAAAGAATATGTATTGCACGTTTCAAGCCGCATGCTACGGTAGCAACGTGACGTCAAACCCTTATTGTGAAAGGATAGTTTTTGAACGTCAGCGTCGGCAATCAGGGCCAGACTGGTACTCAATCGTTCTCGGGCGAGCAGTTGCGTGCCGCGTTGGACAAGGTTCTGAGGTCGGATGAATTCAAAGGATCCGCCCGCATGCGATCATTCCTATCTTACGTGGTGACGGAAACGCTGGAGGGTCGTTCCGACGAAATACGTGCCAAGACCATTGCGATGGATGTTTATGGATACGACGCGGATGAGTTATTGAAACGCGAGGGCGTCGTGCGTGTGGATGCCGGGCGTGTTCGGCGAAAGCTGCAATCTTATTATGACGGTAAAGGGATTGCTGACGAATTGGTTATCTCACTGCCCGTCGGGGGTTACGCACCCGAATTTTTGCCGGGCTCCAGTCGAAGCAGACGAAGCTTACGCGGAAGGCGACGGGCTACCGCAGTCGTTATCTCGCTTTCACTATTAATAGTCAGCATTCTTTTTGGTGTCCTGATTGGCCGCAATTCGCAATCTGTAGCACCCAAAACCGGCAAAACTGCAATCTACGACGTGTCACCTGCCCGTGTCGAGGCAATGAACCTAAGCGACGCAGGCCGGGATCTGATTTTCCCTGTTACGGATCTGGCCCGGCTTCAGCCCGCGTTGTTGATTTTTAAAACAGCGATTGAACGAGACCCGTTATATTACGGGGGATATGCTGGTGCTTCTCAGGTCGAAACAATGCTCGCCATTATGCAATCGGGCAAGCCCGGTTCAGACGAGTTTTTGCACGCAGCGGACAAGAATAGTGCTTACGCTTTGGAAATGGCTCCGAATGCACCTTGGCCGCTTTCAGCGCGAGCCTGGTTTGAATTTGGGGTGGGCAACTACGATAGCGCAGTTCGACTATCCCAACGGGCTGTAGGTTTGGCGCCCGATGATTCACACGTTGTTGAATTCGACGCCTTGATTTCCCTTTATACATCCGATTTTGACCGAGTTTTGTCTCAATCAGCGCGATATAGAACACTTGCCCCACAAGGAGGGGGACTTGTTTTTGACAACGCACTGGGTGCGGCTCAGTTCCATACGGGCGACTATGCTGCCGCAATCCGGACGTTTGATGAATCGATATCTCGCGGTGGGCCATTCGGGCCAATTTCCGCGGCTTATCTTATGGCGGCCCGCTTGCGGAACGGGGAACAAGCAGAGGCACAGCGGCTTGCACAAGTATTTTCGGACACTTGGCCAAGCTTCCCCCTCGAAGAACTGAAGACTCGCGTGTTTGTCGACCCACAGCCAGTTCAAGAACTGATCAGTGCAATGAAAGCTGCCGGTTGGTCAGGACCCGCCAAGCCCTGACGATTTTCTATAGGGTTTGTAATAATTCGTTCAGAGGCATGCGCTTCCAAGGAGGAGGTGCGTTGGTTGTGAAGTGGACGAACCTCCAGACGAGATCAAAACAAAGTTCATCGATACCGAATGGGTGTGTGATGGACAGACAAAGGTCTGCTCTTGGCTCCCGATGAGATAATCTTTGCACTCGCAGCGAACTTCTGCTTCCCGCCCTTTCTTCCAGTTGTTGCTGATTGCAGTATCGGTCAAAGTGGGCTCGACACGGTCATCCGACTGTTTTTCTCAGAAGACGACTACGCGCCGCTAAACGGCCGTTCGGTTACGAAAAACCGAACTTTCTGCTCTTAATGACCGCTTTCTGCGAATAGCAGACGCTGGTTAAAAATTCGGCTATGTCCGACTTGCGGACAAACCGATCGTTCGCGGATTAACACCCGAAGCAAAAAGATAAACGCTGTCACTCTTTCTGCTTGGATTAAGGCGTTCTCTACAGGACAAAGCGGAGGTGAATTGCACTTTGCGTAAAACCGGCATCCAGATAAAGAGGTATTAGTTCTTGAGTTCGACCTTTGCCTGGACTTTCAGGCCTGGGATCAGAAGTGTCTGCGGATTATTGAACCTTGCCCAGACGCGCAGATTGCCTTGCCCATCCAACTCATTGTCGGTTGAGATTATTTCTCCGGACTCCTCGAATACTGTGCCATTGGGCAGGATCACGTAAACATCCAGCTTCTTAAGTAGCTGAGGTATAGGCACTGGTGAGACGTTCTGAAGTGCAATGAGTGTGTCATAAGGCTGAAGATACGAAACCAGAACCGTGTTCAGGTCCAAAATCTCTGCAATTGGACGGCGTGTCTGCGTTTTCAAATAAGCTCCGAGATCATGCTTCGGGGCGACAATCCAGCCGGAAGCCTGCGCTTTGATTTTAGTTGCGGACAGAACAACCTGCGCCTTCTTTAACTTTGCCTGCGCTTCCCTCAACGCAACTTCAGCAAGCGCAAGCGCCTGTTTGGTTTCCAGCTTCCTCAACGCTGTGGCAGCACCTGTGCCCGCTAGGGAGGACGCACGCTCTGCCGCTTCGCGTGCGATTTCCAGTTCCACTTCTCGTCGCCGCACCTCATTCTCAGCCAGTTCGACGTCCAGTTCAAAGGTCTGCTTTGCAAGTTCAAAAAGCACCTCGCCTTTCTCGACGCGTTGCCCGTTGATGAAGTTCACACTAACCAACGTTCCGTTAATGCTGTTCGAGACCTGTGTGCGTTCCCCAGCTTCAACGACACCTTCGAAGACCTGTCGTTCCAAGAATTCGACAACCTCATCAAGTTCGCTCGCCATCACCTGAGAAAAGCTAAGCAATGCCATGGAGACGGCTACGACGAATGTGCCGAAGAATTCACAGCGATTTATGGAGCACTTGCTGCGAAAGAATTCCATTTTCTTTTTGATCCTTATTACAAAAGCGTATCACATACAAAGATCGTGACATTCGAAGCGGAACATGTCGAAACGTTCAACGAGCACGCCCAACACTCTTCTGGCTCGCTAGTTTGGAACGACGCAACTGAAACTCTCTGGTTTACTCGGATCGCCACTCCCATCGTAAGTTACAATGGCCGGATGCGCGCAGATAATCCGCCCGCCTTGTCCGGTGGGCTCGCGGGTCAGCGGATGGACATAAGGCGCGTCGAGTTGGTCAGGTGCCACCCCTGTGTCCAACCATTCTTCCAGCGCCTCGATATAGTTTGTGCCGTCCGGTCCAGGCCCAAACCGGCAGTGGGTGATGCCGGGGCGAATAAACAAGCGTACATCTTCGCGAGCAGAAGGGTCGTGTTCAAGCACCCGTTCGTAATAGGCAATAGTTCCGTGTGCAGACAGCGACCCATCCATCCAGCCGTTGTCAATTATAAGCTTGCCGCCATTGGCCCGGAATTCCGATAGGTCGGGATTTTCCGCATCAAGCGTCGGGCTCAAGCGCGCAGCGTGATGGGCGAAGTCAGAAAAGTCATAGTCTTCATAAGTCCAGTCAGGATCGCCGTAGAAGAAGTTCTTCATCAATTGTGTAGAGAAACCCCAGGTTGCATTAGGAATCGGAGGCGCTTCATACACCACCGCATCCTCATCGCCGTCACCGGGGTGGAAGTCGATTTCGGCGCCCTCGACATAGCCTCCAGTATTCCACATCGACCAACCCAGCGGATTGTCCGGCAACTCCACGCCCATCGGCATGCCGGGCCACGACATGCCCCCGAATTCCACCTCGCGATAGAGATCTTCTGCGACCCGGACCTGTTCTGCGCTCAGGCACTGATTGGTTTCACCTTCTCCACACAGCAGGCTCGACACCACAAAGTCGCACTGGCGCGGATCATTCAGAATGCCGTCCTCAAGCCCGTCAATCGCGTCGCATTGTGCCATGATGGCATTCCCGAGAAGGGCTTGCGCCTCGGTATCGATGACTGGTGTCGAAATCTGGTTTGGATCAGGGAACATGTTCATGGCGTCGTAAGTCCACCGGCCAGCCATCTCCTTTGTCCAGGAGTAGGCTGGTGCCCCGGCATAGATGCCATCGAAAACGCCCGGTGATCTCTGCGCGACCATCAAAGCCTGACCACCGCCACGGGAGCATCCATAGAAAAGGTTGCGCTGTATTTCCGACCCATAATACTCAGCTATGATCGCTTGGGACGACACAGCCGTTCTGTGCACTGCCTGGAACCCAAAACTGACCTGGCGTTCAAGATTGTTTAGGGCCCAGCTTGCGACGATAGCGTTGCCCTTGTGTCCTGTGTCCGTCGTGACGGTCGCCCATCCGTCGGCAAGCACATTACCCAAAGCCATAGCGGCATTGTTGAAATCGCCGGAGAACCCTCCGCCACCGCCCATGACGAACTTACCGTTCCAGTCGTCCGGAAGCAGCAGTTCAAATCCGGTCTCGGTCCCAATTTCACCGATAACACGACAATGCGGTGCAGGTTCAGACAGCGCTTCTACAGTTAAGACAGTCATATCGGGGACGCTGGGAACTCCGCTTAAACTGCATTCACCGGCGGCTACAGTAGTCGCTCCCGTTGCGAGTGCAGCTATCGTGAAGCCTATCAGCTTGGCAGGTCTTTGAAGGCCTTCCAAAGTCGTTGAACAAAAGCACATTCGGGTCCCCCCATGTATTCATTTTTTTGAGTATGTTCGAACGTACTGTCCAGAAAACCATGCTGTCCAGAGAATCTTGTCGCCGAAGCGAGGTCCGTGCATTTGAACAAATGATTGCAAACAATCATATCGGTACCGTTTTCCAGAGAACAAACACGATTTAAAAAGACTGATTCTTATAGTCAGCTCTGAACTTGGTCGGTTTCAAGCTTCTTACGTTTGTAGAAATGCGAATACACAGAGCGTTCTCTTAGTCGACAATAACTGTGACAAAAGCGCGGACTAACTTATCCGTCGGTTACGTCCGCTTTGGGCTCGACCCGGTCATCTGAGTGTTTTTATCAGATGACTCGTTAGGTTCGAGTAGCCGACATTTACGGCAAAATTTTCGCAATTCACCAGTGAGCGGCGGCTTCCGTCATAGAGCAGACGCTCGTGGAAAATGGCGCTATGACCGAGTTGCGTATTAAAGCGGACTTTGCGAAGACTGAGCAAACGTCCGTTATCTCACTTTCTGATATCGAACTCGACTCCGCGCTGGTGATTTGAGTGTCGACCTGAGTACCGGCGCCAGCAGAGACTATTTTGACTTTGGCATCACTACCAGCTGTTGTGCATCATCCTATTGTGCAGGGTTTACCCATCCTTGTTTTCGCAACTCGCGTAGCACGGCTTCTGCGTTCTCGACATC
>NZ_JBQERJ010000020.1:0-11510 GCF_056534925.1 Ruegeria sp. P10
CGCTGCGCGGCTCAGGCCGCCGGGAAAAGCCGGAACAGTATCCGGGAAATAGTGCCAATCCCACGGCACCGGCAGACCTGCCAGTTCCCAGTGGCCCGAGGGCGTGTCTTTGCCGGGCGAATGCTCGCGCGCGCAGCCCCACAGCCCATTGGGTTTCGCGTTCAATCCGGGGGTTGCGTCCCCAGACGCCAGTCGCGCAGCCGCACCCAAACCCAGCGCATCGAGGGTCGGCAGGATCAAAGGGCCCGAGCGCCCGTCTTCGGCCCGCCCTAAGGCACAGGCCTGCGCGATATGGGCCAGCGTATTTGCCCCACTATCCGGGACGTCGCCATTGAAAAAACGATCGGCATCAGGCGCACCGCCTATTCCAACGGAGTCCATGACGACGAGAAATGCACGGCTCATACGCTGATCCTTTCGTGGATCAGATCCGGAAACGTCGGAGCCATATCGCTGATCTCAATCGCGCTCAGCACGGTTTCAGCTGCTCGGCGCGCGGCATCTTCCCGAGCAGCATGGATCACTGCAATCGGCGCGCCTTTTGACACGCGATCCCCAAGCCGAAGAACACTGGATATTCCGACGGCGGGGTCGATCTCATCACTTTCGACCTGACGGCCACCGCCCAGCGCAACCACGGCAAGACCCAGAGCTTCTCCGTCAACGGCCGAGATGAAGCCGTCCTGCGGGGCCGGAACCTCTTGGATGACATTCGCCTCAGGCAGGAAGCGGGCCCAGGTATCGACAAACTGAACCGGGCCACCAACCGCTGCCATCATACGCCCGAACCGTTCGGCAGCGCGGCCGTCACGGATGGTTTCAAAGATCTTCTCACGCCCTTCCTCAACCGTTCCGCACATTCCTGCATCGGTCAGCAGGACCCCCCCCAGCTCGGCGGAAATGTCTGCCAAAGGGGACGCATTCGACGTGGTCAGCACCTTCATCACTTCCGCGATTTCCAAGGCATTCCCCAACGCCGGGGCCAATGGTTGGTTCATATCCGTGATCACCGCCGACGTGCGGCAGCCTGCTGCGTTTGCTGTCTCGGTCAATGCGGTGGCCAATTTGCGGGCATCTTCCATCGTTTTCATGAAAGCACCGCTGCCGGTTTTGACATCCAGAACCAGCGCGTCCGGGCTGGCGGCCAGTTTTTTGGACAGGATCGACGCCGTGATCAGATCCAGGCTCTCGACCGTCGCGGTCACATCCCGCACCGCATAAAGGCGCTTGTCTGCCGGCGCGATCTGGCCGGTCGCCCCGACGATGGCCGCGCCGGTATCGCGTAAAATCTGCGCAAGGCGGTCTTGCCCGATCTGAGTGCTGACTCCCGGTATCGCCTCTAGCTTGTCCAGCGTTCCGCCGGTATGCCCAAGACCCCGGCCCGAGATCATTGGGACATACGCCCCACATTCCGCCAGCGCCGGAGCAAGAACCAGACTGACGCTATCCCCGACCCCTCCGGTCGAGTGCTTGTCGATCACCGGCCCGTCCACGTCCCACGTCAGAACGTCACCGCTGTCGCGCATCGCAATCGTCAGATCCGCACGCCCCCGAGGGCCCAATCCGCCCATGCAGACAGCCATGGCGAATGCCCCGGCCTGCGCGTCGCTGACGCTTCCATCCGCAAGCCCCTGCGCAAACCAGGTCAGCTCCTCGCGACCGGGCACCTCCTGCCTGCGCAGTTTTGCTATGATCGAGCGGGCATCCATGCGTTCAGACATCCTCCATATGAGACGCGTCGAATGCGCCCGGCAACAAATCCCCGATGGTTGTCTTAAATTCAGCACCGTCCACGGTTGCCAGAGTAACCTTAACGTCGCGCTTGCCAAACTCGGCCAGTTTCTGGCGACACCCACCGCAAGGCGGCACAGGCTGAGGGCTGGAGGCGACCACATAGACCTCGGTCAGTTCCTGCTCACCTGCGGCGACCATCGCGGCAATTGCGCCGGCCTCGGCACAAGTGCCTTCGGGATAGGCCACGTTTTCAACGTTGCACCCGGAAAAGATCTGACCCGTCGAAGTCCGAAGCGCTGCGCCAACCTTGAAATTCGAATAAGGCGCATAGGCGTTTTCGCGGACTGACAAGGCAGCGTCTTTGAGCGACATGGCGATTCCCCGTTTTTTGATCATCTGGTCAGAAATTTGGATCGTTACGTAAAAAGGCCGAGGAATTGAAGCCCCCAGCCAGTGTTTTTCAGTCAGCCCAGTGTTGTCGTGAACGTACCGGGCAAGGTTACTTCCAGCAACTCGATGTTGTCCGAGGGCGAGGACAAGCGCGTGCGCATCCCGGGCGGGATGACAAAGGCATCTCCTTGCTCCAGCCGGTAGGGCTCGCGCCCCTCGCCTTCCAGTGTTACCGCCCCGTCCATCACGAAGGTAAAGTGAATGTCCGTATCGTGACTGGCCCATTCGGTATCGCCCTGCCCTTTGCGTACGACCTGGACGCCAGCGACCCCTTTGGTGTTCTCGGCAATTGTCGTATCGCGGCAGATGTAACCTGGAAGACGGAATGGCACCCATTCAGCATCCTTGGCCTGGTTGTAGACAAAGCGCTGCCCCTGCCATTCACGGTCCGGGCGAAAATGCGGCGTGGGAAGCTGCATATCATGGTCGATTTCCGTGACATGTTCCGCTGGCACACCTATCTCGATGACCTGAACATTGTCTGACGCCTCGAGCACGCGGTGACGAATTTCCGGCGGCTGGATAAAGCAATCCCCTGCGGTCAGGCGCATTTTCTCTCCCTGATCCTCGTAGACGACATCCACCCAGCCATGAATGCAGAATATCAGCTGGAACCCGACTTTGTGAAAATGCACCATATCGGGCACCGGGCCCCCGTCCGGGATGCGGATATGGCTGGCGATGATCGATCCACCCAGACGATCCGGCACCAGATCGCGATAGTGCATCCCCGCCCGACCGATGATCCATGGCGCCTGATCCTTGAGCCTGCGCACCACAAAGGAATGAACTGTTTCAGGCATCACCAGCGGCGGATTACGCTCTTCGATTTCGATCCGGGTCCCATTCGGCGCGACAAGAACGCGTTGGCCATCTGCAAAGCTTTCCGGGTCATCTGTCAGGATGCGCAATGTTCCCGGAGCTTCGGGCGCGTCTTTTTCAATCCGCAGCCGCAGACCGTGCCCCGAAAACACTGCGACGCGCGGATCGTCCGCGGGATAGATCATGTCCATCTGCATCCCCAACACCTTGGTATAAAAGGGGATGTCGTTTCGAATTTCCTGGGTAGGCAACCGGAATTCAGCTTGGGTCCGGGAAGGCACGTATGTCTTTGTCATGAGATGTCTCGTCAGAATTCGATTTTGACCATCCGATCAGAACAGAGGCCAAAATGCCAATCGAAAAGAACATCTCGAGCGTTTCTTCCATCACAAAAAGGCGCGTCTTCACAACTGACGACAAAGCTTGGCCGTGCAGACCGGTGAATTCTTCAAGAAGCTGAGCGATGACGGCAAGACAGCCGGCCGCAATGAACACGATCAGAAAAGACGCGCGCTGTTTGACAGCACACCATCCCGTCGGGATCCCATGCCAGATGACACCGCCCAGAACAACGCAGGCCAGAACGACCCTGACCAGAGTGACGTCCAGCACCACATCCAGACCGTCAAGGATCAGGAACGGCAAACTGCCTTCAGGATAAACGTCTGCTTCCAGCTCACGCTCGGCCAACAACAGGAATGCCAACCCGATATACAGCCGGGTGACACCTGGATATCGCCACAAAGCCGCCACACCTGCTGCAAACAAACACGCGGCGGAAATTGTTTCAAACAACCCGCCTTCCTGGTTGAGAACCAGTGCCTGTTCTGGCCAGATGCCAACAGCACCAAGAAGCACAACACCTGACAGCACCGCAAACCAAAGGGTTCGCCGCACAACTCCGGTATCCGACACAGAACCGGAGAACAGGCCATCGACCTGATCATTTGCCTTGAAAGTCATTACTGCTTCGTCTTGCCTGAGTGTTTGTTCGATTCGCAAAGTTGCCTAGATGTAAGAAAAATATGTCAAAATTCAACCCATTTCGGGTGTGCAACTGCGCCACGTCGGCAAAATTACGCAACGTAGCCAAGCTTGGACGAATAGTTTAATGTTAAATCAAATTCTAAGAGGGAACTGAAACTTCAATGTCTGACACCCCCAGCCTGCGACAGGCCGCGCTTGACTATCACGCCCATCCGAAACCCGGAAAACTTGAGATCAAGGCCACGAAACCGATGGCCAACGGTCGCGATCTGGCGCGCGCCTATTCGCCCGGCGTGGCCGAGGCCAGCCTTGAAATCAAAGCCGACGCCGCAAACGCGGAAAAGTACACGGCGCGCGGCAACCTTGTCGCCGTGGTATCCAACGGCACCGCGGTTCTTGGTCTGGGCAATATCGGGGCGCTGGCCTCGAAACCAGTGATGGAGGGCAAAGCCGTCCTGTTCAAAAAATTCGCTGGTATTGACTGTTTTGATATCGAAGTAGACCAGCCTGATCCGGAAAAGCTGGCGGATATCGTCTGCGCACTGGAACCGACATTCGGGGCCATCAACCTGGAAGACATCAAGGCACCGGATTGTTTCATTGTCGAAAAGCTGTGCCGCGAGCGCATGAACATTCCTGTTTTCCACGACGATCAGCACGGAACCGCCATTGTCGTCGGGGCCGCGGCCAAGAACGCTTTGCATGTGGCGGGGAAATCCTTTGCGGACATCAAAGTCGTATCAACCGGCGGCGGGGCTGCTGGGATTGCCTGCCTGAACATGCTGGTGAAACTGGGCGTGAAACAGGAAAACATCTGGCTGTGCGATATTCACGGGCTCGTCTACGAGGGGCGCGCCGAGGATATGAACCCGCACAAGTCGCAGTTTGCGCAGAAAACGGAATTGCGGACTCTGGATAATGTAATCGGCGATGCGGATCTGTTTCTGGGCCTGAGTGGCCCAAATGTCCTGAAGCCTGAAATGGTTCAGAAAATGGCCGATCGTCCGATCATCTTCGCACTGGCCAACCCAACGCCAGAAATTCTGCCTCAGGCCGCGCGTGAGGTTGCACCGGACGCGATCATCGCCACGGGGCGCAGCGATTTTCCCAATCAGGTCAACAACGTATTGTGCTTTCCGTTTATCTTCCGGGGCGCTCTGGATGTGGGCGCGACCGAGATCAATGACGCAATGCAGATCGCCTGCGTTGACGGCATTGCGGAAATGGCCCGCGCGACGACAAGCGCCGAGGCGGCAGCCGCCTACAAGGGCGAGCAACTGACCTTTGGGCCGGATTACCTGATTCCGAAACCTTTTGATCCGCGTTTGGTGGGTGTCGTCTCGTCTTCCGTTGCCAAGGCAGCCATGGAAAGCGGCGTCGCAAAGCGCCCCATCAAGGATCTTGAGGCCTATAAGGAAAAACTCAACCAGTCTGTTTTCAAGTCGGCGCTTTTGATGCGCCCCGTATTCGAGGCCGCGGCCGTCGCATCCCGTCGCATCGTATTTGCCGAAGGCGAAGATGAAAGGGTGCTGCGGGCTGCACAGGCCATTCTTGAGGAAACAACGGAAACACCGATCCTGATCGGACGCCCCGAAGTCATCGAATCCCGATGCGAAAAACTGGGCCTGACCATTCGCCCGGGCACAGACTGCCAGATCGTGAACCCGGAAAACGATCCGCGTTATTACGATTACTGGAACTCGTATCATCAGATCATGCAGCGCCGAGGTGTGACACCGGATCTGGCCAAGGCGATCATGCGCACAAATACAACCGCCATCGGCGCGATCATGGTGCATCGGGGCGAGGCTGACAGCCTGATCTGCGGCACGTTCGGCGAGTATCGCTGGCATCTGAATTATGTTGAACAGGTGCTTGACGATGGAAACCTGCGTCCGCACGGCGCGTTGTCGCTGATGATTTTGGAAGACGGCCCCCTGTTCATCGCCGATACGCATGTCCGGCAATTGCCGACACCCGAAGAACTGGCGGAATCCACCATTGGCGCCGCGCGGCATGTTCGCCGATTTGGGATCGAACCCAAGATCGCATTCTGTTCGCAATCACAATTCGGCAATCAGGCAGAAGGATCGGGAAAGCGCCTGCGCGCTGCATTGGACATCCTGGACCAGAAACCGCGCGACTTTGTCTATGAAGGCGAAATGAACCTGGATGCGGCCCTTGATGCGGATCTTCGGGCACGGATTTTTCCGGGTTCTCGCCTACAGGGCGCGGCAAACGTGCTGATCTTTGCTCATGCGGATGCGGCCAGCGGTGTGCGCAATATCCTGAAAATGAAAGCGGACGGTATCGAAGTTGGCCCCATTCTGATGGGGATGGGCAACAAGGCGCACATCGTCACCCCGTCCATTACCGCACGCGGTTTGCTGAACATGGCTGCCATCGCGGGGACACCGGTGGCGCATTACGGCTAAGCCGTCCGCCCCACGCCCTGCACCGCATCCCCCATAGGGGTGCGGTTAACACAATTCTCACCTTTTGACTGCTATATGTGGTTGCTTCTCCTTGGTAGCCATGGGGCACACGAAAGAATGGTGAATTGGCTTTGCGCCGAGTCGCCTCGGACGTGATCTTTTGCACAGTCGAATTTGCAAGTTTGCAAAATGGCCTTTTTGGCGCAGAAAATCCAATGCTGGAAAAGATGTTTGCAAAAATTTGCAAGCTGTTGCGCGAATTACTGCAAATATTTTGCGATAAACTGACGCGTCGTCATTTGACGCGCTTGCCCGATAGTTTTCTGGGTCCTAACACAAAGACCAAGTCGTTGTGAGGAGGACGAGATGGCGTATCAGGACGTTTATGACAGTTGGAAGAAAGACCCCGAGGCGTTCTGGATGGACGCCGCCAAGGGGATCGATTGGGTCAAAGAACCCAGCAAAGCTCTGTTCGACGACAACGCGCCTTTGTATGAATGGTTCAGCGACGCACGGGTCAATACCTGCTGGAACGCCGTGGACCGCCACGTGGAAAACGGGCGCGGAGAGCAGACAGCCATCATCTATGACAGCCCGATCACCCATACCAAGCGCGAGATTTCCTATGTCGAGCTGCGCAACCGCGTGGCCAATCTTGCCGGCGCGCTGCGGGCGAAAGGTATCGAGAAAGGTGACCGCGTCATCATCTACATGCCGATGATCCCCGAGGCGCTTGAGGCGATGCTGGCCTGCGCACGTCTGGGCGCTGTGCATTCCGTTGTGTTCGGCGGATTTGCCAGCAACGAACTGGCGGTCCGTATCGACGACGCCAAACCCAAAGCCGTCATTGCAGCGTCCTGCGGTATGGAACCTGGCCGGGTCGTACACTACAAGCCGCTTCTGGACGGTGCCATCGAACTTGCCAAGCACAAGCCGGATTTCTGCGTCATCTTTCAGCGCGAACAGGAAGTTGCGCAGCTGATCGAAGGGCGCGACTACAACTGGCACGGGTTCCAGTACGGTGTCGAACCGGCGGAATGTGTTCCCGTCGACGGCAATGATCCGGCCTACATCCTGTACACATCGGGCACCACGGGGGCACCCAAGGGTGTCGTGCGTCCCACTGCCGGACATCTGGTGGCACTGAACTGGACCATGAAGAACATCTATGACGTTGATCCCGGTGATGTATTCTGGGCGGCCTCCGATGTGGGTTGGGTCGTTGGACATTCCTATATCTGCTATGCCCCCCTGATCCACGGCAACACGACGATTGTGTTCGAAGGCAAACCGGTCGGCACCCCTGATGCGGGAACCTTCTGGCGCGTGATCTCGGAACACAAGGTTAAAAGCTTCTTCACCGCCCCTACGGCGATCCGTGCCGTGAAACGAGAAGACCCCAAAGGCGAATTGATCGCCAAGTACGATCTGTCTCATCTGCGGGCACTGTATCTTGCGGGGGAACGGGCTGACCCCGACACCATCATCTGGGCGCAGGATGCGCTGAAGGTTCCGGTGATCGACCATTGGTGGCAGACCGAAACCGGATGGGCCATCGCAGGAAATCCGCTGGGTATCGAAGAGCTTCCGATTAAGCTGGGTTCGCCCGCGAAACCGATGCCCGGCTATGATGTGCAAATTCTCGACGAAGGCGGCCACCCAATGAAAGCCGGCGAACTGGGGGCCATCGCGGTCAAACTGCCATTGCCTCCGGGCACCCTGCCGACCTTGTGGAACGCCGAAGAACGGTTCCGGAAGTCATATCTGGAGCATTTCCCCGGGTATTATGAAACCGGCGATGCCGGCATGATCGACGAGGACGGATATCTTTACATTATGGCCCGCACCGATGATGTCATCAACGTCGCGGGTCACCGCCTGTCGACCGGGGGGATGGAGGAAGTGCTTGCCGCTCACCCGGACGTCGCGGAATGCGCGGTGATCGGCGTATCGGATCAGCTTAAAGGTCAGATGCCCGTTGGGTTCCTGTGCCTGAATGCCGGCGCTGATCGGGATCATGGCGACGTGGTTCAGGAGGTCGTCAAGATGGTGCGGGAAAAGATCGGCCCGGTGGCGGCCTTTAAACTGGCCGTCGTCGTCGACAGGTTGCCCAAGACACGTTCGGGTAAAATTCTGCGAGGTACGATGGTGTCGATTGCAGACGGTCAGGATTACAAAATGCCTGCAACGATCGATGATCCAGCCATTCTTGACGAGATCAAAGAGGCCTTGCAGACAATCGGTTACGCCAAGTAACCCGAGGGGCGGCATTAGCCGCCCATTATTTGTCTTCTCTTGCAACCGGAAGCAGCCCCTCTACTGTCACGTTAAGACAGTGAGGACCCATGACACAAACCGATATCTGGCGTCTCAGCGCCACAGACCTGACCACCCTGACAAGACGCGGCGACCTGAGTGCAACCGAGGCGGTTCGGGCCTCGATCGAGCGAATGGATGAGGTCAACCCCGGTTTGAATGCGGTGGTGGAAGACCTGCGCGAGCAAGCGTTGGAACGTGCCGAAGCGCTGGACAATGCGCGGGCTGGCGGCAAACCCACGGGTCCGCTGCATGGCGTGCCGGTCACGATCAAGGTGAACGTTGACCAAAAAGGCCATGCCACAACCAACGGTGTCGTCGCATTGAAAGATGTGATTGCACCGGATGACGCCCCGGTTGTGAGCAATCTGCTAAAGGCAGGGGCTGTTGTTGTCGGGCGAACCAACACGCCCGAGTTCTCTTTCCGCGCCGACACGGACAATCCGCTTTATGGGCGTACGCACAACCCCTGGGGGCGGCATATCTCGCCCGGCGGCTCTTCCGGTGGGGCTGGCGTCGCGGTCATGGCCGGAATCGGCGCGCTGGCCCACGGCAACGATATCGGCGGCAGCCTGCGCTTTCCCGCGGCGGCCAACGGAGCCGTGACCGTGAAACCCGGGCTGGGGCGTGTCCCGGCGTGGAACCCAAGCCAGAAAGTCGAACGCGGTTTGCTGGCGCAGTCGATGTCAGTTCAGGGTCTGATAACCCGGTCGGCTGCTGACCTGCATCTGTCCATGCCCAGCCTGATCGCCGCCGACGCGCGTGACCCGTTTCACGTGCCGATGCCCTGGCGTGGTCCTGATCCCGACACGCCCATCAAGGTAGCCTTCACCAAGAACACATTCGGCTATGCCCTGCACCCCGAGGTGGAAAAAGCGCTCGACACGGCACGGGACGCACTGACCGATGCGGGTTATGTGGTGCAAGAGATTGACCCGCCTGATGTATTTGAATGCGGTCGGATCGGTTACCGTACGCTGATGGGCGAAGTGCTCACGCTCATGAAGTCAGATATCGAAGCGGCCGGTTCGAAAACCATTCAGAACATCTTT
The DNA here is from genome assembly GCF_056534925.1 of Ruegeria sp. P10. Classification (NCBI taxonomy): domain Bacteria; kingdom Pseudomonadati; phylum Pseudomonadota; class Alphaproteobacteria; order Rhodobacterales; family Roseobacteraceae; genus Ruegeria; species Ruegeria sp. P10. The sequence goes on from NZ_JBQERJ010000020.1 coordinate 9,797, forward strand.
GCGGTCTATTTCCAGGAATTCCCGCCTATTGTCGAAACCGAGATGGTTCAGATGCTGGCCAAACGAAGCCACTATGCGCGGGAATGGTCCCTGTTTTTACAAGACTACCCTTTGGTGCTGTCGCCTTTCCTGCCACAGCCGTTCTTCAAACCTGACCGGGACACCGAAGGCGCCGACGGAGTGCATGAGGTTCTGGGGTGCGCCGTTTATTCCTATGCGATGAACTTTCTGGGCCTGCCTGCGGCATGTGTCCCGGCCCGGCTGGCTGAATTGCCAAAGGGCCCACAGCCGATCAATGTTCAGATTGCAGCACAGCGCTGGCGCGAAGATCTGGCGGTGGATGCGGCCTCGGCAATCGAGGCACGCGTGGGCCAAATGTGCCTGCCGCTTTGGGAGAAGTCAGAGTTGCAGGGCGGCTGCAAAAAATAGACCCCGGGACATTGTACCCGGGGTCCGACTGCTAAAATAAGCCCGGATTTCTGATGACGAGCGTAGCACCACCCACCCTCGCCAGCGCAAAATCTGCGCAATCATTCGAATACGCCGTTCAGGTGGCCACTCACTCCCACCTTGGCGTGTTCTCCGGGCAATTTCACATTAGCCAATCGTTAAGTGAATTCCTGTGAACTGCTTCACATAGGCGTGAGAAAAAATTCGGAGATGGCCGATTTTACGTGAATTGTTCGGATATTAGACGTTCTTCCAACCCATGGCCGGGGTCGAAAAGGATACGGTGCGCAATGGCTGGTTCCGACCTGATCTCGACCCAGTCTATATCCGGGAAAGAAACGGAATCAGCAGCCACGATGACGGGTCGCTTGTCAGCTTCGACCACATCGAACCTGACTTTCGCCATTTTCGGCAACAAGGCACCGCGCCACCGCCGTGGGCGAAACGCCGCGATGGGTGTCAGGGCCAGAACGTCAGCGCCAATCGGAACAATCGGCCCATGCGCGGAATAGTTATAGGCGGTCGATCCCGCAGGAGTGGCAAGTAATGCCCCGTCACAGACCAATTCGGCCATGCGCACCCGGTCGTCTACGCTGATCTTGAGCCTTGCTGCCTGAGGACCGGCGCGTAGCAATGACACTTCGTTGATCGCCAAGGCTTGGTGCAGTTTTCCTGATTGGTCCATCGCCTGCATGGCCAACGGGTTGATAACCTCTTCTTCGGCATCCTCCAACCGCGCCATCAGATCGTCTTCGTGATACTCATTCATCAGAAAGCCGATCGTGCCGCGATTCATCCCGTAAACCGGAGTATCGAGATGCTGCACATTGTACAAAGTGTGCAACATGAAGCCATCACCCCCAAGAGCAACCACAACATCTGCGTCGCGGGGCGCCACATTACCGTGTTTGGACACCAGAATATCCCGGGCCGTTTGCGCCACTTTGACCTCACTGGCAAGAAAGGCGATTCTTTTTTTCATGTTTTCCGGTTTCCGGTGCTGCACATTTGGTTCCGAAACAAACATACCTTTCCCCGATAGGCCAGTCTTGACGCCGCAGCGGGCCAAATCGTCGCTTTAAGCCTTTTGCGAATGTGGCGTTTCCGATAGGAAATCCGCAAGATTTTTACCCAGCCATGTGGAGCGCCCATGAACGCCAATCTTCGTGATACCGGATTTTTCACCCAGTCCCTTTCTGATCGTGATCCCGAGCTTTTTGGCTCGATCACGTCGGAACTGGGTCGTCAGCGCGACGAGATCGAG
>NZ_JBQERJ010000021.1:0-7094 GCF_056534925.1 Ruegeria sp. P10
AACGACTGGTCTGAGCTTAGAGCGGAAGCAATTTCGTAGACCGAGCTAGATAGCCTTTGAAAAGCGCAAGAAATTGACCACCTATGTGAAAACCGTATTGTCGAATATGGGACACAACTAAGTTCCCGCAGAGTGCGCTTCGGCGCTTCTATGGATCAACACGGAACAGGGTGTATTATGAAAAATTATCTTTTGGCATTGCCAGCGGTCGCACTTCTCGCCGCCTGTGATGAAGGTAGTACAACCAGCGCTACGTCGGCGACACCAACCGCGGCTGAGCAAGCTTGCTTGCGTGATGTCACCGCAACTACCAACAATCCGGATGTGGCACTGCTCGGTTCGGAGTTCTCTGAAGCCGGGACGTTCGTGCGCGTTGGTGTAGGACCTGACCGCGCCCCATGGCAGTGCATCGCTTACAGTGACGGTACAACGGATGGCATCATGTCGTTGACTGATGAAGGCACTCTCTAGTCTCACTTGGAAAGCCTAGTGTTGCTAAACAGATCGACATTTGACCACCCTGCGAGCGGTCGCTATGTCCGCTCGCACCCTCAAACCATACATCTAACAAATTCTGTCGGATGACCGAGCCGAGCCCTATGCGGAAGTTACCCGCCCAGTAAGCCACCAGGTCTTAACCTCGCCCATACCCTTCACTTCAATGGTTCCGCGTTCTTCGAAAGTATATTCGGTCTTTAGTTCTTCATAGGCCAGACCAGTTAACTGAATGCGGCCCGGTTCGCCGTGGCTCTCCATTCGGCTTGCAATGTTCACAGTTTCGCCCCAGACATCATAAAAAAGTTTTTTGGTGCCGATTACCCCCGCAATGGCGGGACCGGCATGCAAGCCAATACGTAGCTGCAACCCGTCGGTAAACTCGGGCGACATGTCTTGCACGGCGGCCTGCATGTCGAGCGCCATCTCGGCGATGCACTGAACCGGGTCGCCCACGGGAGAAGGCGTCCCCGCGGCAACCATGTAGGCGTCGCCAATGGTCTTGATCTTTTCCAGCTTATGTATTGCCGCAAGGTGGTCGAAAGTGGAAAAGATACGGTTGAGGAAGCTTACAAGATCGGTCGGTGCCATCCGGGCTGAGCACTGGGTGAAACCGACGATGTCGGCATATAAGATCGCAATGTGATCGAGGCTGTCAGCGATGATCTGATCCGGTGCGTCTTTGAGGCGTGCCGCGATTTCAGTCGGAAGCAAGTTGTAGAGAAGGTCTTCGGAACGGGCATGTTCGGCCTCCAGCGCATCGTCCGACTTGCGCATCTCTGTAACAAAGAAAGCGGTAGTCGCCGCTAGGATCAACAGCAATAAAGCTGCATTCAATATTGCCATACCCGTTTCGCTTCCGACGATAATCGTTCCGGGAAGCTGATCTCGCAAAGCTGTGCAAGCCAGATATGCCAAGCCGGAAAGGGCCGCAAAGCTATTCGCCGCGTGTCGGGCCGACCTAGGAAAGACAAGGTAGGGGATGACTGTCCCAAGCAAGAAGAACTGATGCGCACCCGAGGCATATCCAAAGGTCAATGCAACAAATAACATGTGCAATAGAAAGACTGTCGAAATCAAAAGTGCAGCGGCACCGTGCCTGTTGCGACGAAGCAGGAGCAGAGCAAGCAAAAACAAGACACTGACGATAGCGTTTTCGACAGTAACAAACCTCTCTCCCACGAAGACATTAGCTACAGTCCATATGGCGTTTGCCATAAAGCCTAGAAGCGCCACAATATACGCGGCTTGCGTGTGCTTGGCATCTCGAACTTCACTCAGAAGTACCCGCATGATTTCCGCCTCTCAGGCATTTTGTGGCTTGGCTGAATGATCCGACACAAATGTTCAGTTACACAAGACCAATAGCTTCGCATTGTCCCGCAACTCGACCATTCAGCCAACCGTTACCCAACGCCCACTTCTGAAAAAAGAAAACAAAGTGAGCGTCCCCCGGCAACCCGATTAGGGCCGCCGAGGGTTAGGCGTCAGGGTGGTCCGCGGTTGACGACGTAGTCAGCCAACCACTGCCAGTAGGCGTCCGCATCCCGGAATCCCTGAGCCCGAGCAGCCAGATCTTCCGCCGCTTTACGGGTGCAGCCACCATCGTATTCAGCGATAGCGGCCCGTTCCTCGAACGCATCAATGTCAGGGAACGTCATACCGGAAGCCGTATCTGGTCAACGATCGACCGACGCTGCTCATCACTGATTCCAGCCGAGTAAATCCCGTAGGTGATCCCGTTCTCTGACCGCGCCGATTGGTGACCGACCAGAGATGCCGTGAAGTGCTCAGGGACACCTGTTCGCTCGCACTGGGTCACAAACCACTTGCGGGTCGAGTGGAACACCAGTCCCGGTCGCTCCAGACCCAGCCGACGTCTCAGTCTCGCGAACCCCTTGGTGACGTGCGCCACGGTCAGGTCAGGGAACAGAGGACCATGGCTAGGCAATTGCCGGAAGGTCTCATCCAGCACCGGGTGAACCGGGACCAGTCGTTCCGCCGCGTCGGTCTTCAGCAGTCTCAGTTGGTTCGGTTGAACATGAACGAAGCAACCGAGATTGCCCTTGGCCACGAGGTCTTCTCGGAGCAACCCAACCGCTTCCCCAGCGCGCATTCCCGTCAACAGGCAGGTCAGCAGCACGGAATGCAGGTCCCGGTCTTTGGCTCCCAGCAATCGCACGACTTCCTCGTCAGTCGGCACCGCATAGGGTTGAGGACGCACTTTCCGGTCGAAGAGAACAGTCCTGAACGGGTTGACCTCCAGATGCCCCTCATAGACCACCCAGTCGAGGAAGTGATTGACCTGCGACCAGATCCGCCGCTGGGTTCTGGCGGTGATGGTCACCGACCCCCGAGACGAGTAGGTAACGAGTTGGTCCAGGCTCAGCCCGCGGGTCCTCTCTGACTTACCGATCATCGGAGACAGTTGGGCTATCGCTGACAGAAACTCTCGCCCCTCCGTCCGCGTCAGACTGCAAACCGACTGGTCACCATATCGGCTCGTGAACAACCCAACAGAGTATCGGACCGATTTGAACCCGCTGGGTCGCAGTTCATCACTACGCCGGGAGAGATAGGCGCGGCTCAGGTCCCGGATCACTACCTTTACCGGTGCGGCTGGTCGGGTGAAGGCAGGACCGTCCAGAACTGTCCCGGAGCCCTCCAGAGTGGCCCGGAGACGCACGAGAGACGACTCTGGCTGGTCAAGCCAATCAGGACCGTCAGCGGTGCTTTCTGTGGCAGACAGGGCCTCCTCTGCCTGACCCCGGACTTGCTCCACCAGTGTCTCGAACCGTGCATTGACTTCAGCGGCTCGGACACGGGCGGTGTTACGATCTCCGGTCTTGAGGCTCTGCTTCAGCGCCTGAGCGCCCAGCGCGAGAGCCACGTCAACGGGATAGTTGCGTCTGAACAACCACGTATGGCCCTTCAGATAGGCATAGCGAATGTGAGCAGACATCAATCTCCTCCTTTTCTGTTTTGAATTTTGGGGATTGCCGTTAGGCGCTAGAGACAACCCGGACGATCATCTCGAGTGCCGGTTCGCCGTAGGCTCCAGCCAGAGGGCCGGTGACGGCATGGCCGGTCACGCAGTCTTCGAACACCTCTTCCACGCGGAACAGATGTTCAGGGACGTCATCGAAGGCGCGGACGACCACGACGTCACCGGGGTTCAGTTTCAGCTCAGTCATCGTCGGACCTCCACGTCCAGAGGACCGCCAGCAGAACCAGCGCCGAGACAGCGGGATGGGACCGAGACACCACCCAGAGCATCGTCGTCAGGACAGCCTTGGGCGGTGGGTGCAAAAGAAAACCCCCGACGAGAACGCCGAGGGCAGACAGGTACTTCATGGATCAAACTCCTGCAGTTGCTTCTTTATTTAGATGCAGGAGGTTGCTCGGTTTCGACGGGGGGCGGACGTTCAGGTTTATTGCGGGAATGACCAAGTTGCGGACTTTGCGGCCAAAGGCATTTCTTGCACCAAGGTGCTGTGCCTAAAAGTTAACAAATTAGACTGTTCCTCCAAGCCGATGTTTTTCTTATCGTTGGTGAGAAATTGCGTATCGGGAGGTCTTAATGAACAAGCTTATCTCAGTAGCGGGTGCGGTCTGTTTTTCTTTCACTGGAGCTTGGGCCGACGAGCATACCCCGCCCAACATTCTTGTCATCATGGCAGATGACGTGGGTTGGGCGAGCGTCGGCGTTTACCACGGAGGTGTCAAAAGCATCGAGACGCCGAACTTGGATCGCCTCTCGTCTGAGGGTGCTCGTCTCACAGATTATTATGCCGAGCCAAGTTGTACTGCCGGTCGATCAGCCTTTATGACCGGACAGTTGCCTATTCGGACTGGTATGCACACGGTAGGGCTGCCGGGGGATCCGATAGGGTTAAATCCAGATGATCCGACGCTTCCGATGTTCTTGAAAAAGTTGGGGTACACGACGGGCCAGTTCGGTAAAAACCACTTGGGCGATCTCAACGAGTTCCTACCGACTACAAAAGGTTTCGACGAGTATTGGGGTTGGCTCTATCACCTGAATGCTATGGAATATACGTCTGATCCGGATTGGCCAGACGCCCCAGAATTCAATGCGCAATTTGCGCCTCGCAACATCATTCATTCGTTCGCAACAGAGGAAGAAGACGAAACAGTCGATCCGCGATTTGGAAAAGTAGGGAAGCAGCGCATCATTGATGACGGGCCTGCACCTCCGGAGCGCCAAAAGACTTTGGATGACGAAGTGACATCTTACACGAAGGACTTCATTTCTCGTGCAGTAGAGTCGGACACTCCGTTTTTTGTCTGGATGGCTCCTGCCCGTGCACACGTCTGGACCCACCTTAGCCCCGAATACGAAGCTATGTTAGGCAATGGGCGTGGACTTCAGGATGTTGTCATGAAGGAGTTGGACAACAACGTTGGTAACGTTCTCAGCCACCTTGAGGATCTGGGAGTCGCCGATAATACCATAGTGATGTTCACCGCCGATAACGGCCCGGAAACCCTGACGTGGCCCGATGGTGGTACGACACCGTTTCATGGGGAAAAGGGTACTACCTGGGAAGGTGGCTTTAGGGTACCTGCGATTATTCGCTGGCCGGGCAAAATTCCTGAAGGACAAGTCTTGAACGGTATCTTCAGCGGTATGGATTGGATGCCAACCTTTGTCGCCGCAGCGGGAGGCCCCACAGACCTAAGAGAGAAACTCCTAGAGGGTTATGAAGGGTACAAAGTACACCTCGATGGCTACAACCAGCTATCTTACCTGACCGGTGAGGATGAAGAGAGTAGCCGCCGCGAGCTGATTTACTATCAGGGCACGGATCTCCAAGCAGTACGGTACAACGATTGGAAGGCGCATTTTGTCGTTCAAAACCACGGCTGGTCAGGTCCTAAAGAAGAATTGGTCGCCCCCTTGCTTTTCAACCTTCGCCGCGACCCGTATGAGAAAGCAGCAGAGGAAAGCGGGATGTACGTCCGCTGGATGGGTGAGAAAATGTGGGCTTTCGGCCCAGCCGCCCGACTAGTGCAGGCACATCTCGCTACTTTCGAGGAGTTCCCTCCGCGCGGTAAGCCGGTCGCCAATCAAGATCATGTTGAAGAACAGACAACAACCGAAGGCGGCATCTCTCAGTAGAAAAAGCGAGGCTTCCAATACGCCTTTCTCACCGCAGCGTGGGCATCCGTGTCGGATCATCGGGTGCCCAAAAAACCGACTAGGATTTTCGCAAAAAAGCGAAACCTCTACGGGAAGGAGTCCTCCATGAGTGCCAGATTAGTCCTTCTGCTTGCTGCCGTCGGCCTCGTGCCAATTGCGTTATCATATGGCCTGATGCCGGGCAGTTCGATCCCAGTTTTGCTGGGATTTCCGGTGGAAGGAACGAACCAAACCCACGTGTTCCGAGCGATTATGGGTCTTTATCTGGCAAACGCTTTGTTTTGGTTGGCGGCCGCTTCGAAACCAGAATTACAACGCCCCGCGCTGTGGGTTCTATTTTTGTTTATGTCGGGACTGGCCGTTGGACGCATACTAAGCATTCTTATCGATGGAGTTCCGAACGGGATACTTCTCTTTTATCTTGCAGCCGAGATAGCATTTGCGGCTCTGGCGGCAGTTTCCCTGAAAAAAGTTTGATGAAATAGGAAGTGGTAAAGTGCTGAGGTTTTTCTTCGTTCTCTCGATGGTTGCGACTTCATCTGTGTCGCCATCCGCTCTTGCACAATCGTCATCCATCCAGACTGCGGTGGATGAAAACTTCTTGGCGCTTGAGACTGTCGTTGCCGAAGCGGGAGTTACTCCAAACGCATCGATAGATCACGCGCGACTGGCCAATGCCGAAGGCGTAGAAATGCCAGCGTCTCGTGTACTCATTTTTTCTGATCCTGAGATAAACACACCAATTCTGGAAGAGACTGTGCGAGCAGGTCTGGACCTTCCTTTTCGCGTACTTTCCTTCGCTCAGGATGGTAGCCCACAGATCGCTTACACAGACTCGCAGTTTCTCAAAGTCCGGCATGGACTCACGGACGCTTCTTCGTTGCGTGCGTTTCAGAGCAAGATGCTCGAAGTTCTAAACGACTTGGATGCAACACCAGCGCCGACCAACGGGTTGTTTGCCGACTACGGGATCATCGAGCTGCGATCTCAGCTCAGCGTACCAGAGGCAGTCGAACGTCTCAGGACAGCCGTGATGGGGCAGGACGATACCGTCTGGTTTGGGGAAATCGATTTTGCGACCGAAGCTTCCCAACTGGGGGTGGCGCTGCCGGATACGGTTCTCTTGCTGTTCGGCGGACCAGCACCCGGTGGCGTGGCAATGGCGGGCTTTCCAGCAATTGGTTTGGATGCCTTTTGCCAAAAACTTCTGGTTTATGCGAATGAAGAGGGCGGCTCCGTAGTCATTTTCAATGACATCGCTGCCTTGGCGGAGTTGCACTACGGTACTTCAGCCAAACCTCATCACGGTTTGAACACACGGCTGACCGAGACATTTCGGACGGCAATTGAGTAGCCGCTGCTTAGAAAACGCAATAGAAACCCAATAGCGATTGGCCGTCTTTTCGTCGTCAGCCTTGGGCTCTCAACGGTCATC
>NZ_JBQERJ010000022.1:0-2500 GCF_056534925.1 Ruegeria sp. P10
TTGGTTGCGGGAGTAGGATTTGAACCTACGACCTTCAGGTTATGAGCCTGACGAGCTACCGGGCTGCTCCATCCCGCGACAGTTTTTGTGACCTAGCGCTTACGCTACTTGAGGTCTTTGGTTGGCCTATCGCTTGCGCTATTTGAGGCCGGGTATTGTGTCATCGTGTTAGAGAGATATGGGCTTTTTCTAGGTTTGGCGGTGACCTACTCTCCCGGGGCTTAAGCCCAAGTACCATTGGCGCGGCAGTGCTTAACTTCCGGGTTCGGGATGGGACCGGGTGTTTCACTTGCGCTATGACCACCAAACCGAGGAAAAGCCCATGTCGACTTTTTTGCGGAGCAAGAAAGCGACGGTTGGCAGGCAGCGTATTCGCTTGCGAATGCGCGGTGCCACTCGGTTATATAATCAACCAACATCGCGGCTTGGCGCTGCGACGCTGTCCATAATCAAGGTCAGTGTATGCTTTTGGTGATTTGTCTTTCCATTACTGGATCAAATCAAGCCTATCGGGCGATTAGTACCGGTCAACTGAACGCATTGCTGCGCTTACATCTCCGGCCTATTGACGTGGTGGTCTTCCACGGCCCTCAGGGAGACCTTGTTTTGAGGGGGGCTTCCCGCTTAGATGCCTTCAGCGGTTATCCTGTCCGATCATAGCTACCCAGCACTGCCGTTGGCACGACAACTGGTCCACCAGTGGATCGTTCACCCCGGTCCTCTCGTACTAGGGGCAACTCCTCTCAAGTCTCCTACACCCACGGCAGATAGGGACCGAACTGTCTCACGACGTTCTAAACCCAGCTCACGTACCTCTTTAAACGGCGAACAGCCGTACCCTTGGGACCTGCTCCAGCCCCAGGATGAGATGAGCCGACATCGAGGTGCCAAACACTGCCGTCGATATGGACTCTTGGGCAGTATCAGCCTGTTATCCCCGGCGTACCTTTTATCCGTTGAGCGATGGCCCTTCCACTCGGGACCACCGGATCACTATGGCCGTCTTTCGACTCTGCTCGACTTGTCAGTCTTGCAGTCAGGCTGGCTTCTGCCATTGCACTCAACGAGCGATTTCCGACCGCTCTGAGCCAACCTTCGCGCGCCTCCGTTACGCTTTAGGAGGCGACCGCCCCAGTCAAACTACCCGCCACGCAGGGTCCCGGATCCGGATAACGGACCGCGGTTAGACATCAAGAGTGCGAAGGGTGGTATCTCAAGGGAGGCTCCACAGGTACTTGCGTTCCTGCTTCAAAGCCTACCACCTATCCTGCACATCACAATCCTGATGCCAGTGCGAAGCTGTAGTAAAGGTGCACGGGGTCTTTCCGTCTAACCGCGGGAAGCCTGCATCTTGACAGGCAATTCAATTTCGCTGAGTCGATGTTGGAGACAGCGGGGAAGTCGTTACGCCATTCGTGCAGGTCGGAACTTACCCGACAAGGAATTTCGCTACCTTAGGACCGTTATAGTTACGGCCGCCGTTTACCTGGGCTTCAATTCAAGGCTCTCACCTCTCCTTTTAACCTTCAGGCACCGGGCAGGCGTCAGACCCTATACGTCGTCTTGCGACTTCGCAGAGCCCTGTGTTTTTAATAAACAGTCGCCACCCCCTGGTTTGTGCCCCCAGCCCCTAGTTGCCTAGGAACCGGGCCTCCTTCTCGCGAACTTACGGAGGTATTTTGCCGAGTTCCTTCAACATCGTTCTCTCAAGCGCCTTGGTATGCTCTACCAGTCCACCTGTGTCGGTTTAGGGTACGGTCTGATGGAGGGCTATTTCCAGGAACCACTCAGCAGCCCAATCAATCCGATAAGATTGAACTACACCTGTGATCCGTCACATCCTCCTGGCCTAGGAATATTAACCTAGTTCCCATCGCCTACGCCTTTCGGCCTCGGCTTAGGGGCCGGCTTACCCTGCTCAGATTAGCTTTAAGCAGGAACCCTTGGACTTTCGGCGAGAGTGTCTCTCACACTCTTTGTCGCTACTCATGTCATCATTCTCACTAGTGATCTCTCCACCGGATCCCTCACAGGCCGGCTTCATCGAAAGAACTCTATCCTGCGCTACCGCCTATTCGGCTACTTGAGCGCGACTACTCGCGCCACATAACCGGCGGCAATACAGGATGAGTTCTATGTCACACTACGCTCTGCTACCATGCCTTACGGCATCCTAAGCTTCGGCTCATGGCTTGAGCCCCGTTACATCTTCGCCGCAGGACAACTTGTTTAGACCAGTGAGCTGTTACGCTATCTTTAAAGGATGGCTGCTTCTAAGCCAACCTCCTGGTTGTTTTGGTCGTCCCACCTGCTTTCCCACTTAGCCATGAATTGGGGGCCTTAGCTGTAGGTCAGGGTTGTTTCCCTCTCCACTACGGACGTTAGCATCCGCAGTGTGTCTGCCATCTAGTACTCCCGGGTATTCGGAGTTTGGTTAGGATCAGTAAGCCTGTGGGGCCCCATTACCCATCCAGTGCTCTACCCCCCGGGGTATTCGGAT
>NZ_JBQERJ010000023.1:0-4426 GCF_056534925.1 Ruegeria sp. P10
TATTCCGCGGCGTCTGCGTATGCGTCCATTGGGGGGCATGTGCAGACGAGGTTTCTGTCACCGTATGCGTTGTCGACGCGGTTGACGGGGGACCAGTATTTGTCGACGCCCATGGAACCCGGCGGGAAGCAGGCTTGTTCGCGGGTGTAGGGGCGGTCCCAGTCGCCGACCAAATCGCGCACCGTGTGGGGGGCGTTTTTCAGCGGGTTGTTTTCCGCGTCGATCTTGCCGTCGATGATGTCCTGCGCTTCCGAGCGGATCGACAGCATGGCATCGCAGAAACGGTCCAGTTCGGCCATGGGTTCCGACTCCGTGGGTTCCACCATCAGGGTGCCGGCCACCGGCCAGCTCATCGTTGGCGCGTGGAAGCCTGAATCGATCAGGCGTTTGGCCACGTCATCGACGGTGACATGCGCCTCGGCGTCCAGGGGCCGGGTGTCGAGGATGCATTCATGCGCCACACGCCCCGTTTCCGAGGTATAGAGGATCGGATAGGCATCCTTGAGCCGCGCCGCGATGTAGTTGGCGTTCAGGATCGCCACCTTGGTCGCCTGGGTCAGACCCGCGCCGCCCATCAGCAGCACATAGGCCCAGCTGACCGGCAGAATGGACGGAGACCCGAAGGGCGCCGCCGAGACCGGGCCCACGGCGGTGCCGTATTCCGGGTGCCCGGGCAGGTGCTCGGCCAGATGCGCCTTGACGCCGATCGGACCCATGCCGGGGCCGCCGCCGCCATGCGGGATGCAGAAGGTCTTGTGCAGGTTCAGGTGGCTGACGTCGCCGCCAATGTCGCCGGGGCGCGACAGGCCCACCATGGCGTTCATGTTGGCGCCGTCGATATAGACCTGACCGCCGTGGTCATGGGTGATCTGGCAGACCTCCTGCACGGTGGTCTCGAACACACCATGAGTGGACGGGTAGGTGATCATGCAGGCGGCCAGATGATCCGAGTGCTTTTCCGCCTTGGCGCGGAAGTCGGCGACATCGATATTGCCCTTGTCATCCGCCTGCACCGGCACGACCTGCCAGCCCACCATCTGCGCCGAGGCCGGGTTGGTGCCATGGGCCGAGGTCGGGATCAGGCAGACATTGCGGTGCCCTTCGCCGCGCGCAAAGTGATAGTTGCGGATGGTCAGCAGGCCCGCATATTCGCCCTGCGCGCCCGAGTTGGGCTGCTGGGAGATCGCGTCATAGCCGGTGATCTGGCACAGCTTGTCGTTCAGATCGGCGATCATCTCGTGATAGCCCTGCGCCTGATCTTCGGGGCAGAACGGGTGCAGATTGCCGAACTCGGGCCAGGTGACCGGGATCATCTCGATCGTGGCGTTCAGCTTCATGGTGCAGGACCCCAGCGGGATCATCGCCCGGTCCAGCGCCAGGTCGCGGTCGGCCAGACGACGCATATAGCGGGTGATCTCGGCCTCGGCCCGGTTCTGGTGGAAGATCGGGTGGGTCAGATAGGCGCTTTCACGCAGCGCATAATCCGGCAGGCGGTATTGCTTGTTCGAGCTGTCATCCTTGCGGTCGATGCCGAAGGCGCCCCAGACCGCCTCGATCGTCTCGGGGCGGGTCTGTTCGTCCAGGCTGATGCCAACCTTGGTGTCGCCCACCTTGCGCAGGTTGACGCCGCGCGCCACGGCGGCCTCCATCACCGTCTTCTGCAGATGGCCGACCTCGACCGTGATCGTGTCGAAGAACACCTCGGGTTCGACCGAGAAGCCCGCCTCTTCCAGGCCGGCGGCCAGGCGCGAGGTCTTGCGGTGCACCGACTGGGCAATCGCCTTGATGCCGTCGGGGCCGTGATAGACCGCATACATCGAAGCAATCACCGCCAGCAGCGCCTGCGCGGTGCAGACGTTCGAGTTCGCCTTCTCGCGGCGGATGTGCTGCTCGCGGGTCTGCAACGACAGGCGGTAGGCCTTGTTGCCGCGGCTGTCGATGGACACACCGATGATCCGGCCCGGCATGGATCGCTTCAGCTTGTCGGTGGTGGCCATGTAGGCGGCGTGCGGGCCGCCATAGCCCATCGGCACACCAAAGCGCTGGGTCGAGCCGATGGCAATGTCCGCGCCCATCTCGCCCGGTGACTTCAGCAGCGCCAGCGACAGGATGTCGGCGGCGACGATGGCGATGGCCTTGTGTTCATGCAGCGCCGCGATCTCGGCGGTGAAGTCGCGCACATGGCCATAGGTGCCCGGATACTGGAAGATCGCGCCGAATACCGCGCCCGCGTCCAGCTGATCCGGGTCGGCGACCTGCACGTCGATGCCCAGAGGCTCGGCCCGGGTCTTGATCACCGCGATGGTCTGCGGGTGGCAGTTCTTGTCAACGAAGAAGGCCGCGTTGTTGGCCTTGGACCGGCCGCCGCGCTTGGCCATCGCCATGGCTTCGGCCGCCGCGGTGGCTTCGTCCAGAAGCGAGGCGTTGGCCACATCGAGCCCGGTCAGGTCGCTGACCATGGTCTGGAAGTTCAACAGTGCCTCAAGACGGCCCTGGCTGATCTCGGGCTGGTACGGCGTGTAGGCGGTGTACCAGGCCGGGTTTTCCAGGATGTTGCGCAGGATCGGCGCAGGCGTGGTGGTGCCGTAATAGCCCTGACCGATCAGCGAGGTCAGAACCTTGTTCTTCCCCGCCACCTGTTTCATGTGGAAAAGCGCATCGCGTTCCGTCATCGCCGGACCCCAGTCCAGCGGCTGTTTCTGCCGGATCGCCGGTGGGACGGTGGCGTCGATCAGCTCGTCCAGCGTCTTGAAGCCGATCACCTGCAGCATGTCGCGCATCTCGGTCGGGCTGGGACCGATATGGCGACGGTTGGCAAAATCATAGGCTTCGTAGTCGGTCAGTTTGAAGGCCATTGCAGCGCTCCCATGGATAGGTCAGGGCCGGCGGAGACTGCGGGAGCCTCCGGCGGGGATATTTCTTGCCAGATGAAGGGCGGGGCCCAAATTCGGCGGCATCAATTAATTCGATGGAGCCCCATGCCGGGACTCCGTTCGGGTTTACCCGATGAAGGCCTTGTAGCCGGCTTCGTCCATCAGATCCTCGAGCTGCGACGCGTCACTGATCTTGATCTTGTAGATCCAGGCCTCGCCCTCGGGGTCGTCGTTCAGCGCGCCGGGATTGTCGGCCAGCGCCTCGTTCACCTCGACGATCTCACCATCGACCGGAGCATAGAGTTCCGAGGCCGCTTTGACGGATTCGATCACACCGATCTCGCCGTCTTTCTCGAACTCGTCGCCCACTTCCTGCTGCTCGACAAACACCACCTCACCCAGCTGTTCAGCCGCGTGTTTGGTGATGCCCAGCGTGGCGGTGTCGCCTTCGACGCTCAGCCATTCATGTTCTTCGGAATAATAGGTTGCCATGCTTCTCTCTCCTGACTTCAACGCTTGTAATTCTGTTTGACGAAGGGCAGCGCCACGATCTGCGCCGGTTGCGCCTTGCCCCGGATGATCAGGTTCACCTTCTCGCCCGGCGCGCCATGGCCTTTGCTCACATAACCCATCGCAACCGGGCCGCCGACCGTGGGGCCAAAGCTGCCCGAGGTGATCTGACCGATGGTGTTACCCTCTAAGCATTGCACTTCCACGCCCTGACGCGCCGGCGCACGGCCGTCGGGCTTGATGCCCACCAGCTTGCGGGCTGCGCCCTCGGCCAGTTCGCGCTGGATACGCTCCGCCCCCGGAAAACCACCTTCTTCCTTGCGACGCTTCTGCATCGCCCAGCCGAGGCTGGCCTCGACCGGCGAGGTGCTCTGGTCGATGTCATTGCCATAGAGGCACAGCCCGGCCTCAAGCCGCAGGCTGTCGCGCGCGCCCAGACCCGCCGGTTCGCACTCCTCATGCGCCAGGAAGGCCCGTGTGATCTCGATCGCCTTATCCTCGGGGATCGAGATCTCGTACCCGTCCTCACCGGTATAGCCCAGGCGCGAGATACGGCATTCAACGCCGTTGATATCGGCCACGGTGGTTTCCATGAACTTCAGATCGCGGGCAGCGGGGCAGAGTTCCCCGACTACATCTTCGGCCTTGGGGCCTTGCACGGCCACCAGCGCGCGGTCGAAGATCTCGGTCACCTCAACCCCGTCCAGATTGTCGCGCATATGCGGAATGTCCTGATGGCGCAGCGCCGCGTTCACCACCACAAAGTAGTGATCCCCCGCATTCGACACGATCAAATCGTCCATGATCCCGCCTTCGGCATTGGTGAAGAACCCGTACCGCGCCTTGCCTTCCTTCAGCGTCGCATAGGCCTGCGGGCACAGAGCTTCCAGCTTCTCACCCACATTCTCACCGCGCAGGATCACCTGACCCATGTGAGACACATCAAACAACGCCGCCTTCTCACGGCACTGCTTATGCTCTCCCATGATCCCCAAAGGATACTGAACAGGCATCTCCCAACCCGCAAAATCAACCATCTTGCC
>NZ_JBQERJ010000024.1:0-4307 GCF_056534925.1 Ruegeria sp. P10
CACTCCTATCATATCGACGGACGTGCGGTCGATCTCGCCGCTATGAGCCATGATTGGTCCAAACCTTTATGGGACTTGGACTTGTATCAAACCCTCGACAAGTACATCCAGCAAGCTTCGAACGAAGCTGGTATTCCCGTAACGTGGGGGGGGCACTGGAAAACCCTTGTCGATGGCTGTCATTGGCAAATTGAGCTTTTGCCAAATGGTCGTGACAGCCAATTTTAGGAAATCGCCGGACAGCCTCTAGGATCGCCTCTCAGGGGCTGTTTCGGTTTCGGGTATCCTAACCCATAAAAAAGCGTTCCCCCTGTTTGTTCTCCAAACGTTCGCAAACGTTCTTTTTCGCTTTCTAAGCAACGCGCGAAGCGCGCCGCAAACAAACTCCGGCTTGTTTGCACAAGGACGGGGGTCCCCTCTGGGGGTGTCCGCAGTCCCAAGCTAACCGCTTGTCTCTCAATGTCGTTCATTGTGAGCCGATGCATCCAGAACCAGCCCGCGCAGCGGGGACTTGATAGTATATGCATAAGTGACAGGAATTCATGGACTACACCAAATTCCGCTACTCGTTCGCAAAGGCTAGGCTGCGCGATCCCGACGGGACGAGATACTCGACGCACATTCACGGCGTCCCCTACTGTGACGCCCCGGTCCCAATCCGTCTGAAACATGATCGTTTTATCGATTGGGCCAACCGCCCTCAACGGGCGTTGGAAATCACCATGTTCGGTCCCTGCCGAAAGTGTCCGCGATGTTTGAAATATCGCAAACTAAAATGGCGCGAGCGCGCCATCTATGAAATGAGCATTGCCCCAAGGAATTGGGCAATCACGCTCACCCTATCCCCTAGGATGCTGGCAATTGCTATTGCCGATGCCAAAGCCGCAGGTAAAACCCTCGAGCCCGTCCTGTACGGCGAGTTAAAGAAATACTTTAAGCGGCTGCGCGCACAAGGCGCATGCTTTCGATACCTAGCGGTTCATGAGCTAGGCGAGGAAACGGGTCGTTCCCATTACCACGTGATCATGCATGAGATCGCGGGTAAATCGCCGGTTCGAAAGGCTCTCATTGAGAGCAAATGGGACGCACATGTTCATGCGCGCCTTGTCGGGGGTACTAGGTCCGACGTCGAAAGATCGGCGGGCTACGTGACTACGTATACCACCAAAGCCTTTGACTGTAGACCGCGTGCCAGTATCCGTTACGGGCCAGCGGCTGCGTAAGCAGCCTTTCCCCCTTCAGGGGGTTAGGGGGTTGCAAAGCAAATTGTCTACGGGCAATTTTCAACTAAAAGAAAACAAAACCCAGACACCCCCAATGAAATGAAGGAATCTAACTTTGCCTGTAGGTACACCCACCGCCCGCTCTCGCCCGACCCTGCCACGGAACGTCCCTAATTCGTTCCCGCCACATTCTGCCCCGCCCCGCCGGGGCATAAATGCAAACATGAACCGCGCTCCGACCACGCGAGCGGTGGCAAACAGGGCCGCGCAACGCGCGGTGTTAGGTCGGGCTATTGGCACAGCGCTGCCTTTGCTTGGTCTCGCGCTTGCAATCTCACAACTGCTCGAACGCCGCAAAACATTGCTTAGTGAAGCGCCGGAAGGGCTTTACGTAGAGAACGGACGCCTCAAAGGTCCGGGCGTTATCGAGCGGATACCAGCTGTTGAAGCCGATGGCGTTCACAAGGTTGACAGCTATACAAACCTCGATTGGGCGGCGCTCAATCATCCGATACCCACGCCGCTTTACGAATATGATGTCTATTCTAGGCGAGAGGATTTGGGGGGGATGTATTCTGAATGGCACAAGACGATTGTGATCCCCCCCGGCGAGGGACTTCCGGAACCGGGAATTATTGCTCCGAACCCATACCCTACGGTTCCCCCGAGGTACGTTCCAAATCCCCCAGGACAAAAACCGCGGCGCAAGCCGGATGCGCCTGGACAAATAAATCCGCACGTAAACGACCCGCACGGTGTGCCGTTGCCACCGCCTAGTCCGCAGACGCGCCCAAAGCCTAAGCCGCGCCCGCGTCCTGATCGTCCAACAACTTCGGTCGGCATAACCATCAAGCCGGATGGCTCCACCGAATTCGTGCGGAACCCCGCCAATGTTCGCCCCCCCAAGGGTGTCCGCGAGCGCAAGTCTAAGTCCCGACAGGGCCTCGCGGTCATTACGTGGCTCATGGACAAGGCCACGGAAGGGGCGGAAATATTGGAAATCATCCTCGAAAACGGCCAATTTCCCCAAGTCCGCAGGAATGGCAAACTTGAACGAGAGATGACGCATCGTGAGAAATTGGACTGGATACTCAAGCATGGACTGCCTGCTATGGATTGGGAACAGTTGTTCGCCGACCTGACTTACAATTATGTCGAGGATAAAGTTTTTGGGTACATTCATGGGTTGAAAGATCGGTATGCAGCGGATATGCGTAGTGCATCGGGGTCCGAATTCAACCTTAACTCCCCGTGGTTTGTCTAAGAAAGGAAGAAAATGAGATGGCTAAACGTTCTTATCGTCGCGCTCCAAGCCGCCGCTCGGCACCAAAAACCAAAGCCCGCGCTTATAGCCGGGGGCGCAGCCGCAGCAACCGCAGCCGCAGCGGTGCTGCTCAAACAATACGGATCGTGATCGAAAACCCAGCAGAGCGCCCCGATCCAATGGCCGCCATGCTGGCAACTGGTATGAAGCCCACCAAGCCGAAAACTTCCAAGTTTTAACCTTACGCCCGGCCATAGTGCCGGGCTTTTCGGAGTATCAACATGCAAATTTCACTCGATCCGAACCAGCGCCGCATAATGCGGAAAAACCGGACACCGAATTTCCCTGTCGCGGGTGTGATGAAGCCTTACGGGCTGTATCCGTTTTTCGCGCACCCCGTTCTACCGGGCGAAACCTGTCAGGCTATCACGTCCCGCCTGACCATCGTCGGCCAACCTGTTAACAACCCCTTGTCGGGCGCATGGTTGGAAGCGTGGTATTTCTACGTAAAGCTGACCGACATTGACCGCGATCTCGGCCAAGCCTTCCTGAATGATGGCGAAAGTTCCGCCGCATATCTCGCCGGGGCAGACAAACCCCGGTTCTTCACAAAGAACGGTCAAATTGACTGGATCAAGCTTTGCTATGATCAGATCATCGAAGCCCATTTCACGGATGAGGGTCACACGGTCCCGACCATCGATGGCGTATCAATGATGCAGCTTAACAACCGCAGTTGGTACAACAACCTTATCTTTGAACCTGCGGACGCCGCTGTGGACGTTACAGACGCCCGCCAGACATACGAGGCGCTGAACCAGTGGCAAATGCTGCAACAAATGCAAATGACGGAATTGACCTATGAAGACTACTTGGAGACCTACGGTGTTAAATCATCCGTTACCACTCAGGGTGAACCTGAAATCCTACGTTATCATCGCAAATGGTCCCGGCCAACCAACGTCATCAACCCCGCAGACGGGTCCCCGGCCTCGTCGTATTACTACTCTGAGGATATCAAACTGGATAAAGCTAAGCGCTTTATTGAACCCGGCTTTATCATCGGCGTTATTGGTGTCCGGCCCAAGATGTTCCAATCTTCAATCCGGCATTCGTCGCTCATTGGCGAACTCTGGGGCTTCACGGACTGGTATCCGTCGTACACCTTGGACGACCCGACAGCCGCTGTGCGCGCGCTTGAGGCTTCGGCGCGAGATCGCCTCTTTGAGACCGGCAAACACACCCCCGCGTCCACGGCCTCAATGATCTATGATCACCGTGATCTACTCAGCCATGGCGAACAGTTCATCAACGCCGCAGACACAGACTTGCCTTATCCGCTGCCTATGTCCTCCGGTTTGGACGTGACCGACGCCGGGGATAGCCTTGATACTAAGGGGCTTTATCCCAAAACCACGGACATTGACGCTTTGTTCGTGGGCACCAATGCCAACCAAAAGTTCGTTGCGTATGAGGGCATGGTCTCGGCAACCGTGACGGGTCATATCAAGGATGAGATTAAATGATCGCGTTCACGGATATGCCTATCGATAGGCTGTCGAGGTTAGACGGGGTAGATCCCCGTCTAATCTTCATCCTCCTTGACGGGGTGCTTCGCTATTACCAGAACGAAGATCCTAACGAGACAGCAAACTGGCGGGTCACTTGCGGGCGAAGAACCCAAGCCGAGCAAGCGAGATTAGTGCGAGAGGGGAAATCTCAAACTCTCCACTCCTATCATATCGACGGACGTGCGGTCGATCTCGCCGCTATGAGCCATGATTGGTCCAAACCTTTATGGGACTTGGACTTGTATCAAA
>NZ_JBQERJ010000025.1:0-3368 GCF_056534925.1 Ruegeria sp. P10
TGATCTCCAGCATGGAATGGATTTTGAGAGCAGTTTGGGACTTAGGGTTTACCGCTCAAAGGCAAAGTTGTCGGGCTGACAGAAGTTGAGTGTCGCGCTAAGTTCCTCAAAACGGGGGAACGAATGGACAGACGGCTTACCACAGTGCTTGCGGCGGACATCGTCGGATATTCAGCACTGATGGATCATGACCGTGAAGGTACGATTGCTGCGCTTAGATCATTCCGTGAAGATACACTTCAGTCGCTGCTGCAAGCCCACAGGGGGACATTGATCAAAAGCTTGGGCGACGGTTGGATTGCCGAGTTTAAGTCCACATCAGACGCTGCAGATTGCGCTATTGCATTACAGTCAGCGCAGAAACCAAAGAGCATCAAGCTTCGAATTGGCATTCATACTGGCGAGGTCGTTACAGAAGGCGATGACATTTTTGGTGACGGAATAAATGTCGCCGCTCGTCTCGAAGCGCTGGCCGAGCCGGATCAGGTTTTGATATCGGACACATCTCACAACAGTCTTGACCGAGGTGACGCGTCCAAATTCGATGGCGGCGAGCAGACAGAACTCAAAAATATCACGCGCCGCATTGGTGTTTGGTGCTGGCCAAAGGGCACTTATGCCAATCTATCAGAAAAGGCAGATGTCAGACCCGGGATTGCAGTGCTGCCATTCGACAATATGTCTGGTGATCCCGAACAGGAGTTTTTTGCGGACGGCATTACCGAAGACATTATCACAGAGTTGTCTCGTTTCCGTTGGCTGATGGTCGTGGCACGAAATTCATCTTTTACATTCAAAGGAAAAAGCACGGACATACGCGAAGTGGGTCGCATTCTTGGAGTGCGCTACGTTCTCGAGGGTTCAGTCAGACGAGCAGGTCAACGAGTCCGCATTACAGGTCAGTTGATTGATGCGGACGACGGCAGTCATCTCTGGGCAGATCGCTTCGACGGCGTGCTTGATGATATTTTTGAACTTCAAGACAAAGTAACGCTGGAGGTCGTAACCGCGATTGAACCGTCTCTAAGGCACGCCGAAACTAACCGTGCGCGGGCAAAACCTACGGAAAATTTGGAAGCTTATGAACTATATATTCGAGCACAATCGCATTTCCATCTTTTAACGGATCAAGACAATCGAGAGGCCATACGTCTGACAAACCTCGCATTGAGGCGTGATCCAGAATACGCCTCCGCGTCAGGGCTGTTGGCTTGGTTGCATATTCAACGAATGGTTCAAGGGCTTGAGCCAATTGGTGAAGGGCCGAAAGAGGCTATTCAGGCAGCCGAGCGGGTTCTGTTGAGCGATCGTGCAGACGGCATCGCGTTGGCGTACGCTGCGCATTCAATCTCTATGCTGGCGCGAGACCTGCCACGCGCGCGGGTTGCTTTCAAACAAGCCCTTGAGCAAAATCCAAATGCCGCAACGGTCCATATGCTGGGCTCCATCAACCTTTTTCTGCTTGATCGTCCAGAGGAAGCACTAAGTCACGCGGTTCAATCTGTTGAGCTCAGCCCTCACGATCCATTGCGCCACGCTGCTTACCTTGCTCAGGCTAGCGCGCTTTTTCACCTTGGGCGTTATGAAGAATCGGCTAAGGCTTGCCGAGACGCTTTATCTGTACGCTCAAATTTCGTAATGAGCCATCTCATGCTGATTGCTGCTTTAGGACACCTCACCGATGATGCTGCAGCTCGCAAAGCGGTAGCTGACCTTCAGACGTTGCGCCCAGGCCTGACTGCAGCCTCAGCGCAGACACAAATGCCAATATTCACTGTTCCATCCTGTGCAGATAGTTGGCGTGAGGGTTGGCTAAAAGCAGGGTTACCAAAATGAGTATCCGTAGCGTTTTTACAAAGGCTTTAGCTTCGCACCGCTCCAAGTTAACGTCAGGTCACAAAATTGAAGGTGAAAGAACTGAATGAGCACAGCAATAGCTTCCTGTGACTTCACGGAGTGTTAGAAACTGATTTATGCACAATTCAACCCTTCGTCTGTCCGATAACTCGTCCCACTTATTTCTGCAGCGTCAATTTTGAGCTTCGAACGGCACCACTTCTCGCCCAGTTCTCCGTTCATGTTCCGCCAACCTCTGAAGATACCCCTCAGACCGGGCCGTCTGCCGCCAGATGATGTAGTCTTTGACGTGGTTGGCGTTCGGGTCGGGTTGTTCGTCCAGCCCGTAGAACTTGTTTGATGTTGGTAACGGTGCACCAGCCACTTCAGCAGACGCCTCGGCCATCACCCGCTTCAGTTCGCCCACTCGGGTGTAATCGACAATAAAACTGTCATGCACGGATAGGACTGGAACGGCCCGATCGCAGAAGTGCCGATGGACGCGCTCCGCTATCTCACTATCAAGGTTCATCAACTGAATACCTTGATCCGCGAACAGAAAGTCCCTGATGTGAGGGGTCTTTTCCAGAAAGCCAGTCAGCAGGGCCTCCAGTTGCTCGTTCGTCAGTGTCTTGCCTGCGTGGCCGGTTGGGTATCCGTCTCGAAACGCCCGGAAGGCGGCATCCCTGGAACCGGCGTTGATTGCTGTCAGTACAAGCCGCTTGATAAATTGACGCTGCAGCACTGAAGGCAGCCATGCACCCAGTATGTTGGGCAATTCATAGGGATCGCCATCAAGTTCTTTTCCTGCTCGAAGGCTGAGCAACGAGACATGGAGGCTGCGGAAGTCCACTTCGACAACTGGCGTATCATTGATGAAGATCTTCGACCTCCAGTCACTATTTATCTGCTGCCACCAACCGCCATGAAAGCGCCCATTCAGGTTGAAGTCAGAGCGGCTGAATATCCTGCGGGTGAACTTATGATGATGATCGGTGGTGACATCATCGACCCTTGGTTCATCCAAAACAGGGATATCAATGAAAGCGCCACCAATAACTTGGTTATAGCGCTCAAGCTCAGCCCGCATTCTAATGATCTCGTCGGTTTCCTCGTACTCGACCAGTGCCTCTGCTTTGTCGCCTCTGAGGATGATGATTTCTTCACCTTCGACCCGACCAACGTCATCTCGTCGGAATGCCACTTCGGCGAACCATCCCTGCAGGACCTCGGAGGCTCGTATCCTTGTTGTTCTGTTCCCCTGGGCCAGAGGACCCGAGTAGCTGCCCTTGGCAACATCCAATAGTCCTGCCTCAATCAGGGTGTGAATGATCGGGATGATCTTCTTGGATATATGGATCGCGTTATAGCGAGAAGACGTGTCCCAGTGGTTCGAGGACATGGAGACGCCGATAGACAGTTCTGGGTCTTCCAGCCAAGCAACATACAGGTCCAGAACCAGCACTCGGAGTTGATGTCTGAATGCAGTCTTCGGCTTCGGTCCGGAGGTCTGATCACTCGGCAGGTAGTTG
>NZ_JBQERJ010000026.1:0-2354 GCF_056534925.1 Ruegeria sp. P10
TGGCGAAGACGGCAACGGCGCCGTCGAAGCCAAGGTCAAGGCCGAGGTCGCAGACCTCTGCGCCAAATTCCCGATCTATCCGAACCTGTAAGACGAAGGACCCGAACCTATGAGCTTTCATTCCATTGACCAAGCCCCAGCACGCCTGAACCGAAGTGAATTGGCCGTGCCCGGCAGCCAACCCGGAATGTTCGAAAAGGCAGCCAAATCCGATGTAGACGTCATTTTCCTTGATCTGGAAGACGCCGTCGCGCCCGATGAAAAGGAACAGGCCCGCAGGAACATCATTCAGGCGCTGAACGACATCGATTGGGGCAACAAGACCATGTCGGTTCGGATCAACGGTCTGGACACGCATTACATGTACCGCGACGTCGTCGATGTGGTCGAACAGGCGGGTGAACGGCTGGACCTGATCATGATCCCCAAGGTCGGGACAGCCGC
Organism: Ruegeria sp. P10; assembly: GCF_056534925.1. Taxonomy (NCBI): domain Bacteria; kingdom Pseudomonadati; phylum Pseudomonadota; class Alphaproteobacteria; order Rhodobacterales; family Roseobacteraceae; genus Ruegeria; species Ruegeria sp. P10. The sequence goes on from NZ_JBQERJ010000026.1 coordinate 445, forward strand.
AGATGTGTATGCGGTCGACATGCTGGTGACCCAGATCGAAGACGCCAAGGGTTACAAAAAACGGATCGGGTTCGAACACATCATCGAAACCGCGCTTGGCATGCAGAATGTCAGTGAGATTGCGGCAGCATCCAAGCGCAATGAAAGCTTGCACTTCGGTGTGGCCGACTATGCGGCCTCGACCCGTGCGCGAACCACGATCATCGGTGGTGTGAACCCGGACTACTCTGTTTTGACCGATGCGGACCCCGAGGACGGTCGCCAGACCCATTGGGGTGACATGTGGCATTATGCTCTGGCCCGCATGGTGGTTGCGGCGCGCGCCAACGGGCTGCGTCCGATTGATGGGCCTTTTGGCGATTTTCAGGACCCGGACGGTTACAAGGCCGCCGCAAAACGTGCCGCCGTTCTGGGTTGCGAGGGCAAATGGGTCATTCACCCAAGCCAGATCGCGCTGGCGAACGAGGTGATGTCGCCGTCCGACGCCGAGGTCATCAAGGCGCAGCGAATTCTTGTTGCCATGGCCGAGGCCGAGGCAGACGGAAAAGGCGCCGTTTCGCTGGATGGTCGACTGATTGATTACGCCTCCATCCGTCAGGCCGAAGTGCTGGTGGAAAAGGCAGGCCAGATTGCTGCGGCGTGAACCAAACCAGTGTTGCGTGGGCAAACTGCCCACGCGATTTCATCGCCGGTTGCGCAAGCCGAAGAAGTGCTAGGATCCTTCCGGGGCCATCGAACCCGTGAACCGACGGTCCCGGACATCATCCGGGCTGGTTTTGTAGCAGCGTTGAAACGCACGTTTCAATGCGACGGGCGATGAAAAACCGGTGGCTGCCGAGATTTCGATCTGCGACATGTTCGTGAACTGCAACAGGTTCTGCGCCCTTTCCAGACGAAGCTCCTTGTACGTGGAAAGAAGCTTTGCTCCGGTTTTGCTCAGGAACCGTCGTTGCAGCTGCCGCGTCGAGGTTTTGAGCAAACGGGAAAGATCGGAGATCGTCAGAGGATCTTCGATGTTCTCCTGCATCGCATCCAAAGTGCGCACCACCAGAAGATCGCCTTTTGCCTTGTGCACTAACCGGGCGGCCAACCTGCTTTCGTGTTTTTGCGTAGGTTCGGTCAGGCCGATATAGCTGCGCAATGCGTCCGCAATATGCTCTCCGTGATCCAAGGACACGAATTCGGACAACAACCGCAACGCGCTCAGTCTGCTGGTCGCGCTGTGGGGGTGCCCGTCGGCGGCCAGATGGGTTGCCGCACCGCAGCTTTCCAATCCGCTTTCCAGCGCGGCCGCGGCAAAGTTCGGGTGAACCGCGACGATGTTTCGGCCCGCTCTGCCCAGTTGCACCAGCAACAGGACAGCTCCACCGACCAGAACGGTCCTTGAAGACAGGTTGAGAACTTGCGAAATCCAGCTTCTGCGCGAACCGGAGACGTCCCAGTTGTTCTCCAGGTCGCCCCAGAATATCGCCGTCCGACCTGCCCAATAAAGAGGCCCGCCAACCGAGTCATTTCCGGACACCCGGAGATTGACGACGTAAGAGCAGTTTTCGACCAGGCTGTTCAGAGCGTGATAGAACTCGACGACGATCTCGGCCGATGCCAGCGCCCGGGTGTCGCTGAGGATAACATCGATGTGTTTTATTCTTTCGGGCACCTCCGGCCCGGTCTTTGCCAGGTCGGCGCGATCATTTGCGAGGACATAGTGTTTCATTGTTCCTCCATCGAATTGACGAGAGGCAGCGCCTCGCTGGACGCTGCCCTCATTTTCGGATTTCAATCCGCTAGGGCAAACCGCGGATTGCTACGCCCGGTTCCCTATTCCGCGGCGTCTGCGTATGCGTCCATTGGGGGGCATGTGCAGACGAGGTTTCTGTCACCGTATGCGTTGTCGACGCGGTTGACGGGGG
>NZ_JBQERJ010000027.1:0-1758 GCF_056534925.1 Ruegeria sp. P10
TCGGCGGAGATTCCGGCGACGGCGACGGGTTTTTTCATCGCGTCGCGGCGGAAAGGCTCGCCGAGCTCCTGGTTGATCAGGGCCTCGATCAGCGTGGTGATGCCGTTCTTCTGATCCTCGATCGCCTGATTCAGCGCCGCAGTCAGCTCGTCCTGGGTGCGGGCCACGACACCCTTCAGGCCACAGGCCTGCGCGATACCGGCGTAAGACACTTTGGTGTCCAGCTCGGTGCCGACGAAGTTGTCGTCGAACCACAGGGTCGAGTTGCGCTTTTCCGCGCCCCACTGGTAGTTGCGGAACACGATCTGGGTCACGGCGGGCCATTCCTCGCGGCCGATCGCGGTCAGTTCGTTCACCGCGATGCCAAAGGCACCGTCACCGGCAAAGCCCACGACCGGCACATCCGGGCAGCCGATCTTGGCACCAACGATGGCCGGCAGGCCATAGCCGCAGGGGCCGAACAGGCCCGGCGCCAGGTATTTGCGGCCCTCTTCAAACGATGGATAGGCGTTGCCGATGGCGCAGTTGTTGCCGATATCCGAGCTGATGATCGCCTCTTTCGGCAGGGCCGCCTGAATGGCGCGCCACGCCATGCGGGGGCTCATCCAGTCGGGCTTGGCCGAGCGAGCACGCTGGTTCCAGGTGGTGCCCGGATCGTCATCCTCGTGGGTCATCGAGGTCAGTTCCTGCGCCCAGGCCGATTTCTTCTGCGCGATGCGCTCTTTGCGCTCCTTGCGGCCTTCGTCACCGGCGGTGTCGCTCAGCTGGGCCAGAATGCCCTTTGCCACCTTGGCGGCGTCGCCGATGATGCCGACGCTGACCGCTTTGGTCAGGCCGATACGGTCAGGGTTGATGTCGACCTGGATGATCTTCGCATCCGCGGGCCAGTAGTTGATGCCATAGCCCGGCAGGGTCGAGAACGGGTTCAGACGGGTGCCGAGGCACAGGACAACATCCGCCTCGCTGATCAGCTCCATCCCGGCTTTCGAGCCGTTGTAGCCCAGCGGACCGGCAAACAGAGGGTGGCTGCCGGGGAAGGCGTCGTTGTGCTGATAGCCCACGCAGACCGGCGCATCCAGACGCTCGGCCAGCGCCTTCGAGGCCTCGATCCCGCCCTTGGACAGCACCACGCCCGCACCGTTCAGGATCACCGGGTTCTTGGCGTTCGACAGCAGCTCGGCCGCCTGCGCCACGGCGGTTTCGCCGCCCGCAGGGCGCTCGAACTCGACGATGGCGGGCAGGTCGATATCGACCACCTGGGTCCACATGTCACGCGGGATGTTGATCTGGGCCGGGGCGCTGGCGCGCTTGGCTTTCATGATCACGCGGTTCAGAACCTCGGTGACGCGGGTCGGGTCGCGGACCTCTTCCTGATAGGCGACCATGTCCTCGAACAGCTTCATCTGCTCAACTTCCTGGAAACCGCCCTGACCGATGGTCTTGTTCGCCGCCTGCGGAGTGACCAGCAGCAGCGGCGTGTGGTTCCAGTAGGCGGTTTTCACGGCGGTCACGAAATTGGTGATGCCGGGGCCGTTCTGCGCGATCATCATCGACATCTTGCCGGTCGCACGGGTGTAGCCATCCGCCATCATCCCCGCGCTGCCTTCATGCGCACAGTCCCAGAACATGATCCCGGCCTTCGGGAACAAGTCCGAGATCGGCATCATCGCAGATCCAATGATCCCGAACGCATGCTCAATCCCGTGCATCTGCAAAACCTTAACAAAGGCCTCTTCCGTCGTCATTTTCATAAGGGTG
>NZ_JBQERJ010000028.1:0-1531 GCF_056534925.1 Ruegeria sp. P10
GTTGGGCCATGTGTAATCCTCCAGTCGCTTAACAGATTGGCAAGCTGGCACTGCGGAGTTTCGCGCTCCGGCTCGCTGTTTTGGTCACAAGGTTATGGTTTAAGAGACATTCACGTAAGTGACTCACGGTGAATACAGGGTGACTCACGGGCCATTAAATGCAAAAATGCGAATGTGGCACGACAATTTAAAAACATCTCGGGCGGTCAGAAGCGCGCTGCCCTTGGCAGGTTGCTTGCCGACGCTCATTTGGATGGATCCGATAGGCTTCAGGCGTTCCTGACGTACATCGTCGACGAAGAGCTCGCTGGTCGGGGAGACCAAATTCGAAGCAAGACTATCGCTCAGGATGTATATGACCGCGATACCTCAGAGGGGACCGATCCGGAAAACATCGTACGCGTCGATGCACGGCGGCTTCGTCAGTTCTTGGAACTGCATTACGAAGGTATCGGAAAAGATGATCCGGTACGACTGTGTATCGATAGCGGTGGATACAGGCCGCGGTTCGAAACTGCCTCAGAAACCAATACAGTATCAATCTCAACAAAAGCCAAACGCTTTGGACTGCCCATTGGGGCGTTCACCATTGGGGCCGTCGTTGGTGCGTTGGTCGCAGTCGGTCTTGCCCAAGATGGACAGGAAACTGCTTCTGCCGAAGTGGGTGGCATAGCTGTAACTGACTCGAACGCGTACATGCAGCGCGTGGCAATTTACGAAAAATCCCCAGCTGCATTACAAGCATTCAATTTGGCGGAACAAGCGCGGACAATGATATTTCCGATCTTCGACCGACAACGCCAGCTACTGGTTCTGTCCGTATTCGAAGGCGTGATTGAGATCGATCCAGAATATTTCGGTGGGTATGCTGGTGCTGCGCAGGCACTCGCGTCCCTTGCGGTGATAACTCCGCCGTCTGACGCCAAGACCGAATATGCTGATGCCGCCATGAAGCTGGCGAACCAAGCGGTTAGCCTTGCCCCAGACCAAGCCTGGAGCCAGTCTGCAAAAAGCTGGGCCTTTTTCGCCAATCGCGACTATGACGCCGCGCTGCAACTCAGTAGGCGCGCCTCAAAACTTGATCCAAATGATGGTGCTGTACTCGACTTTCTTGGTGCTGTGGCGATGTTCTCGGGCGAATTCGAGGAAGCAATTGCAACGGCTGACAGACTCTCTCTGCTTGGTTCCAGTAACCAACGATTTGCTAACAGAAATATCTCGGGCGCGACTTACTTTCATCTTGGTGAATATGAAAAGACCGTAGAGCGCTTTGAGGAGGCTAAGCAACTTGGCGATCCACTCAGCGCTCCTTCACTAGCTTATGTAACGGCAGCGTTGTCAGCCATGGGGCAAGATTATGCGGCTAAAGCCAAACTGGCTGAACTTGAGCGTGCGTGGCCGGATGCGCCATTAGGTGCAATGCTCAAAAGCATCCACCAAGATGTCGAGAACGCAGAAGCCGTGCTACGCGAGTTGCGAAAACAAGGATGGGTAAACCCTGCACAATAGGATGATGCACAACAGCTGGTAG
>NZ_JBQERJ010000029.1:0-1284 GCF_056534925.1 Ruegeria sp. P10
ATGGCAAAGGAAAAGTTTGAGCGTACAAAACCGCACGTCAACATCGGCACGATTGGCCACGTTGACCACGGCAAGACCACGCTGACCGCAGCAATCACCAAGTATTTCGGTGACTTCAAAGCGTATGACCAGATCGACGGTGCGCCGGAAGAGAAAGCGCGCGGCATCACCATCTCGACCGCCCACGTGGAATACGAGACCGACAACCGCCACTATGCGCACGTCGACTGCCCCGGCCACGCCGACTACGTCAAGAACATGATCACCGGTGCCGCTCAGATGGACGGCGCGATCCTGGTTGTGAACGCCGCTGACGGCCCGATGCCGCAGACCCGCGAGCACATCCTGCTGGGCCGCCAGGTTGGCATCCCGAAGATGGTCGTGTTCATGAACAAAGTTGACCAGGTCGACGACGAAGAGCTGCTGGAACTGGTTGAGATGGAAGTTCGCGAACTGCTGTCCAGCTACGAATACCCTGGCGACGATATTCCGATCATTGCAGGTTCGGCTCTGGCCGCGATGGAAGGCAACAACCCGGAAATCGGCGAAGCGAAGATCCGCGAACTGATGGCGGCTGTTGATGACTACATCGACACCCCTGAGCGTGAAGTCGACAAGCCGTTCCTGATGCCGGTTGAAGACGTGTTCTCGATCTCGGGCCGTGGTACCGTTGTGACCGGCCGTGTCGAGCGTGGCGTGATCAATGTTGGCGACGAGATCGAAATCGTCGGCATCCGCGACACTCAGAAAACCACCTGTACCGGTGTTGAAATGTTCCGCAAGCTGCTGGATCGCGGTGAAGCGGGCGACAACATCGGCGCCCTGCTGCGCGGTATCGACCGTGACGGCGTTGAGCGTGGCCAGGTTCTGTGTAAGCCGGGTTCGGTGACACCGCACACCAAGTTCGAAGCCGAAGCCTATATCCTGACCAAGGAAGAAGGCGGCCGTCACACCCCGTTCTTCGCGAACTACCGTCCGCAGTTCTACTTCCGGACCACTGACGTGACCGGCACCGTGACCCTGGCGGCTGGCACCGAGATGGTTATGCCTGGCGACAACGTCGGCTTCACCGTCGAGCTGATCGCTCCGATCGCGATGGAAGACGGCCTGCGCTTCGCCATCCGCGAAGGCGGCCGCACCGTCGGCGCCGGCGTCGTGTCGAAAATCATCGAGTAAGTCGGCTTTGCCGACTGGTGGGCGGCAGTTGCTCTGAAAGAGCAATGAGAGCCCACACCGTCGAACTAAAGAAGGCCGCTCCACACCGGGGCGGCCTTTTTTTGTTTT
>NZ_JBQERJ010000030.1:0-1273 GCF_056534925.1 Ruegeria sp. P10
CGGATTTTTCACCCAGTCCCTTTCTGATCGTGATCCCGAGCTTTTTGGCTCGATCACGTCGGAACTGGGTCGTCAGCGCGACGAGATCGAGCTGATCGCGTCCGAGAATATCGTCTCTGCCGCCGTGATGGAGGCGCAGGGCTCGGTGATGACCAACAAATACGCCGAAGGCTATCCCGGCCGCCGCTATTATGGCGGCTGCCAGTTCGTCGACATCGCCGAAAACCTGGCCATCGACCGCGCCAAGCAGCTGTTCGGCTGTGAATTCGCCAATGTGCAGCCCAATTCCGGCTCTCAGGCCAACCAGGGCGTGTTTCAGGCGCTGATCAAGCCCGGCGACACCATTCTGGGCATGAGCCTGGATGCCGGCGGTCACCTGACCCACGGCGCGCGTCCGAACCAGTCGGGCAAGTGGTTCAACGCGGTGCAGTATGGCGTCCGCAAGGAAGACAACATGCTCGATTATGATCAGGTCGAGGCGCTGGCGAAAGAGCACCAGCCCAAGCTGATCATCGCCGGCGGTTCGGCCATCCCGCGCCAGATCGACTTTGCCCGCATGCGTCAGATTGCCGACATGGTCGGGGCCTATCTGCACGTGGACATGGCGCATTTCGCCGGTCTGGTTGCGGCGGGCGAACATCCCAGCCCCTTTCCGCATGCGCATGTGGCCACCACCACCACGCACAAGACCCTGCGCGGCCCGCGCGGCGGCATGATCCTGACCAATGATGAAGATATCGCCAAGAAAGTGAACTCGGCCATCTTCCCCGGCATTCAGGGCGGCCCGCTGATGCATGTGATCGCGGCCAAGGCCGTGGCCTTTGGCGAGGCGCTGCGGCCCGAGTTCAAGGACTATGTCAAGCAGGTGATCACCAACGCCCAGGCGCTGTCGGATCAGCTGATCAAGGGCGGTCTGGACACGGTGACCCACGGCACCGACACCCATGTGGTGCTGGTCGACCTGCGCCCCAAAGGCGTCAAGGGCAACGCCACCGAAAAGGCCTTGGGCCGGGCGCATATCACTTGCAACAAGAACGGTGTGCCGTTTGATCCGGAAAAGCCGACCATCACGTCGGGCATCCGTCTGGGTTCGCCCGCCGGCACCACCCGCGGCTTCGGCGAGGTCGAATTCCGCCAGATCGCCGACTGGATCATCGAAGTGGTCGACGGCCTGGCCGCCAATGGCGAAGACGGCAACGGCGCCGTCGAAGCCAAGGTCAAGGCCGAGGTCGCAGACCTCTGCGCCAAATTCCCGATCTATCCGAACCTGTAA
>NZ_JBQERJ010000031.1:0-1218 GCF_056534925.1 Ruegeria sp. P10
TGAGCAGCCTCATCTGACTGGTCCAAGTTGATTGTTAGTGCACCGTCGGCCTGTAATCCATTGGGATGATGGTTTCAGGTGCTGGCGGGCGATAGCCCAGTGCACTGTGGGGCCGCTTTGTGTTGTAGTGTCTCCTCCATTGTTCGATCAGGATTTGTGCTTCGCGTAGGCTGTAGAAGACTTCACCGTTGAGTAGCTCATCCCTGAACCTTCCATTGAAACTTTCACAGTATCCGTTCTCCCACGGGCTCCCAGGTTCAATGTAAGCCGTCTGGGCGCCAACTGCGGCAATCCAGTCTCGGACGGCCTGGGCGATAAATTCTGGCCCATTGTCTGATCGTATGAAGCGGGGTGCACCCCGCAGTATGAACAGATCCGTCAGGGCATCGATCACATCGACCGAGTTCAGCTTGCGCTTCACTCTGATCGCCAGGCACTCTCGACTGTGCTCATCAAGGATGTTCAGCGTCCGAAAAGCTTTGCCATCATCGGTTCGACAATGAACGAAGTCATAGCTCCATACATGATTGCGATACTCCGGCCTCAGCCGAACACACGAGCCATCGTTCAGCCAGAGCCGTCCTTTCTTTGGTTGTTTCACGGGCACTTTCAGCCCCTCTCGTCGCCAAAGCCGTTCAATCCGCCCATCGCTGACAGACCATTCAGCCTCTCTCAGCAGTACAGCGATCCTGCGATAGCCATATCGGCCGTATTGACGGGTCAGCTCGATCATGTCGGCCACCAATCGGTCTTCGTCTGCGCGACCTTGTGGGACACGCCGTTGCGTAGACCGGTGTTGTCCAAGCACGCGGCAGGCGCGTCTCTCGGAAACGTTCAGCTGGTTGCGTACATGGCTGATGCAGGCGCGACGACGAGCGGGGCTCAGTAGTTTCCCTTGGCCGCCTCCGTCAGGATCAGTTTGTCCAACGTCAGATCAGAAACCGCGCGCCTCAGCCGCTCGTTCTCTTTCTGAAGCCGCTTCAGTTCTTTCAACTGGTCTACACCCATTCCGCCGTACTTCTTTCGCCAGCGGTAATAGGTTTGTTCAACAACGCCAATCTGTCTGATCGCATCAAGACGGGACATCCCTTGCCCCATCAGAACTTCAACCTGCCGTAACTTAGAGACAATCTCTTCGGGCTTCGGTCTCTTGTTTGCCATTCTTGGTCCTCCGTTTCCTAAACATAACGGTGGACCAGTTCAGTTGGGGAGGCTCAG
>NZ_JBQERJ010000032.1:0-788 GCF_056534925.1 Ruegeria sp. P10
GACCCATTGATTTCAGCGGGGTTGCGTGTTTCACGGTTCGAAAAACGGGCGGTGAACATGTCTGATCTGTTTTCGCTGACCGACGCCCAGATGGCGCGTCTTGAGCCCTTCTTGCCAAAGTCTCATGGCAAACTCCGCGTCGATGACCGGCGGGTGTTGAGCGGGATAGTCTTCATTAATCGCAATGGTTTGCGCTGGCGCGATGCGCCGAAGGAATACGGCCCGCATAAGACGCTCTACAACCGCTGGAAACGTTGGAGCTACAAGGGCATCTTTGCGCGGATGATGGCCGGATTGGCCGCTGAGCACGGAGAAGACAAGACCGTGATGATCCCCTCTCATCGAAACTGCGTTTCGACTGCCGGGCAGTGGACGCGACCTACATGAAGGCGCACCGCACAGCGACCAGCATGAGCGTCAAAAAGGGGGGCGTGGACACCTGATTCACTGCCTGGCAGGCGCATCCGAAGGATGCTGCCGAGAGGGGCCGAACCAAGGGCGGCATGAACACCAAACGGCGTGTCATCCGCGACAGCGAGGGGCGCCCACTCAACATGTTTGTGACGCCTGGGCAGATGAGTGATTACATCGGCGCACGAGCATTGTTGAGCAGCCTGCCAGATGTCGAATGGCTGCTCGGAGATCGCGGATATGACGCTGATTGGTTCCGGGAAACGTTGAAAGACAAAGGGATACGCATGTGCATCCCAAGCCGGAAGCAGCCAAAAAAAGCGGTGAAGTACGACAAGCGTCGCTACATAGTCGCACCCCCCCTCTCGTGACATTGC